>JBEKEC010000063.1:0-30053 GCA_050014015.1 Tepidisphaeraceae bacterium
TTGGCGAAAACTCAACGGCAGCACGTTGCTGCCGGAGGTGATCGCAGGAGTGGTCTTCAAAGATGGAACGAAGCTCGCCGCTTAAACTGTCGCGGCCATCCACTACTTTTGGGAATATCTCGAAGGGTTTGCCATGTCTGGTCTATGATCTTGAAACGGCTCTGAAACATCAAATAGGTATAGAATTGTGCCAGCGCCCTGGCCACGTCATATTCGCGATCCTTACCGTCCTTCGGAAGCAGTGGCACAAGATTGTAGAACATCGCGCGACGCCACCCAACTGCGAAGATATAGATAATTCCAGCATCCTTAGGAATTGTCACTCCCTCAAACTCTAGCCGATGCACATCGACAATATCGTCGGCGAAAACCGAATCTCCTTGCGCCAGACCTTTTTTGACTTGCATTTGGCCGTGCGTCTTCAATTCGTTCAAATAGACGGTAGCGGAGCCGTCACGTCGAATGATCGCGAGCAGGTGCTGAACCTGATTCGGCTGAATCTGCGAGCTTCCGGGCAGCTTCCCAAGGATATCTGACCCAAATCCCTCCAAGCGTTCGACGAGAGTATCGCCGTCTTCTTCCGACACAAATTCGATCGCGCGAATCTTCGCAGTGCCGCCGCCTCGCACTGCTTCGACACAAACGCCTGCTGGCGTATTCTCAAACTTGATTTCAAAAGGCATGAGTACCTCCAATGGCCCTCGCATCCAGTGCGTCCGAAGACGGGTTCTTACTCGCACGATATCACTGTTAGGTTTCCCAGAATGTCTCACATTCGACCACGTGGGGCAATGTGCACGATCTCTCCGTGCCATTCCTCGGTTTCCGTTTCGATATGAGACCCTACGCAAATAATGTTTCACACGCGGGTGTCTTCGAAAATCAAAGGGAAAGGAAGCCCCGCGATTTTTCTGTTGCAAATCAAAGCGAAGTTAGGTATTAGTTAACCCATGGCCTGGGCCTTGTCGCTGTCTGTGCGCGCAGCGGGCTTGCCGGGTTCGATTTCGTGGAGGATTTGCCAGTGGTGAGTCAGTTTCCCCGTGTAGCCGGCGGGCTTGCCCGCCGTACGGTCCCCAACGGCGGTGGCGGTTGCGATCCGGCGGCCCCCAAAATGGAGCTGGCCTCCATTGTCCATTGTCCACTATCCATTATCCACTATCGCGCAGCGGGGGGGGAGGGGGGGTAATGGGACATTCCGGGACACAGTGGGACATTTTCAGACGCAAAAGCAGAAAAATCGGCCCGCTTTTGCGACATGCGGAAGGTTGAATTGAATCGCAGAAGTCGGGGCGGTGAAAAGGAATTCCGACCACGGATAACACGGATGCACACGGATAATCATTGAATCCATCCGTGAAATCCGTGCAATCCGTGGTTCTCTTCTTTCTCTGTCTTGCTTCGCGGGGACGGCTTTGGAATATGAATCGGAAAGTGGCCGACTTGGGGAACGGGCAAGATTTCAAATCGGCGGGCATTCGATAGACTGCTTTCGTTTCAGGGAAAGAGGAGTCAGACTTGGACACCGAGATCAAAACGAAAATGGCCCGGTTGGGGGAATATCTGGAGCGCAATCGGCTCGACGGAGTTTTTCTCAACCATCGCGACAGTGTCGCCTGGATAACCGGCGGGAAGGACAATCACGTCGCCGGCAACTCGCCCAACGGCGTGGCGGCGATCCTGGCCACGCGCGATTCGCGAATCTGTTTCACCAACACCATCGAAGGCCCGCGCTTTGCCGCGGAGGAGTTGGCGGGGACGGGGATCGAAGTCGTCACTTATACCTGGTATGACCCCAAGTCGGCGCAGAAGAAACTGAAGGAATTGATCGCCGGCCGAAAGATCGCGGCCGACATAACCGACGGCGGGGAACACGACCGATTCGGAGCGGGTTTGCTGCGCTTGCCGGATGATTTCACGCAATTGCGATGGTCGTTGACGGAAGCGGAAATTCAGCGTTATCGCGAAGGCGGCCGGCGGACGTCGGCGGCGATCGAGGCGGCGTGCAGGAAAATCGCCCGCAACATGACCGAGCACGAAATCGCCGCCGTGCTCGACGCCGAGGTGCATTCCAGAAGCATGATCCCGGTCGTAACCCTCGTGGCCGCCGACGAGCGCGTGGCCCGGTTCCGCCATCCCATCCCGACCGACAATCGCGTCTCGCGCTATTGCATGCTGGTCACGTGTGCATCCTTCGGCGGATTGATCTCGAACATGACCCGCTTCGTGAGTTTCCAGCCGCTTTCGGCGGAAATCCGCAAAAAGCAGCAGGCGGTGTGCAACGTGGACGCGGCGGTCAACCTCTCGACCCGGCCGGGAAAAACTTTGGGCGAAATGTTCAAGGTGATCGAGAAGGCTTATGCCGACAACGGTTTTGAGGGCGAGTACGCCCTTCACCACCAGGGCGGATCGACCGGCTACGCCGGGCGCGACGTGTTCGCCGAGCCGGGGTCCAGCGTTCGCGTGCTGGAAAACCAGGCGTTCGCGTGGAACCCGTCCATCACCGGCGTCAAGAGCGAAGACACGATGCTGTGTACGGCAGCGGGGATCGAGATGGTCACGACGATCTCCGCCGATTGGCCGAAAATCCGCGGCGATTTTCGCGGCCAATCACTGGACCGCGCGGATATGCTCGTTCGATGAGCTGGAGGGATCGGGATCGATGGAAAGTTCCTCCGACGAGGCGTCGTAGCCGAACAACTCGGCGAACCGGCCCCATCCCACGATGGTGTTGAAAACCTTTTCCACGTCCTCGCTCGTGAGCCGGATGCAAAGCTCTTCTTCGATGATTTCCTTGTTGAGCCGTTTGTCGCGCGCTTCCATCAGCAGGTGCAATACGAAGCGGAACGTACCGAGGGTGAGTAGCTGCGTGCGGAACATGGTCTTGCGGCCATTGATGTCGGCGTCGAGGAACCGGCGGCCAAGGTCGGTCAGAAGGACCTGGTTTTTCGGAGTATCGAGAAGGCCGAGCAATTCGCCCGCCTTGACGACCGCGATCGTATGTCCGAAATCGTATTCCGTGAGTTGATCGAGCTTGAAAACGTCGATCTGGCTGCCGTGATCGCGGACGATCTCCATGAGTCCGAAGATATGCCCGATATTGACGGCGGGAATGGGCGAAGGCTCGGGCAACCCGCCAACGGCCGCCGGCTCGGCAGCGGGGGCCTTCGGCAGATCGGGCAACTGTTCATTAGTGATCACGTCATGCAGATGCTGGACCATCCTCAGGAACGCGGGAGACTGGTACTCCCTTGGATGCGGCACGTCGTTCTGGATGATCGTGCGGATTCGCCCCGGGCGAGTGCCCATGACGATGATCCGATCGGCCAGGAACACCGCCTCCTCGATGTGGTGCGTGATGATCACCACGCTCTTGGGCTGAAAGGGCAACTTGCTTTGGCCGCCGGACCACATGCGGTAAATTTCGCTGCGAAGGCTCTCGGCGGTGAAAACGTCCAGGGCGCTGCAGGGTTCGTCCATGCAAAGCAGTTCCGGAGCGCGCGCCAGCGCCCGGGCAATGCCCACCCTTTGTTTCATTCCGCCCGAAAGTTCCTTGGGATACGCTTCTTCGAATCCTTCCAGACCGACGACGTCGATGCAGCGGGTGATGCGGTCCTTGGCTTGGGCCGGGACGAGGTTCAGGCCGTTAAGGGCCAGGCGGACGTTGTCGTTGACCGTGAGCCAGGGGAAGAGGGCGAAATTCTGGAAGACCAATGAGACGCCGGGATGGATGCCGTGCAGCGGCTGGCCATGGGCCAGGACCTGCCCGCTGGTGGGCGCGAGCAGGCCGATCATGATTCGCAGCAGCGTGCTTTTGCCCCCTCCGCTGGGGCCGAGGATGGCAAGAACCTCGCCCGTGCGAACCGCCAGGCAGATCTTATCCAGCACCAGCAGACGATTGGCGCCATCGGAGTCGGCGAAGACCATTGAGACGTCTATTACTTCCGCGATAGGAGAGCCGTTTTCCATATTCGCCCAATTTTCCAATGCCTTCGTTTGATGCCCAGCTATTATACGTTGAGACTATAGCGTGCTTCCGCAATTCGATAGATTCGTTTCCAGAAAAGGCGATTGATCAGGACGACCGCCAACGCCATGGTGACGACGGAGGCGGCCAGCAATTCGAAATGGCCGTTGGCGGTGGCATCGTCGATCATCGAACCCAGGCCGAAAGCATAGTACGTGCTGGATACGCCGCCCTTGCCCTGCACCGTGACCTCTTCCGCGACAATCGTGGCGTTCCACGCCCCACCCGCCGCCGTGATCAGGCCGGTGGCCAGAAACGGAAAAACGGCCGGGACGTAGATCCGAGTCCAGCGTTGCCAAATGCTCAGATGATAAACGCGTCCGGCCTCGCGAAGATCGCTGGGGATGGCCATGGCTCCGGCGATCACGTTGAACAGCGTATACCACATCGTTCCCAACAGCATCAGGACGATCGCTCCGAACGTGAAAGGGATGCTCAGCCTAGCCATGAGCGCACAGAGCATCAGATAGATCATCGGGGCGGGGAAGCTGGCAAGGATCTGAACGATCGGCTGCAGCCGATTGGACCATCGGGGAGAAAGACCAATCAGTATTCCGGCGGGAAGGGTCCACGCCGCGCCGATGGCAACGGCGGCGGCGGTCCTGCCAAACGACTGAAGCAATGCCCAAAGAACGGTGGTCCATCCCTTCTGCTCGCCACTGTCGTGAATGGGAACCCGCAAGAGCATGTCCGCCAGCTTCACCGCACCCCATGCGGCCAGCGCGATCAGACAGATTATCACGAGCCATTTGACCGCGGCCCGCCACCATCGCAGCGCTTTGGCTGTCTCGGAGTTGGAGCCTGTCCGTCTCTTCGGCAAGCCCGCGTCGCTGTCGTGGCGGCGTTTCCAGCGGCGTTCGATGAAATTCAACAGCCGGGATCGCCGCAGCAATTGCAACACCCAGGAATGGGGCTGCTCGGACGCCGACGTTTCCTCGAGTTTGAATCGCTCGCTCCAGGCTACGATCGGCCGCCACACCAGTTGATCGCACAGCACGATCAGCAGGATCATGGCGATGACTCCGGCAATCATGGCGGGAACGTTCCAATCGATCTGGGCCTGGTTCATGTAGGAGCCAAGTCCCGGCAGCCGATAGTCCACCCCGCTGAGGTTGAAAGCTTCTTCGACGGTGATGATGAACCAGCCGCCGGCCATGGACATCATCGAATTCCAGACCAGACCGATCATGGAGGCAGGCAATTCGAGGTAGCGGAAAATCTGCCAGCCGCTGAGGCGCTGCATGGCGGCGGCTTCGCGCAACGCATCGGGGATCGAGCGGACGCTTCCGTAATAGCTGAAGGTCATGTTCCACGCCTGCGCGGTGAAGATCATGATCACGCAGGCGATCTCCAGCCCGAGCCAACTGGTGGGAAACAAGTGAACGAACAACAACACCAGTCCGGGAAGAAACGACAGCACGGGAAGAGACTGCAGCACGTCGAGGATCGGGAGCATGAATTTTTCGGCCGTCCGGCTGTGGGCGGTGATCGTCCCGTAGACCAGGGTGAACAGCAGCGACAAACCGTATGCGATGACCGCGCGGCTAAGACTGAAAAAGGCATACTTGGGCAGCGCCCAAAAGGACAGATTAATTACCACACCCGAGGGGCGCGGCGCGGCGGCATGTCCGAGGATCGACGCGACGGCGGCGAGCAACCCCGCGACGCCGAGAATCACCAGCACGTCAATTCCGACGTTGGCGGGTTTTTTCAGCGCTTCCCGGACCTTGTCGGAATAAGCGATTGCCCATGCCATGAGCCGAGGATTTTAGGGATGCGCGCCAGGATTGCGAGGAGATGGACCCACCCGCGACAGGACGGCTCCACGAAGGAGATTTCCTATGCCGTCAATTGCCCTTGGATCTGGTTGAGCTGGTCCGCGATGGTCTTGTCGTCGGCGCAATCGCTTTCGATGGTGCGGACGGCGTGCAGGACCGTGGTGTGGTCGCGGCCACCGAAATAGAGTCCGATCTCGGCCAGGCTGAAACTGGTGAATCGGCGGGCGAGGTACATGCACACCTGCCGGGGGAACGCGATGCTCTTGTGCCGCTTTTTGCTTTGGATGTCGGCCAGGCGGACGCCGTAGTATTTCGTAACGGCATCGTAAATCTGCTGGATGGTGATGCGTTTCTGTTCGGGGCCGGTGGAATCGCCCAGGGCGCTCTTGGCCAGGTCCAGATCGATCCGGCCGCCCTGAAGCAGGCTCATTCCCTGAATGCGGGTGATGGCGCCTTCCAGCTCGCGCGTGTTGTTTTCGACTTTCGAGGCGATGTAGGAGACCACGTCGTCGGGCAACGTCAAGCCGCGCACACGCGCCTTCTTTTGAAGAATGGCGATGCGGGTTTCAAAGCAGGGCTTTTCAATGCGGGCGACCAGGCCCCAATTGAACCGGCTGACGAGCCGCTCCTCCAGCTCGGGGATTTCGCTTGGCGGGCAATCGGCGCTGAGGATGATCTGCCTTTGCAACTGATAGAGCGTGTTGAACGTGTGGAAGAATTCCTCCTGCGTGCGATCGTGCTTGCTGAGGAAATGGATGTCGTCGATCACCAGCAGATCGACGTGGCGATAGCGGAAGCGGAACTGTTGCATGTCGCCGTGTTCCACGGTGGTGATGAACTGGTTGACGAAGCTGTCGCAGGAGAGGTAGAGGATGCGCAAGTCCCCTTGGCGTTCCAGCACCTTCTGGCAAACGGCCTGCAGGAGATGGGTCTTGCCCAACCCGACGCCGCCGTGAATGAACAGGGGGTTGTACGCCTTGCCCGGGTTCTCGGCGACGGCGACGCTGGCGGCATGGGCGAGCTGATTGCACGGGCCGGTGACAAACTGCTCGAACGTGTAATCGGGATTAAGCGGCAAGGGCTGGTCGCTGTCGCTGAAAAGCCCGCCTCGGCCGAGGCCTTCGCAATGGAATGACACGGAAACCAGCCGCCCGATGATCTGCTGGGCCGCAACCGAAAAGGGCGTTTGGCACTGTCCCTGACAGAAGTTAAGCTGCGCCAGCGTGGGGACAATGACTTGGATGACCCCGTTGGTGATCTGCCGGGGGATAAGCTGATCGAACCAGACCCGGTTGAGGCTTGGATGCTGATTTCGGATCTCCTGGAGGATGCGTTGCCACACCGCAGGATCAAATGTCGGCTCTTGCGCGCGGCGCGCGGGCGCCTCGCGCCTTGAAAGCGATTGCGTAATTACCATGGCGATTCTTCAGCGAAAAGTGTCTATTAAAGTCTCCGCGCGCCGGCCCCGAGATTCTCTCTTCCTGCCGGCGTACGAGTTTACAATATCAAATTCACGACCCTGGCGAACGCGCGACACGGCAACAACATGCGTGATGGCCACCGATTGTTTCAGCCGCGCGCTATTCACACGCACTAATTCGCAGATTACCCGTTTGACGATACATTTTTCAAGGGCATCCTGCTGAACAAATTTGCCAAGTGCATCGCGCGCGAATTGATTTGCACAATCCCTAGATGCCGCGCCGAACCTTGTCCCCAACCCGTCTCGCTCAAAACATTTTTGGAAAAATATTTTTTTCCCAACATCCGCTCATCCGCTCGCTCGGCTGGGAATCGGCAGTCCAACATCGGCCATCACCTGTTTCAGATCGCTCCAGACCGCGGCGCGATTTTCCTCTGTGTAGGAACGCAAGAGAAAGGCGGGATGAAACGTCGGCATCAGCTTGATGCCGCGCCAGTTATACCATTGTCCGCGCATTTTCCCCATCGACAAACGCGAGTTCAGCATGTATCTGGCGGATGGAAGCCCCAGCGTCACGATCACTTTTGGCCGGATTATCTCAAGCTGACGAACCAGGTAGGGCGTGCAAGCCTCAACCTCATCGGGCGCCGGGACGCGATTGTCCGGCGGCCGGCATTTGACGATGTTGGCGATGAATACCTGCTGGCGACGCAAACCCATGCCCGCGATCATCTTGTTGAGCAGTTCACCCGCCCGGCCCACGAACGGCCTGCCCTGAAGGTCTTCGGTCTCGCCCGGCCCTTCGCCAATGAAAAAAATCTTCGCATCCGGATCCCCTTCGCCGAACACCGTGTTTTTGCGTGTTTCGCAGAGCCGGCAACGCGTGCAGGGCTTGACCTCTCCAGCGTCCATTTGCGCAAGTTGCGCGTTTTTTTCCTCGCGAGATAACGCTTCTCCCAACATCGGGGCAAAATCCGGCTCTCCATTTGGCGCGAAAAGTTGCGTCGCCGACGCCGGTTGCGGCGGGGCCGGTTGCGAAGGGGCCGATCGCGCATCAGGTTCGATCCGGTTCGGCCCAATCGGCTGGAGCATCCGTACCGATTCCAAACCGAACGCCCGTTCGCTTCTCAGCCAGAGGGAACGCCGATGTCTCGGAAGGTCGTCCTTCGCCATATCTTCCCTTGTCATGTCTTACGATCCTAATTTTTTTCTTTCCGAGAACAAATGCTTGACGCGCCCGCGTCATTCATGCACAATATGGGATGAAAAGCCACCCCGGCCCGCAATGGCGGGTGCTCCAACCGAGCACACCGTCGCAGGCCGTGGTGGCTTTTCTCATTGTGAGGTTATCGCGGAATTTTCGTGAGTCTTCGAGGGCGGCGCCTTCTTTGAGGAATCCTCATGGCCAATAAAAGCAAACAGGAACTCTTGAGCCGAACCATCGAGCATATCGATATCACCCGGCACAACCCGGTTGCGCTGGTGGATGCCATGCAACACATGGCCTACACCGCCCGCGATCTCCACCGCGCTGCCGATATTTACGACCGCATGCTGCGAGACCGCGACTGCGGGATCATTCTTTGCCTCGCCGGCTCGCTCAACAGCGCCGGTCTGAAGAATATCTTCGCCGAAATGATCCGCAGCAGGATGGTCGATGCCATCGTCTCCAGCGGCGCCAATATCGTCGATCAGGACTTCTTCGAGGCCCTGGGCTTCCATCATTACATCGCCGATGACTACCTTAAGAGCGGGATGCACGACGGCATGTTGCGCGAATTGATGATCGACCGCATTTATGACACGCTCATCGATGAGAACGAACTGCGCGTCTGTGACGAGACGATGCAGAAGATCATCGACGAGCTTGAACCCAAGCCGCACAGCTCGCGCGAGATCATCCGTGAGATGGGCGCATACCTGGAAAAGCATGGCAAAGCCGCCGACAGCATCGTCCTGGAAGCCTACCGGAACGACGTGCCGATTTTCTGTCCGGCCTTCAGCGACTGTTCGGCCGGTTTTGGTTTCGTCGCTCACGTGCACGCCCGGCAGGCCACGGGTCGGCCGACCGTCAGCCTCGACGGCGCCAAGGACTTTTACGAGTTGACCCAACTAAAGATCAAGAACAAGGACACGGGCCTATTCATGATCGGCGGCGGGGTGCCGAAGAACTTCGCGCAGGACGTCGTCGTCGCGGCCGAAATCCTCGGCGTCGAAGTTCCCATGCACAAATATGCCATCCAGGTCACCGTCGCCGACGTCCGTGACGGAGCGCTATCCGGCAGCACTCTCAAGGAAGCCAGCAGTTGGGGCAAAGTGGACACCGCTTTCGAGCAGATGGTATACAGCGAAGCGACGCTGGCCCTTCCGCTGATCGCCGGGTATGCCTATCACAAAGGCGCTTGGCGCAATCGAACGGCGCGCAAATGGAATCAGCTCCTGGAAGCCACCGCCGCCGTCTGACGCGATTCAGCGGCGCGGAACGCGCCCAGTCCGATATCCAAAAAAACATCACGGTCGGCCTCGTGCCGACCGTGACAGGTCTCGTTTCCAACCGTTCATGGCGACGCGCGTCGCCGTTGATTCACATTCAAACCGAAGTGAGCTGATACTCCATCTGCGCCGCCTTGAGTTGTGCCAACGCATAAACCGCCGCTTCGCGTTGACAGGCGCCGACCACCGTGCCGTGGCGCTCATCCGCCGCATGCCCCGGGTCCAGCGGCTCGCCCACCGGCGCCCAGGTGGCTCGATAGCAATTAAAAATCAAGTTGTGTTTGATCGACAATTCCAACCCAGCCCTGGCAAAATCGCGCTGCACTCCCAGAATCGACGGAAAAGACCGCCCATCCGGTAAATGTTCAACGTCCAAATCGTCCTGCGGCAGCCATCCGACCTCCAGAAGTCGGTCCACGGCGTACGTGAGGTTCATCGTAGCTCCTTCCAACTCGCCCGGGTTATCCTTCCGCATTCCACCCCTGGAAAACGAGCAATTATTCTATCTCCGGCTCCAATGCAATGCCAGTCCTGAGAAACAGGTTTGTTTTCGGCCAAATACGGCGATTTCTTGAGCATATTTGCGGCCCTGGAAACTGCAATGCGGTCGCCCTGAGCGCGCCATGACAAACGTCCACCAATCGTAGATTGTCCGGCCCGCTTCGTATAGTCTAACCCCCCATGAGTTCCAGCCGGAACCCCGACCGTGGGGGGCGCGCAGGGCGGTCGCCTCGATTTCAGCATCGCGCCCACAGTCACGAACAGGCCCATTCCCAGTCCTTGCCTCACGAACAGACCCGGCATCAGGATCATGCCCTTGCGTGCCGGGATCGGCCACAGCTTGTTACCCGCCAGGAGGAGCTTGCCGAACTGCTCCAATCGCTCAAGAGCGGCGGGTCCTTCGCCTACGACAGCGAGTTCATTGGCGAACTCACCTACTTGCCAAAGCTGTGTCTGATCCAGGCGGCTTCGTCCACGCGGATCGCCCTGATCGATCCCCTAGCGGATTTGGACCTCCGGCCGTTCTGGGAACTGGTCGCCGACCCATCGGTGGAAAAAATGGTCCATGCCGGCCTCCAGGACGTCGAACCGGTGTTTCGCGCCCTTGGCAAGCCGCCGGCAAATCTCTTCGACACCCAGATCGCCGCCGCCTTCGCCGGGGTTGGATATCCGCTTTCCCTTTCGAAATTGGTTCTGGCATTGGTTGGCGCCAAGCTGGGCAAGGGGCTGACGTTCTCTCACTGGGATCGCCGCCCGCTCACCGATCATCAGCTTCGTTACGCCGCGGATGACGTGCGCTATCTTCCGGCCGTTCGGCACGAGATCGGCAAGCGTCTGGCCGGCGATCGCCACGCCGCCTGGGCCAAGGAGGAATCCGCATCACTGGCCGATCCGGCTCTGTACGTCTTCGATCCGAAAACGCAGTGGATGAAGATTCGCGGCGCGGGGGCGCTGCCTCCGCTGAGCCAGGCCATTCTGCGCGAGCTGACCCTCTGGCGCGATCGCGCCGCCCAGAGCGAAGACGTTCCACCGCGATCCCTGGCCAGGGATGAGATTCTTTTGGACATGGCCCGTTCGCCGATCGACGCCGTTGAGGACTTGAATCGCGTGAGGGGACTGCCCCGGCCCGTGGAAGCCAAATACGGAGCGGGCATCGTCCAAGCCACGCAAACGGCCAATTCGTTGCCGCCGGATCAGTGGCCGGACCTGCCCGTTTACGAGCCCGCTCCCGAGGAAAAATTCCGCGCCGATGCCCTCTTCTACGCCGCTCAGTGCCTCTGTGCCGGGCAGGGAATCGATCCCAATCTCCTCACCAGCCGCCAGGAAATCGGCGAGTTCTATCGCATCCACAGCTCCGGCCAAACGCCCGAGGACTTGCGCATTCTCCGCGGCTGGCGCCGCCAGGCCGTCGGCGAGCGCCTCCTCGCCCTCCTGCGCGGCCAAACGCCCGTGACCCTGCAATGGATCGATGGGGCGCCTCACTGTTAATCCGGTTTCCTCGAGCCGGTTGGCGGGATACAATCATTCTATGCCGATTTACGAATACACCTGCAAATCCTGCAAAAACAATTTCGAGCAGCTTGTGAAGTCGATATCGTCCGCCGGCAAGGTGGAGTGTCCCAAGTGCGGATCAAAGCAAACCGCCCGCAATCTGAGCGTCTTTGCCGTCGGTTCCGAATCGAAGTCCCAATCCTCACCACCCGGTATTTGCGGAAGATGCGGCGGACCGGGTCCGTGCGGGATGAATTAGAAACACGCGGGACAAAGGCCGTCCCCCCGCCTTACTTCCCCATCTCCTTGCTTCTCCGCTGGGCCGCCTTCAGCGCGTCAATGGTGATCCGCGGCCAATTCTCTTTTTCCATGTGACTGATCGCGGCGTGGGTCGTGCCGTTGGGCGTGGTCACGAGCCGCCGTTGGCTCGCCGGCGATTCGTCCGATGCGCTCATGATCTTTGCCGCCCCGGCCGCGGTTTGAATCGCCAGCGTCCGGGCTTCCTCGGTACTCAAACCCATCTCGATGCCCGCCTGGATCATCTGCTCCGCGAGGAAGAAGAAGTACGCCGGCCCCGATCCGCTGATCGCCGTGACCGCGTCGATCTTCTCTTCGCCCAGTTCCAGGACCTTGGCTCCGGATTCAAACAATTTTCGCGCCACCGCCAGATCATCCTGGCCGGCATTGGCGCCCGGCGCGATGGCGACCATTCCGCATCCCACGAGCATCGGCGTGTTGGGCATCGCCCGGACGACTCGCCAGCGCTTGCCTCGCCCCAGTGTTTTTTCGATGAAGGCGCTGCCGATCCCCGCCGCGATGGAAATCACCAGCGATTGTTCCTCCATCGCCGGCGATAAATCGCGCAAGACCGCTTCCATCTGATACGGCTTGACGCTGAGCAAAACAGTCCTGGCCCCGGCCACCGCATGGGCGCCGTCTTCAACCGCGTTGATATGCAATTGGGAATTGAACAATACCCTCCGCTGGGGCGAAACGTCCGCGGCGACGATTTGGGCCGGTTTGAGCGTGCCCGCCGAAACGATCCCCCGCGCGATCGCCTCCGCCATGACCCCGGCGCCGATGATGGCCAGATCGTGAGTCATTGGACGATTAAATTCGAAACTCGAAATTCGAATGACGAATCAAATTCGATAGTCGAAATTCGAATTTCTGCCCTTCGAATCTGATTCGCCATTCGGATTTCGGAATTCGGGTTAGACAACATCAATTATCCCCCGCCCCCGATCGCGTCTTGAACCGAGCGCGGGGCGGTGACGATCAGATTGCCGTTCCAAAATTCCATTGACGCCGGTCCCCCGTTGTCACGCCAGATTTCGGGGCGAACGACCGTCTCAATCAGTTTGATCAGCGCCTGGGCCTTGGTGTCCATGTTGACGTTCTGCGACGTATTGTTCTGACCGCTGGAAAGCGACTGCGATCCGCCGCCGCCGCCGCTGCCGCCAACCTGCGCGCTGCCGCCGCTGATGCTCTGGATCGTATAATTGAACGTGTCGTTTGGCTGCAACAGATCCAACACGTAATAGACGACGGTGATCATCTTCTGATCGGCGATGGCCCGGGTGGTTATCTCGACCACGTCCCGGTCAATGTAGTAGGTGAGCAAATCCCCCGGCCCGGCCTGCGCCAAAATCAGCGACAGCACTTTCCCCGCCGATACGTCGTGAAGGTTCAGGTTGATTTCGGTGTTCTTGGAGATGTTCAGCCCTTCCAGGGCTTTCCAATCCACGGTGACGTTCACGCCGGCGACGTCGCGGAGGAAATCGATCGCATCCGCAAGCGGAACGTTGTCGAGCTTGGCCGATGGCAGACGTGCCGCGAGCATCGCGCGGGCCGTGCCCCCGGCCGATGCCGCGCTGGTCGAATAGAGCAGACTAAACGCAATCGCACAGACGCTCAGAGCCGCCAGAAAGCGCCCAGACCAGCTTTTCTTCTCGGCGGCTTCTCTGCGCTCTGTGCATTCTCGTGGTCGCATTTGGATCACGTATTGGAACTGGTCGATTGCTCGCCCAGCGGCTTGCCCGTGTAAGGGTCGAACCGCATCGGCGCCGCGGCCGGCTCCTGCGTCAGGGGCTTGCCCGTATATGGATCGAACTTGTATCCCGCGCCGGTCGCCGGCGGCAACGCCGCCCGATCCGTCGGTTGCTGCTGCTGCATCGGCTGGGTGACGTCCTCCTCAATCCCCGCCAGGCCCTTCTTGAATTCGATGATGCCTTTGCCGAGGCTGCGGCCCACTTCAGGCAGTCGCTTGCCAAACAACAGCAGCGCCACAATCGCGATCAAAAGCCAATTGTCCAGGTACGGACCCAAGATATTCGCAAGCGGAAGGTGCATCACGGATTATTCCTCATTAATGCCAAAACGAACGGCGCCAGATAATATTATACGGCCAATTCGGTCGGAAACTAAAGCGTCTCATAAAAATCCGCGAAATCATTGCATCCCACGTCCATCCCCGCTCCCCCTCACCCTGTTTGTTCCAGCAATTCCATCAGCTTGCGGATATCCGCCGGGATCGGCGCCGTCAACGTCATTTCCTTGAGCGTGGCCGGATGCACGAACGTAATCTCGTGCGCGTGCAGGGCCTGCCGGTCAAATCGAAAGCCCCCGGACTCGAAAACCCTGCCTCCATACATGGTGTCGCCGACGATCGGAAACCCGATGGCGGACAAATGCACGCGCAACTGATGCGTCCTGCCCGTCTTGGGCGTCAGGCGGAGACAGGAGAACCGCGCCGGCGGCATGGGGAGATTGCGGTCGCTGGGAAACCGGCTTGGCTTGAGCGCCGTCCCCGACGCCGCGCCGAAGATCCGCTCCACTTCGTACTTCGTCACCGCCGGCTTCCCGCCGTTCTCGATCTTCCTCACCGCCTGCTTCTCACGCACGTAACGGTCCTTGCCGATCGGCATGTCGATCACGTCCGCCAGCAGGTCCGGCACCCCGTGTACGACCGCGACGTATCGCTTCTGAATCGTGCGTCTTTCGAACTGTCTCGCCAGCCGCCAATGTGCCTCGTCGCTCTTGGCCACCAGCATGATCCCCGTGGTGTTGCGGTCGAGCCGATGCAGAATCCCCGGCCGCCATTCGCCGTTGATCGTGCTCCATTTTTGTCCGTAATGCACCAGTCCGTTGACCAAAGTTCCGGTCCATCTGCCGCGCGCCGGATGTACCAGCAAGTCCGCCTGTTTGTTCAGGGCCAGAAAATGCTCGTCTTCATAAATGACGTCGAGCGGGATCGGTTCGGGAACCAGGTCGTTGACCGGCTCCGGCGGCGCGACCATCTCCACCAGATCGTTGGCCTTGATCTTGTAGCTCGCCTTGGTGGGCCTGCCGTTGACCGTCACCAATTCGCCCTCGATGAGACGTTGGACTCCGTTGCGCGACAGCCATGGGACCCGGTCGACGAGAAACTGATCGATTCGCCGCACCTGCGTCTTAGTCGCGCGGAACTGGAAATGGGAGACGTCGGAATCGTCGTTGGGTGGGATGTCAGGATCTTCGGCCACAAAGTGTGAGATTATCCGTTGGCGGCGTTGTTGGCGATATGCGCGGGAATGTAATTTCGAGTTTCGAGTTCTATTTTCGGCTGCTCGCCTGCGTCGTCGCCGACAGATCGACCGTCGCCGGCAACTGGAGTTGTGGCAGAAGTTCCAGTCTTTGTTTTGCCAGGACTTTGAAAGGCTGCTCGGCGTCGCCGTCGATGACGGCCTGGTACTGCGCCCGGGCCGCATCCCATTGCGAAGGGTCTCCGCCGGCGGCCCGGTCTTCCGCCACCGCGGCCAAACCGAAATGGGCGGCCGTCACGATCGGTCTCTGGCTGGCGTAGTCGTGAAGCGCCTGGCTGTAAGCGTCAAAGGCGTTGCCGAGCAACGTGTCCCGCGGTTCGGCCGGCCTCAGCGCCGGCTGCGTCGCCGCTCCATTCAGTTCCGGAAAATTCGCCATCTCAAAATTCAAATCACCCTTGTCGAGCAGCGCCTGCGCTTTCATCGCCACTTCGCTGTCGGGCGTTTTTTGCAGGACAGTATCCACTTGTTGCAGGCCGTCCGAGTAGTATCCCTCGCGCAGCCTCATGAACGTTTGCGCGTCGCCTTCCGGATCAAAGGCCATCGTCCGGAGGCGTTGGAGATCATCGGCCGCGTTGCCCAGACTTGTCCGGGCGGCTTCCAGCCGCTCCTGTCCCGTGCGAATCCGGTACTGGATGAGCACGACCGCCAGCGCGATCAACACCAACCCCAACGAGACCTGCGACTGGTACTTCTTGATTGTTTCAGGAAGACCCTGAAGGGTCCAGATCAGAGAATTGGCTTTCAGCTCGCGCCGCCGCTGGGCTTTCATGGGATGCGGAAGTGTAATGGTGGTGCCCAGCCAAAGCAAACCGCGGGGAATGTCATTTGTCATTAGTCATTGGTCATTGGTCACTTGCCACCTGTGCCCGGACCCCTTCTTCACAAATGACCAATGACGAATGACAAATGACTAACGACAAATGACCAATGACATTTCCCCCAATTGCCGACATAAGACAGGCATGCCCGACCCTCGCACTATTATCCCCAACCCCTCGCCTCGCCTTGGCTTTGGGCTGCTGCTGGCACTTCTGGCCGTGGTCGCGGCTGGGAAGGTCATTCTTGCCGATACGCTCGATCCCGATTGCTTCTGGCACCTTCGCGTGGCGGATGAAATCGCCCGCCAATCCTGGCCGCATCCGCTGATCGACGATCTTTCATTTGCGTCGATTCGCCAGCCCTGGACTCCGTATTCCTGGCTCGCCGAGTTGGGCATGAAATGGTTATGGGACGCCGGCGGGTTCCGGGCCGCCGTGGCCGTCCAGGCGGGCATGGAATCGGCGTTCATCCTCCTTCTGGGCCTTGGCGCATTGGAGCTTTCTCGCCGCGTTCACGGCCAGGCCCGCTATCTCGCCTCCGCTTTGGCCGCGGCCATGGGGGGGATTCTCTCTCTGGCCTATCTGAGCTTCCGACCGGTCACCGCCGCGTTGACCCTCCTGGCGTTGGTCGGCTGGCTCCTGCTCCGCGATCGCCGGATGAGCCAGCAATCAAAAGCGGTCTGGCTGGTTCCGCCGATCACCGCCGTACTGACCAACCTCCATTTTTTCGCGCTTTTCGTCCCGCTCTGGACTGCCGCGCTTCTCATCGGCGACCTCCTTCCCCCTCCCCTGGTACTCCGGGGGAGGGCTGGGGTGGGGGTTGGCGATACCCTCGATCCATACGATGCGAACAATCCAGTTCCATACACTCAGAACCCCCACCTCGTTCCTCCCCCTGCGTACAGGGGGAGGAGGGAAAACTTTTTGCCCAAAAGCTTGGCCGCACCTTCCCCCCGGCTCCTCCGCGGCGCCGTTCTTCTGCTTCTCTCGCTGGCCGCCTGCTGCCTGAACCCACTTCTTCGCGGCACTCTTCGTAGCGTGCTGGATTATTCCACGCAGGATGTCATGGTCCGCTCCGGCACGATCGCCGAGTTCCGGCCGTTCTACTCTGGAATCATGGGCAACGTCTCCGCCGCGTTCGTCGCGGCGCTTTGGATGTTCGTCGTCTGGCGTCGCATTCGGCAACCGCGCATTCCCCTGGGTGAAGTGCTCTGGCTGGCGGGCAGCACGGCATTGCTCTTTCTCATGGGCAGATTGTCGCCGGTTTTCGCCATCATCGCCGCTGCGGCGTTCGCGGCCGCCATCCCGCGGCTTTCCGACAAAATCCTTGCGCGCCCCCCGATCGTCGCGGCACTGGCGGTCGTTCTGGCCCTCTCGGCCTGGCCGGTCGCCCGCGCCTTTCCTCGGCCGGGTCAATCGCTTTCCCTCTGGCTCAATCGCCACGGTCCCGATGCTCCGAATTATCCTTGCCTGGCCGCGGATTTCGTCGACCGGAACATTCCCAGCCAAACTCATCATCTCATTTGCGAGTGGCCGTGGGGCGGGTTCCTGGAATGGCGGCTCGGGGACCGCTTCCAAACCCTGATGGACGGCCGGACGCAGCTTTTTGCACCCGAATTCTGGAGCGTCGCCGCACTGGGTTCGCCGGACCAGCGAAAAGAATTACTCGCCGCCACCCGCGCCGACGCCGCCGTCGTACGCGCCGGCCACGGTGCGTTCGGGCAAATCCTTACCGAGTTGAACTGGAAGACCGTTTATCGGGATGACTTCGCCGAGGTTTTAGTGCCGCCGGCAACGGAATTCGAAATCCGAAATTCGAGCCAATCCATTTCGAATTCGCAATGACGGCAATGAAAGCCCGTCGGATTTGAACTATTTGTTTTCCACCGCCAGGCTGGCCGCATATCGCGCGAAATATTCCGGGACCGGATAGTGCTTCATCAGGAATTCCTTCAACTGCGCGCGCTCAGCGATGAGGAAATTCACCGGCTCATTCACCTTCCGGACGGAAAAATTCACGGCCCGCACCAGGTCCTGCGGGCTGGTGGCCATGTGAAGATCGGCGTCTTGCCGGTTCAGTGGAAGCAGATGGAATTGCCACGCCTGCCGGCGATTCAGCAGCCGCAGGCAATCGGTGTCCATCCTCTGCTCCTCGAGATCGACCACCCCGGTGGTGCGGACGTACTGCTCCACCCACGCATCCTCGACCGCCTTGGCGTCGATGCCAAACAGCCGCTCGGCCAAATCTCCGAATGGCCGATTCGACATCTTCTGCACCTTCAGAATATGCCCCACCTGTGCTTCGGTAAGCACGCCCTGCTCCACCAACAGTTGTCCGATTTGAATACCCGCCAAATCCGCCTCCTGCAAAGGTTCGGCAATGATCTTGCCGCTTACGCTTTATCGGCCAGCGGCGAGGGCGGCTCAAGCAGCAGGTTGATTTCAATGCCCGCTATTTGCGGCCATTCCAGAGCCGCAAAACCTGCTCGACGAGCGGCTCAAGCGGCTTCCGGCCGTCCAGCCAGTGCACCGGATTGAACCTGCGGAACCATTTCATCTGCCGCCGGGCCAGTTGCCGCGTGGCGATCTTGATCCGCTCCACCGCTTCATCCAGTTCAATCCGCCCCTTCACGTGCTCGATCAAGTCCGCATATCCCGTCGCCTCCGCCGCGGTCCGCGACAACACCGGATATGTCCTCAGCAGCGAGCGCACTTCCTCCACCCATCCGCCGGCGATCATCTCTTTCACCCGCAAATTGATTCGCCGGTTGAGTTCTTCGCGGTCCCACGACAATCCGACCCATACCGCCGGATGTCTCGCCGGCTGATTGGCTTCCCATTGGCTTTGAAGCGTTGAGATGGGCTTGCCGGTCAGTTCGTAAACCTCCAGCGCCCGGATGAGGCGTTTATGATCGCCGACGTGGATCCGCACCGCCGCCACCGCATCCACCCGCTTCAGGCGCTCGTGCAGTTCCGCCCCGGAAAGCGAACGCAGCCGCATGCGCACCGCCTCATCCGCCGACGGTCCGGCGAACAGCCCGGCGAACAACGCCTTGAAATAGAGCGGCGTCCCGCCCGTGGCGACGAGCGGGCATTTCGACTCCGCGATCACCGCATCCGCCTGCTCCACGAACCGAGCCACGCTGAAGATCTCGTCCGGCCGGGCAACGTCGATCAAATGGTGCGTGATTTCCAGCCTCTGCTGTGCGGTCGGCTTGGCGGTGCCGATGTCCATGTCCCGGTAAACCTGCATGGAATCCACGCTGAGGATTTCCGCGCCGCACCTGCGCGCAACCGCCATCGCCAGCGCCGATTTCCCCGACGCCGTTGGCCCGATGATTGCCAGAAGCGTTCCTGTCATTTTTTGCACAACCTGCCAATTCTGGCGAAACGTTGTCAGGCGATCTCAGCGGGCGATGGCCGAAACCTGATGATTCTCCAGCCCGTGCGCGCAAGCCGCAATCCCTCCACCTTGGCACGGGATTTGTTCCTGTCCAGGTGAGTCTTTTACCAGATAGGAGGCCTTATTATGGCACTACCCACAAGAGTTCAGAGAGGCGCCGATCCCATTGAATTGGCCCAGCGCGAATTTGACACCATGCTCGGCCGATTCTTCGGCAACCGTGTATTGGACGATGGCAATTACCTGGCCCCATACGGCGTGGACGTCCGCGAGGACGCCGACCACGTCTACGTCGAGGCCGAATTGCCCGGTTACAAAAAGGAGGAGGTCGACATCAACCTGGAAAACCAGACCCTGACCATCTCCGCCGAGCACAAGGAAAACAAGGAAGAAAAGTCCGGCGACAAGTCCGAATGGCTTTTGCATGAACGGCGATATTCGCGGTTCCAACGCAGCTTCATGCTGCCGCCGACCGTCGATGCCCAAAGCGTTCTGGCCAAGCTCCATGACGGCGTGCTTACCGTCACGCTGAACAAGCGCGAGGAGACCAAGCCGCGCAGGATCACGGTGTCGTAAGCGCCGGGGGCCGCGCGAGGGTTCGGACGTTGTTCTTTATCATCGCGCGGCCCGCGATGAAAAACCCGAAATCCGAATGACGAAATAAGATTCGTCATTCGGATTTGATTCGTCATTCGGATTCCGGGTTTCGGATTTCTATCTCAGCCGGTGCTCGATCTTCCGCGCATATTCAATCGAGTATCTCGCCCACGGCTGAGCTTCCAACCTGGCTTTGCCGATCGGCTTTCCCGTTCCCTCGCAGATGCCGTACGTGCCGTTCTGAATCTTCGCCAGGCCGTCGTTCAGGTCGCGAAGGAGCTTGCGGTCCTTTTCCATCAACCCCAGCGTGAATTCCTGCTCGTAGTTGTCCGTGCCCATGTCGGCCATGTGAAGCGGCAGATTGGACAAGTTGCTTCCACCGCCGCTACGAAGGGCTTCGCGCTCCATGGAGCTCATGTCCCCTACGATCTCCCGCCGCTTGGCCAGAATCGCATCGCGGAAAACTTCCAGTTCCCTGGGCGTGATCCCGGCCAGATTTTTCCGTGGCCGACCATTGGTCGGCACCGCCGCCGCCTGCGGCAAATCTACCGCCGGCTCATCCATCAGTTGATCCCGCGCCGGGATGAATGGAATCCGACCCTTCGCCTTGGCCATCGGCGGCGAAGGCTTCTTTGCCGCGGCCTTCACCGGGGCCGACTTGTTTTTCAATTGTCCCGTCGCCTTCGAGGTCTTCGGCGACACACCCTTTTTGCTCGTTGACTTCGCCACGATTACCCTCTCACGTCTACCGATGCCCCTTCTCCAAGGCCAAAGAACCGCAATACTATACTGAAATCGGGGTTATTGTCAAGATGGCGCTGGAATTGATTGGCGCCGGGCGCCAGCGTCGCCGCATCGAAATATGCGATGTGCAGGGCGTCAATGCGAATTGTGCAGATCGAGTTCGCGCAATAGGCGGATCAATATTTCCTCGATATTCAGCTCTTTCGCCCATCGTTGAAGATAACCTCGATCCAGCGACTTCGAATTCAGCAATGCAACGCCGAGCGCGTCGAGGTGTTGCCGCTCTGAGCCGGATTCGCGCGACCATTCCAACTTGGAGAGGATGGAATCTTCGGGGGAAACGACCGCCACTTTGATTCCGAGGATTGTGGCAGGAACGCGGCGGGAAAATTCTCGAAGGCTAAACGGACGGTCTTTGCGAACGATCAAGTCGGCTTTCCAGCCCGCACCGGCATCGACCACGTTGAACATGGATCGTTGTATGAGGGCGGCTTGAGCTGCATCTTTGCTGGCATACCAATCAACGGGTAAAGACGCGACGAATTGGTTGAGTGAATCGAAATCCGGATCGATCACAAGGTCGAAATCGTTGGTCGCCCGGGGGTCTCCGTGGAAGCTGCTGGCGAGTGACCCGCTAACCATAAATGGGATTCCAGCGCGTTCAAGCAACGTTGCAAGTTGGCGGAAGAACGGCTCTTGATCGCTCACGGCTCCACATCCTCGCCAGGATAGACGAGCTTGAACAGATCGGGACCAATCGACAGTTTAATGGCCGCGAGCCGGACACGGCGCTCGTCATATTCCGGATGGCGGTGGCGGACGCCGGCTTCGGATATGGATCGTAAGGATTTATTCAACTCGAAAGTCATGCGCACGCGGCCACCGAAGCCGATGTTTCGCAGGATTTGCCACCCAATTGCGTCGCGTTCATGGGAGCCGGTGGCGTTCATCAACTGCGATGTTATGACAGCATCAGCAAGGATACAATTCCAGAAATGATTCGCAGTGAAAGATCAGCCATCGTTCTCAGCAGCGGGGGACTCGACAGCACGACGTGCCTGGCGATCGCGCGGGCGGAGGGCTTTGGGCCGATCTATTCGCTGTCGTTCGACTATGGCCAGCGGCATCGGTTCGAGCTGAAAGCGGCGGCGGTCGTGGCCAAGGCCATGGGGGCGGCGGAACACCGGATCATTCGGATCGACCTGCGGCAGTTTGGGAAGAGCGCACTCACCGATGCCATCGACGTACCGAAGGATCGGAAGCAGTCGCAAATGGCCGAGGGGATTCCGATCACCTACGTTCCGGCGAGGAATACGATCTTTCTCAGCTACGCACTGGCCTGGGCGGAAGTGCTGGACGTGCGGGACGTTTTCCTCGGCGTGAACGCAGTGGATTACAGCGGATATCCGGATTGCCGGCCGGAATATATCGCGGCATTTGAAAAGATGGCGAACCTGGCGACGCGAATGACGACAACGGGCGGCCGGGCGTTTGAAATCCACGTCCCGCTGATTCAGTTGAGCAAGGCCCAGATCATTGAGCGCGGGGTGGAACTGGGCGTGGATTATGGGCTGACGTTCAGTTGTTACGATCCGGACGATGAGGGGCGCGCTTGCGGAAGATGCGATAGCTGTCTACTGCGAAAAAAGGGATTTGCCGAGGCGGGCGTGACGGATCCGACGCGGTATCGGGGGGTGGGACCTGCCGACTGAACACGGCAGGCCAACATCGGTGCGCGCCTGCCGTGGGGCTTACCGCGTTGGTTTCATCTGCCGTACCACGAATCCGATCATCGCCTACAACCTCCTGTGCGAGGGGGATTGCCTGCAAGACCTGGAACGGCTGCGCAACGACGAGGCCTACCTTGACGCTCTGGGCGCGTCACGCATTCCTGATCCGACCACCGCCGGGGACTTCTGCCGGCGGTTCGAGCGTGGAGGCGAAGCCTTCCACTCGGGCGATCAGGTGATGGGGTTGATGGACGCGATCAATTCCGTGCGCGTCGGGGCGATCGTCAATAACGGCGGGTTCAGCATCACTCTGGCCCAACCGTTTTTGGGCACGACCAATGACGGCGGGTTCACTTCGGAGGGCGGCGGGACGACCACGCTCGTGGGTGCTAACACATATAACGGCTCCACCAAGGTTTCGTGGGGAACGCTGGTCATCGGGGTCAATGGCGCCTTGCCCAACACGAGCGTTGCCATTACCGGCGGAACGCTGCAATTGGGCGCCGGCGCCGGTTTGGCACAAATGACATCCTTGTCGATCACCGGCAATGGCGTGCTGGACGTGTGAATAACAATCACGCCATCATCACCTACGGATCGAGCGATCCGTTCTCGACGATCGCCGGGTACATCGCATCCGGCTACAACGGCGGCGCGTGGAACGGACCCGGCGTCATTTCCACGGCGGCACTAACGCCTACCAATGGGCTGTTCTACGGCGTCGGTTATGCCGACGGGGCCGATGGAATAGTTTCGGGCCTGTCGTCGGGCCAGATCGAAGTGAAATATACTTTGCTCGGCGACGCCAATCTGGACGGCCTGGTGAACGCCGCCGACTTCACCGACCTGGCGGCGAACTTCAACCAAAGCGTCAGCGGCGCCGACGTATCGGCCGGCGACGTTGCGGCCTTGGACGCCTTCGTAGCGGCCAACGGATTGCCCTTGCCGACGTTCGCCAATGTTCCTGAGCCGGCATCTGCTGCAGCGGTGACCGGGGTCCTCTTCGTCATGGCACCTCGCCGCAGACGTGGAGCTTCGCGACGTCCTTCTTAATAATCTTGTTGTATTTCCCGACCGGGGTCATTACCGTATCAACCGCATTCCATCCTTCCTAAAAGGCTGGATCTCGGCATTCTTTTCCAGCCGAAATATTCGCGAGCGTTGGATGCCGTTTGCGCGCAGTGGTGGCATATCCAAAGTGAGGACATCGTGAGAGAAAATGTTAGACTGAGGCGATGTATCGGCATGCTGGCAGCGTCGGCGGCATCAGCCGTGTATTTGCAAATGAACCATCTCGCGCTGGGGGCAACGGAGACCTGGACTACCATCAGCGGAAGCTGGGCCACCGGCGCCAATTGGAACAGCGGCTCCGGTCCCGTGCCCGGAGCGGGAGACACCGTTGACATCACCGACGACGACAACACCAGCCGGACCATCACTTATAACTACATCGGCTCGGCAATCACCCTGAATTCTCTGACGGTCGATAACGACGGTGCCATTGGCATTAACACTCTCTCGATGACCAGCACCGGCGTGGCCCTGGCCGCTGGGAACGAATATGTCGGCGATTCTAATACTTCCGACCTTCCAGGATATGGTGTCCTGATTCAATCGGTCGGCACGAATACCACATCGTATGGCCTATATCTCGGCACCGGCGCGGACGATTCGGGATTTTACACCCTCAGCGGAGGTGCCGCCCTGTCGTCTCCCAGCGAGTACATCGGCAGCCAAGGCAACGGCACGCTCACCCAGACCGGCGGAACCAATACTGCCAACACACAGCTCATTCTTGGATTAAACGGAGGGTCAGCGGGCACATACTTGCTTCGGACTGGCGCCATCCTGTCGTCCAACGAAGAGTTCGTTGGGGGTTATGGAAACGGCGTGTTTAACCAGACCGGCGGTACGAACACAACCGGCGCACTCTTCATGAGCGAAGGCAGCTTTGGCACCTATACGCTCAGCGGCGGCTCACTTTTGGTCACGGGAGATGAAAACGTCGGCTATTCCGTTGTGGGAGGCGCGGGAGGTTCGGCAACCTTCAGCCAGACCGGCGGCACGAACACAACGGATGGGAACTGCATACTCGGCAACTACCCGGGCAGTTCCGGCACCTACAGCCAATCCGCCGGGACCAACATGGTTGCCGGCGCCCTCACTCTCGGCAACAATTCCGGTTCCTCCGGCCAATACACCCTCAGCGGCACCGGTTCACTCTCGGTCACCGGCACTGCCTCTGGCGACGGTGAATACATCGGCGACGGTGGCACAGGAACCTTCGATCAGACCGGCGGCACGAACACTGTTAGTGGTGAACTCTACGTCGGCTACGGCGGCTCAGGCACATACATTCTTAGCGGCGGCTCCCTCCCGGCCGGCGGGGAAGAGTTCGGTGGCGAGGGCGGGGGAACATTCAACCAGACCGGCGGCACGAACTCTACGGGCAGTCTTCTCATGGGTGTCCTTGGCACTGGCGCCTATTCGCTCAGCGGTACAGGCTCGTTCTCGGCCAGCGGCGACGAATACATCGGCACCGATGGTAATGGAACCTTTAACCAGACCGGCGGCACGAACACAACAAGCAGCGCGCTGATCCTCGGCAACGTTCCTGGTGTTCACAGCATTTATAACCTCGGCGGCACAGGCTCACTCTCGGTCGCCGGCTATGAATACGTCGGCTACGGCGGCGGTGTGGGAACCTTCAACCAGACCAGCGGCACGAACACGGCCTCCAGCCTCTCCTTGGGCTACACCAGCAATTCGACCGGCACATATACATTCAGTGGTGGCGCTCTGATCGTCACAGGCAGCGCCTGGATCGGCGGCTCATCTACGGCGGCCGCAGGGCAAGGCAATTTTCAGCAGTCCAATGGCTCGGCCACCGTTGACGGCACATTCAAGATATGGAATTCCACGGGAAACAGTGCCAGCCTCTCCGGCGGAACACTTACGGTTGGATCGCTCAATACCAATAGCAATCCTTCGAACTTCACCTGGACATCCGGAACACTCCAACTGACCGGTCAGCCCCTCGACTTTACCGGCAGTTCGGATGTCGATGCCAGCCTGGGCAACTCACTGATTCTCGGCTCTGGCCAGACGCTGATCGAGGATAACTACGAATGGCTGTACGGTAGCTTTGCGTACATCTCCCAAAGCTCCGGCAGCAGTAATAGCTGCGAAGGTCTTTACATCGGCAACACCTCCGGCAGCGGAGTGGACGCCGCATACTTTTTCGACGGCGGCTCACTTACCAGTACCGGCGCATCCGAATATGTCGGCTACGCCTTTAGCGGAGCATCCGGCGGCAAGGGATACTTCTACCAATATGGCGGCACCAACAGCACGCCGGAGCTGGACGTCGGCTACAGCGATACCGGAGTCACCGGAGAATACGACCTGTACACCGGCGCAACCTTGAGCGTTTCCGGCAACGAATATATTGGCAATTCCAGCCAGGGAACGTTCAACCAGAACGACGGGACGAACGCCATCACCGGCTCGCTCATTCTCGCCAAATCGTCCAATGTTTCGGGAACGTACTCTCTCAACGCTGGCCAACTTTCCGCTGCATCAGAGTACGTGGGCTCACTCGGCAGCGGAACATTCGTCCAGACCGGCGGTACGAATACCATCGCGAGCTTCCTCGGCCTCGGTGCCAGCACCGGCGCCGCGGGAAACTACTCTCTGAGCAACAGCGGCGTCCTTTCCGCTTCGGATGAGTATGTCGGTCAAGCAGGCTTTGGCTCGTTCAATCAATCCGAAGGCTCCAACACCATCGCAGGATTTCTGGGCCTTGCCTCCGCCGATGGGGGTACGGGAATCTACAATCTCAGTGGTGGAGTCCTTGCCGCCGGCTCTGAGTTCCTCGGCAACGGTACGGACAGCAATGGCGCATTCACCCAGTCCGGCGGCACCAACACGATCGCAGGCGGCGGAGCTTTAACCCTGGCCGGACCCAGTGGCGCAACCGGAACCTATTCCCTCAGTGCCGGCGCGCTGTATACCCCCACTGTCTACGTGGGCGGTTCTGTTGCCGGCCCAGGCGGCCAAGGTGTGCTTACGGTCAGCGGCGCCGGCGCGCTTTCAGTCTCGCAAACCCTCACCGTCTACAACACCACCGGCAGCGGATTCAACGTCAATGGCGGAACCGCCAGCGCCGCCTCGCTCAACCTGCTGGGAACTTACACACAAACCGCCGGTCTGGCGACCTTTGCTCAGATCACCGGCACCGGCCAAATGAACATCTCGGGCGGAACCACAACTCTGACGGGCGGAAATGGCGCCAATCAAGTCAACGTTCTGAGCATCAGTGGAACCGGCGTCCTGGACATCACCCACACGAGCCTGATTATCAACTACGGAGGTGGACCCGATCCCATCGCGTCCATCGCAAGCTACATCAAATCCGGCTACAACGGCGGCGGATGGAACGGCCCGGGCATCATTTCCTCGGCGGCGCAAACGAAGACCAATGGACTTCAATACGGTGTGGGCTATGCCGACGGCGCCGACAACGTCGTTTCGGGCTTGTCGTCCGGTCAGATCGAAGTGATGTACACGCTGCTGGGCGACGCCAATCTTGACGGCCTGGTCAACGCGGCGGACTTCACCATCCTGGCGGCGAACTTCAACCAGCCGGTCACCAGTTGGGACCAGGGCGACTTCAACTACGATGGAATCGTCAACGCCGCCGACTTCACCGACCTGGCGGCGAACTTCAACCAGAGCGTCAGCGGCGCCGACGTATCGGCCGGCGACGTTGCGGCCTTGGACGCCTTCGCCGCGGCCAACGGCATCAGCTTGGCGAATGTCCCCGAGCCGGCGAATGGGGCGATGACGGCAATGGCTGGATTGGGAATTCTCCGCCGGCGGCGAAGACGTTAGCCCAACAGCGCCGTCAGCGTTGTGGGGCTAATTGAGGCGAGAAACCAGCACTTTGACGTACTGCGGCAATCCGCGCCTATCACCCTTGTAACCGAATAATCGACTCAACTGCGAATCGTTCAACCCAAGGCTGCGCAAATGCCGCAGCGACGCCTGCACCTCCGCGAGCGTGGCGTTGTGGCGGATGAGGGTTTCATTCCTTCCCTCATCGCCGCGCACCGCCAAAGCTTTTCCCGAACGGGCCTCCTGATTATCGATCGACGACAACGAACCCCAGATTGCCTGATACCCCACACCACCCACTTCAACTGAGCCGATGACGCGCATTAGCCACTAC
Organism: Tepidisphaeraceae bacterium; assembly: GCA_050014015.1. Taxonomy (GTDB): domain Bacteria; phylum Planctomycetota; class Phycisphaerae; order Tepidisphaerales; family Tepidisphaeraceae; genus PALSA-1353. The sequence goes on from JBEKEC010000063.1 coordinate 27,817, forward strand.
TTTCTTGCAAGGAGTCGAGTACGGCGACAACAGTTGGTCCCAGCCGCTCGGACGCGAAGAAGATCATAACCGAATACGTAAGACAAACGCGCCGTTGAATGCGCACGGCGCCGCCAAAAAACAATTTTGTGCCGAAATCCACAATCCGGTATCCTGCAAGCCGTCGCCACACGGCGGTCGTGGAGCGTCGGTCAATTGGGGAATTACAGTTCACTCAGAGAGACAAGCCATGAGCACAGCGAATCCGGCCGGCGCCGTTGACAAATCCGTGCGCCAGGGCGAGGGGCCCGTCGTGATGGTCCTGGGAATGCCGCACATCATCAAAATCGCGAGCGATCAGAACGTGGCCGGCACGAGCGTGATGGAAGTGGTCGTTGCGCCGGGGCAGGGAGTGCCGCCGCATACGCATACGCGAGAGGATGAATTTTTCTGCATCCTGCAGGGAGAACTCACGTGCCAGATGCACGGATTGGCATCGCCCGTGACGTTGAAGCCGGGGGATTTTCTATTCCTGCCGCGCAACCGGGTGCACGGTTTCACCAATGCGTCGGCGAAAGAAGCGCGCATGATGGTGACGGTGACGCCGGGAGCCGGAACGGATCGGATGTTCGCCGATCTGGAGAAGGCGTGTCAGAAATTCACGAACCCGCAGCAGCTCATGCCCGAAGTCGGGCGAATCCGCGGAAGCTACGGCATCACCTTCGCCCCGCCGCCGCGATGAACGGTTGCTTCGATCCTTCCCGGAGCGGGACGGTCTTCTGAAATACATTGGTTTTCGAGGGAAATCGATGGTTGTTCGTCTCTTGTCGAGCCAATATAAAGGCTCATGGCCCGCAAGGGACCATGAGCCTTTTTCGATTTGCCAAGGCGGAAATTCTCGGCGCATCGACTCTGGCGCGGAGGCGAAGCCTTACGGCGACATCCTCTATTCGAGAATCCCCATCGTCAGAAGAATCGCTTCCTGTCTGGTGGAAACCACCGACTGAAGATCCGTCTGGGCCTTGGTAAGCTCGGTCTTCACGTTGGCGCGCTCGTCGCGCAGCTTGGCGATCGCGGCCTTGATGTCATCGGGCTTGGCATCCTCGGTGCGCAGCAACTTGTTCAGTTCGTCCACGGCCTTCAGAAGCGTGGAATTGGCAGTCGGCCCGCCCGGCCCGCCGGGCCCCATATTCGCGGGATCGTCAGGCGGCCCACCACCAGGACCTGGGCCGTCGGGACCGCCGCGCGCATCCGAATTCGGACCTCCGGGTCCGCCCCGAACGTTGCCATTGGGTCCGCCGCGGTTGCCGGGTCCACCATTACCGCGCGGGCCGCCCGGCCCGAATGGCGGCCGGGGGTGCAACTCACGTTGAAGCTGCTGCACGGCCTCGATCTTGGCGCGAAGCGCCGGCCATTGGTCGTCCGTCGCCCCCAATCGTTCCTTCAACCGCTCTTCCATCCGCTGCCGCATCTGCGCGAAATCCGGGGGTCCCCCCGGCGGACCTCCCGGTCCACCGCCTGGGCCCGGGCCGCCTGGGTTGTCCTGCCCAAACGCGGGCGCCGCCGACATCAATAACATCCCCAACAACGCCAAGGTAATTCGTCTGCACATCGTGCGCTCCTCTGGTGTTTGTTCAACAATCCCGGCCGAGCCGAATTCAAATTCGGCCCGTACCTGGACATCCCGTTAATGGCGCGAAGATGCGATTGGTAACGTGCAAGTTCCGAATCGGCGCGGTTCCGGCTATCCGCCGCCGACTCGCCGATCAAAAGGGGCATTCCAATCCGGTTCGGCCCGGCGGTTGCACTGAGGCCTGGCGGAGCGGGATGAGCGATCGCGGACATTGGGTCGGTCGACGATCTGTTGGCCTGATGCGCGCAGCATCAGAGCGGACGCTGACGAGGCCGAGAGCGTCCCGCGGATCGGCACCCGAGTTTTTTCCAAAGCGCCTGATTGGCCACCAGTTTCACTCCCGTGTCGGCGGAAATCGAAATTAGGGACAGCCCAATCCCGTTCGGACGTTGGCGAGACGGCAATTGGGGTCGATGTCCCAAAATGTCCCAAAATGTCCCCTTTCTGACGAATAATTTTTCCGGCTATTCGGGAAAGCCCCTGGCCAGAGCAGTTGAGCAGGGGAGCACCTATAAGAAGCGAATTGTCAAGACAATTCCACCGCGCCCCTGGCGCCGCTGTCTTCCTTCGGCGATCCGGGGGCTGGTCTTGTACCGCGGCGGGGCCATATTCCTTTGACCGCCTC
>JBEKEC010000064.1:0-28414 GCA_050014015.1 Tepidisphaeraceae bacterium
TTGATGTTGAGCGTGCCGGCGGAGAGAGTCGTGCCGCCGGTAAATGTATTGGCGCCGGATAGAGTCAATGTGCCGGCTCCGGCTTCGGTGAGACCGTACCCATCGCTCCCGTCTCCGATCGCTCCGCCCACCGTCAGCGTGCTGGCGTCAATGGTGACGTTACGGCTAGCGCCCAGCGTCACCGCTCCCGTCCCCAAATTCAGGGCGTTGGTGCCGGCAAAGGCAAAATCCCCGCCCCAGGTCTGCACGTTATTGTTGCTGAGTGTGATGGCCGAGCCGCTGGTGTTGTCGATCGTGCCGCCGTTGATTGCAAACGTCCCCGTGCCGATGGCGGCGGCGCTATTGATGTCAAGGGTGCCGGTCGACAACGTTGTCGCGCCGCCGAATGTATTGGAGCCGGAAAGAATCAGCGTGCCGGCTCCGGCCTTGGTGATGCCGTAGCCACTGCCCCCGTCTCCGATGTTGCCGCCCACCGTCAGATGGCCCGCGTTGGTTGTCAACTGAATCGTTGCACCCAGCGTCACCGCGCCGGTGCCGAGGTTAAGATCGTTTGTTCCACCGAATGCAAAACTTGCTCCCCAGGTTTGCAGGTTGTTGGTGCTGAGCGTGATCGCCCCGCCGCTGGTGTTGTCGATCGTGCCGCCATCGATCAGGAGTCTCCCCGTGCCGATGGCCTTCGCGCTGTTGATGTTCAGGGTGCCGGCGTTGAGTTGCACTGTACCTGTGAGTGTGGTGTCTGTGGCCGTGAGGGTTAACGCTCCGTTGCCCGCCTTGATCAGAGCGTGGCTGCTGGAGATGAGTCCATCCACCGTCAATGTACTGGCAGAGACGGTCACCGTTCGGTTGGCGCTTATTGTTACGGTGCCGCTGCCAAGATCCAACGGCTCCGTCCCCGCGAAGGTGAAGTCCGAAGACCAGGTCATCGGGTTGGCGGTGCTGACGGTGATCGATCCGCTGGAGGTGTTATCGATCGTTCCACCTTTGATCGTAAACGTGCCCCCCACTCCGAGCGCCGACGCGTTGTTGATGTCGAGCGTGCCGGAATTGAGACCCACGCCGCCGGTGTACTGATTGGCGCCGGAAAGAACCAGCGCGCCATTTCCGGCCTCGCTCAGCTTTTCGCCGACACCGGAAATGACACCGCCGAACGTTAGTGTCCCGGTGGTGAGTGTCACCGTATGACTGTTATTCATGGTGACCGCGAAGGCGCCAAAGTTCAGGTCGTGCGTCCCGGCAAACGTGAAATTACCGCCCCAATAAATCCCGGCGATATTGCTGACAGTAATTGAGCCGCTGCTCGTGTTGTCGAGCGTCGTGCCGCTGTTGATGGTGAACGTCCCCAACCCCAGAGCGGTCGCGCTGTCAATGTTCAAATGCCCGCCGGTTGAGCCGGAGGTAAACGTCATGGGGCCCGAAAACGTGTTGTTCCCCGAAAGCGTCAGCGTGCCGTTCGCCCCGGACTTAATCAAACCGTAACCATCGCCCCCATCTCCGATGTTCCCGCCCACCGTCAGATTCCCCGCGTTGGTCGTCAGCTGAATGCCGGCTACACCCAGCGTCACCGCGCCGGTGCCGAGATTAAGATCGTTCGTTCCACCGAACGTGAAACTTGCTCCCCAGGTCTGCGCATTGTTGGTGCTGAGCGTGATGGCCGAGCCGCTGGTGTTGTCGATCGTTCCTCCATTGAGGGTCAACGTGCCCGTGCCAATCGCGGCGGCGCCATTGACGTTTAATTGACCTGCCGAAAGCGTCGTCCCGCCTGAAAAGGTATTTGCGCCGCAAAGGGTTAGCGTGCCGGCGCCGGCTTCGGTCAGGCCGCCCGTGTCGGAAATCACGTTAAGGATCGACAAGGTATTGCCGGTGGAGATCGTGAACGTTTGTCCCGTCGCACCGAGATCGACGTTGAGATTGTTATTCGGGTCCCCGATCGTGACCGACGATCCGCCGAACGTGCCGCTGATGCCGCCCGCGAGGGTCAGCGTTTGCGTTGTCGTGCTGGAGGACTCGAGCGTGAGGTCATAGTTTCCGCTGTAGCCAAGGTTCAGCCCGCCAGCGCCGGTGGTCAGTCCTGCGTTGAAATAGAGAGTGGTAGCGCCTGTGAGCGTCACCCCGGCAAACGAATTGTCGATGACTCCGCCGGCCCAGTTCGCAGTGTTATTGTAAAGATGCGCCGCGTCATTGGTGTTGCCGGTAGTGGCGCCGATCCACGACAGCAGGATTCGCCGCTCCAGCGGCTCCAGCACCGCCCGAATGGCGCGCGTTCGCGGCCGCGCGCTCATCATCGAGCGTAACCGTTTGGTGAACTTCGCTACTCGCAAATCCAAGGAATCTCGTCCTGGCGAACGGAGAGCTAGCACCACCTACGCAAGAAGCGGATGGGTGGCCAACCACGGTTTATCGGTGTGCTATGGAAAAATATGAGATGTAAATCACACATCTCCAGCGGCTTGTAATCTCGCCATTATCAGTCGTAATCGCGGGGGTGAATTGAGACTCACAATCGCTTGACGCAGCACTACCCGGGCTTTACGGCCGAGCCAAGCAGCGCGATCGTGGCCACGGTCCGGGGGGTCGGTGGGCAGATGTGCTTACTAAAGCATTCAGCAAGTCTTACGTCAAAAGCGGGCGAAGGGGGTCGAACCCTCGACATTCACGTTGGCAACGTGACGCTCTACCACTGAGCTACGCCCGCGAATTCTCCTGAAAGTCTATAAATGCCCGGCGATCATTTCAAGCCGGCGCGTGCCAAACCCGCTCCGATGGCCATCGGAGCAGCCTTTCTCATCGGTTCAAACCCCAACCGTATTGAATCCCCCATCCACGTAGACGTTCTCGCCCGTCACGCCGCTCGACAGATCGCTGAGCAAATACATGGCCGTTTTCCCAACCTCGTCGCCGTCGATATTGCGCTGCAGCGGCGCCTTGCGCTCGACGTGTGCGAACATCTCGTCGATCCCCCCCACCGCCATTGCCGACAGCGTCCGCACCGGACCCGCCGAGATCGTATTCACCCGGATCTTCTTCGGACCCAGATCGAACGCCAGATACCGCGCCGTCGCCTCCAGCGCCGCCTTGGCCACGCCCATGACGTTGTAGCCCGGCACCACCTTGTCTCCGCCCAGATACGTCAGCGCGATGATCGATCCGCCCTGGGGCATCAGCGGCGCCGCCCCCCGCGCCAACGCCAGCAGGCTATAGGCGCTGATATCCACCGCCTGCGCATACACGCCTCGCGGCGTCGACGTGAAATTCCCGTATTGCTTCTGCAAATACGTCCGATCCGCAAACGCCAGCGAATGAACCAAAAAGTCGATCTTCTCGAACCGTTCCTTTGCCGCTGAAAAAAATTTCTCGATCTGATCGTCCTTCGCCACGTCGATTGGATGGAGCCATTCCCCCCCATACCCCATCTCTTCCATCGCCCTGCGGACGCGGCGCTCCGATTTCTCGGGGTTGTCCATCGGCAGAAACCCAAATCCGCATTGGGCCCCCTCCCGAACGGCATGCTGGGCAATATGCGCCGCAATACTCCGGTCGTTGGCAATGTTGAGGATTAATCCCTTTTTTCCGGCCAGCAAGTTCATGCGGTCTCCGAAGAAATTGCCGATTGCCAATTGCCTATTGCCGATTGGAACATGGAAAACCGCCCTTGCCCCTTCTTTCAATTGGCAATCGGCAATTGGCAATCGGCAATCACCACGCAGGCACGCCACAATTGGCGCGCCACTCCCCCCATTCTTATCCCTCAAAGATTTCTGGTCAACCGCGTCAGTGTGGGATAAACTGATGTCGTGCTCACCCTGCTGGTTTTACAGGGCCCCGACAAGGGCCGAAGATTTGAACTGCCCGACGCTCCGGTTTTGATCGGTCGTGACAGCCGGCAACTGCCCATCACCGACAACACCGTCAGCCGCCAGCACGCCGAGCTTCTGCCCGATGACGGCAACTGGATCCTCAAGGACATGGGCAGCTCCAACGGCAGCTACGTCAACGGCATCCGAGTCAACAATCGCCTCCCTCTGAAACTCGGCGATCAGATTCGGGTCGGTCGGACCCTGATGGTCTTCGGCGCCCAGCCCGGCGTCTCCCGCACCAGCGGGGGAAACGTCGCTCTCGCCGGCGTCGAGGCCGGCATGGACAGCTCCATCATGCACACCATCACCTCCGCCGACGACTCCATGGTCCTGGCCGTCCCCGAACCCGCCGCCGTCGCCATGTCCAATCTTAAAATCCTCTACCAACTCGGCGCGATCCTCGGCAGCAGGTTCGGCGTCGACCAGGTCATGGAAGTCGTCATGGACCTGGTCTTCGAGCACGTCAAGGCCGACCGCGGCATCGTCTTCCTCATCGGCGAAAAGGGCGAGCTGATCCCCAAAGTCGTCCGCACCCGCGACGACGGACATCGCCCCAAACGCCCAGACAAGGATGATAGAATCCACGTCGAATCCGAGCACGATCCCAAACCCCAGCCCGAAAAAATCCACGCCTCCCGAACCATCATCAACCACGTCCTTTCCAGCGGCGAAGGCGTCCTTTCCAGCAACGCCATGTCCGACCGGCGCTTCAGCGCCGGCAAGAGCGTCCACAGCCTCGGCATCCGCAGCGCCCTTTGTGTCCCCATCAAAGCCGCCAAACTCTCCGGAAAAAATGAATTCGAGATCCTCGGCGTCATCTATGTCGACAGCTCCGTCAAGAATTACACTTACGCCCCCGACCAGTTGCGCCTCTTGACGGCCATCGGCCTCCAGGCCGGCCTCGCCGCCGCCAACGCCCGACTCTTTAACGCCGGACTCCAGGCCGAACGCCTCGCCGCCGTCGGTGAAACCACCGCCGCCCTCTCACACTCGATCAAGAACATTCTCCAGGCCCTTCGCGGCGGCGCCGACGTCGTCGAAATGGGCCTCCGCGCCAACAACGTCCCCCAAGCCGCCAAAGGCTGGCGCATCGTCGATCGCAACCTCGAGAAAATCTACAACCTCACGTTGAATCTCCTGGCCTACAGCCGCCCGCGCGAACCCAAGCTCGAACAGATCAACCCCAAGGTCCTCATCGAGGAATGCCTGGAACTGATCGCCTCCGGCGCCAACGACAAAGGCGTCATGGCCGTCGCCGACGTCGAGCCGGATCACCCCGCCTTCCCCGCCGACCCCGACGGTCTCCACCAGGTCCTGATGAATCTGCTCATCAACGCCCTCGACGCCGTCGAACCCCAAAAAGGACTCATCCGCGTCGTCTGCCGTTACGACAGCGAAAACAAGCAGACCATCATCGAGGTCATCGACAACGGCGTCGGCATCCCGCCCAATCTGATGAGCCACGTGTTCGAGTTGTTCCACTCCACCAAAGGCAATCGCGGCACGGGACTGGGACTGGCCGTCGCCAAGAAAATCGTCGACGAGCACGACGGTTCCATCAGCGTCAAAAGCAAGCAGGGCGAAGGCTCGACCTTCACCATCCGTCTGCCCGTCTACGCCGCCACCATGTCCGACCCCTCCCATACCCACGGCCCGGCCCGATAGGCCGGGAAATTCGAAACTCGAAATTCGAATGACGAATCAAATTCGAAATTCGAAGGACCAAACGGCCCTTGTTTCGAATTTCGAATTTGATTCGTCATTCGAATTTCGAATTTCGAGTTTGCATTTCAATCCCCCATTTGACAAAGATGTTAGCACACGCTATACTCCCCCTCCATGCGTCTCTCGCCCCTCTTCTTCTCCGCCGTCGCCCTCGCCGGCTGCTCCACCGCGCCGACCAACCCGTCGTTCCCGATCACGCACGCCGAGGCTCGGCGGGTCATCGCCCAGATGCAGGCCGATCCGCATCCGCTTTCCAGGCCGCTCATCGTCATCGGTGGATTTCTCGACCCCGATATCTCCCCCACCGTGTTCCGCTGTTTCTTCCGCAGCGTCACCAAAGACGCTCAAATAATCACGATCTCCGTGGGATTCTGCGGCAGCTTCGCCGAATGCCGCCAGAAGGTCATCGCGGCTCTCGACGACGCCTGCCCGTCACGCGATCCCATCTGGACGACCCAGGTGGACGTCGTCGGGGCCTCCCTGGGCGGACTGGTCGCACGCTATGCGGCGGCGCCTTCGCGCGATCCCGCCCATCCCCGGCGATTGCGAATCGCCCGCCTCTTTTCCATCAGCAGCCCCCACGCCGGCGCCCTGCTCGCCGATCGAATCGCCCTCACCAATTTCCACCGCGCTTTGCGGCCCGGCTCGGCATTCCTCGCCGCCCTTGCCGCCGACGACGCCCAGGCAAGCTATGACTTGTATCCCTACGTTCATCTCCAGGACCGCATCGTCGGCGCCCGCTACGCCGCCCCGCCGGGGAAAACCCCTTTCTGGCTGGCCGACCGAGGCCCCCTTCTCGCCCACAACGCCGCCATCATGGACGACCGGATTTTCGCCGACATCGCCCGCCGCCTGCGCAACCAGCCGCCATTCTCCCACTTTCCGGCAACCCCATTGCCCAAAGCTGCAATTTAATTTTCCATTAATAAACCCGCGCCGTTAGCCTGAAGGCGGGAAATCCTCGAGTGCCGCCGGATTCACTTTATATTCATTCACACTCCGCCATTTGTCCATCCGATACCACATCCGTATTCGCCGTAGGATGTTCTTGAAGGAGACGGCATGCAGATTCCGAGCGTAGCAAGCCAATTGCAGACAAAGCTCATTCAATCAACCGCGCCCCAGTCGCCCAAGCCGGCGCCCAAGCCGCAGGTTGACGCCGATGGCGACCGCGACGGCGACACCGCCGCCACCGACGCCGCCAAGTCCGGCAAGGGCCACGCCATCGACACCGCCGCCTGACGGTGGATAGGGGGACATTCAAGATTTTGGACGCGGCGATCGTGGAGACGTAAATCATGTATGTCCCCTTAAATTCGCCCGCCTTGCAGTAGGGACCGGTGTCGGGTTGAAACTCCTGCCCGCCGCGGTCGCTAGCCGCCAAAAACGCCAACAGCTTGGCCACCGCCTGGCGGCACGAGCCGTCGGGACTGAGAACCTGGGCCAGAAAGGTCCAGAGGGTAATCAGCGGCGTGAACAGACAGTCGCGATATTGTAAGCCGTGGTCTTGGACCGCGCGTTCCACCTGCTCGGCACTGAGTAGCCCGGCGATTCCTCCGGCGTTGCCCATGAAGACGTCTTGAATTTGGCGACGCACCCGTCCCTGGGTACGATGACGAGCCATAAGGCCTCCTTGCCCGATGTGGCGTTAGATACCACCATCTTCGCAAGCGAGGTCTTTTTGTCTATCTCAAGCCGGGATCACACATTGTAGCTTCGGGAAGTGCCATTCGTGACTGTCCCTGGTTATCAGTCCCTAGTTATCAAACAGCGCCCAGCCTCAATTCGGCGCAAACGGCAATCTCAGTTCAAACGGGGGACGAAGCTCCAGGGCGGCCAAGGGCCGCTCAGCTCCAAGGCAATTTCGGCGTCGGCCAGAGCCGACTCCATGGCGGCGATCCGGGCGCAGATCTCGCCTTGGAAGGTGTTGGAGACCAGTAAAGACCAGGATACGACGGACTGCCGGCCATCGTCGCGCGGCAGGATGGGGCGCTCAAGAACATCGGCACACCAGGCTGACAACGGCTGGCACAACTGCTGGCAGCGCTGGTGCAGGGCGGGCTGAAACTGGCTCGCCGCCCGTCTTCTGATCGCTTGTTCGCGGAAATAGCGTGTGCCGGCGGGAATCTGCGAATCGATCTGGGCTGCAGTTACCGCGCGCACGATGAAGCGTCCCTTGGCGGTCTTGGCGTCAATGGCCGCCTTAACGGCCCACTCCTGATGAGCGGCGACGCGGCGAAGGAACTGGAGAATGGCGTCGCGGTTTCGCCGCAGGAGTTGCTCGACTGGGGCGGGAGCGGAGAACAGGGAACCCAGCGCCACCGGCAGCACCGCGGTTTGACGGAATAGTTCTTCCACTTGCTCGGCATGGGCCAGGGCCAGCGCGGCGACCTTCTGTGGGTCGGCCAAATCGCGCCGGGCCGTTTCGCCGACAAACCGATCGGCATCGTACTCGGCCAGAACCGCCAGCAATCCGTCGGCGGGCACGAGCGACCAGCCGCTTCGAGCCTGAAGCGGCGTTTGCAAGGTAATGCCCAGCAGGGCGTAGATTTTTCCCGGAAGGGTTGTGGGGGTCATCATCGTTTGCTCTCGTCGGTGTGGTTGTTGATCTCGGCAATGCCCTTGAGCAAATCATCGGGCGTGATGAGCAGGGGCGCCGCCGGCGAGGTAATGACGCGGCGCACCGCCGCCAGTGCCGCGCGGGCGCATGCACCGGCGATATCGGCAGCCGAGGCGCCGTCCGTTCGCCGGGCAAGGTCGGCGCAGTCGACGTCTTTGGCCAACGGTTTGCCGCGTAAGTGGACTTGGAAGATTTCGCGCCGCGCCGGCAGGTTCGGCAGGGGCAGTTCGACGAGAAGATCGAAGCGGCCAGGGCGAAGAACGGCGGGGTCGATCAGGTCCAGACGGTTGGTCGCCCCCATGACCAGAACGCCGCGCAATTCCTCCACGCCGTCCATTTCGGCAAGAAACTGGGCGATGACGCGATCACCGACCGAGGAGTTGTCCGTTCCGCGGTGTGGGAGCAGCGCGTCGATCTCGTCAAAGAATATCACGCACGGGGCGGCGTGTCGGGCCTTGCGAAAGACCTCGCGTACGGCCTTTTCGGACTCTCCGACGTATCTGCCCATCAATTCCGGGCCTTTGACGGAAATGAAATTGGCGTTGGACTGCGTCGCCGCCGCTTTGGCAAGGAGCGTCTTGCCGACGCCGGGCGGGCCGGCAAGAAGCAGGCCTTTGGCCGGCCTGACTCCGGCCTTTGAAAAAAGCTCGGCATGCTTCAGCGGCCACTCGACGGCCTCGGTCAGTTGCCGCTTCACCTCGGCCAAGCCGCCAATATCATCCCACGTGACAGAGGGAACCTCGACGAAAACCTCGCGCATGGCCGACGGTTCAATCTCCGCCAGAGCCGAGAGGAAGTGCTCCTGCGTGACCTCGAGCGTTTGCAGCCGCTCGGAAGGAATGCCGCCGCGCGACAGATCGACGTCGCCGAGCAGCTTGCGAAGGCAGGACATGGCTGCTTCGCGGCACAGGGCCTGGAGGTCGGCGCCGACATAGCCGTGGGTGACGTCGGCCAGCCGGTCGAGATTCACGTCCTGCGTCAAGGGCATGCCGCGGGAGTGAATATCGAGGATTTGGCGGCGGCCATTGCGGTCGGGGATGGGGATGTAGATTTCCCGATCGAACCGGCCGGGCCGGCGCAGGGCCGGATCGAGATTGTTGGGCAGGTTGGTGGCGGCGATGACGATGAGATTTTGCCGCTGATTGAGTCCGTCCATGAGTGCGAGGAGCTGGGCGACGACGCGTTTTTCGACGTCGCCGACGGTGTTTTCCCGCTTGGGGGCGATGGAGTCGATCTCATCCAGGAAGATGATCGCCGGGCCATGGCGCGAAGCTTCATCGAAGATTTTGCGCAGGTGCGCTTCGGATTCGCCGTAGAACTTATGGATGATCTCCGGTCCGGAAATGCTGTAGAAGTTGGCGCTGCTTTCCTGGGCGATGATTCGGGCGATCAGCGTTTTGCCGCAGCCGGGCGGCCCGTGCAGAAGCACGCCCTTGGGGGGATCGATGCCCAGGCGGGCAAAGACCTCGGGGTGGCGGAGCGGCAGTTCGATCAACTCGCGGATTCGGCCAAGCTGCGGCTTCAAGCCGCCCACGTCCTCGTAGCCCAGGCGCTGAGCCGGCGCCTTGCCGGAAACGTCGCCGATCTGCAAGCGGGTGGTGGGGTTGATGAGGAGGGGGCCGGCCGGTTGTCCCGAGGCGACGGTGAATTCGGCGTTGCGCGCGCCAAACAAGGAAAGCCGGATCATGCCGCCCGGCAAAACCGGCAGCCCATCGAGCAGCCCCGAAATGTACGCCAGATCGCGCTCGTCGGGTTTGATGCTGACGGGCGTGAGCTTCACAACCTGCGCGGGCGAGCAGGCGGTCTTGGTAACCCTGACCGATTCGTCGATGGCGGACCCCAGATTCTGCCGGGTAATGCCATCCAACTGAACGCGCGCCTGCCCGCGCGCTTCCTTGAGGGCCGGCATCACGCGGCAGACCGTCTGGCGCTGGCCGGAGATGAGCACGACGTCGCCGGTTTGCACGCCCAGGCGGCGTAAGTCTTCCGGGTCGATTCGCGCCATGGCGCGGCCCACGTCTTTGATCAAGGCCTCGGAAACCTTCAATAGAACGGCTTGGTCTTGCCCGCCTAACATAATGTCTCGTTCCAGTCGGCGTCGAAGCGCGCGGCCTATTTGGGGCATCGGATCTCGGCGATCCCATTATTAATGGTGACTGTCACCTTTTTTGCGTCGGTTGGGTGTGACAGCAGAATTTCCTTGCGGTATTTCTTTGTTCCGCGCGTGGCCGTGAGCTCGAGGACGTCGTCATGCGCCTCGACCTTCACGTCGTCGGCGCCAACGCCGGGCATCTCGGCGATCACCAGCGTGTGGTCGGATTCTTCAATTAGATCGATGGGCGGCTCGCGAACTTCGGAAACGGTCGCCTCGCTGGTGTTGCCGTCGCGCACGACGTTCCCGAAGGGTTCGACGCGCACGTCGTCTCCGCCTACGCCTTTAACCGTAAAGCCGTAGATGATCTTGGCCTTGCCTCCCAGGGCGCTGGTTTCGCCGGACTGCTGAAGCTGTTTGCCCTTTTCCGCCAGCTCCGCCAACCCGCTAATCAGGGTGCTAAGCCCGCCCAAAATCCCTTCCACGCTGGTTTTGCTCTCTTTGTTTCGCATCGGATTTCTCCTTTCATTTGCCGAATGGAACAACCAATTCAATGTCGGGCAGCAGCCCGCGGTGCACGTTGTGAAGCAGCCCGACAAACAGGATGCCAAACTCGCCTTCGCCCAGCGTCTGGTTGATCCGCTGGGCGATGAAGGCGTCGCGTTTGGCCAACAAATCGGCGGCCACCGGTTCAAGCGCCTTGCGATCGGCATCGGGGCTGACAATCGCCTTGGCCAGTTCGTATTCCGACAGGAGCAACTCGGGCGATTCGGTCCCCAGCAGGGTCGCGCCCCGCTCGATCAGCCGCAACAACAGCCGATGGTTGCGGCTTTGGCGGGCGGCTAAATCGCGCACGATCTGCTCTTCCTTGCCGCATATCGGCAAGCCGTCCTGATACAGCTTGCACCGCGCCAGCGAGGGCTCCAGGGTTGAAGCCCACATCTCCACGCGATCCCAGGCGGCGTTGATCACTCTCTGCCGCTGTTGGAAGACTTCCTCGCCCATACGGCGGCGCACCTCCTGTTCCAATCCGCCCAATTCCGCGGCGGTATGGAGGATCGGCACGTAGTACAAGCGCCGCCGTCGGTTCGATGCTTCCGTTTTCTCCTCGCTCAACGCCAAGCTCCTCACGCGGCCTTCTGCCCGATCGCGGCCTCAATGCGTTCTAATCGTTGTTCGATCCCCTTCAGCGCTTCGGGTTCGGATGAGGACTTGGCGAAGACGGGGTGGTTGACCCACCAATCCATGCCCATGTCGCGCGCTTTGTCGACGCTGCACACGACCAGGCGGATCTGGATGGTCAGCAACTCGATGTCCACGATCTTGACCCGAATGTCGCCGGCGATGACGATGCCCTTGTCCAGCACGCGCTCCAGAAGGTCCGCCAGATTCGTGCTGTTGGTGGAATGAACCGGGGTATTGAGCGTCGCCATGGGCTGGTCCTTCACAGTAGCGTTCCGAGCGGGCCTAAATCGAGGTTGACGTCTTCGTCCGCCAAATCGAATTCCGCCTGGAGCCGCTGAATCTCCCGCGACTGGAGCATCAACGTCATGCCCAGCCGCTCGATCTGCTCGACGGTCAGCGAACCGCCGTCCACGCGGCGTGCCGCCTGACGTTCCATCAACTCGTGCAACAACTTGAGCAGCGTCACGACCAACTGGCCCAGTCCTTTGCGCACGTCGGCCGGATCGATGTCGATCCGCGTGGATTTTTCGACCGGCGTTTGAGTCATCTTTCGCGCCAACCTTCCGCGCTGCTGGCCGGCATCACCATGATCTTCCGGGCCGTTTCCACCGAAGCCACCAACGCACTGAGATTGATGTAAACCAGGTCGATGCCCGCGACGGAGATGGTTAGTTCGCCCTCGACCACCGCGCCGACGTCCAGGACCCGGTCAAGCGTGTCGCACAGCGTAGCCGTCTCCCGCGACGACTCCTCCACGACAACCTCCGATAATTTACGGCCCTGATCCATTGCAATCCCTTCGGCGTTTGCCAAACGCCTCGATCAGCCAATTTTGCGCGTCCCGTTATCGGACGGTTTGGCTACGCGACTCTCGCTTTGGCCATCTGTTCAAATAGCAATTCTCCCAGTTGCAACAACTTCGCAAAACCGATTGGCTCGTCCCGCCGGTAAACCAGCGTTGGCGGCATCTCCGGGAACTGCTGTGTGAATTTTCTCACCAATGCGGCGTCCGACTCGTGCAACGTCCGCTCGAATTCACTAGAGCCGGGCGGCGCGACCTGGTTGAGAATCAACCCGCCGACCTCGATGCCAAGCCGCCGGGCGCTGGCAACCAGCCGGCTGGTTTCCGCCAGCGCCATCTCCGTGGGAATGGTCACAGGGAGCAGGCGGCATTTCCGCGGGTCATGCAGCAGCGCCCGCAGATTTTTTATGCCGCGCGAAACCCGCACCAACTCGGCCGATACCTTGGGCATCCGTAACACCGTCTCGAACTTCAAAATCACGCCGAACACGGCCTGAATCCACTGCTCGATGATCTGTGGCAACTCCAACAGCCGAAGGAGGTGCCCCGTGGGCGCCGTGTCCAGAACCAGCAGATCGAACTTTCCACCCTCCAACTGCTCGCTGATGCGAATGAGGGCCATCACTTCGTCCAAGCCGGGGGGAGCCAAATCCAGCAGCCCATACATCGCCTCTTGGTCAAAGGTGAGGTCCAGACCGGGAATGATCGCGGAAAGAAACTGCTCCACCTCCTGGCGGTAAAGGTCACGAAACGCGGCAAACTCCTTCTCCGCATCAAGTTCCAGGGCCCAGAGGCGAGACGTGATCTGTTTCGGTCTCGCCCCCACCTCCAAGCCAAGGCAATCGGCCAGCGAGTGGGCGGGATCGGTCGAAACGATCAAGGTTCCCCGGCCAAGTTTTTGCGAGACCGCGACCGCCGCAGCACAGGCTATGGTGGTCTTGCCCACGCCTCCCTTGCCGGCGAAGAGCCATAACCTCAATTTCGGCGGCGGCAGCAGGATGGAACCCGCCGCTTCGAAACGTGCCGTCTGTCTCTGGACGGCAATCGGAGCTGGCGTAGGCGAGACTTGCAGCAGCGAGGACAATTCCAGCGCGCCCTCCCACAGCCCCCCCACCGCCTGGGCGCCTCGAATCTCCGCGCCGTGCTGCGGGAACACCCAGGCGCGCAACGACTGAAGGGCCGGCGGAAGCTGACGCAGCAACCGATGCTGGCGGGCACGCGCCTCCGCGTACACGATCCCCTCGTCCATCGGCATGACGCGGTTGACGATCAGTTCCGGATGAGGCACCGACAGCTTATCCAGCGCCAGCACCAGGTCGGTGGTCTCGGCCACGCTCATGGCTTCGGCCAGCATCACCGGGACAAACCGGCACTGCAGCGCGTCGACCATCATTCGGCTCGGTCTGCGCAGGCTTTCGCCCAGCCAGATCAGGAACTGGTCCAATTCGTCGCCCTGTTTGTGCCGTCCGAATGCACGCAACATGAACCGGTGCTTGGCCAGCAGCGCATCCATGGCGCCAAGCCAGCCTTCGAGGAATTGCGGCATTGCCATCAACCGCAAGGTGTGCCCGGTCGGCGCGGTATCCACCAGAATGGTGTCGAAAGCATTTTCGCCCAGCCACTGTGCCATCTGCACGTAGGCCATCAACTCGTCGAGGCCCGGCAACGACAGGCCGAGGAATCGATCGATGTCCTGGGCGTCCAGGAACGTCCCGCGGGCGGCGATGGCTGTGAACTTCGCCCCGTGCTCGGCCATGAAGCGGGCGTGCAATTCGGCGGCGTTGATCTCCAACGCCGTGAGATTGGGCGGCAGCGCCGATCCGGCAATGCAGTCCATCAGCGAGTGCGCCGGGTCGGTCGACACCACCAACAGCCTCTTGTCGGCACGGCGCCGAGCCAGCCACACCGCCGACGCCAGCGAAACCGTTGTTTTTCCCACTCCCCCCTTGCCGCCGAAGAGGATCAGCCGAAGCTGCGGCGTCGTCAGGAATTCGGGCAGGGATGTCGCATCGGTCGCCATGGATTGCTTTCCTCAATGATCCTTCGGCACGACTGCGTCGGTTCCACCGGCGCTCGCGTCGGTTTCACCGGCGCCGTTGAGCGCATCAAGCCGGTCCAATATCTGGCGCTCCAGGGATGCGAAATCAGTCTCGGCGAGTTGGCCGGTTTCCAACATCATGTAAGCTTTGCTCAACTGGTCGCCGAGGCGATCGCGCTCGTGGGTGTATTCCTGGTCCACCGCCCGATGGAGTTCACGAAAAATCCAGACCAACCCCTTGAACGGACTGAGGAGAATGTCGTCGACCAGGAACATGGATTTAACAATGCCCTTCCATGGCCATGTTGAGAAGGCTGAAATTGTGCGGCGCCCAGGGTCCGTTGAAGTCGATCAGATACCGGTCATCCAGCATGGTTCCCAGGCGGTGAACGCCGCTCTCGAATTCCGCGGTGCGATCGCAAGGGATCAGGCAGGCGGCATTGACGAGTTGGGCGTCGTTCTTGGGAACGTTGAAGCAAAACTCCACCACGCCGTCGCCCAAGGCTTCCCGCAACAGCTTTTCCTGGCGCTGCCGCTCGCGAGCCAGGGCGTCGGCCACCTGCCGGCCGATCTCGATGGCCGCCTCGCGGGTGTTGGGCATCCGGTCGCGGGCTTCCCGCAACGGGGGATTGAGTTCCAGAACGTTCTTGAAAACGTCCTCTTCCTTCCATTTCACGCGCAGGCCCATTTCGGCTCGGCCGCGTACCCGCGCCAGTTGGCGCAGCAAGTCGGTCTCGTGAGTTTCAAGGATGAACTGCACTTTCGATTCGTCGGGGAGGACGACGCCGAAACGCAACGGCAGGACGCCGCGCCCAAACCCAAACGAAGCGAGGACTTTCTGGTGCGCCATCAGATTGCGTCGTTCCGGTCGCAAGCGGCAAGCTGGGACGGGGCTGACCGCCGCCGCCAGCGACTGGCAAACGACCGCCCGCACCGGTTTATCGTCGATTCCGGTGATTTGCCCAAGCGGGCCCGCGGCATCGAGGATGGCATACAAGTACAGGCCGGCCATCGTGTTGCTCTGGTTCGTTTGCATTCATGCTCCGCGCCAACGGCCCAAGCACATCATCCCACCAACGTCGGTCTTGGCGGCCCTTTGCGTTGCGGGATGGAATGGGAGTGGACGGCCGGCTGCCCGGGCATCTCCGCCGGCTGCCCAGCCACGTCCACGGCTCTCACTTTTCCGCCTTCAGTGGAGATTTGCAGCATGGTGCGGCAAACCGAACACTTCACCCGCCCGCTGTAGTCGTCGTACGCGTCGTCCAACTCGAACCGATGACCGCAGGCAATGCAATTGATTCTCATGGAACTTCCTTGGCTTGCTCGACAACGCCTGCCAACGTGCGATGCTCAATAGATGAACATGAGCTTGGAGGCGTCCGGCGCCGCGGCGGCTTCGGACCGTGCGTCATCGCCGCCCGCGCCAGCGCCGGCGACAGGCGCCTGGCCAATGGACCGCAACAATTCCTGGACTTCCATCTCAATGACGTGACATCGCTCCACGCACTTGCGGGCGCGCGTCACCGCCACGCTCTGTTCCTGCTCGCGCCGGAACCGCTCCATCTCCAGGCAGCAAAGCCGCATGTAAATCTCGTGGGGAAATTTCGCGCCGTTCGTGGGGCGCCCGGCGACGCTGCGCAGATTCGCCAGCCGCCGAATCCTACCGGTGTATTGAGCCATGACTTTCCTCGCTTGGGCTCGCTGATCCTCAGGCGGCTTTCGCGGAGGCTTCGCCTTCCGCGGTCGTGGGGACGGCAACCCGCGCCGAGGCCAGCTCGCGCATCAAATCCAACAACTCCTGATCGGACCATCGCAGGGCCGTCCCGCTCCGATGGCCGCACAGAACGTCCAGGCAGACCGCCCGGAAGAAAGCGTCCTGGGGGTCCGGCCGCACTTCCCGCTGTCCCATCACCCGCGCAATCGAGATGCAGGCGCGAATGGTCGGCGGGTTCTTGCCCGGCTTTTTCTCCCGCGTCGCCCGCACCAAATCGACGACGAACTGGGCGTCCTCGCCGCATAATCCGCTCTTGACCGCGGTGATGCGCACTTCCGTTTCCCGGTCGTAATGGTCCACGTGAATGCTCATCAACCGGTCAAGCAACGCATCCTGGGTCTTGTGAACTCCCGCATATTCCTCCGGATTGCTCGTCAGAATGATGCGGAAATTTGGATGCACCGGCAGATAGGTATCGTTGCCCAGCGGCCGTTGCACGATCAGGATTCCCTCCTCCAACACGCTCAACAGCGCGTTGTTCGCCTCCGCGCGCGTCCGATTGAATTCGTCGTAGATCAGCGTGTGCCCGAATTGGCAAGCCTTGGTCAGGCGGTTGTCATTCCAGTTCAGGCAAAACCGCTCGTCGATTTTACGGACCGAGCGGATGTAGTTGTCGACGACCGTCGTCTTGCGATAGCCATTGTCCTTGCCCACCAAATCGCCGGAGTTGAAATCATCGTTGCCGTGAATCAATACCACGGTCCGGCCGAGCTGCGCCGCGATGTGGAAGGCCAAGGTCGTCTTGCCCGTCCCGGCGGGACCCGCCAGGTGAACCGGATACCCGATTCTCAGGTATTGCAGCGCACGCTCGGTGAGGCTGCTCACAGATGGCGTCACTACGAAATCGGCGCCCGCCTCGGGAACCAGGCTGGCGCGGTATTCGGAGGGAGCAAAATCTTCCGGCGCATCGAGCAGTTCATTGGACATGTTTATTCCGACTATCGGTTAGGGTTATTGGTCAACTCGACGAAATTGGACTCTTTTGTAGAATTATGGAAACCGTGCACCGCCCTGCAGTGATTACGGCGCCATGGCGCTAAGCGATCTTCCGCGGCCGCTTCAGGCCGAGGATATTCTGCACGAAGCCCGGCTGATTGGCCGCCCGGCAGGCTGCCGTCGGCGCCGCGGGCGCGGCCCGCTTGGCCGCCCATCTTGGATTCTTCGCCGCCGTGCGTTTGACGCCGGCGGTCGTCTTTGGACCGGCCTCGGCGCCCAGCCCCGCACGCTTCAGGTTTTGGACAAATCCGGCCCGCCGCCCCCGCGCCGCGGCGTTCTGCCTGCCCCGCCGGTCGCGCACGTCGGCCATGAACCGCCGCAATTGGGCACGCAACGATTGAACCGTCGAATCGATTGACGCGATTTCCCGACCGCGCATCGACCGCGCATCGGTTGAGGCGCTTCGCACGGCGGCATCGAACCGCTCGAGCGCCTCCCGGGCCTCCTGGCGCACCTGGCGGACACGACGGGACAGGTCCTTCAGTACACCGGCACGCTTGGCCAACGTCTGTACCCGGCGCTGACCCCGCGCCGTGCGCATCGCGCCGATCAGCGGTCGTACCGCTGCCCGCCAAGCGCGAACCTGCCGGCCTAATTCCGCCAGCCGTTCTTCCCGAGCCTTGGCCGACCCCGAGCCGGCTGATTTCGTGGCCGCATCCAGTTCCTCCAACAATGCCTTCACTTCTTTCCTGAGCTGCGCGGCCCATTGCGCCAGGCGACCTAAGTTAGATCCTTGCATTGGCTGTGACATGAGCAGACCCCTTGGAATAAATAGACCGTGAATCCTCGTTAAGCTTGGCAGACAAAGGGCAGGGCGGGTTCCATTCGGGGGAGCCCACCCCGCCCGCGGCAATCGCTGCCGCCTCGACCTGGTGATTAGGCCGGGGTCGCAGCAGAAGCGGTAAGACCGATCGCTTCAGCATACTTCAGATAGGTCTCGACCGACGCGATCACGACGCGTGCTTCGATCGAAAGCAATTCGATGCCGACCAGCGACACCTTGGCGAAAGCATCGATCACGATGCCCTTGTCCAGAATCCGGTCCACAACCTCCGCCAGACTCGAAGAGTCTGTTGACTTATTGATCTGAGCCATACATGGCTCCTTTCTTGGAAATACTCGGCGACAATTTTCTGCGTGCCACCATGGCAAACTGACTTGTCGCTCATCGCCCGACTCATCGGCAACCGAAACGAATTCCTGAATCCGAAAAATCGCAAAAATATTATTAGGCATCAATCGTCAAAAGTAGGCTAAGATTGCCCTCGCCATCGTGAGGCCGATCACTTTGATGATGCTCGATGAATTGCAAGACGGCGTGACGTGACGGACCTCACCGAAGAAGATCATGCGGTTGAGGCACTGGTCGTCGATCGAGCGGAGGAACCTTTCGGCAAAGGCGATGAGATCGGCGCTGCGGGCAATCCGTCAAAGTTATAAAAGGGTGGTCGACGGGGCTCGAACCCGCGACCCCAAGGACCACAACCTTGTGCTCTGCCAACTGAGCTACGACCACCGTCTTGAGATTTCCACTTTGATCTTAGCGTTCCCCCGCCATCCTTCAAGTCGCGATCCTCGCGGGTCCACGCAATTCGGGGCGGGTCAACGTGCATCGACCGGCCGGGCGACGAAAAGCCCTCGGCCATTCAATCCCACCGGATCAAACGTGCAGCCCAGGTGAGCCGCTCGGAAGTGTGATGCCATTTCCTCCGAGGAGATTAGTACCAGCCGATGCGTCTCCTCCATTCGCCGGACGCCTTCGCGGGTGACCGTCAGATAGTGGAAATTCAAGATCGAAATGTCGCCCTCGTGTTTGGCCACGTTCATCCGACAGATTTTCAGGTCTGGGCGATCCACCGTCAGCATATGAATCGAGCCCACTTTGTACTCCGTTGGCGAAAGCCACGGCTCGACCATAACGACCCCGTCCGGGGCCAGGTGGTCGCGAAAACACCTGAATGCACTTACCACGTCCGCCGATGTGAGCAGATAGCCGATCGAACTGAACAGACATTGCACAACGTCGTAACGCTTGTGCAACTCGAACGAACGCATGTCAGCCACACTGAAATTGCCGAGAGGATTCTTGCCCTGGGCGATTTTGACGAAGGCGGGATCGATGTCGATGCCATCGACGCTGAAGTTCGCCGAGAGGAATCGGGCGTGCTCGCCGGTCCCGCACGCGACATCCAGAATCGTTTTGGCTCCCGGCCTTTCGCGGTTTATGACTTGGCGGACCTTTTCCGCTTCACCCGTGTAATCCTTGAATGAATAGATCAAGTCATAAAGATCGGCCGTTGCGGAGAACATGACGATTTCTATACGGGAATATCCGGCATTCGTACCACGCGGCGTAGCCCTCAGCAACAAGCCCAGACGCGGCACCGCGGCAACGCCGTGCATGCGGACCGCAGGGAGCAATCGCGAGGATTGCCCTATCCGAACCACCCCTGTTCAGTGTATAATGAAAAGGTGCCGTGCTGGCGTTACGTTGACCGGGCGGCGACAGAATACTCACGCGGAATAAACCATGACAATGCTGGAACGAAAAATCGAGCCGGTACTGGATCGGGCGGGAATCAAGGAACGAACCAAGATCGAGAAGCATCTGGCCGTCTGCGATGCCGAGTCCAGCGGGACTCACGGACAGCTTTGGCGCCGGGTGGCGGCGATCCTCGGCGAGTTGGCGCCGCTTTCCATCCAGTCGGCGGGCAACAACACCTGGCGGTTCTTTGTTGCCGACGGCAAATATCGAATGCAGGTTTTCGCCCTCGAGGACCCGTGTGACGGGATGCTGCGGATTTATCTGCCCGACGTGCTGAGCCAGGCCGTGAAGGCGAAGATATTGGCCAAGACGGCGACCGCCGAGACCTTCTCGGTTGCCGGCACCGGAACGCGATTGAAAATCGAATCGCTGGGCGCCGCGGAGGCGGCGGATGCGCCGCTGCACTACAAGCACATGCTGGGATGGAATCGCAAGGCGCTGCGGTTGAGTTTGTCGACGGCGGAGACGGATGAAAAGCTCGACGGGGCCGTGCAGGCGCTGGCGGCGCTGGCGGCAAAGCGATGGAAGCCGGCCGACGCCGCCGCGGAATAAAATTCAACGCACCTTCCGCCGCAACGCTTCAGACATTGTGTCAATCAAGATCGAAAGCGGGGCCGGTGATGCGGCCCCGCTTTAATTTTGGACAATTCACGGATCAATACCGGCTGCGACCGCCGCCCCCGCCGCCGCCACCCCCGCCACCGCCCCTTCGGCCGCCGCCACCGCCGCCGCCGGGCGGGCGATCCACGCGAGGCTTGGCTTCGTTGACGGTCAATGCCCGGCCTTCCATTTCCTTGCCGTGCAGCGCCGCGATGGCCGCCTGGGCCTCCTGGTCGCTTCCCATTTCCACGAATCCAAAGCCCTTGCTGCGGCCGGTGTCCCGGTCACTGATGACCTGAGCCGATTGCACGGTGCCGTGCGCAGCGAACAACGCTTCCAATTGCGACGCGGTTACGCTGTAGCTCAAGTTCCCGACGTATAACTTATTGCCCATTGGGGCCTCCAAATAAACGCCATCGCCCGAGGTTTCTCTTTCAGGGCGAGTTTGAAAGGGACCGCCGTTCGGGTCCGGAAAGTAGCAGGCGATCGAGGCGCAGTAGACGGGAAATCTTGCTACCTTAGTCTCTTTCAGCCAATTTACCGGCGGTGATTTTATCCAACGGGCAGTTGCGTCGCCATAGCGCTGGTGGAATCCCACTTTTTTGCCCATGTTTCCATCAAAAATCTCACAATCCGCCTCCCTATCGCGACTACCCTGTATACTATGTGTGACTGTGGAGAATGAGAATGCGACGGTCCCGCAAGGCAATGCTAACCCTGATCGCGGCAGAGATGGCGGGACTGTATGGTTCCGCGGCCCTGGCCGCGCCGGCTATTTCTTCATACTACATCGCCGGCCAGATCGCCCAGGATTCAGGCTTCTCCGTGGGCACGCAGAGCATTTCCATTTCCAATACTTCTCCAACCGTCTTCGTGCCGCTGGGTGATTACTTCAGGTACGGGATTTCAGTCGTCGTAACGGGAAATCCCAACAGCACCGCCGGCGACGCGTGGGACCTGGCCAACCAGGCGCGCGGAAATCCCGCGCAGCCGGCCAATCTGGGTCTTGCCAGCACGGGATTCTTCGTCGCCTCCACCGATTCGACCGCCGCCATGCTCGCTCCCGTGGAGGGCGCACAAATCGGTACGCTCAACGGCCAGCTCGAATATAACGCCAAGGACGTGCTGTCCGATCCCTCGCCGCTAATTGCCAGTCCGGGCGCCGTACAAGCCGCCAATGGCAGCGTGGGATACCCTAACCTGCCGGAAATCACCGATCTGAATTTCGCATCGTCGATGAACGTCGATACCGCCGCCGGCGTGTCCCGCCTGGGGCTCTGGTCCGGCGCCACCGCCGCCCCCGCCAACGCCGCCCCATTTTTCACGCAGCTCGCATACCATACCGTCAGCAGCGGTTTGGTGGGGCTTGCACCGGTGCTCGACTCTTCGGTGACCGATTACATAGCTCCAAGTAGTCCGGGCACGGTCTCCAGCGGCCAGATCACCAGCGATGCCGCGTACAACGATCCGCAGGTCACTTCGAGTTGGACGATTACCAACCCCGTCGTTCTGGCCGTCTATATCGCCCCCTCGGTCACCTGGGACGGACAGGCCGACCGCACAACCTGGAACACCTCGGCCGCCAACTGGAATTACAACTCCAATTCCGCTTCCACTTATGCCAATCCCGATTTCGTCACCTTCGACGACACGGCCCCGGCAAACTCCACGTCGGTCCTGCTGAACACAACCGTTTCGCCTTACCTGGTTACGGTGAACAGCAATACCAACAACTACACCATCAGCGGCAGCGGCGCCATCGCCGGCAAGGCCAACATCGTCAAACTGGGCAACAGCACGCTGACGATATCCACGAAAAACAGTTTCACCGGCGGAACGACGGTCAACGCCGGCAAGCTGATCGTCGCCACCCAAAACGCGCTTTCAACCAACTCGCCGCTGTCCATCAACGGTTCGGCGACCGTACAGTTGGCCGGCAACACCGGACTGGAGACTTTTTCCTCACTGGCGATCGCCTCCACCGCCACGCTGGACGTCGCCAACAACCATATCCTCATCCAATACGGTTCCGGCAGCGATCCGATCTCGGCAATCGCCGGGTACATAAAATCCGGCTACAACAACGGCCACTGGAACGGTCCGGGCATTATTTCCACCACGGCGCAAACGCCCACCAACGGCCTTCTATACGGCCTCGGCTACGCCGATGGGGCTGACAACGTCGTCTCCGGCCTGACCTCGGGACAGATCGAAGTGAAGTACACATTGCTCGGCGACGCCAATCTGGACGGCCTGATCAATGCCGCAGACTTTACCATCCTGTCGGCGAACTTCAACCAGAGCGTCACGGGGTGGGACCAGGGCGATTTCAATTACGACGGCCTCGTCAACGCCGCCGACTTCACCGCATTGGCGGCGAATTTCAACCAGGGCGTCAGCGGCGCCGACATTTCGGCCGGCGACGTGGCGGCGTTGGACGCCTTCGCCGCGGCCAACGGCGTTCCCGTCGACGTGCCGGAACCCGCCGCTTTGGGTCTCATCACGCTCAGTGCAGCCGTGCTCCTCCATCCCCGCCGTCGCAAAACTCCAGCCTAAAACTTCACGCTCACGATGAATTTAATCAGCACCGGCGCCACCAACTGGTTGCCGTTGACGTGCTCGTAGACCGGCAATTCGGCATCGGCGTAGACCATCACCGGATGTAAATCGAATTCGATCCCGGGCGAGAGCAGGATGCGATCGTACCCGGAGGCGACGGGATTCGCCGCGTTGTTGCCCGAGTCCTGCGCCCGATACGAACCCAGCACCTGCGCGATCGGCGTGATCTTCACGCGGTCGATCGACAAGCCGTTGTAGTAGATCCCAAGTGCCCCATCGGCTTCGCAGCCCGGAAGGTATTGGTCTCGCCCCGTGAACGGCAGGTCCAACTGCACCTGCGCGAACCAGTTCCAGCGAAAGCTGTTGCCCAGGCTATTGCGATAAAACCCGCCGAGAAGAACGTCCGTGCTTCCGGTTCCGATTTCGGAGTCGCGGTCGACGTCGCCATAGGCGTCATTTTCCGTGTAGTCGCCGGTCGGCAATTTGAATCCGAACGTGACGCCGGCGGACATGTCGGGGAAGAACCCGGTGTAAATGCCCTCGATGCGGATGTCGCCGAGAGCGCCCCAGGTCTGCGATACGATTTCGTTGCCCGTGGCGCCGCCGGTGGTCTGGAAATACCGATAATCGAACGGCACTTCGCCCTGAATCCCCCAATTGCGGTCGAACACGTACTGAACGCCGGCCGTGACGAAGCTCGTTCGAATCTCCTTGTCGTCGTTATTCTCGGCTGGGGCCCGCGAGCTTCCGCTCCAATTGACGTTCTGGTCCTGGAAGTCGTAGTCGAGATAGACCATTCCGCCGCGGCCTTCGGGAAGCATCGAACTGGTGCCCACCTCGAAAATTCCGCATCCGCAGGCGCAGGCCCAGCCGATTCCCGGGACCCCGATTGAAGTCAACAGTGCCCCCATCAACGCAATTTTTCTTCTCATTTGCATCTCCAAATCCAAATTTGCCGCCAAGCCGCCATTGGCGGTTCCGGAGCCAAAGTTTGAGAGCCGCGCACGCAAAACATGCGGCGCAGCCGCATTAGACGTGCGGTTTCCATGCACAGAGGACGCGGGGAGGAGGCGTGGGCGGCCGTGCGCGAAGGGTTTGGATGAAGTTGTCCGCCAAAAGTAGCGGCTGAAATCGCTCGGGCGTGGACCACACAAATTGCCGCGGCAACGGTGGGAACTCCAGCCGCGCCAGCGGCACCGCCCATTCGGATTTCTGCTCCGATTTTTTGCCGGCGGCGATCGCCTTGCAAAGCGGGCACGGATGTTGCCCGTCGAAGGTCCGGGTCACGGCTTTGGCAAACGAGTCCGTGCGAAGATTGCCCATCAGCATGGTCATCCACGCAATGGACTGCAGCGCGCACCAATTCCCGCCCGCGATCGCAACCAGGGTGAAAATCTGGAGAGCTTGACGAACCCCGCCGTTCATTCTGTGGGTTGATAGTACCGCCCGGTGGGCAAGTCAAGCGGTGAATTTCCCCCTCCCCTTGTACTCAGGGGGAGGGTTGGGGTGGAGGGCTTGGGAGAACCATCGCCCCTCAGCTTCTTCAGCTTCGCCGCGGGATCGTCTTCCTCGCTTCACCCCAGCCCGTACGCCTTCAGGGCATTCAAGGCAAAGAATCGCTCGTTCTGATGCTCCGACATCTGCGACGTCCATTGCCGGAGAATGTCCCACCATCTCTTGTATCCGCATGCCAGGAGACAGACCGGCCAATCTGATCCGGCCATCAATCGTTGGGGTCCGAACGCCTCCAGCGCGACGTCGAAATATTCGCGCAGCGCGGGCTCCGTCCACGCCTGCCAGTCCGCCTCGGTCGCCATCCCCGAAATCTTGCAGTACACGTTGGTGCGCCGCGCAAGTTCCGCCAGGTTCTTCGCCCACGGCTCGCGTTCGCCCGCTTTGATCTTCGGATAGCCGAGATGGTCCAGCACGAAAACCTGCTCGGGATGACGGTCGACGAATCGGATGGCCGCCGGCAATTGTCGCTCGAAGATCAGGATGTCAAATGCCAGATTGAATTCCTTCAGGATTGAAACGCCGCGATTGAAATCCTCGCGCGCCATGTATTGCTCGTCGGTTTCATTTTGCAGGACGTGCCGCACGCCGCGCAGTTTTGGGTCCGCCGCCACCGCCTCCAGGTCGTGCTTCACACGGTCGGAGACCAGCGGCACCCATCCCACGACCCCGCGAACGAAGGAATTCTCGTTGGCGATGCTCAACAGCCCATGCGTCTCTTCCAAGGACTGCCTTGCATGCACGGAAATCACGCCGTCCACGCCCGCCGATTCAATCGCCGCACGCAAATCCTCCGCCAGAAAATCACGCCGGATCGCCGACATGGATTCGTCGATCCAGCCATACTCGGCCGGATTGTATTTCCAGAAATGATGATGGGAATCGATAAACATATTGAACGGCGCGGTTAATTATTCTCCTGCCGGCCCCGTCTGGCCAAGTGTGCGGTATTCCATGCCCGTGAATCATAACAATTGCCGGCCCCTTTTGGCGATCCGGCCAGAGAATTGCCCAAACGCCCCGTTTACGCCGCCTCGGTCGTCCGCACGGGAGATTCCCCTCCACCGTGCTGATCCAGGAATGCCGCCAATTCGGCGATCGCGCTGTCGTCCGCTTCGGCCTTGGCCTGAAGTTCCGCCAGCTTCCGTTTCGTTTCTTCCAGTTCCGAGCGCATGGATTCGATTTCCTTGTCGGATCGCTCGCGATAGTCCTTCAATTCCTGCCGTTGACGCTCGATCAACTGCTCCTGTTGGAGCAGCATTTCTTTGACTCGGATCAGAACCTCGTGGTGGTCCTTCCCGCGGATGTCGGGGGCTTGCGGGCCAAGCTCCATCGCCACGGCCGCCGCCTTCTCCGGCTCCTCCGGGATCGGAATCACCCGAAACACCGGCGTACTCTCCTCCGGCGGCGGCGCCGCCGCCTGGGGAGCCGGCGCCGGCGCGAATTCATTCGATTCCTCCTCCGGTATCTCCGACAGCTTCTTGGACTTCCCCCCGGAATGGGGCTGAAACAGGGCTGAGTGGGCCTTCGCCGGACCCGGCGTCTGCGGCGGCACATCCGGGGTCGTCCGCGGCTCATGCTCCGGCTGCTTTATTTCGCCGGATGTTTTGTCCTGCGACTCCTTGTCCATCAGTTCCAGCGCCGGCTCCGCTTGGGCCTCAGCCGGTTCTCGAAGCGCTTCCTCAACCAATTCCTCATCAACCGGCTCGGCCTCATCCGCCGCCTTGGCCTCATCCGCAACCAAGTTAATCAACGGCTCGGGGGGCGGCTGCTCCTTATGCAGTTCCTCCGGGGTCAGCACCGTTGTCAACAGTTGGTCAAACGTCGCCCCCACCACAAACTGCGTGGCGCCAAATCCCCCAGCCTCGCAGCGGGCCGAGATGCAACGAATCTTCACCGGCCGATCCTGACGACCTTTGAATTCGATGACAAATGGAGTCGGCGGCTTGAGCGGGTCGGAAGTCAGAATGCTCAACCCCGCCACCGACATGTCGCGCACCATCGCCACGCCCGGCGTGTTGTCGCCGCTCTTGCGCTCCGGGAATACCGTCACCCGGCAACCCCACGGAACCCGCCGATGCTTGCGCCGTTCGTGGTCCGTCTCATCCACCGGCGGCGGAAGCTCCTCGAGGCCCGTGATCTCTTCGTATATTCCTAACGGAAGTTCCACACCCTGCTCCTCCCAGGCGCTGCTGCTTCCCTACCTATCCGATACATCGCCGCCAAATCCAAGCGTCCCGTGCAATCCGAAAAGCTTTGCGAGCTTTCCCACAGACCGCTTGTTCCGTTTATTCCGATCACGTCGCGCGTGACGATTGAATGGCCGGAAATTGCCGCCCAGCAACCCTCCGTCTATCATCGACGCATGACCAAACCCATCGTGCAAACCGCCAGATTCCCCATGTCCGCCAAACAATTATACGACATCTATCTCGACCCCAAACGCCATGCGAGCTTCACCGGCGCACCCGTCCGCATCAGCCCCAAACCCGGCAGCAAATTCGAGGCCTTCGACGGCATGCTCAGCGGCTCAACCGTCTTCACCCTGCCCGGCAAATTGATCGTGCAACGCTGGCGCAGCGAGAACTTCGGGATTACCGACCTGGATTCGATCCTGATCCTGACCTTTTCGGACGAGGGCAAGCAGGGCCGGATTGATTTGGTTCACGTCAACGTCCCCGCACAGGATTACAAAGGAGTCACCGAGGGCTGGAAGAAATACTATTGGACGCCGCTGCGGAAGTATTTGAAGAAAATCGGCGCGTGAAATATGGCTCTCCCTGGGAAGCAAGCTTCCCAGGCTTTCGGTAATGGTTCACTTTCGCAATCCAAAGCCCTGGGAGCTTGCTCCCTGGGTCGTTCGCGAATCCGCGGCCGCCAACAATCTCCCCCGAAACCACACCGCCGCCGCCTGCGATTGATGATCCAGAATATATCGCACCGTTGCCAGTTGGCGTTCGCGATCGGCAATCGGCACGCACTTCCCACCCGCCGCCCACAAACCTCCCACCGGGCAATCCCCCGCTTCCTTCGCGAAATGCGAAGATTCTTTTTTCGCGATGCCCACCCAATGATCCGCGCGACGATCGGGGAATCTGACCAGAATGTGGAAATGAACCGAATCCACACAACCCGCCACCACCTCTATCTCGCGCCGTGAAAATGATTCCATCAGCAAACGCAGGATTGACGGCCGCTGATCAGCGCTCAAATGGACCGGCCGCCGCCGCATCACGGATTTGGAATATCGGTGCAACCCCTCAAACTCCCCCATCGGCGGCGGCGATTTGTAATCCCCATCGATATGTTCCCGATGATGTCGCGTTCGAAACCCTCGCGGATCCCCCGGCAGCCACGTGCCGTAGGTATGCCCCATACAGTGATACCAATTATTCCAAGGCGTTTGAAGATTGCCAATCTTCCCATTCACGCCTCAAACAATGCCACTCTCCGCCCCCAAATTCAACCCCAAAGCCCGCGGTGCTTGCACCGTGGGGCCCCGAAACAGCAAACTTGCCCCGATCGCATTCGATTTCTTTTCCACCTAAATTCCCACCCATCCCGCCCCAAAATTACCCCCCAAAGCCCGCGGTGCTTGCACCGTGGGACCAACCGTTTTTGTTCGTAGCGTAGCTATTTCGCAGTTCGCCCAAAGCCGCGGGATGGCTATCCCGCGGTCTTCTCCCCCCACTGCGCCTCCCCATGAGCGGCTCGGCAGACTCCCTCAACGTCGCCGTGGCCGCCGGAGTGATGTTGAATGAGGTTGTTCGGCGACGCGAACGCCCGTTCCCAAAATCAATTCAGAGCCGTCGCGGTTAATTCCTTCCGGTTAATTCCTTGATCAAAACGTCCATCAGGGTTGTCCCGGTTTCACCTCTGGAAGCGCCCGCCGCGCATCAGTTGACAGATTTGGCAACGCACGATTCTCGATCATAGACTGTGAAACAATATTAAAGCGACTGCCATTTATGGTTATTGACCTTCCCGTCACGAGCTATAACCGAAAGTCGTGGATGGTTGGCGGCTGAATAAAAGCGGCGTACCTTCGGTGGATCGTGCTTAGCGGTTCACCAGCGTCCCACGCGGGACAGAAAAGGATACGCCTCATGGAC
>JBEKEC010000065.1:0-27849 GCA_050014015.1 Tepidisphaeraceae bacterium
CACATCCTGTGCTGCTGTGGTAATATCCATAAGCCCTTCCTTGGGTTAGACGGTTGAAAAATGGAACAACCATTCCAACCCCAAGGCGGGGCTTTTTCACCTACAAACTTGGCTCAGACCCCGTACATCCGGGGCTTCGAAGTGCTCGATTTCGCGGGCGTTTTTACGGTGCGTTAGAATTGCATGATCACGTCGAGCGCGGCGGTAAGTTCGCTGTACTCGCCTGCGCCGCCGTGGCTATTGGCATCGAAGACTCGGCGGTCCGAATCGTCGACGCGAATCTCCGGGCGAATCTGTAGGAACTGAAAGACGTTGTCGTTCGGAAGGGGATGGACCTGCACGCCAAGAGTGCCCTCATAATAATTGGCCTGGGTTCCGGTCGTGGCCCCGCCCTGATCGCGGTACCACTCGCCGCGGAAATTCACCGTGAACATCGAGTTGATCTTGTAACCGGCGTAGGCCACCACGGCGTACCACTGGGCGGACTTACCGACCGTCGTGGCCGCGCCGTGAGGGTCGTCGCTGTAAAGGAAATCGCCCGTCAACGTCAACTGATCGGAAACGGTCCAGGTGGGAATCGCCTCGATGGTTGTGCGGTAATCGCTATTGTCGTGCAGGTCCTCCGGGCCCGCCTCGACGTTCACCACCATCGCCAGAACGTTGGCGATGACGTTCCCCTTGGCTTCACCTAGGAAGTCGAACCCGTCGTTGTTTTCCCGCAGGCTCTGGCCCCAGCCGTTGGTGATCCCAGCCTCAATCGTCCAGTCATTGCCGTTGAGCAGCTTGGAGAACGTGTACGTGCCCATGAC
The DNA here is from genome assembly GCA_050014015.1 of Tepidisphaeraceae bacterium. Classification (GTDB taxonomy): domain Bacteria; phylum Planctomycetota; class Phycisphaerae; order Tepidisphaerales; family Tepidisphaeraceae; genus PALSA-1353. Next base: position 810 of record JBEKEC010000065.1, read on the forward strand.
TCCCGTGTTGGTGAAGGGGATGCCGTCGACGAACTCATAGCTGTGGGTGAAGAACGGGTTCCCAGTTGGATTTATGACTTCCTGTCCGAGGAGAGCAACGAATTTCCCCGCGGTGATGGTCAATCCGGAACCCAGCGGCACGAGGACCGAAAGGTTGGCCTGTAGAATGTCGTATTGGTTTTGGGGATCGTCGGGCGGGCGATTATCCAAGAGCCCGTGGGAGTGAATGTAGGAATCGTCTGTTCCGTAGCCGTTTTCAAAGGTGAAGCCCCAGTCCCATTTCTTAGTGGAATCAATGCTCTTGGACAATGTCAGGTCTAGCTGGTCGAGGAGAACGCGATTGCTGTAAGCGCCAGGAAAGGAAATGAGCGTCGGGGCATCGCCGTTCGGACCGGCGCCTAGGCGCGGATTGTTCGTGTCGTAGAAATATCCGCCTTCGACGAAGCCGGTGACGCTGAATTTATTTGCCTCCAGCCATTGGCCGACCGGAGTCGGATCGAGCAGGTACATGATTGGCGTGAGGGTCGTCTCGGAGGGCGCCGACGTCGTTGCCGGAGCGGTTGTCGTCGTGGGGGCAGTCGTGTCGTCCAACAGGATTGGACTGACCATCTGCGAGCTGCCGAGATTCTGAACTTCGTCCGATGCCAGCGCAGCCGAACCACAGGCCAGCACGGCCATCGCGGCCGCGCCCGCCAAACCTTTCCAATTCATAATGAGTGTCTCCTTCCTACGAGAGAGTAAAAGCGCGGCCATGCCCCTGGCGTATACACGGGCTCATCAATGGCGAAATGGCAAATCCAGTGCCATCCGCGATGAGCCCGCCGTTTTTTCCGTAGGAGGCGATTTCGCGGGCAAATCCGGTTGTTTGGTTGCCGCTCAGAAGGTTCAACAGTTGCCTAAGCTGTGAGCAAGCTTGGTTGAATGGCTGTTTCACTGCCGCGAATGACGGCTGAAGCCCAGCCCGGGTGCATGACATATTCTGCGAGCCACCTTCTTCCCCTCCCCTGGACTTCGACGAGCTCAGTCGAGTCGTACTCCGGTGGAGGGTCAGGGTGGGGGCTTCATGGGCCAATCGACGTTCGACCCCCACCCCAACCCTCCCCCTGAGTACATGGGGAGGGGGAAATTCTCCGCACCAAGTGTCACGCACCCAATGACGGCTGAAGCCCAGCCCCGTCAGGCTGTATGATCCATAGTAATCCGCGAAAATGTCATATATCCTAATGGCCGCACGGTGCATCCGGCGGAAAGCGACCGAGGAGCGAGCGTGGAAACTCACCGCGTCGGTATCATCCTGAACGGCGTCACGGGCCGCATGGGCACCAACCAGCACCTGGAACGCTCCATCATGGCCATCCGCAATCAGGGCGGAGTGAAGGCCGATGACGGCACGGTCATCATGCCCGACCCGATCCTCGTTGGCCGAAACGCCGACAAGCTCAGGCAACTTTCCGACCGGCACGGCGGGATCGCCTATTCGACGGATTTCAACGCGGTCCTCGGCGAGGCGAACTACCCGGTTTACTTCGACGCGCAAACCACGCCGTTGCGCTTCGAAGCGGTGAGCAAAGCCCTGGCGGCGGGGAAGCACGTGTATTGCGAGAAGCCCGTCGCCGCCACCTCCGCCGAAGCAATGGAGCTGGTGAGGAAGGCCGACAAGGCGGGGGTGAAGAACGGCGTGGTTCAGGACAAGCTGTGGCTTCCGGGAATTCGCAAGCTCAAACATCTGATCGATAGCGGGTTCTTCGGCAGGATATTGTCCGTGCGCGGAGAGTTCGGATACTGGGTCTTCACCGGCGAGGATCAGCCGGCCCAACGCCCAAGCTGGAATTACCGCGCCGAAGACGGGGGTGGAATCATCGTGGACATGCTGTGCCACTGGCGGTATCTGGTGGACAACCTTTTCGGCAACGTCGTGAGCGTTTCGTGCCTGGGCGCGACCCATATCGGATACCGCGTCGATGAGGAGGGGCGGCGATACAAATGCACCGCCGACGACAGCGTCTATGCAACCATGCTGACCGATCGCGACATTGTCTGCCATTTCAATTCCTCCTGGTGCGTCCGCGTGCGCCGGGACGATCTCCTGACTTTGCAGGTGGACGGCACCGACGGCTCGGCGGTCGCGGGGCTGCGCGATTGCCGCGTCCAGCACGCCTCGGTGACTCCCAAAGCCGTATGGAATCCCGACATCGACAGCCCGATTGATTTCTTCGCCGGCTGGCCGAGCGCGCCGGCCGATCAGCAATATGACAACGCCTTCAAGGCTCAATGGGAGTTGTTCCTGCGTCACGTTGTTCTGGGCGAGGAATTCAAATGGACGCTCCGTGAAGCGGCCAAGGGCGTGCAACTGGCGGAGTTGGGAATCGAATCGTGGAAACAGCGACGATGGATCGACGTGCCGGTGTTGACTTAGTGTGTCTAACAAAATGAACCACAGAGGACCTAGTGCGGGCCTTGCCTGCAACCCAAAGGGAAGTCGTGCGCTGGCGCCCAAGATAGGGGCCATGACACAATTGGCGACGTTGCAAGACAGAGGATTTTTATCGGTTATGGTTTTCGTGCCGATCGGCAGCTTTGACTCGAATGTCAATGGACGTCGGCGCTGTTTAGACCGCCGGCTTGCCTGTCAAAGTTCGCAGCGGCCGTCTGCAAGTGTGAAGAAAATCCAGTCGCCGCCTCCGGCGGCAGTTGTTGAGGAGTTTCGAGCTCGCGCTCGACCTCAACCGTCCTTCGCAACCCGCCTTGTCCGACCTCCTTTGGAAGTTGCCGAAGCCCGCGTTGCGTGCATCCGTCAGGGAGGTCGGACAACGGGGCGTGACGGACGGTTGAGGTCGGCCTGTGGCCGAAACTCCGCTGCGATGGCCGCGGTACGCGGCGACTCCTCGCTTTCTTTTTTGCAAACGGCCGTTAGGAACGTGAGCGGGCAAGCCAGCGGCTGGCGCATCGGCGACGCCTTGTCATATTCGAGTCAGCGCCGCCGGACGGCACGAAACCCGCAACGGATCATTCTCTTCTTCATCCGCTCGCCGTCGCCGTCTCACTCACGCACTCCCCCAAAATTTGCGCAGCGAGCCGACCTTGACGGATTGCGGCAGCGATGTGATCTCTGTGTCAGTCTTTTTGTCAGAGGCCTCTTAGGAAACAAATCACGCGAAACGCCATGAGCACCGCCCCGCTATCACGCCTGTGCATTCACACGATGAGCACCAAACCGCTGGGGCTGGCGGCGGCGGTGGCGGCGTATCGCGCCGCCGGGGCGGCGGGGATTACCGTTTGGCGCGAGGCGCTTCAGCCGCAGGGCGTGAAGGAATCCGCCAAGCTCCTGGCCGCGTCGGGACTGAAGGTCGTGAGCCTGTGCCGGGGTGGATTCTTTCCGGGAAAAGGCGAATCGGAACGGCAAGCGGCGCTGGACGACAATCGGCGAACAATCGACGAGGCGGCGACAATCGGCGCGCCGCTGGTGGTATTGGTCTGCGGAGCGGTGCCGGGAATCCCGTTGGGCGAGGCGCGAAAGCAGATCGCCGATGGGATCGCGGCGGTGGCTGCCCACGCGGCCGGGGCCGGCGTGAAGCTGGGGATCGAGCCGCTGCATCCGATGTACGCCGGCGACCGCAGTGCGATCAACACGCTGGCACAGGCCAATGACATCGTGGAGATGCTCCGCTCGCCGCACGTCGGGGTCACGATCGACGTGTATCACGTCTGGTGGGACGACCGGCTTGAGAACGAAATTGCCCGATGCGGCCGGCTGGGGGCGATCTTTTCCTTTCACGTCTGCGATTGGCGCGTCCCGACGCGGGACTTGCTGCTCGACCGCGGCCTGATGGGCGAGGGTTGTATTCCCCTGCGGCAGATTCGAGCCTGGGTTGAACGAGCCGGATTCACCGGTATGATCGAAGTGGAAATCTTTTCCAGCGAATTGTGGGCGATGAATCAAATTGAACTGCTGAAGCGGATCAAATCAGGCTACCTGGAGCACGTTTGAAAATCGACGCAAAACTGACCCCCGCGGATTTGGCTGGGCCGGCGGCCCGAGCGCTGGATTTGGCTGGGGAAAAGGCTCGCCTGTTGGACCGCCAATGGGACCCCTCGCACGGCACCCCGGTCTTCACCGCCGCGGGGAAATATACCTCGCGCGGCTGGACCGAATGGACGCAGGGGTTTCAGTATGGGCTGGCGATCCTGGCGTTCGACGGAACCGACCAGCGCGATCTGCTGGAGCTGGGACGCACAAAAACTCTCCGATTCATGGCCCCCCACGTTTCGCACACCGGAGTTCACGATCACGGGTTTAACAATCTGTCCACCTACGGCAACCTTCGCCGGCTGATGCGCGAAGGGCGAATCGCGGCAAACGACTGGGAGCTGTCGTTCTACGAGTTGGCGATCAAAACCAGCGGCGCGGTCCAGGCGGCGAGATGGGCGGGGTCCAACGACGACGGATACGTCTATTCCTTCAACGGCCCGCACTCGCTGTTCATCGACACGATGCGAAGCCTGCGGATTCTGGGGCTGTCGCACCAGTTGGGGCACGTATTGATGGGGGAAAACGACGCGAAGATTTCGCTGCTGGGGCGGGTGGCGGCGCACGGGCGCAAGACCGCCGCTTACAACGTTTATTATGGAACGGGCCGGGACGCTTACGACACGCCGGCGCTTCGCGGGCGCACCGCGCACGAGGCGATCTTCAACCGCAACGACGGACGATTCCGCTGCCCGAATTCCCAGCAGGGATATTCGCCGTTCAGCACCTGGACGCGCGGATTGGCGTGGGCGATTTTGGGATTCGCCGAAGAACTGGAGTTTTTCCGCGCCCTGGGCTCCACCGAGGCGACGCCGGAATTGGTGAAAACCTTCGAGCAAGCCGCGACGGCCACCGCGGATTTTTACATCGACCGCGCCAGCGCCGCCGACGGAATTCCGTACTGGGACACCGGCGCGCCGAACCTGCATCGGCTGGGTGATTGGCAAGGGCGGGATGCCGATCCGTTCAACGAACATGAGCCTGTCGATTCCAGCGCCGCCGCCATTGCGGCGCAGGGATTGCTCCGCCTGGGCAAATATCTCGGCAAGGATGGGGCGCGCTATCTTTCCGCCGGCCTGGCGGTCGCCAGAACGCTTTTGGGCGAGGGTTATCTGGCGAAGTCGGCCGAACACCAGGGGCTTGTGCTGCATTCGGTGTACCATCGACCCAACGGTTGGGATTACATCCCTCCCGGCCGCAAAATCCCCTGCGGGGAATCGAGCCTGTGGGGCGATTATCACGCCGCGGAATTGGCGGTGTATCTGCAGCGTCTGGCCGACGGCAAAAAACCTTATCTGACTTACTTTGATTCGGGGACTTGACGAGATGGCAAACGAAAAAAAAGTCGCGCTGGTCACGGGCGCTAGCCGGGGAATCGGACTGGGAATCGCCACCGCGCTGGCACAGAGCGGATTTGACGTTGCGATCGACGATCTGCATGAGCCTGCGGCCGTCGCCGAGGCGATCGCCGCCGTGCAATCCGCGGGCGCCAGGGTGATGTACGTGCGCGCCGACGTGTCCGACCCGGCCGCTCGGGCCGCGATGCTTCAGCAGATCGAGCAGGGCTTCGGACGGCTCGACGTGCTGGTGAACAATGCCGGCGTCGCGCCCCGCGTCCGCGCGGATTTACTCGACGCTACCGAAGAAAGCTTCGATCGGTTGATTTCCATCAACCTCAAAGGCCCCTATTTTCTCACCCAGGCGGTTGCCCGATGGATGGTCCGCCAGCGGCAACAGGGCGGCCAGGGCTGGCGCGGGTGCATCATCAACCTCTCATCCGTCAGCGCCACGGTCGCATCCGTCAATCGGGGGGATTATTGCATCTCCAAAGCCGGCATTGCGATGGCCAGCCAACTGTGGGCCGCCAGGCTGGCCGAGTTCGGCATCGACGTGTACGAGATCCGGCCGGGGATCATCTCAACCGACATGACTGCGGGCGTGACGGAAAAGTACGACCGGTTGATTGCCGAGGGATTGACGATTGAAAAGCGCTGGGGGACGCCGCAGGACGTCGGCCGCGCCGCCGCCGTGCTGGCCAGGGGCGAGCTTTCGTATGCGACGGGACAGGTGCTGCACATCGACGGCGGCATGACCATCTGGCGGCTCTAAACGCAGGCAAATATCCTGATATTGCTCATATCCGACCGAATTCGCTTGACATTCGAGCATTTGCGGCTATTCAATATGTCGCAGATTTGGTAGGCGAAGCCGCTTTTAAGGAATTAATATTAAGATATGGTTTGGATGGTTCGGTGTCTGTCGTGGCTGGTGCCGCATCGACACATCTCGGAGAACATCTCAACGACGGGAGAAGAAAAAATGCGATTGCGACACATCGCGGCGGCGGTGACGGTAATGCTCCTCTGCGGCTCCGCGGCATTGGCGCAGCCGTCGATTTACTATTACCCCTCCTTCGCCTTCTATGGCCCGTTCACCTTCAGCGGAAACTCCGGATTGGTCGTCGCGGGCACCATTCCAATGATCAACGGGACCAACCAGAATGGCTCGGTCTTCGTCACCGCGCCGCAGGACGTGACGCAAAGCTTCACGGCGCAATACACGTTTTTCCTGCAGAACCCCACGGGTGCAACCCCCAACGGCGGGGATGGTCTGGCGTTTGTCATCCAGGGCGATGGACCGGCCGCGCTGGGCGGGGGCGGCACACAACTCGGTTACGGGGACGGCGTAGCTCTGGCAGGGCATGCCATTCAGAAAAGCCTGGCGGTCGCGCTGACCACCGGCACGACGAATCAGTTTGAACTTTTCGCCAACACAAACAATTCCAATCTCGACGTTCCGTCCGCGGCGTTCGCCACCCAGACCGGCAGCGAGGGCGACATCACCAACGTTCCCAATATCGTCACCGTGACCTACGATGCGCCCGGTCTGCCCGACCCCACGGGCACGCTTTCGGTGTTGTTCAACGGGAACTCCATCGGCTTGAACAACGTGCCGCTGCCCGCTTCGCTGCAATCGCTGGTCGGCGGACCGACCGGATATTTCGGATTCACCTCTTCCAGCGACGCAACCAACGGCTCGGCGATCAACATTGAGAATTTTGTAGCCGGCCCGCCGGTTCCGGAGCCATCCACGCTTGGGGTCCTGGCCATCGGCGGCATCGCCCTGCTCAAGCGTCGCCCGCGGCGGAAATGAATCGAATCGAATATCAATTTCCCGCTTGAATTGTCGCAACGCGGCCGATACGGTCGTGAAATGTTCAAGCGTAAAAGACCGACAGATCGCGCCAGGGTCTTTGGTTTATGCGCGGCTGTTGTCGAAGCCCTCGAGCGGAGGATCCAATTGTCGGCCGCTCTCATGAGCGATGCCTTCAATTACCCGTTGGGTGATTTCGATAATGCCGGACTTTCGCTGAACGGCGGCGCGGCTATTTCCAACCTGTCGTTCTCCAACCAACTTGAGCTCGCCGATGGTGGAGCCGGCGAGTCGCGGAGCGCGTTTACGACGCAAGAGTTCGGCGTCTCCGCCTTCTCAACCAACTTCAACGTGCAGTTCAGCGGGCCTTCGACTTCCGGGTTGGCATTCGTTCTTCAGGGCAGCGGCGCCGGCGCCGTGGGCACCGGGAATGCGGGATCGGACGGCATCGCCAAAAGCGCGGCAATCGAATTCCTCGCCACGGCTTCGGGAACCATGACCGAGTTGAACGTCAACGGCGTCGCGACCACTGGCGCATTCATCAGCCCGTCCAGCATCGATCTCAGCAACGGGCGCGCGCTTCAGATAAGCATTGAATACGACGGCAGCACGCTGCAGGTCACCGAGACCGATGGTCAAACCACTCTCACCCCGGTCACGAGCACGCAGATTTACACGAACGTGAACATCCCCTCGGCGACGGGCGGAGCGGCCTACGTCGGATTCACCGGCAGCGATGGATCGACCGGCGTAACGCAGACGATCCAAAACTGGGAATTCGCCGACGTTATGCCGGCGAATACGGATATCGGCTCGCCCTCGGCGGCGGGCAGTTCAAGTTATTCCGTCGGCGGGCAATACACCGTACACGGCGCCGGGACCGGGGCGGGCTCGACTTCAGATCAATTCCATTTGGTATCCGAATCAATCACGGGCGATACGACGATCATCGCGCAGCTGGCGGCGCCGTCCGCCGGCTCCGCCGCCGACGGCCTGATGCTGCGCGAGGGCACATCCGCCGGCGCGGCTTTTGCCGAGGTTGACCTGACCGCCAGCGGCGTTCAATTCATCTCGCGATCCAGCGCAGGGGCGGCAGATAGCGTCAGTTCCACGATTGCCGCGTCGGGAACGCAATGGCTCAAGCTCGTCCGGAACGGACCAACCGTCAGCGGATATATTTCGAGCAGCGCCAGCGGGGCCTGGACGCTCGTGGGAACCGCGGCGGTGAACGGCTCAACCAATTCCCTGATGGGCCTGGCCGTCTCCAGCGGCAGTTCCGGCACGCTGGCAACCGCCAGCTTCTCCAGCGTCTCGGTGACGGCGAACCCTTCCATCGGCCTGGATACAGGCGTCGCCGCCCCAGAGACCCAGCCCATCTGGGTCGACATCGTCAAGCAATCCGGCGGCTTTTATAACATTTCCAACAATGACCTGGCCCCGGCCAACGCCAACGGATGGCCCACGACCGATTTCCGGATTCCCAGCTTGATCTCGCCGACGGCCGATGATGCGGGGGTTTACAGCCTCATCATGAAGGTGAGCCAGAACCCGACCGTGACCTTCAGCGGCGCGACGCTGTCCAATGCCAGCTACAGCTCCGGCACGTACACCGCCAGCGTGACCATCCCCGGCAGCGGAAGCGTTTCGATGACGATCAGCAACACCGGCAGCGGGATCACCAGCCTTCAGATCATCCGTCCGGGCTACAGCACGACCAATCCGCCGGTGTTCACCAACAGTTACATCAGCTTCCTGCAATCGCTGCACCCGACCGTGCTCCGGTTCATGGATTGGGCGCAGACCAATAGCAATCCCGTGATGACCTGGGCCGGGCGATCCATGCCCAGCAACGCCACGCAGACCGAATTCGCCACGCTCTACAACTACAACGGCACGGTGGACGGCAACGGTTATCTCACGGGCGTGTGCTGGGAATACGCGATCATGCTCGCCAACGCCGTTCACGCCGATATGTGGATCAACATTCCGGCGCAGGCGAACGACAATTACGTCGATCAACTGGCGAGCCTGATCAAGAACGGCGACACGATCAACGGCGTTTCGTATCCGGCGCTGAGTCCCGACCTGAACGTTTACGTCGAATACTCCAACGAAACGTGGAACGCGGGGTTTGAAGTCTATCAATATGCGACGGATGCGGCGGTTGCGGAGGTCGTGGCGGACGCTAAGACCGGAACGCCATCGAACCTCAACTACGACAATCTCTCGCTGGCGCAGAATCCCGACGGCAGCTACGTGAATGGTCCAACTTGGCAGCAGCGATGGTGCGCGCGCCGGCTAATGCAGATCAGCAACGACTTCGCCAGCGTTCTTGGCCAATCGGCGATCAACACCCGAATTCGGCCGGTCTTGTCCAACATCCCCATTCCGTCAGTCCAGGCCGGGCAGTTGGCGTTTATCAACGCGGTTTTCGGCGCTCCGTCGCAATTTTTCTACGCTGTCGCCGCCGCCACCTACGCCAACATGAACGGGCCGTACAATGGGACCAACACGCTCAACGGGGGAAACAGCAATCCCAACCTCAGCGCCACCCAGGTGCTTCAGGACCTTTCCGCAAACGCATACGCCCTGGCGTACGAGTTATACGATCCGCTCTACGCGGTCGCCCAGCAGTATGGGCTCCAAATGGACGGCTACGAATCCGGACCCGATCTCTCCGGATTTCAGGATACCGCCACCTCCAAGATTCAGGCGGAAACCGATCCGCGATTCACGACTTTCCTGGAACAATATTACCAAGCTTGGTTCGCGCACGGCGGCGGGACGATCATCTATTACAACGGCGCCGCCAAGCCGTGGGGAGATCAATACGGCGACTTCCAGATTTCCGATTCGCAGTCCGATTTATTCAATGCCAAGGAGATCGGTTTCCGCGACGCCGCCAGCGCCGAGCGCGACTCGCTGGCGCCGGCGGCGCTGAGCAGTCTGTCCGCTACCGACATCTCCTCTACGCAAGTAAATCTGTCCTGGGGATCGGCGTCGGTGGGCGCGACGGAATACCGGGTGGAAGCATCCACCAACAGTTCGTTTTCCGCGAATCTGATCACCCAGATCGCCCCGGCGAATTCCACGAGCTGGTCGTTCACGGGGCTGTCGCCGGGAATCACCTATTATTTCCAGGTGATCGCAACTTCACCTGCCGGGGACGCCGCCGCTTCCAGCACCGCAAGCGCGACGACATCGGGAACGGCGGCGGTTCCCGCTGCCCCGTTCGATGTCGCCGCTTCCGCTGCTTCCAGTAGTCAGATCAACGTCTCGTGGGCCGACAATTCGCTCATTGAAAATGGATTCACGATCACCGTCGCGACCGACCCGGGTTTCACGCAGGTCGTGCAGACCCTGACCGCTTCAGCGGATGCAACCACCCTGCCGATCTACGATCTCAACGGGGTGACGGATTACTACGTCGAGGTTGCGGCGTTCAACACGGCTGGGACTTCGGCAGCGGCGCGGGCGCAACCAACCATCACCCCATTGCCCATTCCCCTGGCGCGATACGGTTTTAACGAATCCAGCGGAAGCACCGTGCTGGACTCTGGCTCCGGCGCGGCCGCGAACGGGACGATCGTCGGCGGCGTCACCCGCATCGCCGGGCCGTACAATGGCAGCGCCCTGGCCTTCAACGGTTCGAGCGGCTACGTGAATCTCGGCACGCCGGCCAAGCTCAATCTGGAAGGCCAAATCACCATCGGAGCGTGGATCAAGCCCACCGCCGTCAGCTCACAAGGGGATATCATCAGCCAGGATTGGGACGGCCTCGATACGCCGTTCTTCCTCGATTTGTCCAGTCCTACCACCGTTAACTTCGGCACCAACCGCTACAACGGCAGCGGCGCGCCCAACGTTCAAGCCACGGGCACCGCCAGCGCAGCTTTGACAAACGGCCAATGGCACTACATCGCCGGCGTGTACGACGGCCAGGATTTCAAGGTGTACATCGACGGCGTCCTCGCGGGCGAAACCGCCGATCCTTATGGAGTCACCTACGGAACCGAGCCGACCAATATCGGCCGCGACAGCAACGACGGCGGCGGAAGCTATAACTATTTCGACGGCGACATCGCGGACCTGGAAATCTTCAGCAACGGGCTGTCCAGCGCCGACATCGCCAAGATCAGCCAGCCCTGGTCGGACACCTGGACGGGACAAGCCTCCACCGCCTGGAGCAACACCGGCAATTGGAGTGCGGCGGCAACACCGGGCGGGTTCACCAACGTGGTCATCAACAGCGGCACCGTGAACGCCGGTTCGGCGATCAGCATCGCCGCGCTGGTGCTGAACGGCGGTTCGCTGCAATTGGCGGCCGGCAGCGGAGGTTCGTCGCTCACGTCGCTGACTCTCGCCGCCAATACGTCCGTGAATCTCAACAACAATCATCTATTCATCAACTATGCCGGTGGGACCGATCCGATCTCCACGATTTCCGGCTATCTGACCGCTGGATACAACCACGGAGCGTGGAACGGACCTGGAATCATGTCCTCGACCGCGGCATCGAATCCCCGTTATGCCCTCGGTTATGGCGATGGAAAGGACGGCATCGTGTCCGGTTTAGCCTCGGGTCAGATCGAGGTGAAGTACACGCTCCTGGGCGATGCCAACCTGGACGGCGTCGTCAACGCCGCGGATTTCACCATCCTGTCGGAAAACTTCAACCAGACCGTCACCGGCTGGGACCAGGGCGATTTCAATTACGACGGCCTGGTGAACGCCGCCGACTTCACCGACCTGGCGGCGAACTTCAACCAGACGGCCAGCGGAGCATCGGTGGCGGCGCCGGCCGCGACGACTTCGCTTGCCGCCGAGGTTACGACGCTCTCGCCGGTCCTTCAGGACAAGCAGCCGCATTCACATTCGCGCCGGCGGTAGATCGGTAAACGGAGCAACGCGATGAAATATCGGAAACTGGGCAAACAGGATTGGAAGGTATCGGAAATCGGCTTTGGCGCTTGGGCCATCGGCGGAAACTGGGGACAGCAGAGTGATTCCGACAGCCTCAAGGCGATGCACAAAGCCCTGGAGCTGGGGGTGAATTTTATCGACACGGCGGCCGGATACGGCGACGGGCGAAGCGAACGCCTGATCGGCAAGCTGCTGCGCGAAATGCCGGGCGACAAAATTTACGTCGCCACCAAGACGCCTCCGGACGCCGGACGATGGCCGCCGTTCCCCCATGACAACTGGCAGGATCGGTATTCGGAGAAATACCTCCGCCAAAACGTCGAGACGCGGCTGAAGAACCTGGGCGTGGATTGCCTGGACGTTCTCCAGCTGCACACCTGGACTCGGGCCTGGAACAACGATCCCAAACCATTCGAGATTCTGCGGAAATTACAGAAGGAAGGAAAGCTGCGATTGGTCGGAATATCCACTCCGGAACACGATCAAAACGCCGTCATCGATCTCATGCGCGGCGGTTGGGTGGACGTCGTGCAGGTCATCTACAATGTCTTTGAGCAGGACCCGGCCGCCCAGCTACTGCCGGTCGCCAGGGAAAAGGGAGTCGGCATCATTGTGCGCGTGGCATTTGATGAAGGTTCGCTGACCGGGAGATTCACCAAGGAAACCGTCTTTGAACCGGATGATTTTCGGCGGAAATATTTTGCCGGCGATCGATTGGCGCGCGCGGTGGACAGGGCGGAGAAGGTCAAGGCGGAAATTGCCGGGAGCGGATACACGATGCCCCAGGCGGCGTTGAAGTTCGCGCTGGCCGATGACGCGGTGAGCACGGTAATCGCCGGCATCCGCAACGAAGCGCAAGCGCAGATGAATTGCACCGTGAGCGAATTGCCGGACATGGCGATGGAATTGCAGAAGAAGCTGTGGGCCCACCACTGGCAGCGGGCGTTTTGGTATAGCGGGAAGTAACGCGGCTGGCGTTGGCAAGGCGGCGGTTGACCGCATATAACGCAGGGCAATGGACGGGATCGAGATCATTTTTCTGGGCACGGGCACGTCGGCGGGGATTCCGATGATCGGGTGCCATTGCCCGGTCTGTTCCAGCACCGATCCGCATGACAAGCGCGGGCGTCCGTCGGCCGTGGTTTCTTATGGCAATGCCCGCATCCTCATCGATGCGACGCCGGAATTGCGCCTGCAATGCGTCGCCAACGGAATCGACATGATCGACGCAGTGGTGTTCACCCACGCCCACGCCGACCACATCATGGGGCTGGATGATGTCCGGCGATTCAACGCATTGAAAAAAGGCCCGCTGGACGTCTGGGCGGACGACGCCACGTACACCGTGCTGACGCGAAGTTTCGGCTATGCGTTCAAAGAGCCGGAGCCGGAGATGAAAGTGTTTCGGCCGCACCTGATTCGGCGGACGATCGACGGGCCGTTTGAAATCGCGGGAAAGACGTGGACGCCGATCCCGCTTTTTCATGGCGACATGCCGGTGCTGGGTTTTCGCATCGACAATCTGGCGTATTGCACGGACGTGAATCGGATTCCGGAGTCGTCGTTCGAGTTGCTGAGGGATTTGGACGTGCTGGTGCTGGATGCTTTGCAGTACAAGCGGCACGCGACGCATTTCTCCGTCGAGGAGGCGATCGCCGCCGCGGGACGAATCGGCGCGCGGCAGACTTTCTTCACCCATATTGCGCATGCCCTGCGGCACGAAGCCACCAACGCGGCGCTGCCGGGGAATGTGCGGCTGGCGTATGATGGATTGGCGGCGCAGAGCATACGGCGAGCAAGCTCGCCGGCTACACGGGGGAAATGAAGCGGTGCGAAATAATGCGCGGTTTTGACACCGTCCTGCCTGCGCGTAAACTGCGATTTGGAAAGGTGGGAGATTTCGTGGCAATCCACCTTTGAAGTTTTCAAGCAAATTCGTCCGATAACCAATGAAAGGGCCGAGGTCTGCGCTTCGGACATCAACCATGAGCTGTTGCATAGAATACATTCACGGCCGACAGATTCTGGATTCGCGGGGAAATCCGACCATTGAAGTGGACGTGGTCCTGGAGGATGGAACGCTGGGGCGGGCGGCGATCCCCAGCGGCGCCAGCACGGGCGAGAACGAAGCCGTCGAGCTGCGCGACGACAACAAAAAGGTTTATCTTGGCAAGGGGGTGCTGAAAGCGGTCGAAAACGTCAACGCGAAGATCGCGCCGGAGTTGATCGGATTGGACCCGCGCGACCAGGAGGCGATCGACCGGCTGATGATCGACCTGGACGGCACGGCGAACAAATCCAAGCTTGGCGCCAACGCGATGCTGGGCGTGTCGCTGGCCGTCGCCAAGGCCGGCGCCGAGTTCAGCCAGCTTCCGCTCTATCGCTATCTGGGCGGGCCGGGCGCCAAGACGCTGCCCTGCCCGATGATGAACATCCTCAACGGCGGCAAGCATGCGGACAACAACGTGGATTTTCAGGAGTTCATGATTCAGCCGTGGGGATTCGACACTTTTTCCGATGCGATGCGGGCGGGGGTTGAAATCTATCACGCGCTGAAGAAGGTGTTGCAGAAGAACAAGCTTTCGACGGCGGTCGGGGACGAAGGCGGTTTTGCGCCCAATCTGAAGGACAACGAGGATGCGCTGAAGGTGATCGGCGATGCGGTTTCGGCGGCGGGGTATGAACTGGGCAAGCAGGTCTTCATTGCCATCGATCCGGCCGCCAGTGAACTGTGGGACGCTCAGAAGAAGGGATACAAACTCTTCAAGAGTAATCCGGACAAGATTTTGTCCAATGACGAGATGATTGACTATTGGGCAAAATGGATCGAAAAATATCCGATCCGGTCTTTGGAAGATGGTTTAGCGGAGAATGATTGGGAGGGATGGAAGAAGTTGACCGACCGGCTGGGGAAGAAGATTCAGCTTGTCGGAGATGACATCTTCGTTACCAACACGAAATTCCTGGAAAAAGGCATTAAAACCGGCACGGCAAATTCAATCCTGGTGAAAGTGAACCAGATCGGCACGCTGAGCGAGACGTTCGAGGCGGTGAACATGGCGATCCGGGCCGGCTATACGGCGGTGATAAGCCATCGCAGCGGTGAGACGGAAGATTCGACGATCGCGGACATCGCGGTGGCGACGAATTGCGGGCAGATCAAGACCGGCGCGCCGGCGCGATCGGATCGCGTGGCGAAATACAATCAGTTGTTCCGCATCGAGGAGCAGTTGGGCAAGCAGGCGCTGTACGGCGGCAAGCTGTGGCGTAAATAGCCCGGGAATGCCGATCCGCTCTTCGGCGGGCCAAGGATGGCTTTATGGTTTTGCGGTTGGGCCGTGGGGGTAGTGCGCAGCGCGCGGCGCTGCCGTGGGAATCCGTCGATTCTCAAGAAGGCAATGCGCCGACCAACTGGGAAGAGGAATCCGGGGGGCAATGGCATCTGGAAGCGCCGCCGGGGGATTGGCAGATGGAATCTTTGCCCGAGCAGCCCGGGGGCCGGGGCGATGAAATCGAGGATGATAACCTGACAGCCCCGTTGTATTTGCCGGAGCCGGAGGTGGAGGATGAGGAAGCGTATCCACCGCGCGCCTCTGCCGAGACCGGGGGCTGGACGATCGCGATCCTTTGCATGGGCCTGGGCATCATCGCCGCGTGCCTGGTGATTCCGCAGGCCGACGCCAATCGCCGGCTGGTGTACGAACGAGAAAAGCTGCGGTTGGATTTGGCGCAGGTGCAGAAACAGATCGCGGTCAACAAGGAATTTTTGTCGGAAATGGAAAGCGATCCGCAGCTCACGGAGCGCCTGGCCCAGCGGGAAATGCGCGCGGTGCAGCAGGGCGAGGCGATCGTGGATACGAAGGCGGACGCGGGTTCGGGGCAGTCCGCCTCGGCCGATGCCGAGCGGATGTCGCCGTTCAATATCATCAACGTTCCACCGCCGGCGGCGTTGGCGCCGTACCAGCCGGTGGGCGGGTATTTCGCCAAGCTTTGCCGAAGTCCGCAATCGCACGTGTATCTGCTGGGCGCCGGGATGATTCTGGTTGCGGGGGGATTGGTGCTGGGCGGAGCGCAGGGGCCGCGCGAGCCGTCTTTTCAACATGGGCGGACTACCGGCGAAAGGACTGACACAGAGAGCACAGAGGACACAGAGGTCACAGAGGAAAACTGAATTCATGGTCTTCATCTCTGTGTACTCTGTGACCTCGGTGTTCTCTGTGGTGCATTTTTGTTACGCGATCATCAGATTGATTTAGCGAGATTGAGCGCTTCTTCCTTGGTGGAGATGCGTCCTTCGAGTTGAGCGTCGTAAACCGCATCGAGAATCTGGCGGAATTTGGGGCCGGCGGGGAAGCCGGCGGCGATCAGGTCGTCGCCGTCAATCAGCGGGGGCGGCGCGACCTCGTGCTTGCTCAATTCGGTCAGTTCCGGCTGCAAATCGGCGATGCGATGGGGATGAAGGCTGATTTTCGCGATCGCATCCATCAGCAATCGGGATTGAGGCGACGTCGAGCGGGCAAGGAAACGCTTTTTCTTTGCCAAAGTCGGCGGCTCGGGTTGCAGCAGCGGCTCTAGGCCGGCCAATGTCTCCGCCATCTCGTCGCTTTCATCGTTGCTGATTCGCAGGGCCTGGCGCATCGCGCGGACCGAGCGGGAAATTTCGGGTCTGGTCAACGGGGATGATCCATCGCCGGCCTGAAGCCGAGCACACAGGGTCGCCGCCGCCAATGCGAGGCCGAAGCTGATCGGGCGTTGGGCGTTCAGGTTCAGGAAAATCGACCGATTGAAGTCCAGTGTCTGCGGCACGTTGGGCAGGAAACGGAAGATTTCGCGGCCCAGGCCGAGATTCCATAGCAGAGTCCAGGCGAGGTTGCGCGTTGGCGGGGTGAGCATGAGGCGTAGTTCGTCGCCGATGCGTTCGGGGCTGATTCCTTTCACGCGGTTGGCCAGGGAAGCGATGGCGGCGGTGGTGGCGGGTTCGATTTCAAACCCGAACCGGGCGGCAAACCGGACGGCGCGAAGCAGGCGAAGGTGATCTTCAGCAAATCGATCGGCGGGCAGCCCGATGGCGCGGATCAGGCGGGCCGCCAAGTCTTCCCGGCCACCGACGTAATCTATCACGCGGTCTTCCAGGGGATCGAGGAACAGGCCGTTAATGGTGAAATCGCGCCGCCGGGCGTCTTCCTCGGCGGAGGTGAATCGAACGCTGCTGGGCCGGCGGCCGTCTTCGTATGCCCCGTCCGCTCGAAACGTGGCCACCTCCACCACGCTCTTGCCATTGCGGACGAGGATCACCCCGAAAGCGGCTCCGACGGCCTGGGTGGAGGCGAACAGCTCGCGCACGCGGCCGGGGGCGGCGTCGGTGGCGATATCCCAATCCTTCGCTTCCAGACCGAGCAGCGAATCCCGCACGCATCCGCCGGCGAAATAGGCGACATGCCCGGCTTCGCGGAGGCGCTTGAGCACGGCAACGGCGTCGTCGCGCATGCAGGGGGGCTTGCGGTTGGGGTCGTCGGGATTCATGGCGGAGAGGATTCTATCGGAAACGGGAGCGGTTTTTGATAGCATATAGCCCCACGGCAGCGCCGTGGGCGTTTGGGCGCCGGGAGTTTTAGGCCATGAAGCGCTATTTCGGATTTGTTTTGGCGATATTTCTTGGGGCGACAGGATGCAGCAACTCCCCGTCGCCTTCAAGTTCAACCACGGATCAGACGGCGACGGATTCCACCGCGCCGGTGACCGCCCCGCCGACGGATGATTCTTCCATACCCGTGCCGCAGGGCGCGTTGTACACTTTGCACTGCGCCACTTTCACGGGCCCATCGCACATCCTCGATGCCAAGCGAACCAAGGAGCTGTTGATCCGCAGCACCGGGTCGAAGGATTGGTACGTCGTCCACAGCGCGGAGGAGAGCGATCTTTATTTCGGGTATTACAAGACGTTTGACGACCGGTCGCAGCTTGCGGAATACACGCGGGCGCAAACGGACCGGGCCAGGGTGTCATCGCTGGTGAGCCAGGACGGCGACGCGATGTTCTCAGAGGTGGTGTTCACGTCGATCAACATGCCGGACCCGCCGGCGCCCAAGGAATGGGACCTGGCGAGCAATCCGGGATATTGGACGCTGCAGATCGCGGTGTACAAGGGGAGTCCCGAGCGGAAACAAGCGGCGGTGGATGCGGTGCGGGGATTTCGCGAGCACGGGATCGAGGCCTATTTCCGACACGGGCCGGCGACCAGCGAGGTTTACATCGGTTCCTGGCCGCGCCAAGCCGTTCGTGAACAGGAATCCTCCGTGGCGCAAAGCGACGATCCCAACCAGCCGCTGCTGGTGGTGCCCGGCCCATTGCCGCAAGGCGTCGATTCCGACAAGGTTTATGATTCCCAGGGCCGGAAGATGAAGGTGGTTATGCCCAACCTTCAGATCGTGGATGAATCGTTGAAGCGGGCGACGGAGCAGTATCCGTATTACTACGTCAACGGCGAGGTTGCCGGGAGAAGGATGCGAATGAAAGATCATTCCACGCAAACGATTCCCTGGCCGTCGTATTTGGTGCAGGTTCCGCACGACAACGACGATCAGGATCAACCGACGAAGAGCGATTCGGATCAGGCTGGAGCACCGCATCAGGGTGATACGGGCGATTCGACGCCGACGGTGCCGGGTTTGGGAGGATTGAGGTAGGGGCCCGAGCGTCGTGAAAATTCTCATTGCCAGCACGAATCGCGGAAAGGTGAGGGAGTTTCGCCAGATTCTGGCGGATGGAGGGGTCGCTGAGTTTACAGATCTGACGGAACACGCCGAATTACCCGCGGTGGAGGAAACCGGATCGACCTTCCTGGCCAACGCCTGTCTGAAAGCGGGGCAATATGCGAAGTTGCTCGAAATGTGGAGCCTGGCGGATGACAGCGGGCTGGCGGTGGATGCGTTGGAGGGCAAGCCGGGCGTTTTCAGCGCCCGATGGGCGGCGATGCACAAGGCTGGGGAGGGCGATGCGGACAACAACGCCCTGTTGCTGCGGCAGCTTGCCGGGCTGCCGGCCGAACGGCGAACCGCCCGGTTCGTGTGTGCGGTGGCCCTGGCAGACCCGCGGGGCAGGGTTGTGCTGACGGCCAGCGATAGCGTCGAAGGGCGGATTTTGGCTGAGCCGCGGGGACATGGGGGATTTGGATATGACCCGCTTTTCCTGGTGGAAGCGCTGGGAAAGACGACCGGCGAGCTGCCGGCCGAGGAAAAGCACCGGATCAGCCATCGCGGCAAAGCCTTGCGGCGGCTGGCGGCGCTGATGGAACGGACGGGTTTGCCCCTTTCGGATGGATTCAATTCAATCTAAAATTGCACAACAATGAGCCGGATTCTTATAGCGGTGAGCAGTCCATGGGCGGCGGAGAAGGTGGTTGTGCCGCTGGCGGACCTGGCTCATCGGCTGGAGGCGGAGGTGCTGGTGGTTCACGTCTCGCGTCCGAGCGGCGGGCAGATGCGCGAGCAGGAGCAGGCCGACGGTGAGGCGGCCATCAGCTTTCTGCGCACCAAGCTCCAGGAGCGGGACGTGGCGGTTCAAACGCTGTTAATGTTCAGCGACGACATCGCCCGGGCGATTTTGAACACCGCGGCGGAGCGGGAAGTCACCTTGATCGTGCTTGGATTGACCGGGAAGAACATTTTTGCACGCCTTCTGGCGGGGAACGTGCCGGTGGAATTGATTAAGAATACAAAAATTCCCGTCATTCTGCTGCCGCCGGATTGGAACGGCGCTCTGTAGCGGCGCCCCTGGGGGATTTTTCGGAAAATCCTGTCGCCAATTTTCAAGAATGTCTTTGCGTCAGTGAGAATCACGATATAATTCGCGCCTCGCGCGGAGATGAAAGCCGCACAACTTGCAAACGGAGTCTTAATAAATGGTCAATGGCGATGATTTCATGCCCAAGGAATGCTTCTTCACGAAGGGAGTTGGGCGACACGCGCAAAAACTCATGAGTTTCGAGTTGGCGCTGCGGGATGCGGGGATCGAAAAACAAAACCTGGTGCGGGTTTCGTCGATTTACCCCACGACGTGCAAGATCGTCCCCATGAAAGAGGGACAGGCCAAGCTCATGCCCGGACAGATCACGTTCGTCGTCCTGGCGGAGGCCGCCACGGACGAACCCAACCGGCTGATTTGCGCCGGGATCGGTCTGGCGATTCCGCGAAACCACGCACATGGGTATATCGCCGAGCATCATGGCTACGGAATGACCGAGAAGAAGACGGAAGACCTGTGCGAAGACCTGGCGGCGACGATGCTGGCGACCACGCTGGGAATTCCATTCGACGCCGACAAGAACTGGGACGAGCGTGAACAGCAATTCAAGATGAGCGGCGACATCGTGAAAACCCGCGCGGTCGTTCAAACCGCCGAGGGCGACAAAAGCGGATTGTGGACCAGCGTGATTTCGGTCGTTGCTTTCATCCTCGACAAGAACCAGGTGGAAAAGCCGGCGCCCGAACCGGCGCCCGAACCGGCGCCCGCGCCGGTGAGTGCGGAGAAACCTGGGCCGGAGAAGACCGGGCCGGAAAAGACGATATCGGATCGGATGGGAGGAACTTGAGGGAAATCCGAAACCCGAAATCCGAATGACGAATCAAATCCGAAATCCGAATGACCGAATAAAGACCGTTTCGTCATTCGGATTTCGGATTTGATTCGTCATTCGGATTTCGGGTTTCGGGTTTCATCACTTCGGCTGCTGCTGGCTGAGACAGTGAATCGCCCATGGTCGCGGCACCAGCTTTCGTTGGTCTTGACGTGATGGAATGAAATGTTCCGAAGCGGGCAGCCGTGCTCCGTCAATTGCTCTTTGACCAATGTTTCATAGTTTCCATTGGGCACGTTGACGTGCACTTTTTCGCGCGGCGAGATTTGGCGGAAGATTCGCGCCAGGTTTTCCGGAATCGTGTCATATTTGTCCGGAAACGAAACCCCCTCCGGCCGCGGCCAACTGAACCAGGTCCCAGCATGGGTTTCCCATTCAGCGGGAAACGTGTAACCCAAGGATGTCGGCGTTTGTTTCAGCGTTTTCAATTTCGACATTCGTTCAAGACGCATTTCTTCGCCGCTCATTTTTTTGAGGATACTCGATCCACAAACCTCTTCGTCAAATCTGCATACGCATCGATCCGCCGGTCGCGCAGGAAAGGCCAATGCGTGCGGCTGAATTCCACGTTTTCCAGATCGCAATCGACGATCAAAACCTCTTCCTTGTCGCTGGCGGCCTTGGCGATGATCTGGCCGTTGGGAGCGGCGACGAACGACTGGCCCCAGAATTCAATTCCCTCGTCATTCACCGGTTTTCCGCCGGGACCGAGGATCTTCTCGATCCCGATTCGATTGGCAGCACAGACGTAACACCCGTTGGCGACGGCATGGCTGCGCTGAATGAGCTCCCAGCTCTCATGTTGGGCGTTGCCGTATTCGGCCTTTTCGCGTGGATGCCAGCCGATCGCGGTCGGATAAAACAGAATCTGCGCTCCTTGCAGCGCCGCCAGCCGCGCCGCTTCGGGAAACCACTGGTCCCAGCAGATCAGGACGCCGATCCTGGCATATTTCGTCTGCCAGGCGCGGAACCCGGTGTCGCCGGGAGTGAAATAAAACTTCTCGTAATACAGCGGATCGTCGGGGACGTGCATCTTGCGATAGATGCCGAGGATCGAGCCATCGGCGTCGATGACGGCGGCGGTGTTGTGGTACACGCCCGCCGCACGCTTCTCGAACAGCGACGCGATGATGACGATGCGATGTTTCCTGGCCAGTTTCGCAAGCGCATCGGTGCTCGGACCCGGGATAGTCTCGGCCAGCTTGAAGAACCGGTGATCCTCAACCTGGCAGAAGTATTGCGAACGAAACAGCTCCTGAGTGCAGACGATCCTGGCTCCCGAGCGGGCGGCACGTCGCACCAGGGCAAGCTGGTTGCTGAGATTGACCGCCGGATCGGCCGAGCAGGCCATTTGCATAACGCCGATGCGAAGCGGGGAGCGACTATTTTCCTTTTCCCTTCCGTTTCGTTTCATTTTGCGGCGGCATTCTCGCCGATGTCCGGTCCCAAGTATAGACCAAAACGCGATGGGTTGGCGGGGGCGGGTGCGTGACACATTCTGCAAGCCATCTTCTTCCCCTCCCCATGTACTCAGGGGGAGGGTCAGGGTGGGGGTTGCGTGGGCCAATCGACATTCGACCCCCACCCCAACCCTCCCCCTGAGTACATGGGGAGGGGGAAATTCTTCGCAGCAAGTGTCACGCACCCCGGGCAAGATGCCCGTGCCACGATATGTTGCTCGGCAGGCTCCGGGGAAATATCATGCGGGGACTGGCGAAGTTTGAACGACGGACACGGCAGGAGAAGGACATGATCGGAGCATTGGCGAAACGAGCGGCGTTTCTAGGAATCGTTTGGTTGGCAAGCCTTCAGACTGGCGTTGCGTCGGCGCGGCCGGTGGAACAAAAGGATTTCGGCCAAACGCTCGAGGGCTGGAACGTCAAACAGTACATTCTCACCAATAAAAATGGCGCATCGGTCCGGTTGATCAATTATGGCGCCATCGTCACCAATCTTTTCGTGCCGGATAAAAACGGGAAGATGGGGGACGTCGTGCTGGGTTTCGACGATGTCACGCAATACCAGGAGAGCGGCCCGTTCATCGGCTGCATCGCCGGGCGTTATGCCAACCGAATCGCCAACGGCACGTTCACCATCGACGGCGTCGGGTATGCCGTGACGCTTAACCAGGGGATGAATTGCCTGCACGGCGGATTCAAGGGCCTGGCGAAGAGGATGTGGGATGCCGACAGCGGCGTCATGCCCGATGGGCCGACGGTTCGATTCACGATTCTGGATCAGGATGGGCAGGAGGGTTTTCCGGGCAACGTGAAAGTGACGGTGTTGTACACGCTGACGAACGACAATTGGCTCAAAGTGCAGTATTACGCGACGACGGACAAGCCGACGCCGATCAACCTGACGCATCACAGCTATTTCAACCTGAGCGGGGAGGGCAAGGGGGACGTGCTGGGATACGTGGCGAAGATTTGGGCGGACCATTACTTGCCGGTGAATGGGGCGTTGATCCCGACGGGGGAACTCGCCACGGTGGCGGGGACTCCGTTCAATTTCACCAGGGCCAAGCCGATTGGGCGGGACATCGGCTCGCTTCCCGCGCCGTTCACGGGATACGATCACACGATGGTGCTGAACAATCCGAAGGCCGATTTGGTGAAGGCCGCGGCGGTGTACGATCCGGATTCCGGGCGGATGCTGGAATGCTGGACGACCGAGCCGGCGGTGCATTTTTTCACCGGCAACAATCTGAAGGGACTGGTTGGAAAGGACGGGGCGGTCTATGCGGCGCACGCGGCGTTTTGTCTGGAAACGCAGCATTTTCCTGATTCCCCGAACCATCCGGATTTTCCAAACACGATCCTTCGACCGGGCGAGATTTACCGGCAGGTGACGGAATTCCGTTTTTCCGTGCCGGCCAACCCGCTGGTGGCGGAACCGTAAGGGTGGGGTGCGTGACATCTTCTGCAATCGTCCTCTTTCCCTCCCCTGGTACTCCGGGGGAGGGTCAGGGTGGGGGTTGAATAGGCCAGATGGCCCCCACCCCAGCCCTCCCCCGGAGTACCAGGGGAGGGGGAAGAAGTTGCAGAACGTGTCAGGCGCCCATAAATAAGGGAGCGACGATCATGTCAGCGATATTGAAATTGTGCGCGGCTATCCTCATCGTTTTGGTTGTGTCGGCCCGGGCGATCGCGCAGTTGCCGGCGCCCGCTTCCCAGCCTTCGCCGGCCGATTTGCAAATCGGGGCGGGGAAGGTCGTGGGGCTGGATTATTTCTTCAATCATCAGGTGAAGAACGGCGCCCAATTCCATTACATCTGGGATGACGCCAAGTCCTCGGGATACTCAAAGTTCGGACAGGTTTGGGAACAATACGGCGCGAGCCTGGCGAGGATGCCCAAGGCCCCGACCCGGCAGGACCTCGACCAGTTCTCCATTTACATCATCGTCAACCCCAGCACCGTGAAAAGCGCCGCCGACCACAAGCCGAACTACATTCAGCCGGACGATGCCGACGCCATCGCCGGTTGGGTGAACGACGGCGGGGTTCTGGCGCTTTTCGCCAACGACAAGAACAACTGCGAATTCGAGCATCTGAATGTGCTCGCCCAGCATTTTGGGATCAAGTTCAACGGAGATCTGCGTAATACGATTCCAACGCACGCGGAGATGGCGCGCGGGACGTTCAGCGAGTTTCCCGATCATCCGCTGTTCAAGGACGTGGGGATGATCTACATGAAGGAGATTTGCACGCTGACCGTGAGCGATCCGGCGCAGACGCTGCTGACGGCGCCCAAACAGGACGGGGCGGAGGGCACGGACATCATCATGGCCACCTCGCATTACGGAAAGGGATTCGTGTTTGCGGTGGGCGACCCGTGGTTTTACAACGAATACATCGACGTGAAGACGCCGGCGTTGCCGATCGAGAATCGAAAGGCGAGCGAGAATCTGGTTCGCTGGCTTTTAACCATGGCGTCGGCCCCGGTTAAGGTCACGATCCCGCCGACAAAATAGGCCGCCCCTTTCAACCCGCGCCGCGAATAAAGTGCCAAGGTCGGATAACCGATAAATCAGCGGGTTTATCATGATACGCGCGCTCGACGGCGACAAAATGGCGATATTCAAGTCCGCGATCCACGTCGCGGCGGCCATCGTCATCATGTGGTATTTCTATCGCGTCGCCAACGGACAGTTCTCCCTTTTGTGACCGCAAGCCCCCATCCCTTCAGGCCCGGCAATACTGAAAAGGCTCAGACCCATGCCAAATATCGCATACCCCTGAGATGGACCGCTATTGACTCCACGCCATCAGGCCGACAATTGTCAGCGTTACCATGGCGAAGGCGACGCGCGCCGCCAGGGGACGTTTTCCGGCCAGAACGTAGGCGAGCCGGGCCAGCGGTGTGCCAAAGAGGTAGATGAGTATCATGGAGACCGCAAGCGATTGCAGCGGTCCGCCGCCGGAACCGGAATGATCGTGACGAAGGAAGGTCCAGGTCATACTTGAAAGAAGCGCGACCGTGAAGACGCGACCATCGTCGACGACGGAGTAGCGTTTGGGAGTTCTGGAATCGGTGGTCATAACGGCACTTCCTCCGATAAAAGCGATTTCGGCACATTGGACGCCGTGATTCAAGAAAAATGAAAGCGGGTCCAATGCGAAAGGGTTTGCGGCATTACCGGAACTTCCGCCACACCGGTAGAATCCCCGCAGGGCTGGAAGGCTTGAGGAGAGAACGATGGTCTTCAGCAAATGGATCTTGTTGACGGGATTGGGCTGCCTTGGCGTTATGGCCTTTGTCCCGATGTCCCGAGGGCAAACCCACCCGGCCGACCCGGCCGCCGACGTCAAGGTGGCGTTACCCGTCATTCCCGACCACAAATTCAATGTGCTGGACTTCGGCGGCGTGGGTGACGGCAAGACGATCAATACCGAGGCGTTCGCCAAAGCGGTCGCGGCGATCCGTAACGCCGGCGGCGGACGTCTGGAGATTCCGCCGGGAACTTTTCTGACTCTTTCACTTCAGTTGACAAGCCATATAGACCTGCACCTCGACGCCGGCGCGGTCATCAAGACGCCGGAAACTCTGACGGGTTGGGGGTTGCCCGATCCGGACAGCGCCACCCAGGACGACGTGGACGAATTCGGGCGCTGGGGCGTCATTTTCGGCCGCGAGCTGACGGATGTGGCCATCACCGGCAGCGGCACGATCGACGGGTCGGGCGCCTTGTTTTGGATCTGGTCGGACAAGGCCGCCCGGCGATACCCCCCGGGCCGGTTGATTTACCCGCGGCCCACGCTCGTCGAGCTGCGGGGGTGCAAGCGGGTGCACGTCGACGGCGTCACGCTCAGCAATTCGCCCATGTCTCACCTGGTAGTCAGCTCGCGAGGCGAGGACATATTGATCGAAAACGTGCGCGTCTTCGCACCGAGCGATGCGCCCAACACCGACGCCATCGACCCCGGCGGACAGCGAATCATTATCCGCAACTGTGAATTCGACACCGGCGACGACCACGTGGCGATCCAGGGCGGTTCACGCGATGTCGTGATAGAAGACCTTACCTGCCTGCACGGCCATGGAATCTCGATCGGAAGCGGGACGCTCGGCGGCGTCAGCCATGTTTTCGTCCGCCGATGCACCTTCGACGGCGCCGACAACGGTCTGCGGATCAAATCGTACCGCGGCCGCGGCGGCGAAGTCCACGACATCCACTACTCCGACATCACCATGAAGAACGTGGCGCGGCCGTTCGACATCAACATGCTCTACAACGGCAACGCCAACGCCCCGACCGATGTCGGTCCCCGCGCGTCACAGGGGCAGAGCAGGAACATTCCCTTTTTCCACGACATCGACGTCACGAACCTCACCGTCACGCGGTCGCCGATCGCCGGCAGAATCCTCGGCCTTCCCGAGCAAATGGCGCGGGACATCACTTTCACCAACGTGAAGATTCAGGCCGATCGCGGGTTCATGGTTCAGGATGCCACGGACGTCAAATTCATCAACGTGAAGCTGGACGTCGCGGTCGGACAGCCGATCACGACCGACAACGCGAAAGTGGACCGGGAATGATCCGGAAGGCCATTGGGCGAGGGGTGCGTGACTTAAACTCGATTATTCACCGCAAAGACGCGCAGCGCGAGCTATGCCCGCACCCAAAAGAGTTTTACCGCGAAGGCGCACAGCGCGAGCTCTGCCCGCAACCCAAAGAATTTTACCGCGAAGCGGCTGTGTCTAATTTCAAGTGGTTTGGAGTTGACATTTTGGACTCCATGTAAGGCCGTCGCGGGCCATGGCGTTGAGAATGGTCAACAATTTTCGCATGCAGGCGGTA
>JBEKEC010000066.1:0-26613 GCA_050014015.1 Tepidisphaeraceae bacterium
GAATCAGGCGCGCAAGCGGTTCTGTCGCTGCGATCGGCATGGCTCAACGGCCGATGGGACGAATTTTGGAATCAACGCCCTCTGGCGGCGTAAGAATCCACCTACTTTCGTGGCTCACACCCCCCGGTTTCATAAGTAACGACTTTAAGATTGACGATAACCCCTAAACATCGTAGGATCCGCGTCGAATGGCCGTTTCAATGATTATGCTCCTGCACCTTACGGTCGCCGTACGATAGGCCGGCGATGCGGCCGGGGGTGTAAAAACTCCTTGGCGACACCGGCCCGCATCAGATTGTATTTCTTCTTCCGACAAATAGTTACAACTTTGAGAGACAAACATGGCTACGCTTCAAACTGACGCAAAAGTGACCGCGATTTCAACCACCGCTGAATCCAAACCCAAGTATCAGGGCAAGAGCGGGGCGCAGATATTCCACGAGATGCTGGTCGGGCCACATAAGGTCGAGGTGATGTTCGGATATCCCGGCGGCGCGATCCTGCCGGTGTTCGATCAGCTTTATAGGACCAGCGCCAAATTCATTCTCAATCGGCACGAGCAGGGCAGCGGGCATTGCGCCGACGGTTACTCCCGGGTGACGGGCAAGCCGGGCGTCTGCGTGGTCACCAGCGGGCCTGGGGCGACCAATACGATCACACCGCTGGCCACGGCGCAGTTGGATTCCATTCCCATCCTGGTCTTCAGCGGGCAGGTGGCGACGAAGGTTATCGGCAACGACGCGTTCCAGGAGGCGGACGTCACGGGAATCTCGCGGCACTGCACGAAATGGAATTACCTGGTGAAGGACGTGCACGATCTTCCCCGGATCATCAACGAGGCGTTTCTGGTCGCCACCAGCGGGCGGCCGGGGCCGGTCCTCATCGATCTGCCCAAGGACGTGACCACCAACACCTGCACGCGCGAGGTGGACGACGCTCCGCGACCACATATCCAAAAGCGCAAGACCGCCTACATGGCCGCCAACGCGCGCCAGGTCCAGGAGGCCGCGGAACTGATCAACCGCAGCGAAAAGCCGCTGCTTTACGTCGGCGGCGGCGTGATCATAAGCGGCGCATCGGCGGTCCTGCGAAAGGTCGCCGAAAAGGGAAACATCCCCTGTACCACGACTCTTCTGGGTCTGGGTTCGTTCGATGAATTGGACCCGCGCAGCCTGTACATGCTCGGCATGCACGGCTCGGCCACGGCGAACTACGCGGTGCAGGATTGCGATTGCCTCATCAGCATCGGCGCCCGGTTCGATGACCGTGTGACCGGCAACCTCACCAAGTTCGCGCCCAGGGCCAAGATCATCCACATCGACATCGACCCGAGCAGCATCAGCAAGATCGTCGACGTGGACGTGCCGGTTGTCGGCGATGCCAAGGCATCGCTGGAAGCGATGTTGCCGCTGATCGAGCACCGGGACCGGCACGCCTGGTGGAGCCAGATCAACGCCTGGCGGGCGAAATATCCGTTCAAATATCTTGACGACTCCAAAAACTCCAAGCCGCAGTACGTGATCGAGCAGATCAACACTCAGACCAAAGGCGACGCGATCATCACCACGGGGGTCGGCCAGCACCAGATGTGGGCCGCGCAGTTTTACCGCTGGCGCTATCCGCGGCAGATGATCACGAGCGGCGGGCTGGGCACGATGGGCTACGGCCTGCCGAGCGCCATCGGAGCGCAGCTCGGAAGCCCCGGCAAAGTCGTCATCGACATCGACGGCGACGCCAGCTTCATGATGACCCTGTCCGAGTTGGCCACGATCGCCCAGTACAACATCCCCGTGAAGGTCGCCATCCTGAATAACGATTTCCAGGGCATGGTCAAGCAGTGGCAGGACATGTTCTACGAGAAGCGTTACAGCCAGACGGCGATGAAGAACCCGAACTTCGCGAAGTTGGCGGAGTCGTTCGGCATCCGCGGGATTCGCTGCGATCACAAGTCCGACGTGCCCAAGATCGTGAAGGAAATGCTCGACCATAAAGGCCCCGTGGTGGTCGATTTCTACGTCGAGCCCAACGAGCACGTCTACCCCATGGTGCCCAGCGGCAAGGGCCTGCACGAAATGGAACTGGGAACGCTGGCGTGAGTTCGTTGCCTTCGAACGGACTGAACCGCATAAACCTCCCCGTAAACGCCGATTCGGAGACAGCGGGTCCGAACAGTCCCTTTTTTCGCCAATCCTTTGCCATTCTTTCATTGTTTGTAATGGGAAATGAGTTATGTTTTTGTCGGCGATGGGGAACGCTCGAAGGTTCGAGTGCGAGGAGAGAACGAGATGTCAACCAGGAGCCGCGGTGGCCTGACACAATCCGTTCGGCGCGCCCACCATTCGTGGGGAAGCCCAAACATGAAACGCAAAACCATTCCGCGGCGGATTATTAATGTCTCCGTCTCCGCGGTCATTTACTCCGCGGTTCCGGTATTGGCACAGCAATACACCTATACGCCCTCGCAAATCCGCACCGCGTACGGTTTTATCGGCGTCATGTTCAACGGCGTTGCGGCAACCGGCGCTGGAGAAACTATCGCGATCGTCGATGCGTACAACGACGCCACGATTCAGTCCGACCTTTCCACCTTCGACTCCGCGTACGGCATCAGCGCGCCTCCCGCCTTTACGATAGAGAATCAAACCGGCGGCAGCACGTTGCCCACGGGGACCAATAGCGGTTGGGCGCAAGAAACGTCCTTTGACGTCGAGTTGGCCCACGCCATCGCGCCCAAGGCCAATATTCTCCTGGTGGAGGCCAACGACAGCAATTCTGGGAACCTGAACGCGGGCGTTCGGACGGCCGCCGCCGCCGCCGGCACTTGTGTGGTCTCCATGAGTTGGGGGGGCGCCGAATTCAGCGGTGAGACCACCAACGACTTTAATTACATCACCCCCAGCGGCCACCAGGGTGTATCGTTCGTCGCAAGCAGCGGCGACACTGGCTCGGTCGAGTATCCCTCCACATCTCCCACCGTCTTGGCCGTAGGGGGCACCTCGCTTTACCTGAATTCCAGCGGTGGATATGGCTCCGAAACCGCCTGGAACGATTCGAAGGGAAGCGGCGGCGGCGGCTACAGCACCCAGGAAACCGAGCCAAGCTATCAGCGGGTCGCGCAGCAATCCGGATGGCGGAGCGTGCCGGACGTCGCCTATGACGCCGATTTAAACACCGGCTTTTACGCCGTCTCCGGGGGACAATGGTACTCTGCCGGCGGGACCAGTTGCGGCTCGCCCCAGTGGGCCGCATTGATCGCCATCGCCGACCAGGGCCGCGCGCTCAACGGCCTGGCCTCGCTCGATAGCTCCAACGTCACCAGCGGCCTGCTCCCGTCGCTCTACAATTTGTACGATACGCCGTATTACACGCAGGGCTTCAATGACGTGACCACCGGCACGACCAGCACCGGCCAGGCCGCGGGCCCCGGCTATGACACCGCCACTGGTTTGGGAACGCCCAAGGCTGGCTTTCTGATCCCCTATCTCGCGGGAGAAGTCAGCATTGCCCAGCCGGCGGCCACACTCACGTGGAACAACGCCGGCAGTGCCGGTGACGGGCACACCTGGGACATTGCTGACTACCAAAACTGGAAAGACGGCTCTGCCGCCGTGGTCTACGTCGATGGCAGCTATATCACCTTCAACGACGCCAACAACGGCCACTACGCCGTCACGTTGAACAGCACGGTCAGCCCCGGCTCGGTGACGGTGAACAACAGTTCCGGCAACTACACCATCAGCGGAAGCGGCAGCATTGCCGATGCCGGTTCCTTCACAAAGTCCGGCATCGATACGCTAACCCTCGACACCGCCCTGAGCGTCGGCAGCGTTACCATCACCAACGGAACGCTGAAACTGGCAACCAACCTCACCGCGGGCAGCGGCGCCGTCACCAGCAACGTCAATCTCACCTCCCTATCCATCAGCGGCGCCGGCGTATTGGACGTGAACAATAACCACATCATCATCGACTATGGCGCAAGCGATCCGATCTCCACGATCGCCGGCTACATCAAGTCCGGCTACAACGGCGGCCACTGGAACGGCCCGGGTATCATGTCCACCGCGGCGCGAACGACCACCAACGGCCTGTCCTATGGCCTGGGCTATGCCGACGGGGTGGACGGCACCGTCTCCGGCCTGTCATCCGGTCAGATCGAAGTGATGTACACGCTACTCGGCGACGCCAATCTGGACGGCATAGTCAACGCCGCCGACTTCACGATCCTGGCGGCGAACTTCAACCAGACCGTCACCGCCTGGGACCAGGGCGATTTCAATTACGACGGCCTGGTGAACGCCGCCGACTTCACCGACCTGGCGGCGAACTTCAACCAGAGCGTCAGCGGCGCGGCCTCGGCTGGAGACGTTGCGGCCCTGGACGCTTTCGCGGCGGCAAATGGGCTTTTGGCGGATGTTCCCGAGCCGACATCGTTTGGCCTGTCAATCTTCGGCGCGGTGGGCATATTGTTTCGCCGACGTCGCTGTGGGTGACCGTGACTGCATCCGGCCTTCTTCCCTTCCGCCGGGGCCACAGCCCCTTACCGACAACCTTCGGCAACCGCGCGTCGCGGTGCTGTCCTCCAGATGGCTTAGAGCGCAAGCGTGCGCACTTGGCGAAACCACGTGCGACAATTTGCCACATCATTTGCAAGAAATAGGTAATTCCCTGATAGACAAATCGAGTTGGTGATGCAGCATGATACCCTAGTAAAATCCCCGATATTCCGGATTTTGGCCTTTCGACGAGGCAGGGAAGAATTGTGGAACGTACCTTCAGAACAACCCTGCCATTTGCTATTTCACGACGAATTCCCATCCATCGAGGAATCACTTAACCACAACGCGAAATGGAGAAAACCATGAATCGAAAAACCATTTCGCTGTTCGCGGCCGTGACGTTCGCCGCTTCGCCGCTCGCTTTTGGGCAGGCTTATACTTTTTCGATTCTGTACCCGCTGACCGGCCCCGACGGCTATAACTATACCTTCATCCACCAGTTCCCTGGCATGTCGCAGCCTATCGTTGCAGGTCAGACCGTCGGCTACGGCTCCGCGGGAAGTTCCGAGCACGCCTTACTGTGGTCCAGCCCTGCCGGCTCGGCGGTGGACCTCAATCCCAGCGGGTTCAATGGCTCATACGCCTATGCCACCAGCGGAACGCAGCAGGTAGGCGAGGCGTTCAACACGACCATTACCGAATCCTATAATGCCATGCTATGGTCGGGTACGGCTGCCTCGGCAGTGAACCTAAATCCCAGCGGTTACGATTGGTCGTGCGCCTACGGCGTTTGCGGGTCACAGCAGGTGGGCTTTGGCCGGGTGGGCGGTATGGAGGGCAGCGATCACGCACTGCTGTGGTCCGGTGCTGCTGGCTCGGCCGTGGACCTCGCCCCGGCTGGTGTTGCCTATTCATATGCCGTCGGTACCGACGGCGCTGAGCAAGTGGGCTACGGCTACCCCAATGCCCAGGATGTTGGAAATGGTCTCTGTCACGCCCTGCTGTGGTCTGGTACGGCAGCGTCGGCGGTGGACCTCAATCCCAGCGGCTTTATAAATTCGACTGCCTACGAGGTCAGCGGCTCACAGGAGGTTGGGTACGGCATGGACAGCGCTAC
Source organism: Tepidisphaeraceae bacterium (assembly GCA_050014015.1). Taxonomy (GTDB): domain Bacteria; phylum Planctomycetota; class Phycisphaerae; order Tepidisphaerales; family Tepidisphaeraceae; genus PALSA-1353. Next base: position 5,617 of record JBEKEC010000066.1, read on the forward strand.
GGGCAATAGTGACCACGCCCTGTTGTGGACCGGGACGGCTAACTCGGTGGTGGACCTGACTCCTAACCCCCCCGGGACTGAAGAGGTGGGTGCGCTAGCCACTAACGGCACCCAACAGGTGGGATATATCGGTGGCGCTGCTACGTTGTGGTCCGGCACGGCTGCCTCTCTCGTTTACTTGGGGCAATTCGCCAGCGCTGATGGCTTCGCAGGGTCGGCAGCATTTAGCATTGACGGGTCGGGTAACGTGTTCGGCGACGCCGCCGGTTACGGGAACACCAGCAAATATGCTGTGGAGTGGTCGCCAGCAACCACCCTCACATGGAACAACGTCGGCGGTACTGGTGACGGGCATACATGGGATACTTATGTCAACCAAAACTGGGACAGCAGCGCGGCGGCGGCCTTCTTCCATGCCGGCGACAACATAACTTTCAATGACTCAAATACCGGCAATTACGCCGTGACCCTGAACACCACCGTTAGCCCCGGCTCCGTAACCTTCAACAACAGCCTCGGCAACTACACGATCACCGGCAGCGGCACCATTGCCGATGCCGGGGCGTTCGTAAAATCTGGCAGCGATACGATCACAATCGGCACCGCACTGAGCGTCGGCAGCATGAGCATCACCGGCGGAACTCTGACGCTGGCCAGCAATACGACCCTTGGCAGCGGAGTCGCAACCAGCAACGTCAACCTTACCTCGCTCTCAATCACTGGCAATGGCGTGTTGGACGTGAACAACAATCACATCATCATCACCTACGGTTCCAGCGATCCGATCTCGGCGATCGCCGCATATATCGCCTCTGGTTTCAACAACGGAGGATGGAACGGTCCGGGCATTATTTCATCGGCGGCACAGACCCCGACCAACGGTCTTGCCTACGGAGTCGGCTATGCCGACGGAGCTGACGGTGTGGTCTCCGGCCTGTCATCCGGCCAGATCGAAGTGATGTACACCTTGCTTGGCGACGCCAATCTGGACGGCGTGGTCAACGCCGCGGACTTCACCATCCTGGCGGCCAACTTCAATCAGCCGGTCACCAGTTGGGACCAGGGGGATTTCAATTACGACGGCCTGGTGAACGCCGCCGACTTCACCGACCTAGCGGCGAACTTCAACCAGAGCGACAGCGGCGCGGCCGTGTCGGCCGGCGATGTTGCGGCGCTGGACGCGTTCGCGGCGGCAAACGGGCTTTTGGCGGACGTGCCGGAGCCGGGGAGCGGGGCCATTGTGGCGGCGGCTTCTATCGGATTCCTGGCGGCTCGGCGTGCCAGACGGCGGCGGATGGAATAGACTGCCGGCATGACGGCTGGGGTGCGCGGCACATTCTACAAGCCATCTTCTTCCCCTCTCCTGGTACTCTGGGAAAGAGTCAGGGTGGGGGATTTGCGGGCCAATCGAGTTTCGGCCCCCACCCCAACCCTCCCCCTGAGTACATGGGGAGGGGGAAATTCACTGCGGAAAGCATCACGCGCTATGAGGTGTGGGCGAGCGATAAAGCTTTTCGCGACGTTGCTTCCACTGATTCTGATTTCGGCGGCCGGGGGACAGGAAATCCGGAAAGTGACGGTCGGTTGGGGCAACGATCTTCGTCTGGGCCGATGGACGCCGGTGTTCGTGACCGTGGAAGATCCCCAGGCTCGGGAAGTCGATCTGCAAATCCACGGGTCCTACGGCGAAAAATCGGAAGCACTTTGGCTCCATCAAACCGCGGTGGCCGAGCCTCGGCCCGATACTTATGCCCTGCTGTTCCCGATCAACGCGCAGCTTTCGCGGGTGGAGGTGATCGTTTCCGATCTGCAAACCGGCCGGACGCTGGGAACCCAGGCATTACAGAACAACGCTTCGTTTTCCCCGGCCGGGCGAGTGCCGATGCGGGTGCTGGCGCCGGAGGATTTGCTCATCGGAATCAGCGGGGACATCGACGATTGCCTGCGTCTGCAAGGGCAACTGGATCGGGCCGGAATCTTGGCGGGGGTTCTCGATCCGATGAGGTTGCCGGCGAATTTCGCGGGATACGACGGCGTGAGCGTTGTGATCCTTGCGGCGGCCGATCTGGCTGAGTTAACGGGCGTGCAGGACCAGGCGATCGTCGAATGGGTGCGGCGTGGCGGAAACTTGGTGGTGATTCCGGGAACCACCCCCCCGCCGCTGAGAGACACGCTGATGGACGCGCTGCCGTGCACGATCGGCGTCAACCGAACGATCAACCTCCCCATCGGCGGGCCTGCGACCCGGCCGGCATCACTCAACGGCCGCGAGCTTTCGCCGCGGCCCCAAGCAACCATCCTTATGGTTCTGGATCAGACGGGATACGTCGCGCGGGTCGGGCTGGGGAAAATCGCGGTGCTTCCGTTGGACGTCTCGCCGCTGGAGTTTGCCGAAGCTGCCGGCGCCAATGCGTTCTGGAAATCGCTTTTGGGGCCGATGGTCAAGGTGTCAACCGTGAATGAGCCGACGGAGATCATCGTGGGGGATGCGGAAGAGGCTCTGGTTCCCGGCCCCAACGCCGCTGAAAGCGTGGGGCGGGGGCAGCGTGAATCCGCGGCGATCCGGCACGTTCTGGAATTGCTCGGAGCAACGGGAACGCTGGGGCGAATTGATTGGCGGGCCGCGCTGATCGGGATGGCCGGAATATTCTTCCTGCTCGGTCCGGTGGATTCGGTGATCCTGATGCGGCTCGGCCAGCCGCCGCGGAATCGGCTGACGCTCCTTGGCTGGATGGGGCTGATAGCGGCCGTGGCGGCTTATGCCATGGCCCGGCCAATCCATTCATCGCCAACGGCCGCCACGTTCCGGCTGGTGGACCAGGCGGATGATTCGATCGTCGCCGCGACCGACGTGATCGCCGTCAACGCCGAGGAACCCCAGATGGTTGGGCTGTCGTTGGACGTCAACGAATGGTGGGAGCCCGCCAACCAGGCCGCCCGTGAATTTGGGTCCAACCGTTTCGTCGATGCCGATTGCCGCCAGGACAAGACCGGCTGCCGGCCGGAATGGGTCCGCCTGGACGGCAGCGAGGCCCAGGCGTGGCATGGCGAGGCGGCCGATCTTGGACCGGCGTTGCTGAACGCCGATTTTGTGCTGCGAAACAACAATGCGGGGATCGTCCATTTGAAGGGGAGGCTGAGCAACAAGTCCTCGACGGTGATGACGGACATTCAAATCGAGACGGCCGCGGGAAATTTCCGCCTCGCCCAACCGCTGGCGGCCGGTGCGACGATCGATTTGGACGAAGCCGTAAGCGGCGAAGCGATTACGCTCGCCGGCTTGCCGGAGGATGTCGGCGACGTTGCGCCCGAGCGTGCGGATCGGATTGAGGAATTGGTGAAATCCGGGCGGGCGTGCGTGATTTGCCAGATGCCCGATGCCGCGGACGTGAAAGTCGGGATTGGGGCGGAGATTCATTGGCAAATCCTGCGCGCGGTGGTGGCGTTAAGGAAATGAAACTTCCTGCGCGTGGGGCGCGGGGTCGAGATATCCGACTGAAATGGGGCGACGTTCCGCAGGGAGCAAGCTCCCTGGGCTTTCGATTTCCGGAAAAACTTGACAGCTATTATTCATTGCGCTATACTGCGTCAATGAGTACCGGCGAACAGGCCGTGCGCGGTTGGGCGGCGCAGATGCGCAAGGGGCTGATCGAACTGTGCGTGATGGCGGCGCTGCGCGGCGGGGAGGCGTATGGATATCAGATCCTCCAGCGGCTGGCGCGGGCGGAGGCGCTGACCATCAGCGAAAGCGCGGTCTATCCCATCCTGGCGCGGCTGGCGGCGGAGGGCATGGTGAAGGTGCGCGTCGGGCCAAGTCCAAATGGGCCGCCGCGGAGGTATTACCGGCTGACGGCGCAGGGAGAGGCAAGGCTGGCGGAAATGGCGGAGCACTGGCGGCAAACCAGGCGAGCGATCGACGTTTTCTTTGCGGGAGATTGAACATGAGCGAACCGACGAAAGAACCCGAGCCGACGGTTAACCAGAAGATCGAACAATTCGTGGCGGCGGTGGACCGCGCGCTGGCCGACAGCGGAATCGGCGCAGAGGAGCGGCAGAACGTGCAGGCGGACCTTCGCGTGCAAATCGAAGAGATGTTGTCAGCGCGCATGGGCGAGAGCGGAAAACCGGCGACGCTGGAGGACGTTGAAGCGGTGCTGGCGGAATTGGATCCGCCGGAATCGTATTCGCAAAGCGTGGAGCCGAAGGAAACGCAGGGGCATCACGAATGCCGGCGTGGCGGGCGGGTGCGGTGGTTTTGGCGAAAGCGCCGCATTGCCGAGGCGATTCGACAGGCGATGCAATCGCTCGGCCCATTCGGCCACCCGGTTTTCGCCGGGTTTACGCCGCGGGCGAGGAAAGCGATCTCGCTGGCCAAGGCCGAAGCCCAGGGCCTTCGACATGATTACATAGGAACGGAGCATCTACTGATAGGACTGATCCTTGAAGGCGAGGGGGTGGCGGGAACCGCACTGAGAAATCTGGGAGTGGAGATCAAAAGTGCGCGGGAGGAATTATCCAAGCTGGTGCAGCCCGGGACCGCACCGGCGCGGGAGCGGTTGCCTCTGACGCCGCGGCTCGGCCAGGCGATTCAGGAAGCGCGAATGGCCGCGGGAAGACTCGGGCACAACTACGTGGGAACGGAGCATTTGCTGCTGGGAATGCTGGACATCCCGTCGGTAGGCGCGCAGATCATCAAGAATCTTGGATTGGCGGGGCAGGCGGTGCGTGAGGAAATCATGCGGTTGATGAAGGCCGCTCCCGGCAAGCCGGAGCCGGCTTTGCCGACGGTGATCCGTGCCGCGACGGCCGAGGATGTACCGCGGGTGCGCTGGCTGGCAGAGCAGTGGGCGCGTGACGGCGAAACGATCGGGCTTGGGGCGGTTTCCGCGGACTTGCTGGAGCAATCTGTCGGCGGATGTTTTTTCGTGGCGGAGCGGAATGGGCAGGTGGTTGGCTTTGTCTGCGCGCGTGCCAAGAACAACGATGGAGCGGTTTCCGCGGTCGTCGAGAAGGGCGGGCGTTATCTGGAGGTGGAAGACGTGTATGTCCTGCCGGCGAATCGGTCCGGTGGCATCGGAGCGCAGTTGGTCGAGGCCGTCGCCCGCTGGGCCAGGCAGGAGGGCGTGCGATATCTCCTGGCGTATTCCTCGACGCGGGAGGTCGACCGGGTGTTAAATTTTTATCGATCGAGCGGGTTCAAAAGCTGGTCGGTTCAGATGTTCCGGGATTTGGGAGCAACCGGGTAAGATTCCAACGAAAGCGAGGCGGGCCGAAGCTCGCCTCGCACGGGAATAAACCGGACATCTCCCATCCGGAAGACCCGTCAATGACCTGTCGAACTGCTGGAACTCGAAGCTGACGACGAGGACCCGCCGCCATTGTCAAGGGCCGTGTCGGTCTTGGGGTAGTATCCAAGCTGCACGTCGACGGCATGGTAGGTGCCCGGATTAGGCCCGGAACGGAATTCGATCTGCTCGGCCTTCAGCCCGCCGCGGTCTTCCAGATAGCGTCCGATAGCCAGGCGGCGGTCCTGTGCGTATTGGTCTTCGGGAACAGCCATATAAACCACCAGCGGGTTGCAACTGTGGGAGTCGGCCAGCACGAGGTCGAGCGTGGAAGTTCCCAGCGTGCTGAGCGTGGGGCCGTCAAATTGATCGGCATAGAACGTGCATTCGGCGCGGGCGCCGCTGACCTCCTGAGTGTGCATCAGACGAGTTGTTTCCGTGATTTCCGCCTGTGAATGGGCGGCATCGTTTTCGGACTGGGTGCAGCCCGTGGCCAGGAGGATGGTCGAGGCCGCGGCCAGGAAGCACGTTGCTTTCAGATGCTTGAGTAGGATCACCATGGTTCTGTTCTCCGTATGGGGAATCGGCATTTTTCGGCGACGGTTTGAGCTTGGCATAAAAATCCTCATTTCATGAGTTCGCTGTTAAAGAGCTGGATCATGGTCGGACCCAGCAGGACGATGAAGGTGGCGGGGAAGATAAACAACACGAGTGGAAAGCTCATTTTGACGACGCTCTTGGCGGCCTGCTCCTCGGCCTTGTGCTGGCGGGCAATTCGCAAGCTGTCGGCGTGAACGCGCAGCGCCTGGGCGATGCTGGTCCCGAACCGCTCCGCCTGATTCAGCATCGCCGACAGGGACATCATCGCCGAATTGTTGGTCCGCGTTCCAAGGTTTCGCAGCGCCTCTTGGCGCGGCATGCCGACCCGCGTCTGCATGTGGGCGATGCCGAATTCCCGGCTGATGACCGGATGCACCAGCGCCAGCTCGTCGCCCACGCGTTGCATCGAGGAATCCACGGTCATCCCCGCCTCCACACACACGACCATGAGGTCCAGCGCATCAGGCAGGCCGTATTCCAGGGCCTTTTGATTGCCCTTGACCTTCATCTTGAGCCAGATGATCGGCAACACGTATCCCGTCAGTCCGCCCACGGCCAGGAACAGGAGCATGCTCCCCAGGAACAGGCCGACGACGTAGCCCAGAATGAGACCCAGGGCGATTCCGATGACCTTGGACCCCTGAACGGTTCGCAGCGCCGCGGGGCTGTAGATGCCGGCCTTGGCCAACTCGCGCTGAAGCGAAGATTGCTTTTCGCGCGAGCTGGGCATAAATGGCCGGGATGCCGCCTCGCCGATTTGTTTCAGCATGGAACCGACGCCGGAGGAGGATTCCTTCTTGATGACGGCGGCCTCGGTCTTACCTTGGAGGCGGGAGCGCAGCTTTTCGCCCCCGTCGCCTTTGAACAGCAGCATCGAAACGAAATAGACCAGCACCGAGATCGATCCGAATGCCAGGAGGATGATTAGAGTTTCTTGATTCATGATGTCGCCTTGTCAGCCGTTAAACGCTTGCGAAGGCAAAGCCTCCGCTCCGATTGTTCATACCTTGATGGTGGTGATCCGTCGGATCGCCCAGGTGCCCGTGATGAGCATCGCCGCCGCTATCGCCAACAGCCACAAGCCGGTGGACGTGTGCAGCAGAACCGAGGCGTACTTGGGATTCAGGTAATAGGACACGAAGAACAGCACGACGGGGAAGACGACCAGGATATATCCGGTGAACCGTCCCTCGGCGGTTTTAGCCTTGACGTGCTGTTGCAGGCGGATGCGCTGTCGGATCATGTCGCTGATGTTGGTCAGCACTTCCGAGAGGTCGCCGCCCGTTTGCCGCTGGATCAGGATCGCCGTCACGAAGAAGCCGAAGTCCGGATTGTCCACGCGGACGGCGGTGTCCTTCAGCGAGTCCTCCAGGGCCTGGCCGACGCTGTGCGCGTCGTAGCATCGGCGGAATTCGCCCGAAAGGGGTTGCGGCAATTCATCGGCCATCATTTGAAGTCCGGTGCTGAGGCTGTGCCCGGCACGCAGAATTCGCGAGAGGAAGTCGAGCGCTTCGGGAAGCTGATCCAGGAAATCCCTTTGGCGGCGATTGCTCGCGTTGTTGAGAAATATCATGGGAAGCGCGGCAAACACCAGCCCGCAAACGCTTCCGAGCAAGGTCGAATCCGTGACCACGTACATGATTGAAAAGCCCATCGCCCCCATCCCAAGGGTGATGAAGGCGAACTTGGCCAGCGAGAAGCTCGGCCAGGTCTGGGTAATCCGGTGGGCGAGGCCGCGCATGAAGGGCAAATGCGCCAGGGTGCCGGAGAGGCCGCCGATGACCTGCTCGCGCCGCATGACCGTCAGGGTCGCGGGATCGAATCCCTCAGCGGATTTGCCTTCACCGCTCAGGCGCTGCTGAAGCTTTTTGCGCTCGTCAGTCAGGCCGCCGACGACCTGGTAGATTCCCACGATCAGCAGGATCACGGTGGTCGCCACGAGAAATGGTAGAATCGTTTCGTTCATAACTGTGCACCTCAACTGCGGAGGCTTCGCCTTCCGCACTGTAGCGCGCCGGCCGCGCGCGTTTCATCCGTTACACGACCTCGATTCGCCTGCGTTGGAACAACTCGGTCGGCAGCGGGATGCCGCGGCTCTCGATCCGGTCGCAACAACGGGGACGTATTCCGGTCACCGTGAAATTGCCCGTCGCCATGCCCTGGGCGTCCACGCCCGTCTGCTCGTAAATGAAGATGTCGTGCATCTGCACGCCGTCGCCTTCCATGCCGGTGATTTCGGTGACGCGGGTAATTTTTCGCTTGCCGCCCGTCAGTCGCGCTGCCTGCACCACGACCTGCAACGCGCTGGATATCTGATGCCGCAACGCCCGGATGGGAATGTCATACCCCGCCATGGCAATCATCACTTCCAGGCGCGCGATGGCGTCGCGCGTGGTATTGGCGTGGATCGTGGTCATCGAGCCTTCGTGGCCGGTATTCATCGCCTGGAGCATGTCCAGCGCTTCGCCCGATCGCACTTCGCCGATGATGATCCGGTCGGGGCGCATGCGCAGACAGTTCTTGACCAGGTCGCGTTGCGTGACTTCGCCGCGGCCTTCGATGTTGGGCGGGCGGGTCTCCAGGCGCACGACGTGCGGCTGCTGGAGTTGAAGTTCGGCGGCGTCTTCGATCGTCACGACGCGTTCGTCCGCCGGGACGTATCGCGACAGGCAGTTCAACAAGGTCGTTTTGCCCGAGCCGGTGCCGCCGCTGATCAGCACGTTGCAACGCGCCCGCACCGCGGCGGAGAGAAAATCCATGACCGGCGGCGGAAAGGCGCCGTGGCGGATGAGATCTTCGAGTTGCAGCGGCTTGGCGCCGAAGCGGCGAATGCTCATAGCCGGACCGTCCAGGGCCAGCGGCGGAATGATCGCGTTCACGCGGCTTCCATCCGCCAGGCGCGCGTCCACCATCGGGCTGGTTTCGTCCACGCGCCGACCGACCAGCGCCACGATCCGGTCGATGATCTGCCGCAAATGCTGGTTGTCACGGAAGCGCACGTCGACGTGCTCCAGCCGGCCGCGGCGCTCCACGTAAATCTTGTCGAATCGATTGACCAGGATATCCGTGATCGTCGGATCCTTCAGCAGCGTTTCCAGCGGCCCCAGGCCGAACGTCTCGTCCATCACCTCGTCCATGAGGCGTTCCTGGTCCTGGCTGGAAAGCAGTCCGCGCTCGCTCTGGCACAGCTCGCGGATGACGATGCGGACCTCGGCGCGAACGGTATCCGGCGGCAACGTCCGCAGGTTCTGAACGTCCAGCCGCTGCACGAGCTGCTGGTGGATCCTGACTTTCAATTGATCGAACTGCGAGCTGCGCTCCGTGCCCAGCGAAGATGGCGGGGCGGGGCGGAGTATTTGGGGCATGGGCCTCGGCGGCGGAGGCGCGGGCACCGCCTCGGGCGGGGGGGCCGTCGCCACTCCGCCCTGAGGACCCGGTTTTGCCGTAAACAGACCCATATTCACTCCGTTCAACTCATCGGCGCCGCCGCGTTACTCACACGGGGCCGCGTTATTCACGCGGCAATACTTCCCTGGTTCGGCTTGGCGGAGAGCATTCCGGCCAACTGCACCAGGTTCACGCTGATTTCACTCCTGGGAGCGCGGAGCACGACCGGCTCGCCAAAGTTGATCGCCGCCATCGCGTTCTTGAAGTCGTTGGGAACCAGCCAGGCAACTTTGATTCCCAGAGACCGCTCGATTTCCGACGGCTCGATGTCGTTGCCCTTCTTGGCATAGCGGTTCACGACGGTGCAGATCTTGGACGACTCGATCCCCATCCGCCGCAGGGCGCCCACGAATCGCTCCGCGTTTTTCGCGCTGGGAACGTTCAGTTGCATGATCAGCAGATTCACGTCGGCTCCCTGAATCATGGAGGAATACATCGGTGAAATGCTCATCAGGGAATCGATCACGACGTAATCGAACACCCGGCTTAGCATGTTCACCAGGCGCACCATGCCGCTTTGATTGACGCGCTGCGTGTCCTCGGGCAGTTCGGGCCGCGACAGAATCGCGACGCCGCTCTTCTTGTGAACCGTCAAGGCGTTGTCCAGGAGCTGCTTGTCCAGCTTCTCGGCGGCGTCCATGACGTCGGCGATGGTGTACCGGCAGCGGATGTCGAAATAACTCGCCGCCCCGCCGCGGATCAGGTCCATGTCGATCAGGACGGTCTTGCCCATCGCCGCGAGGGCGGCGGCGACGTTGCACGCCACCGTCGTCGATCCGCATCCGCCGATCGTCGGGATCACGTGGATGATGCGAGCCTTCTTGCCCATCCCGTGAACCTGCGCCACGCGCTCCAGCGCGGTGGTGAATTTCTGCTCGCTCATGGGCAGCGGGATGAATTCCTTGATCCCCAGGTGCATCGCTTCCATGAGCAGGTTGGGGTCGACGGTCTGGCTCATCACGAAGAAATTCACCGCGGGGAACTGCCGCGGGAACGTCGCGATTTTTTTCAGCGTCTCGCTTGGGTTGGGATCCAGGTTGATGATCGCCAGCAACGGCGCGTCCGGTTTACCCAGGAGCTGCACCAGCGGTTCGACGCTGGGAAACTGCGCCACGGGCAAAGCCCCGAAGCGAACCAGGAACGTTGCCAACTCTTCCCGGTTGGTGTTGTCGGCGTCGACGATGACGCAATTCATTTGCACGTACATAGCAATGCGTCCCTGGGTTGAACTCGAGTGGATTCCATCCGCTCGTGAGTGGATTCCATCCGCTCGTGAGTGGATTCCATCCGCTCGTGGGTTTCATCCGCTTGCGGCCGGCACGGAACACCCCGATTCATTTGCCTCCGGCCGGCGGCGGTTGGAATCCCGCGGGGCCTTGGAACTGCGGAGTCTGATCGGTCGCGCCCTCGGGCCGCGCCGGCGGCGGCGGCAGTTCTTCGCCGCCCAGATCGTGCAGGAGGTACAACTGCGCGCTGTTCGGATCACGCCACTTCTCGCCCGGAACCGGCGTCACGTCGCCGGGGTCGATCCCGTGCACCAGCACCGGAGTAACCAGTATCACCAGTTCGGTCTCGTTCTTCTGATAACTGACGGACCGGAACAGGGCGCCCAGAACCGGAACGTCGCCCAACAACGGAAACTGACGGTTGGTGGCAGTAACATTGTCCTGCAGCAGACCCGCCAGCGCCAGCGTTTGGCCTTCGGAAAGCTCAACCGTCGTATCCACATTGCGATCGATCAGACCGGGGACGACGCCGCCTCCCGGAATGGCGTATTCATGGCTATAATCCAAATCGCTGACGTCGGGGTTGACCTTCATACGGATTCGCCCGTTGCCTAGGACGATGGGCGTAAATTTGAGTTGCACACCATATTGCTGCCATTGAATGGTGATCGTCGAGCCGCCGCCGGTGCCGGTTTGGGGAACCGGATACGGGATTTGACCGCCGGCAAGGAACGACGCCTGCTGGCCGCTGGTCGTCACCAGGTTCGGCTCGGCCAAGGTGCGTAATAGGCTGTTGTCTTCGAGCGCGTCCACGAAATATGCGAAGGCAGTACCGGCGAATGCGCCGGTGCCGAACATCGTCGCGCTCGCCGGAATGGACAGGAAGTTGGGCAACACCCCGGGAACAATGCCACTGGCATTATTGGACACTACGCCAAGTGCGTTGGGGCCGAGATTGCTGCCCCATATTGAGGTCCCGCCGTTGCCGCCAAAATTAAAGCCAAGCTCCTTCTCGGCCTGTTTGCTCACCTCGGCGAACTTCACTTTCAACATGACCTGCTGTCCACCGCCGACTTCCATCAGATCGACCAGCTTGTTGGCCCCGCTGTAGGGCAGGGCGATCGTCTCGACCCGTCGCGCGGTGTCCAGATCGTGAACCTGCCCAGTCAGCGTGATCGTTCCGTTGGCATCTTCAACGGTGATCTTGGACTGCGGGAAGAGTCCCAGAAGTCTCTTCTGCAAGATGGCCACGGGCGTGGCAACCTCGATGTTCATGATCTGGGTGTGATCCGATTCGTCCCAGACGATCAGTTGAGTCGAGCCGGACTTCTTGGCCGTCAACAACAGCTCGTTCGGCCCCAGCGGGATGACGTCCGCGATGTCGGGTGCCAGAATATTGGCCCGCTTGACCCGCTGATCGAACGACATCTTCTTGGCCTTGCCCGGCTGAAGAACGATTGTCGAGATGGACGGGTCGTCGGAGACGGAGTCTGACGGCGCGGTCGTGGCGTCGGCCCGCGTCGAGACGGTCGCCGGCCAGGCCAGCGTCCACATCGCCAGGGCCGCGCCCAGCGCCACTACGGATTTACGCCCGATCTTGAACGTTTTCGTTTGTAACATGATGTTCTTCCTTGCTCTTTGCTCGTTTCGGCTGAACGTTTTTTCCCGGATTAACTGTGTTGTGACGCTCGATGCCTTCATTTATTGGTTGGGGTTGGTATCGCTGTACTGCTCGTCGCTACGGTGCAGGGCGAACTTGACTTCCGACGCCGCGCCGCCGCGAATGACCTCGACCGTCCACTGATCGTCCTGGCTATCGAGGTTGCTCGGGCGAGTCGTGACGTTGGAACTGGTCAGCACGGTCGCCGGCTGCGTGCTCGGCATCGGCGCGATCGCGGCGGCGTACTCGTCACTGCGGTTTGTGTGGTGTCCGATCAACTCGGCAAAGGTGATGCCCTTGCTCTCCACGACCGAAAGGTCGTTGCCGCCGCGGAGAGCGAAGCGCGGCCGGCCGATGGCGCTGGCCAACTCGAGCAACTCCGCTTGCGCCGGGGTGACCAGGAGGGTGACGCTGCGTCCGCCGCCGTCGCCGTCCTGCGGGTTGTGCCGCATTCCGACGGCCGTGACCTTCACGTTCTGCACGAGGGTGCGCGCCGTCGGCAGGCCGGTCTTCTCATCCTTTAAGGTTTGGACGACGTCGACGTGGCAACCTGGAACGATGTATCCCGCGACGCCGGTCATCTCGTTGATCTCAAAGGTGGCCGCGCGCATGCCGATGGGCACCGCCGCCTGAAGGCCGGGCCCCATGCCGCGCGGCGCCAACAGCGTCGCCGCGATCGCCTGGCCCTGAATCACGGGAACGACCGTGACCCGGCCCAGCAACTGCTGCGTGGAGGTGAAGACGTTGTCCGTCACGGCGTCGGCCGAGACTTCGCCAAGCGCCAGGTCGTCCTCCGTCAAGACCGCGCCGGCATCGATGCCGTGCTTGGCGACGACCACCTGCGGCCGTTTCACCTCGGTCAGAATTCCGTTTGGGCGATTCTGAACGAACTTGTACACCATCCACGCGGTGATCAAGCCCAGAAAAATCGCAACGATCAATGGCGCGAACTTTTTCACGTTCATAGTGTTCTCCAAATAGGCGGTTTGCCTTCGTATTTGTTCTCGGATGAATCGGTTGTCCGGTTTAGGAAAGGTGCGATGAGTTTCGGATTTTGAGACTTTGGCGGGTTATCTGACCAACGCCAAAGGCCCGGGACGGGCGTTCATCTTTCATCGCTCGTTTTATGAGAGCAGCCCAGTGCGACCGAAAGTCCCACCACGATAAACGTCCTATAGAGACTTGGGCGATTTCAAGTCGGTTGCCGCTAGTCGCCTTCCTTGCGCATCGCCGAGGCGACAGTCAACGTCTTGCTGGATCCGATGAGAGCCATCGGCCGGAAGCCGGCGCCGACGGTTCCCCAGGTCGCGGAGATGGTCACGGTCAACGTGTCACCGACGTTCATCGTGGGAAGCGTCGAAGAGTTAAGCGTCGTGCTGGTCGTGCTGTCGGTGTAAGTAACCGTGTAATTTCCGATCGTGTACGTCCCGGACCCCGATGCGGTGGTGCCGCTGGGGACGAGGTTGGCGACCTGCAATTGGTTTTCGACGGCGCTGTTGGCGGAGGCGATGGTGGCGCCGGTGACGATGCCGGCGCGGCATCCCTCGCGGGCGGCGCCTTCCATCGTGTTCTTCACGTAAAAGTAATACCCGAACTCGATCATGCCGTAGCAGATCGAAAAGAGGATCGACAGCGTCAGCGCCAACTCCAGCGTGACCGCCCCGCCTCTGCGGCAGGCTTCGCCTCCGCGACGGCAGGCTTCGCCTCCGCCGCGAAACAGTCGCCGAATGCCTGGAAGGCGTGTCTTCAAATTGCCGCAATTCCGTGAGTCAATGCAATACATTTCTATCTCCCGACGAGTCGGCCCGTCAAAAGGACGATCAAGGTCGCAAAAAAAGCCGGCACGGCGAACGGCAACGGCCGGTCGATGGCCCGGCAGGACTTGCCGGTCTCGACCGCATTCTGCAGGCCAAGCTCTGAAACGCCGGCGAAATTCACCGCGATCAGTGCGCTGTTCCGCAACAGCGCTTGGGTCTTTCGCTGTACGACGGCCTGAACCAGCACGATCCCCAGCCCCAGCAACGCCTCCACCATAAACACCAAAACCGCCGGTCCCGGACCCACCCACGCCCCAATCGCCGCCAATAGCTTGACGTCTCCTCCGCCCAACGCCGAAATCGCGTAGAGCACGAGGGGAATCGCGGCTCCGGCGAGCATTCCAAGCACCGCGTGTCCGAAGCCGCCACCGCCGCCGAATGCCAGCGCGCGCCCCAGTCCGCCCAACAGCAATCCGAACGTCAACCAGTTCGGAATTCGCCGCTGGCGGGCATCGATGACCGCGGCCAGGGCCAGCGAGCAGATCAGCGGAGCCCAGCCAAGCAGGACGGACCAAGTCATATATGGGCAGTTATCGTCCAGTTACATCGATGAATTAAGGCTGTTCCAACGAGCCAGAACTTTCGTTCCCACCTTTCCGATCACCGCAATTGCCGCCATCACGATCAGGCCGGCAACCACCGCATATTCCAGCACTTCACTTCCGCTTTCGTCGCGACAGAGGCGGCGAAGCTGCCTCAAGATCTGAAGCATGATGCAATTCCACGTCCACCCCAAGGTTCCTATGGAAGGGCGGTGGGATCGAATGACCGATAGCCCACCGCCCAAAGTTCGCGGAACTTGTGCTGCACAGCCCAGGCTCGGATTGCCTTGGGTAATCGGTCGGGCACACCGAGGACAAGTCCCGACACGAACGACGCCGGCCGGTAGCCGCGCCTGTCGGTCGTTCCTAGTGCCGCCGATACCTCGGGCAACGCCTTCGCCTTACATGCTGCTGTTCAGCGAGTTCCAGCGGGCGAGCACCTTGCCGCCGACTGAACCGATGACGGCAATCGCCGCCACGACGATCAGACCAGCGATCAATGCGTACTCGAGCACCTCACCACCCTGCTCGTCCTTGACCAGGCCGGTCACGAAATTCGAAATCGCCTTCATGATATATCTCCCAAAGAGGCGACATGACTTCCGCGTCTCACCACCAAGCCCCAAGGCCGGCAGTCGCGTTCAGAACCTTGGCCATCAGGCCATCAGTTCCGAACCGAACGCGCGCAAGCGCTTTTGCGCTGAAGACCGCGCCGCCCAAATGCAGCACAGCCCCTCCAAGCCTGCTCCCCCTACCGCACCCGCGGGAGTTGGGAACAGACCCGATTGCTGACCTCTCATCGGCGCAACGCTCGGTTCGCTTAACAGATCACCGGCAATTTTTGCCGGACAGGTGGAAACTGTCGGGTGAATCAACCGTTCCGTATCTGCCGGCTCGAATCCCACTTTTTATCGGACATCAGATTTTCCGATCCGGCAAAAGCCCCTTCCATGCGGTGGGATGAACCTCCAGATAATATCTCCCGCCGCTGGCGCGAACCTGGACCGGGAACCCAAACGTCCGCGAAAGGATCTGGGGCCGAAGCACCGCGTCCATCGTCCCCGATGCCGCCGGTCGGCCGTCTTGCAGAAGCAGCACCTGCGACGTCCGCGGCGGCAATTCCTCGATGTGATGGGTGATGAGCACGACCGTCGTCCCCCCGCCGGTTTCCAACAACGTCTCAATCGTCGCCAAAACCTGCTCGCGCGCCAGGGGATCCAACCCGCTGGTCGGCTCGTCAAGGATCAATAATCCCGGGCGGGTCACCATGGCCCGGGCGATCAGGCTGCGCATGCGTTCGCCGCTGCTCAACGACGCATAAGGATGATCCACCACCGCGCTCAATCCAAGCAACCGCAGCAATTGCTCCGCCTGGCGGGTCATCTCCTGGTCGGGCGTCTCATACAATCCGATGCTGCCGAAATACCCGGTCAGCACCACCTCGCGCGCCGTCAGGGCCGGATCGACGTCGTACGGCCCGGCGGCCTGAACGAGGCGGATGCGCCGGCGAAGCTCGGGCAGGTTCGTCTCGCCGAATCGGCCCCCCAACACGCTGCACTGCCCTGCCGTCGGCCAAAGGTGGCAGGCGGCAATCCTTGCCAGCGTGCTCTTGCCGCTGCCGTTGGGACCGAGGATCGCCGCCAGCGATCCGCAACCGACGCGCCAGTCCACGTCGCGAAGAATCCACCGCCCGTCGCGCATCACGCCGACCCCCCGCATCTCGATCGCGTTCACGCCAGGCGCGTTCGCGCCGGGCGCATTAGCGCCCTGCTGTTGCCCGGCCGCCGCCAAGTCATTAGTGTTCACCTCCTCAATGTAAAGGATCGTTCGATGACCGCAAATGCCTACCCACGCCGATTCGTCCCCAACGACCTGGACCCCTCCGTTTTCCCGCAGTTGCGAGCCCTCTACGAAACCCTTCTCGGCCGCCCAATTGAAACCGTCGAGCAACTGGCGCGCTGGTTGGCGGACTTTTCGGAGCTGGCATCGGTCGTCGACGAATACGGCAGCCGCCGATATATCGACAAGAGTTGCCATACCGACGACGAGGCCATCAAGCGCCGCTTCCTTCAGTTCGTCGAGGAGGTGGAACCGATGGTCAAACCGCTGGCTTTCGCGCTGCAAAAGAAATATCTGCAATCGCCGGCGCGGCGGAAACTGGACGGCCAGAGGTTCGAGGTGCTCGATCGCCGCTGGCGGGCGGAGGTGGAGATATTCCGCGACGAGAACGTCTCCCTTGAAACTGAAATCACGCGGAAGGTGACGGAGTACGACCAGATCAACGGGCAAATGACGGTCGATTTCCGCGGCAAAGAACTGACGATGCAGCAGATCGCGCGGTTTCTGGAAGACCCGGACCGCCCCACTCGCCAGGAGGCATGGGAAGTCGGGGCGCGCCGCAGGCTCGTGGATCGCGAGCCGATCGAAGCGATTTTCGATGCGCTCTTTCCGCTGAGGCACAAGATCGCGTTGAACGCGGGGCTGAGCGATTACCGCGCGTTTCAATGGAAGGCCAACAAGCGGTTCGATTACACGCCCGAGGATTGCCTCCGCTTCTCGGATGCCATCGCCGAGACGTGCGTGCCGATCGTTCGGCGGCTCGACCGCCAGCGCGCCGCCGACATGAAACTTGAAATCCTCCGGCCGTGGGATTCGGCCGCCGACCCCAAAGGCCGCCCGCCGCTTCGGCCGTTCGACGAGAACCAGATCGACGAGTTTGTCGCCAAGACTCGGGAAATTTTCAACCGCCTGTCGCCTGAACTGGCGGGGGATTTCGATCAGCTTCGCGGGCGCGGAAACCTCGATCTTCAAAGCCGAAAGGGGAAACAGCCCGGCGGCTATCTCATGCCTCTAGAGGAATCGCGCCAGCCGTTCATTTTCATGAATGCCGCCGGATTGCAGCGCGACGTGGAAACCCTCCTGCACGAGGGCGGACACGCATTCCACCACCTCGCCGCTTCGGGCGAGGATTTGGTCTTCCTCCGCTCCGCCCCCATGGAATTCTGCGAGGTCGCCAGCATGAGCATGGAACTGCTCGGCAGCGAGCACCTCACAGTCTTCTACAACGACGCGGACACCGCACGCGCCAAACGAAAACTGATCGAGGGAATCATCTATTTCTTCCCCTGGATGGCGATCATCGATTCATTCCAGCATTGGCTCTACACCCATCCGGCCCATGACCGGCAGGAGCGCAAGGCGGTCTGGCTGTCCCTGCTCGACCGCTTCGGCGGCGTCGTGGATTGGACGGGCTGGGAACCGGTTCGCGAATCGCTCTGGCAACGCCAGGGACATCTCTTCCACGCCCCGTTCTACTACGTCGAATACGGCATCGCCCAACTCGGGGCTTTGCAACTGTGGATGAAGGCCAAGCAGGACCCGCATCTGGCGCTGGCCAATTACCGCTCGGCCCTGGCCCTGGGCGGCACCCGGCCCCTGCCCTGGCTTTTCGCCGCCGCGGGAATCGCTTTTGATTTCTCCCAAAAGACCCTGCGGCCCCTGATGGATGCGCTCGAAGAAGAATTGGATCGACTGCCCCGATAGGATTCCCACCATGAACGCACAAACGATTGACGTCAAAACGAAAGACGGCGCGGCGCCGTGTCACCTGTTCAGTCCGCAAAGCGGGCGACATCCGGCGGTGATCCTTTACATGGATGCCATCGGCATTAGGCCGGGACTGTGCGACATGGCTGAGAGATTGGCGTCCAACGGCTACTGCGTGCTGCTTCCGAATCTCTACTATCGTTCGGCCCCCCCGCCGTTCAATGCGAAAACCGCGTTCAAAGAAGGCCCGGAACGGGCCCGGCTGATGCTGCTGCTCCAGTCGCTCAACAATAAGATCGTGATGGAGGACACGGCGAGCTTTCTGGACTTTCTAACGACCCACCCGACCGTCGCCGGCCGGAAGATCGGCTGCGTCGGGTATTGCATGGGCGGCGGATTCGCCCTGTCGGCCGCGGGGACATTTCCCGACCGGGTCGCCGCCGCCGCTTCCCTGCACGGGGCACGCCTGGCCACCAATCAGCCCGATAGCCCGCATCTCCTCGCCCCCAAAATGCGAGCCGAAATTTACGTCGGGATCGCCGGCATCGATCCCCACTTCTCGACCGAGGAAAGGAACCGCCTGGAATCCGCCCTCCAATCCGCCGGCGTGCGGCATACGGTCGAGGTCTATCCGGATGTCAAGCACGGCTTCGCCGTGAACGATACGCCGGTGTACGACCGCCCGGCCTCCGAACTCCATTGGCAACGGATTCTTAAGCTGTTTGCGGAGAACCTCGCTTAAGCGCGGGTCATTTGTCATTGGTCATTTGTCATTCGTGCGTAGGGCCATTTGGCGCATTTGACACTTTTCAATGTATAGCCTAAGAGACGCCGGGTTATTTGTCGCATATAAGACATTTATTCGACGTTACTTATGATTTACGCGGCTTCGTGTTTGAGTTTGGCGCGCGGGAAAAGCGCCAAATTTGTCAACAACTTGCCTTTTCGGTTTTTGGCAAGGAGATTTCGGGCTGCGTGCGCGGGGCATCGGCTTCTGAGAACTCCATCTCGAAGAAATAGCTCACGCAGAGGCGCTAAGGCGCAAAGAGGAGAACTCTGCGCCTTGGCGCCTTTGCGTGAGACTTCTTTTCCAGTTGATTCCAAATTGAATCGAGCCGGACCACAAATGAGCGTTGCACCCCGCCGAGACGGCTGGAGACGGTACGCTTGCCGATGATCGAGGCGGAGGAGAAAATGGCGAAGGAGGAGATAGAAAGCGGCCGACACGTCGGCTGGGAGGGATGGGTGAGACGGATGTTCGGAACGCTGGGCCTGGAGCACGCCCTGCGTCCGCGCGAACGGCCGGCGGGACGGAGGAAAAAGCCGAAAATAAGGGAAGCATCCTGTTAATGGTTCGCGTCACGTTTACTTTCTGCGGGCGATATGGCCAAATTTACCAGGAGCGAACTGCTGGGTCAGAAATTCGTTTGACGAGGGACCGCAACCCATGAAAGCTACAGAAGCCAAGTTGCTTGAGTTCTTGAAGAAGTCACCGCAGTTTGTGATTCCGATCTACCAGCGGACGTACAGTTGGGGCGAACGCGAATGCCAGCAACTATGGGATGATATTTTGCGCACTGGGCACGATGACCGCGTCTTGGCTCATTTTGTTGGCTCGATTGTTTATGTTGAAAAGGGTCTTTACCAAATCTCAAGTCAGTCGCCGCTTTTGGTGATAGATGGCCAGCAACGTCTCACGACAGTCAGTTTGTTGATGGAAGCCTTGGCGCGTCGCATTGGTGATTCTGAACCACTCGAAGGCTTCTCGGCTATAAAGCTGCGCAGCTACTACCTGCTTAATCCGCTTGAGCAAGGTGAGCGAAAATACAAGTTGGTTCTGTCGCAAACAGACAAAGCGTCCCTGATAGCACTTTTGAATCAGCAATCCAAGCCCAAAGACCATTCCATTCGTGTTGCGGCTAATTTCCAGTTCTTCAATGAGCGAATTGCCGAGAACGCGGATGATTTGGCCGGCATCTGCAAGGGATTGGCGAAGCTGGTTATTGTCGATATCTCGCTCAATCGCGACCAAGACAATCCGCAGCTCATCTTTGAGAGCTTGAATTCTACAGGGCGCGAACTGAGCCAGGCCGATCTGATCCGCAACTATATCCTCATGGGTCAAGAACCAGAGCCACAAACCAGGTTGTATGAGCAATACTGGCGGCCCATGGAGATTGACTTCGGACAGGAAGCTTACGCCATTAATTTCGACAGCTTCATGCGTCATTACCTGACGGTGAAAACAGGCGAAATAGCCAACCTCAGCGAAGTCTATGATGCATTTAAGCAATACGCGCGCTCACCGAAGGCTCCCGACGTGGAGGCACAGGTCGCCGACATCAGGGCTTTTGCCGGCTACTACTGCGCGATGGCCCTTGGCGCCGAAGCTGATGCAGAACTTAAAGCTGCGTTCCACGACCTTCGCGAACTAAAGGTAGAAGTGGCCTATCCATTTCTTCTAGAGCTTTACCGCGACTATGCCACGCACGTTCTTACGCGAACGGAATTGATTCATGCGGTCCGGTTAGTGGAGAGCTACGTGTTTCGTCGTGCCGTTTGTGCGATTCCCACCAACTCCCTCAACAAGACTTTTGCCACCTTCTCCCGCGCGTTAAAGAAAGATCGGTATGTCGAGAGCATTCAAGCGCATTTCCTTTTGCTTCCTTCATACCGTCGATTTCCGACCGATGATGAGTTCAAACGCGATCTTCAAACGAAAGATCTGTACAACTTCCGGAGCCGAAGCTACTTGTCAAGACCCCATTTTTGTCCCAACTCTGAAATATAGTTTCGCGGCCCAAAGTCGTCGGATCTGAGCCGGGACCTTCCCGGCTCGCTTGCTCTTTGCTACGCTCGAATCGTCCACGCGGA
>JBEKEC010000067.1:0-25920 GCA_050014015.1 Tepidisphaeraceae bacterium
ATAGATCGAGATATGATTTCTTCGCGCAACTTCGCGCCCTTCGCGCCCTTCGCGGTAAAAATCTTTGGGTTGCCGGCGCAGCTCGCGCCAACCCTAACTAAGCATGACCTGTCCGCCGCTCACCGGCAGCGCTTGGCCGGTTTCGAATTTCTGATCCATCAGATAATAGATCGCCTTCATCACGTCCGCCGCCGTGCAGCCGCGGCCCATGGGGACCTTCGATTCGTACGCTTTTTTCACGTCCTCGATCGTCTTGGCGCCGGGCACTTTGCCGCTGCGGAGATATTGCGCGAAAAGCCCGTCCTTCGGGTCCGACCAGAGCGGGCCGTCGAAAAAATTCCCCGGGCAGATCGAATTCACCTTGATGCCGTCTTCAACCAGCTCCAGCGCGAACGATTGCGTCAGCCCGATCCCGCCGAACTTGCTCCCGGCGTACGCGCCGTTCCGGTTCGATCCCTGCAACCCGCTCTTGGAATTGATCTGAATGACATCGCTCCAATAGTCCCGCCTGGCGATATGCTGCATCGCCATGATCGGCGACGCCTTCTGCACGCAGACGAAATATCCTTTGTAGTTGACCGCCGTCACCAGGTCGAAATCGCGCTCCGCCTGCGTCTTGACGCTTCCGGCGCGCAACACGCCGGCGTTGGAAACCAGCAGATCAAACCCGCCGAACCGCCGGACCGCCTGGTAGACCGCCTCCTCCACCGACGCCCCATCGGTGACGTTGACCGCCAGGGCGATGGTCTTCCCCGCCCCGGCCGTTGCGGCGATCTGTCCGGCGGCCTGCTTCACCCCTTCGATATTCACGTCCGCCATCGCCACGTGCGCCCCCTGGATGGCCAAATCCCGCGCTATTTCAAATCCGAATCCCTGCGCCGCCCCGGTCACCAGCGCCACTTTCCCCGCCGCCCGCCCGGCCGTCGCGGCGCTGGCGGAGATTTTCTTCCGATACGATTCCACTTCCCATTCCTCGATGAACCGGTACTGCGCCTTGCTCAGCCGATTCACGCCCCCGAGCCGTTGCGCCCCGGCCATCACCTTGATCGCATCCAGATAGACCCGCCCCGCCGTGTCCGCCGAGGCGAAATCATCCCCCTCCGAGAACATCCCCAGTCCCCGCACCAGCACGATCCCCGGCGGCGCCCCGCGCCGCGAGCGATGTTCGTCGATCGCCTTTCGAAGCCTCTCGACCAAATCCCCCGCGGCTTCCGACTTGCTCGCTTCAAACCACAGCGGGAACGACCTGCAATAGACAATCTGGTCCGGCGTCAGCGGGCCGCCGTCGACAATCGCCTTGCCCTGATCTGATCCAACCAGATCGAGCACCTCGCTTGAATCCCGGAACGTGACCATCTTCAGCGTGTCAGAACCGGCCAGAAGCCCGCGCAGCGCCGGCGCGATCTTCATCACCAGGCTTCGCGCCGCCGCCGGGTCCAGTTTTGTGACCGGCCCGAACGGCTCGGCGGCCGGCGCGGAAGGCGAAGCCTCCGCGGTTGTCGCCAGATGCCGCTGGATTTTGCCGATGATCTGATCCGTCTGACGCTCGATTTGGGCCGCACTCTTGCCGCAGACGATCAACCCGTGATTCTGCATGAAGACGGCATCGGGGCAGTCGCGCCCGGTCCTTTGGGCATATTGTTTCAGCAATTGATCCAGCGTCCTGGCCAGGATGTACCCCGGATCGACATAAGGAACCCAGAGCACGTCGTCGCCAAAGACCTTCCGGGCGATTGCCTCGCCGCCTTCGGCGCAGGTAATCATGTTCACATAGGTTGAATGGCTGTGCGCCACCAGCGGGCGGGGAAGCAGGTTATGCAGCACGCACTCGACGGACGGCCGCTGTCCTTTTTCCGGCTGCGTCCGCGCCGCCAGCACCGCACGCTTGAACGCCTCCTCGCGCGCGTTCGGCTCGGCGGGCAATTCACTGGCCAGCAGATCCGCCAGCGCCCGCCGATCCATCTCGACAAATCCCTCGATCGTAATCGTCGCCAGCGCGAACCCGCTGGCTTTTACCAAGAGCCGGCCGCCGGACTTGAGCGACGTATTCCCGCCACCGGCCAGGCAGAATTCCGGATCGGCGCCATACCGGCGTGAAATGGCGACCAGCGACTCAATGTCGCCGGGCTGAAACGAAACTGATGATGATTTGCTGGACATAAGACCACTTTCGGCTCAAACCCACGCGCCGGCGTTTGCGGCGTTGCGCGCCACCGCGGCAGCGCCAATCTTGGCCAACCTTCGAATTCTATCCTCGTGATTCCCATACTCGGGATTCAACCGCCCGCGATCGTCGGTGAACCCCACCCGTCCGTTCAAATTCAACTGCTGATGCGCAGCAACCACGCACGCTCCCTCTCGGAAGATCGCCATGATCTGGTCGGGCACGGCCTCCCCGTTCAAACACGCCGGCTCCATCCCGATCAAATCCAGCGTGTTATGCTCCGTCCCGGCGGTCACGGCAAACCCGGCTTGGCGCATGGCCGGCACGTATTTCAAAATCGTTTCCACCGAATTGCGCACCGGGATGAACTCCGCCATCCACACCTTGGCCGATCTCAGGTTTTCGATCAGTCTCTCCACCGGCGCTTCATAATCGCTGATCGGATTCTGCCCGTCCGCCAATACCGGATAACACGGAATCCCGCCAAGCTGCACGATCAGTTCGTACGCCTCTTCCATCGACAAGAACGATTCTTCCACGAACGCCGGCTTCCCCGTCTTCATCAGATGCGAGCGAATCTCGTTCTGAATCCTCACCGCATCATCGGCCCCCGCCTTCGGCGCCGCGCCGAAAATCGCCGTCAATTTGGCGATGCGCCCCTCGGCCGGCACCAGTTCAAATAATCGCTCCTGAAACGCCTGGCAGACGTGCCGTTCCTGCAAATACACCTGCCCTCGCGGCGATCCATGGCGCTTGACGACCCGGTCGATCACCGCCTCGGAGTCCAATCCCGTCTTTACGCCCTGACGCTCAAACGCCTCGGCCAGCTTGGCCGTCATTTGCTTCATCCGCCCAGAATCATTCTTGCGGATGACCCCCAGCAGGCGGCTTGCCTCGGCGTTCATCGGCGCAAACCGCGTGATCCCCTTGCCGCAGACGTAGATTTTCCCGGGATTTCCCGGGTCGTTGATTTTCACCCCGGCCGCTCGAAGCGGCTGGGACATCGCGATGATCTCCAGCCCGAACAGCGGATAAATCCCCCGAGCCAGCGCCAGTTTTCCGAACTCGCCGTAAACGTCGTAATCGTAATAGTTGCTCGCCCCCAGCACGCTCACGCCCTGCTGGGCGGCCAGATCGACCGCCTGCCCCACCGTCGCAAACGCCGAGAAATTCGGCGGCAGATGGATGTGGGCGTTCGCTTTCGCCGGAAATTCTTCTTCCCCTCCCCCTGTACCCAGGGGGAGGGTCAGGGTGGGGGTTTCGTGGGCCAATCGAGATTCGACCGTGGAGGGCAAGCCCTCCACCCCCACCCCAACCCTCCCCCTGGGTACATGGGGAGGGGGAATGCCCTCGGCTCCCAGTTGCTTCAGTTTGGACAAGACTTCTTCAACGCGCATGTTCACGTCACTCCCCCTGCCACGCGCATCACTTTCCTCGGCGGCAGATGCAACCCCATCGACAGCGAATCCTCCGCCGCCTCTTTCAATGATTCCGAGATCGTCGGATGCGCGAAAATCGTCTCCGCCACGTCCGCCATCGACGCCTTCTGATGCAGCAGCGCCGTCGCCGAGGCGATGCATTCGGTCACGTTGTGCCCGATCATGTGCGCGCCCAGGAACTGGCCGCTTTCGCGATCGCGGACGACTTTGACGAATCCTTCGTTGTCGGCCACCGCCATCGCCTTGCCCAGATGCGACAGGGGGAAGAACCCGATCGAGACGGGCCGCCCATTCGCCCGCGCTTCCTCGGCCGTCATGCCGACGCTGGCGATTTCCGGGAACGTGTAAACGCAATTGGGAACCGGCGAATCCTGGGCGCGCCCATGCCCCAGCGCGTTTTCCACCGCCACCACGCCTTGCGCGGACGCCGCATGCGCCAACTGGCATCGCCCATTGGCATCGCCGATGCAGTAATAATCCTTCACCGGCGTTTCCATGCGATCGTTCACGCGGACAAATCCGCGATCGACGCTCAAATTCACGCTCGCCAGCCCGACCTGGTCCGTGTTTGGCCGCCGGCCCGTCGCCACCAGCACGCGGTCGGCCTCCAGCGCCGTCCCGTCGCTCAGCGTCGCCTTGGCCGCCGTTCCATTAATGGACAGGTTTTCGATCTTCGCCCCGACGAACGATTTGATCCCGCGCCTGGCGAAAATCTTCGTGAGCAGATCGGCCACCTGCCCATCCATATTCGGCAGCAGTCGCGCCAGCATTTCGACGACAACCACTTCCACCCCCAGAGGCTGAAGCATGCACGCGAATTCACACCCGATCGCCCCGCCACCGACAATCAATAACTTCTTCGGCAGCGTCTTCCAATGCAGCGCCTCATCGCTCGTGCAGACGATGTTCGCCTCGCTCGGCCATCCCGGTATCCGCGCGGGAACGGACCCCACCGCCAAAATCGTCTTCGACGCCGTAAACGATTCGCTCTTCCCATTGCCCTCGACAACGACGTTCCCCGCTCCGGCCAACGTCGCCCGCCCGGAATAAATCGTCACCTTCCGCGCCCCCAGCAGCCCCTTGATCCCTCCTCGCAGCGTCTGAACGATCTTGTCCTTCCTCGCCTGGATATTGATCCAATTCGCCGACACCTGCCCGGCCACTTCGATTCCCAACTCGGCCGCGTGCCGCACGTGATGCAGAAGCTCCGCCGACGCCAACAACGCCTTGGACGGGATGCACCCATAGTTCAGGCACGTTCCGCCCAGATATTCCTTCTCCACGATGGCGACGTTGGCCCCCATCTGCCCGGCCTTGAGCGCCGCGACGTATCCTCCAGGCCCGGCCCCGATCACCACCATGTCAAAGTGCTTGCTCATGCGATTGCTTTTCCCATTCACGCCAGTTGCGACGGCGATTCCAAAATGACCTTCAATCTGGCCAAAAACTTCGCCGCCATCGCGCCGTCGATGACGCGATGATCCGCGCTGAGTGTCATCGTCATCACCCGCCCGGCCCGCATCGCGCCGTCCTTCACCAACACCGCCTCGCGCGCCGTCCCAACCGCCAGGATCGCCGCTTCCGGCGGATTGATGATCGCGCCGAATTCCTCAACCCCGAACATCCCCATGTTGGTGATCGTGAACACACCCGATCCCATCCCTTCGATTTTCCCGCTCTTGGCCGCGGCGGCTATCCGCTTCACTTCGACCGCGATCTGCTGGAGGCTCAATCGCTCCGCCCCCCTGACGACTGGCACGATCAGGCCCTCGTCCATCGCCACGGCCACGCCGATATCCGCGCTGGGGAATTCGACGATTTCGTCATTCTCCAGCCGGCTGCGGAACGCCGGGAATTCCATGATCGTCCTGGCGCACGCCATGACCACCACGTCGTTCAGGCTCACCGGATACCTGGTTTTCTCGCCTTGATAAAACGCGAAGAGCGGATCGGCGTCGATCGTGAGCCGGACGTAAAAGTGCGGGATCGTCTGCTTGGAGAGCAGCAGATTCTTGGCGATCGCCTTGCGCATCTGGCTCATGCGTTTTCGCGTGGCGCCGCCCTTTGCCGGCGGGGCCTTCATCGGAACGTCCGTGGAGATGATCCGTCCGCCCGGCCCGCTGCCGGCCGACAGGGCGCTCAGGTCGATTCCCCGCTCCGCCGCGATTTTCCGCGCCGCCGGCGAGGATTTCGCCCGCCCGCCTTCGACCACGGCCGTGGGCGCGTGACGCTCCGTGTAACCTTTTTCCCCCTCTCCCGGTACTCCGGGGGAGGGCTGGGGTGGGGGCGAAACGCCTTGCGATGCGATAAACGCATCGACATCCGCGTCGTTATCCGCCAGGTATGCCACCGGTTGCAACACCGCCAGCGTCTTGCCTTCGGGCAATACGATGCGTGACAGCCGGCCGCCGTCGGTCGCCTCCACTTCCATGTTCGCCTTGTCGGTTTCGATTTCGAAGATCACGTCGCCCTTTTTAATGTTCGCGCCGGGCGCAACGTGCCATTTAACGAGGGTTCCTTCCTCCATCGATTGTCCGGCCTTGGGCATCAGGATCGGAATGACGTTCCCCGCCGGGGCAATCGGCGCGGCCGCAATCGCCACCGGTTTGGCATCTCCCGTGGCGACAGTCCCAATCGGCGCCCCAACCGCCACGGTTTTCCCCTCGCCAGCTAGAATCTCCGTCAGCGTTCCGGCCAGCGCCGATTCCACTTCGACGACCCCCGTCTCCCCCTCGACTTCCACCAGCACCTCCCCCTTGGCGACAGCTTCCCCCCGATTCTTTCGCCATCGGCGGATCGTCCCCGCCTGCATATCAGCAACCGCTGGAAGCGTGATTGTCGGCATGTCTCACCTGTTGTTCCAAACCGAACTTATGTACGATTGACATAGTTTCGTCAAATTTTGACGTAAGTCAAGCAGAATATTGCATAATTTGCTTGAATTCATCGCCAAATGATGGCATACTATGCGCAATGATGTGGAGCTCCGCATGTACGTGCGGGGCTACCAAACTATGAACGGCCCATCCCGACAACGTCGCGAGGAAATCCTCACCGAGGTTTTTGAGAAGCGCCACGTCACCGCCAAGGAACTGGCCGCGCGCATGAACGTCTCGGAAGCCACCGTCCGCCGCGATCTCAAATCCCTCGCCGGGGAAGGACAAGTGGAATTGGTCTATGGCGGGGCAACGCTTCGCCGGCCTTCCGACTATTCCATCCGCTCCAAGGCCATGCGCAACGTCGAAGCCAAGCGGGTGATCGGCCAGGTTGCCGCCGGCCTCGTCGGCGATGACGAGCAGATATTCCTGGATTCCGGCACCACCTGTTTTGAGATGACCCCCTTTCTCAAGCGCCGCCGGAACCTGTCGATTATCGTCAACTCCGCGCGCCTGGCGCTGGAGCTTGAT
This sequence comes from Tepidisphaeraceae bacterium, assembly GCA_050014015.1. Taxonomy (GTDB): domain Bacteria; phylum Planctomycetota; class Phycisphaerae; order Tepidisphaerales; family Tepidisphaeraceae; genus PALSA-1353. The sequence continues at coordinate 7,011 of JBEKEC010000067.1, forward strand.
GCCCCGGGCCTCAGCGCCATCATGCTCGGCGGACAGTATCGCGCCGACCGAATGGATTGCGTCGGCCCGCTCGCCATCGCCACGCTTTCGCAACTTCGCGGATATCTCTGTTTCATCGGGGCCGATGGCCTGGACATGGAATTCGGCCTGGCCGCCGCCGACATTGAAAGCGCCAATCTCCATCGACTGGCCGTGCGTAACGCCCGCCAGGTCGTGCTCCTGGTCGATCACACGAAATTTCACGCGCTCTCGCTATTCAAGATTGTCGATTGGGACCAAATTCATCGCGTCGTCACCGATGCGCCGCCCAGCCCGCCGTGGCATGATTTCCTGGCCCAACGCAACATCGAAATTCTTCATCCCGGGAGCATTGTTCATTCGGGCAGCGAGACCGCCGAAAACAGTCCGGTGTCTGAAGTCAAAGCCGGCTTATAAAAATGAGGAAACTCAAAGCAAAAAGGATTTACCAACATGCCCAAGAGCCAGATGCTCAGTCCGTCGGAGTTCCGAACCAAGAGCTCGATTCAGTTCCAGCCGATCCCGGTCAATCAATACAGCCGGACGATCGCCGATGAACTCATCCATTATTCGCCCAAGGACCTCCTGCGCATTCAGCGCGACATGGAGATGATCCGCGCCTTTGAGAACATGCTCAACGAGATCAAACTGCGCGGTAACTTCAAGGGCGTCGAGTACAACCATCGCGGCCCGGCGCATCTGTCGATCGGGCAGGAAGCGTCGGCGGTCGGGCAGGCGTTTGGGCTCGGCGTCGATGACCATATCTACGGCAGCCATCGCAGCCACGGCGAAATCCTCGCCAAGGGCCTTTCCGCCATCGACAAGCTCGACGACGCCGCGCTTATGAACCTCATGCGCAACTACTTCGGTGGAGATTGCCTCCGCGTCGTCGAGAAGGACGCCAAGGGTTCGACCAAGGATTTGGCGATTGATTATCTGGTCTATGGAGCCTTGGCCGAGATCTTCGGTCGCGAACCGGGCATGAACAAAGGGATGGGCGGTTCGATGCACGCCTTCTTCCCGCCGCTGGGGATTTATCCGAACAACGCCATCGTCGGCGGATCGGCCGACATCGCCGTCGGCGCGGCCCTCTTCAAGCACGTCAACAAAAAGAAGGGGATCATCATCGCCAACATCGGCGACGCCTCCGCCGGTTGCGGGCCGGTCTGGGAGGGCATTTGCTTCGCCACCATGGACCAGTTCAAGCTCCTTTGGGATGAATCCCATCGCGGCGGGCTGCCGCTCATCATCAATTTCGTCAATAACTTCTACGGCATGGGCGGTCAGCCGGTCGGCGAAACGATGGGTTTTCGTATCCTGGCGCGTCTTGGCGCGGGCGTCAATCCGCAGCAAATGCACGCCGAACGAATCGACGGGTACAACCCCCTCGCCGTCGTCGACGCCATCGCCCGCAAGAGGAAAATCCTCGAATCGGGCGACGGACCGGTGCTTTTGGATACCGTCACCTATCGGTTCAGCGGCCACTCGCCCTCCGACGCCAGCAGCTATCGCGACAAGGCCGAAGTCGAAGCCTGGCAAAAGGTCGATCCCCTTCTCACCTTCGCGCGCGATCTGATCGCCGCCAACGTCTGCACGCAAAGCGAGATCGACGACATCAAGGCCCATTGTGACGACGTCGTCTTCCGCGCCTTCAAGAAGGCGATCGACGAGACAATCTCCCCGCGCGCCGATCTGAAAAAAGTCGGATCGCTGCTGGAGAGGACGATGTTCTCCAATCAGAAAATCGAGTCGATGGAGCCCGGCCGAAAGCCCGAAACCCTGCTCCCCAAGGCGGAAAACCCGCGCGTGAAGCAACTGGCGACGCGCAGCCGCTCGGCGTTCGATGACAAGGGCGCCAAGCTCTCCAAGGCCAAGTGCATCGGCATCCGCGACTCGATCTTCGAGGCGATCTTCGATCGCTTCCACGTCGATCCGACCCTGGTGGCTTACGGCGAGGAAAATCGCGACTGGGGCGGCGCCTTCGCCGTCTATCGCGGTCTCACCGAATCCCTTCCCTACCATCGCCTGTTCAATTCCCCCATCAGCGAAGGCGCCATCGTCGGCACCGCCGTCGGCTACGCCCTGGAAGGCGGCCGCCCGCTCGTCGAACTGATGTACTGCGATTTCATGGGCCGGGCCGGCGATGAAATCTTCAACCAACTGGCCAAATGGCAATCCATGTCCGGTGGATTGCTCAAGATGCCCGTCGTCCTGCGCGTCTCCGTCGGCTCCAAATACGGCGCCCAGCACAGCCAGGATTGGACGTCCATGTGCGCCCATATCCCCGGCCTCAAAGTCGTCTTCCCCGCCACCCCGTACGATGCCAAGGGACTGATGTATTCGGCCCTCACCGGCACCGACCCGGTCGTCTTTTTCGAGAGCCAGCGCATCTACGATCAGCCGGAAGAATTCGTTCCCGGCGGCGTTCCAACCGGATATTACGAAGTCCCCATCGGCGAACCGGACGTCAAAAAGACCGGCAAGGACCTGACCATTCTCACCATCGGCGCCACCCTCTATCGCGCCGTCGAGGCCGCCAAAATCCTCGAGGAAAAGCACGGCGTCTCCTGCGAGATCATCGACGCCCGCTCCATCGTTCCGTTCAATTTCGAAAAGGTGATTGCGTCGGTGACCAAGACTCGCAAGATTCTCCTGGCCTCCGACGCCTGCGAACGCGGCAGCGCCTTGCAGACCTTTGCCGCCAAGATCACTCAGTTTGCGTTTGACGAGCTCGACGCTCCGCCGACCGTGGTGGGCGCCCGTAACTGGATCACCCCGGCCGATGAAGTGGAGGACGCGTTCTTCCCCTATCCGTCCGACCTGATCGACGCGGTGCACGAACAACTGATTCCGCTCAAGGGATATCAGCCCTCGCGCCCCGCCGACAACCGCGAGCTGCTGCGCCGCAGCGCGCAAGGCATCTAAAACAGGGCCTGATTCTGCGACTGCGATATGCCGTTTAGCCGCGCCGCTTGCGACGCGCGTTCCTTTCGATTGCATTTCTAATGTACTTACAGTAATATGACAAGTGTATAGACGTGGAGAGCCCGCTTTGACGTGCTGGTTCACCCCGGTTTGACGAAAGGACGGCCATGAAACTCAAGCATTTGACTCGCCAGGGCAATTCGCTGGCAATCATCATCGACCGGCCGATTCTCGACATGCTGGACATCAATGAGAAAACCCCGCTCAAGCTCACCGCCGAGGGGCGCAAGATCATCCTTGAACCGGTCAGCGCCGAGGAGATTGACCGCCGATTCAAAGCCGCCGCCGGCAAAATCGAAAAGCGGTTTGGCCGTATGTTCAAGCGACTTGCGCAAAAGTAAACTTCGCTCCACGATGGACGCCCCGATCTTCCTCACAATGGTTGGTTGAATCAGGTCGCTGTTATTGACCCTTCCCGCATCCCCTCCCATGACGCGCGATACCCGCCATGTTCCCGTGCTGCTCGGCGCGGTGCTTGACATTCTCGACCCGCGCCGGGGACACACTGTCGTCGATTGCACCCTGGGTCTGGGCGGACATGCGGCGGCAATTCTGCAACGGATCGAACCCACCGGCCGGTTGATCGGAATCGACTTCGACCCCGCCAACATCGCCATCGCTCGAGAAAAGCTTGCGAGCATCGGTGGAAAACTCGCATTGCATCACGGCAATTTTGCGGCCCTGCCGACCATTCTGGCCCAGGCCGGCTTGGAACAGGTCGATGCGATTCTGGCGGACCTGGGCGTCGCCAGTCCGCAGATCGACGATCCGGCCCGCGGGTTCTCCTATCGTCAGCCCGGTCCGCTGGACATGCGGATGGACCCCACGCGCGGCCGCCCCGCCTCCGCTCTCATCAACCAACTCCCGCAGCGCGAGTTGGAATCGGCGCTGTTGGAACTGGGCGACGAGACCGATGCGCCACGGATTGCCGAACTGATCGTCCATCGCCGAAAAATCCGGCCGATCGCCACCACCCAGGAATTGACCGCCATCGTCTGCCAGGCGCGCGATTTCACGCTCCAGCGCGCCGCCGGCGCAAAACTTCATCCCGCCGCCCGGACGTTCCAGGCCCTGCGCATCTTGGTCAACCGCGAACTGGCCAACCTCGATCGCCTGCTGGCGGTCGTTCCAAAATGTCTCCGTCCCGGCGGCACAGCCGCCATTATCAGCTTCCACAGCGGCGAAGACCGTCGCGTAAAAGCCGCCTTCCGCGACGGTTTGCGCGGCGGAATATACGCCCAGATCAGCCCCGATCCCACACTCGCGGACGAAGCAGAGCAGAAACTCAATCCCCGATCGCGCTCGGCCAAGCTTCGATGGGCGAGGGTTGGATGACCTCGTTCACCCCAGCGTATCCCGGATGAACTTGATGTCATCCTCATTCAATTTCCTTCCCACGCCGCCCAAGTTGCACCTCGCCTGCCGCTCGTTGCGGAAGCCGGGGATGACGCAGCTCACCCGCGGCATGGCCAGCAGATAATTCAGCGCCATCGCGGCCAGGTCTTCCGTCGTTTGTCCAAACCGCTGCTTGAGTTTCTGAAGTTTCGGCTTCAGCTTGAGCAATTCCTCGGTTTCAAACCGCTTGCTGCCCCGCCGATGGTCGCCCGGCTCGAATTGCGGCGGTTTGGCCGGATCGAATTTGTCCAGGAGCAGCCCCTGCCCCAGCGGCGAAAACGCGACGAACGTGAGCTGGTATTGATCCATCAGCTTTTGCAGCCGCGAGCCCGGCCGCACGAAATGATCGTCCAGCGCGTTGGCCCAGCTTTGCAGGACCGCCGGCTTGACCACCGGAACGGCCCGCTCGAAATCCGCCTCGCTGTAGGCGCTTTGCCCCTTGACCCGAATCTTGCCTTCCTTCTGCAATCGGCCCAGCGCATCGGCCGCCCCGGCGAGATATTTCGCGTCCGGCCCGAAATCGCCATGATGCAGATAGTAAACGTCGATGTAGTCGCGCTTCAGATTCTTCAGCGACTGCTCGCATTGGTGGCGGATGTGCAGCGGATCGTACGCATGCTCCGCCGTCCCGGGGAAATGCCCGATCTTCGACGCGATGATCTGCCGCTTTGAATCCACTCCCAGCCGATCGAAGACTCGTGCCAGCATCCGCTCCGCCCGGCCGTTGCCGTACACGTCCGCGTTGTCCCAATGGTTGACTCCCGCATCCAGCGCCGCCTTGATTCCCGCGGCGATCTCATCCTCCTTCACGTCGGCCCAGCCGTTCGGTTCGCCATTGACCCAATTCAACCCGCCCATCGTCCAGCACCCAAAGCTGACTTCCGAAACGCTCACGTCCGTGTTACCAAGCTTGCGGTAATTCATCGCCATGTGTCTCCAAAAACGCGGTTGGTGCAGTCATTCAATTTGCCCCGGCCCTATCCTCTCGCGGACTTCACAGTAATATGTTAACAACAACGACCGTGCATCGCATTGCAAGGAGCATTCATGGCAAAGAAAACACGAGCCGCAAAGAAACCCGCCGGCAAACGTTCGCCGGCGAAGAAGCCGAAAGAGGCGAAAAAAGCGTCCGCACCCCGCCGGCGGATTCCCCGACCGGCGACCGCCGCTCCCGTGCCGGTCACCCGGGAAATGGTGGCCAAGCGAGCATACGAGATATGGCAGAAAAAGAACCACGCGGCCCATTCGAACCACCCGGTACAGAATTGGCTTGAAGCCGAGGCCGAGTTCCGGGTCCGTACCGGGAAATAGTCTCACGCCAGATCCCCACAATGGCTTGCGCCGCCAGGGCCGCCGTCACTTCGCCGATTCCGCGCCCTCCACGCGCAACATCGGCAGTGGAACGTAATACTTCAGATAGGTCTTGCCATCCCTGTACCTCATCCCGCCGGGCGATTCGACCAGCACCGTCGCCCGGTGGTGAATCCGGTTGACCAGCCCCGCGATTCGCTTGCCGTCAATCTCAAACTCGACCTTGCTGCCGATCTTCACCGCATGCCGAACTTCGGCCCGTTCACGGGGCGTGACCAATTCGTGCCGCGTATCGGCATGGCCGAAGACGTTCACGGCCATCGACTTGAACCGCGGCGCCGAGCAACTCGATTTTCCCCAAACCAGCATTTCCGCCAGATGGAGCATCTCATGCTCCATGATCCGCTGCAGCGCCGTGAGCCGATTGGTGCACGCCAGCCCGCAGACGGTCACCGGCCGATCGTCGTCGCTGAAGTTCATGAACAGCATCCGGCTGGCGATGGCGATCTCGTAGCGCGGCGCGCTGATTCCGGTTCGCAGCGCGATGCGCCTCCGGATGGTCTTGCCGCCGGCACGCGTCATGGTTGAGGAAAGGCGAAACGTCAGCGCGGCGCCGGCCGTCGATGCGATCGCTTTTGAGAGCCAACCGTCAAAAAACCGCTCTTCGTAGAGCCGGAAAAGCAGGGCCAGATCGTCGGTTCCGATGACGCGGAAATTTTCTTCCCCTATGCAGCGGGATTCGCGAAGAACGGCCTGATGGATTTGGGCGAATCTCGCCGAAATGACCTCGGGAGGATTAAAAATCGCCAGCAAGTCCACCATTCCGCCATTGATAAACGATCCGGCCGGCTTGGGGCAAGCCAATCGAAAACCGGCCCCGCTTGCGCGAGGCCAGTTCTCTCTCGGATGGGACAGGGTTCCAGACTCCAGGCCAAAGCGGCTCCAAGGCCTGGGCGAGGCTATATTTCCGGTTCCATCGCGCCGCGACCGCGCTCGCCGACGCATAGGAATTTCTGACTTTTTCTCTTTCGCGCCGGGACCAGGCTCGCCGGCCGGCCCCGGGACACGTGCATTCCAACGATCATTGCCGCGCCGAGGAGTCCGGCCGATTCCTTCCAGATCATCGAGTCTTCTTCATACAATCGCACGGCCAGTGTGTTGGCGACTTGCGCCAGCGCCGACGCATCGGAAATCACGAGTCTTTCGACGAACTGGGTCGATGCGCCGGTGGTTGACATGGCATTGAAGCCGCGGAAAAATCCGGTCGCGGCGGCAATCTCGGCGTCGATGTTGGAGACGGCCAGCGTCGTGCTGAAATCGGCAAAGGCGCCGCGCCACGTGCTGCTCAGGAGACTTCCGGCAAGTTCGAAGCCGGGTTCCCAACTGCTTTTGATCGTTTGGAAGGCCGCCGAATCGCCCCCGGCTTGGCCGGGAACCGTCTCCAGTTCGACCGCCTGCCGCGGCGAGGGAACGCCGATGGCGGATGATTCATTAGATGCCATTCCCGCGGCGGCAGCCGCGTACGGCTCATCCGCGCTCTGATTAACGGTAAATCTGGGGTGGAAGCCGGCTTTGGCGGCCGTGGTCGTGACCACCGTGGTCGAAGCCTTCGCCGCGTTTACGGTTACCGTGGCGCCGGCGCCGATCAGTTCCTGGATCACGTACGCCGCCTTGGGCGAACCAAGCCCGGTCACCGCGTCATAGCCGGGCCCCGCTGCGAAATACCCGGAACTGCCAACCGTCTCATCATGAAACGCCTGGCTATACTGCGTTGAGTTATACAGTGAATAGAGCAACGGCAATGTTTGTGACGTTCCATTGAGCGTGCCGAGTCCTTTAACGGCGCGCCCCTGGTCGGCGATGGCCACCAACGCCGCCCATTGCGGAGCGCCGGCGCTGGTGCCGCCCACGTCCCACCATCCCTTGCCGCCGTCATAGGCGACCGAATCGTAAACCGCGAAGCCGGTGCTCGGATTGGCGTCGTAAGCGACGTCCGGCGTGGTCCGCGCTCCGGTGGTTTGGGCGATGGTCTGATAGCTTGGCTCTCGTTCGTAGCTGCTGATGCCTCCGGTGCTGTCCACCCAGCCGGTTTCGCTGCCCCAGGTTCCCGACGAGTTGGCCAGATTCAACGTCGTACCTCCGACCGACAACACGTTCGGAGAACTCGCCGGCCATTCCGGTCCGTACCATGATCCCTCGTCGCCGGACGCGGACACGAACGTCACGCCCTGGTGGCCGCTCGGCGTCGTGAAATAGCCGTCGTATTGCGTTTCGCTTGAAAACTCGCTCGATCCCCAACTCATCGAAACCACCGAGACGCCCGCGGCGTCTCGCGCATAGTTCACCGCCGTCAGCAGATCACCCAGGCCCGACGAGTTGGCTTCCACCAGCAGAATATTCGCACCGGGCGCGATCGCATGCGCCCATTCCACGTCCAGCGAAATTTCCAAATCCCATCCCGCGTTGGCGGTCGGCAGCGATGTCGCGCTGCCGGTCTGGCTCACCACTTTCAGCGATGCGGCGCTCAGGCCATACTGGCTGTCAAATGCCTTCAAATCGCTGGAAATGTTGGGATCGTTGTACGCATCGACGATGGCGACCGTCTGGCCCGCGCCCGTGCCCGCGGCGCCGTTGCTCAGCGTCACGGAACTGAATCCGTACGCCGTTCGAATCTGCGCCGGGGTGTACGTGATAATCGAACCGGCGCCGGCATCCGGGACGGCGGCGATCGCCGGATCGGCCAACATTCCGCTGGCTGAAAGCAAAGTCCTGCCTTCCAGTCCTTCCAGCAGCGGACCGCCGATCCCCGCCGCGGTCTTCCTTTTCATTCGCGCCGTAACGTCATTTTCAATCGACATAGATCCTCCACGTCAAACTACCTGATTGAAGAAGTCTTCCGCCTCGTCGAACCGATGCCCGTATATCGTCCCGCGGGCAACTACTTCACTCCGATGCAGCGCCAAAAGTTGCACCAAAGAATATTCGGGCGAGATTAAAAATAACGGCCGGTCGGCGCCTAACGCCGATTGCTTGGCCGTGTCCATGCAAAGATGCCCCAACCTTAAGTTGCCGTGAAGAGCGCAAGCAAAAATTGCCCGGCAACCCCGTGACGCCGCCAAGAAGCTAAACCCCTAACCACAAGCGGGTTACAGAGATCAATTCCCGCCATCGCCTTCAATCGCCGCGCCCAGAATACTGGACAGCGATTCATCCGACAGCAACACCGGATTGAACCGCATGCTGCTCGCCTTTCGCGCCAGCCGGACCATTTCCCCGACGCGCTCCGGCCCGATTCCAAACTGCTTCAGCGGTGGAATCTTCAATTCGCGCAATAAACTGAAAGTAAATCGAACGCATCCGTCTACCGCATCGGCATCATTGGCCGACTGCAATCCCGGCAACTGCCGCCCCACCGCCGCATAACGCCGCAGCCCCGGCAACCCCGCGGCCGATTCCTGTCCTCGCAACGTGCGCACGTTCGATTCGATGACGTGCGGCAGAAGGGCCGCGCACACCGTTCCATGCGGAGCCGGGAAATTCGCCCCCAGCACCGCCGCAAACCCATGCACGGCGCCCAGACCCGCGTTGGTCAGCGTCACCCCGCTCAACAACGCCGCCAACGCCATCCCTTCCCGGGCGTCCAAATCCGTCCCGTCGTTAAACGCCAGTGGAAGGCTCCGCGCCGCGATGCCGATGCCCGGCAACGCCAGAGCATCGGTCATCGGCGACGCTCCGTTGGACGTGTAGGATTCGATGAGCTGGCACAACGCGTCCATTCCCGAGCTGGCCGTCACCGCCGGCGAAACCGTCACTCCCAGGCTCGGATCCACCAATGCCACCCGCGGCAACAGCAGCTCGCTGCGGATGCTGGCCTTGAATTGCTTTTCTGGCAGCCCGATGACGGCGTTGCGCGTTGCCTCAGCCCCGGTCCCCGCCGTCGTCGGTATCGCCATCCACGGCGCGGCCAGGATTTTGATTTTCTTCCCCTTGCCGACGATCTCCATGTAATCGACCGCCGACCCGCCGTTGGTGAGTAAGCCCGCCGCGGCCTTGGCGGCGTCGATCGCGCTCCCGCCTCCCACGCCGATCACCGAATCGCAATTCCGCCGCCGCCCCTCTTCCGCCGCCGCGTCAACCTGGGCAACCGTCGGCTCCCCGCGTTGCCGCACCGCCGCCCCCGTCACGCCCTGCCGCGACAGCAATTCTATTATGTCATCCACAACCCCATCGCCGTTGTAAATCACCAGCGCCGACCGCCCCAGCGTTGCCGCGATCTCGCCAGCAACGGCGAATTTCCCACGCCCGAAAATAATCCGGCCCACGCCGGAAAACTCAAACGCCTTCATCGCCGCCATCCCCGAAAAACACCGATAAATGTTTCACGCCCTGACGCACCTGCGCCATCCAATCGGCCACGGCATCCTTCCATCTCAGATAATGCTCCGTCTGCTGATGCCGTACAAAATCCTCCTTGGCCCAGTAGACCTCATACAGCAAAAACCGCGTCGGCTCCGCCTCGCCCTGCGACAAGTCAAACCGCACGTTCCCCGGCTCGCGCCGGGTGTTGCGCGCATTGTCCAGCGTCGCCTCAATGAATTCCCGCACCTTCTCAGGCTTCACGAATATGGTCACGCTTACGACGTACATGTTGTCTCCGTTAGCTTCATGTATTCTATCGCCTCATCTTCAGCCGCGCCGATTGAGCCGCGAGGCAATTACCTCAGCAGGCAACCCCGTGATGATAACTTCCTTGCGTGCACTGGTCTGGCCATGGCTGATGCGGATGCACGCCGCCGGAATCTCCAGCAACTCCGCCAGCAGCGCGATAACCGCCCGGTTGGCGGCCCCGCCTTCGGGCGGTTGCGTGACATTGACCTTGATTCCCCCCGCATATTCCCCCGCCACACGGTTGCGCGACGACCCCGGCACCACCTTCACGGCCAGCGCAGACCCCCCTGATTTTGCAATCAACTGAATCGGCATAACTTCTTAATCAACAAATTTCTTCGCGTCCTTCGCGTCCTTCGCGTCTTCGCGGTAAAAATTCTAGATTGATGACCGCCAAGGCGCGAAGGCCGCGAAGCAAAAGAGCCTCAATTCACGCGCTTCCGTCCCCCGGCCGTTCGCCCGGTCGCGACGATGAACGCCGGCAACAACAGCGGACGCACGATGAACGTATCCACCAGCATCCCCAACGCAAAGGCGAATCCAAGCTGCACAAGCAATTTAATGTCTCCCGCCATGATGCTCCCCAGCGTCGCGGCCATGATCAACCCGCACGACGAAATCACCGGCCCGGTGAAAATCAGGGCGCGCTGGACCGCCTCTTTCCGCGGCAAACGCCGCGCTTCCTGCTCGTACCGAAGCGCGAAGAAAATGCTGTAATCCTGGCCCACCGCCACCAGCACGATGAACAGCATCATCTGCACCTTCCATTCCAGTTGGTTCGCGCCGAGCAGTTGAAACGTCCAAAGCGTCAGCCCCAGAGTCGTGAAATAGCTCAGCAACGTCGCGCCGAGGATGAAGACCGCCAGCGGCACGTCGCGCAGGGCGGCGATGACCACGATCAGAATGACGGCCAGCGCCAGCATCGCGATGCGGTTGAAATCGCGGTGCGTGACGTCGCGGATATCCACCATTTCCGCGCTTGCCCCGGTCAGATGGACGTGGGCATCGAAGTTCGCCGCCGCGGCCGCCGCTCCGGCCGCCGCCGCGATTTTTCCCACGTCCTCCAACGCCGCGCTGCTCAGCGGAGCCACTGTCAGCACCACGGACAACCGCATCGCCCGATCGTCCGGACTGAGGAACTCCGCCGCCGCCTTGTCGTGAGCCAGCAACAGCACCTCGGCATTCTCGACCGGTTTGACGTGCAGGCCCAACGGCGCCGCCAGCCCCCGAATGTCGGCCACGTCCGAGACCGTCCGAATGCCCGCGATCAGCCGGTTGCAAAGAGCCGCCCACGAATCCGGCGCATGCGGCCGATCCGCGGCCGCCAGCACCGTCACCGGCGCCGTTTCGCCCGTCGGCCAATGCCGCTCCGCCATCTCCATGCCGCGCGGAGCCTGATAATTCGATTTCAGACTCGTCAGCGAATCGTAGCTCCAGGAAACGTTCAGGCCTCGCACGGCTGGCAGCAGCAACACCCCGAACGTCGCGGCCATGATGACCCAGGGACGATGCACGACCAGCCGGGCGATTGCCGGCCAAACCGGGCCTCGTGCTGGTCCACGCTCGCCGTCGGGTCCCGGTTTGCCAACCTTGGCCGGCCAGAACGCGCGCGGGCCGATGATCGCCAGCATCGCCGGCACCAGCGTCGCCGCCGCCAATGCCGCCACCACCAGCGCCAACATCACCGCCGGTCCCGCGTGACGGAAGATGCTGAATCGGGCGAAGCACAGCATCGCCAAACCCGACACCGTCATCACCGCCGATGATGCGATCGCCGACAGGCTTGCATCCAAGGCTAACGCGACCGTGTCGGCCGCATCACAGCCTTCGTCCAGAAACTCCCGATACCGGCTCATGAACAGCATCGAATAATCCACGCCGCCCCCGTACAGGAGAACGAACGTGAAAATCTCCTCCGCCGACCCGCTGTGGATTCCGAACCCCTCCCCCAGCGTCAGGAGCTTCAATGCAACCACCGCCGCGATACTGATCCCCGCCAGCGGAATCAATGCCGCGCCGGGCGCGCGATAAACCAGCAGCAGAATCACGATCACCGACACGAGTGTCACGATTGAGGTCTTGCGATGACTGCGTTCCATCGCGATGGCATAGTCATAGCCATATCCCGCCGAGCCCGTCACCGCCGCGGATAATCCGGACGCCAGCGAAAATCCCGCCACGACGTTCTGCACGTGCCGGGCCACGCGGGCCGCCGGTTTGGTGATGTAGTTGTACGGCAAGCTCATCGAAATGATTGCCGCGCGTCCGTCCTGGCTGATGAGCGGATTGCTCGTCCCCGCCATCGCCAGCGACGCCGGCGTGCGCACCGTTATGTCGGCCAGCTCCCGGGCCGGAATGTCCCCCGCGCTCGGCTGCCTGATTAGCCGGCCCACGGTCTCGATCTGGGCCAAGTCCGCGCCGCTCAGCGGCCCATCGACCCTTTCAAACACGACGGCCACCGTGCTCAGACCGCTTCTTTCGCCAAAGTATTTCGCCAATTCCCCGAGCGCGACGTGGACCGGAGTATTGGCCGGGAGAAGATCGGTGGTTTCTCCGACCGTCGGGTCCGCCGGGAAAACACAAAGCCCCAGCCAACCCGCCGCGGCCACCCAAATGGACACCACCAACCACCGAAACCGATAAATTCGCCGTCCGATCGACACTATTCAGGCCACTCCATGACGCCAATCGCCCGGAAAAACCGATCCGAAATCAAATCCCCGGGCTGGTCGAAAACGAACTTCGCCCCGGCATTGGTCAATTCCTGCGCCGCATGCGTCGTCGCGACGCCGATGGCCAGCATTCCCGCCGCCGCCGCTGCCACGATGCCCATCGGCGCATCCTCGATCACCGAGCAGCGCTCGGGCCGTACGCCCATGCGCTCGGCCGCCATGAGGAATACGTCCGGCGCGGGTTTCCCGAGTTTCACCTCCGACCCATCGACGATCGCGTCGAACATCGGACGCAGTTTGCCCGCGTCCAGGACCAGCGCGATGTTTTCCGGCGGCGCCGACGAGCCGATGGCCGTCCGCACGCCGCGCGATTTCAATTCCTTCAGCAATTCCACGATCCCCGGCGCCAGCGGAACGTTCGAGCGGATGATGTCGCGAAACGCGATTTCCTTGGCCTCGGCGATTGAAGCGGATTCGGCCTCGGATATTCCCGGGCCGAAGAGAATGCGGATGCAATCCGGATTCACCCGCCCAAAGCAGGAGAGTAACGTCGCATGGTCCAGTTTCACCCCGCGCGCCAACGCCGGCGCCTGCCAGCTTTCCCAATGGGCCCTTTCGGTCAGCACGATGACCCCATCCATGTCGAAGATCACGCCCGTGTCTCCCATCTGGAGTCACCGCGCCCGTTCCTGGCCGTAATACGCACCGGGGCCGTGTTTGCGCAGGAAATGTTTGTCGAGCAGCGCTTGCGGTATCGACGAGACTCGCGGATTGAGCAGCCGCGTGTTCATCGCCATCTGCGCCGCGAATTCCAGCACAATCGCGTTCTCAACCGCCTTTTCCGGACTGGGGCCCCAGGCGAACGGCGCATGGCTGGCAACCAAAACGCCCGGCACGTTCCCGGGATCGATCCCCCCGTCGCGGAAGCATTCGACGATCACCTTGCCGGTGTTCACCTCGTACTCCCGACCGATTTCTTCGGACGTGAGCGCCCGAGTGACCGGAATCGCCCCATAAAAATTGTCCGCGTGCGTCGTCCCCAGGCACGGAATCTCGCGCAGGGCCTGCGCGAAGCAAGTACCGTAGGTTGAATGCGTGTGCGCGATCCCGCCGACCGTGGCAAATTCGCGGTACAAGTGAAGATGCGTCGGCGTATCGGACGACGGCCGGCCGGCGCCTTCGACGACCTGGCCTGTTTCGATCGACAGCACGACGATGTCGCCCGGCCCCAGCTTGTCATACGGCACGCCGCTGGGCTTGATCGCCATAACCCCAGCGTCGCGGTCGGCGCCGCTGGCATTGCCCCAGGTAAGGACCACCAACCCCGCTTCGACCAGCGCCAGGTTCGCGCGATGCACCCGATTTTTCAATTCTTCATACGGCATAACTTCTTGGTGAAAGATTAACCGCGAAGACGGGAAGACGCGAAGTTGCGCGAAGAAAAATTGATTCTTCTTCGCGCAACTTCGCGTCTTCCCGTCTTCGCGGTAAACCTTTTCATAATTGCCCCAATCCTTGGGCCAGATGGTAATACAGTTCATCCGCCCGCAGCGATTGCAGGAATGCCGGCAACTGGGTTTGGCCGTCGATGCGCACCAATTCCACGCCCGCGATGTCGGCAAAACATTGCAGATGCTCCGCATCCACCGCATAGCTGAACGCCGTGTGGTGCGCGCCGCCCGCATAAATCCACGCGGCAACGGCCGTCTTGAAATCCGGCCGGCATTTCCACACCGCCCGTGCCACCGGCAGCTTGGGCAGCGGATGCGGCGGCGCGATCACGTCCACCTCGATCACGAGCAACCGAAAGCGATTGCCCAGGTCGATCAGCGACGCATTGATGGCCGGACCCGCCGGCGCATCAAACACCAAGCGGACCGGATCGGCCTTGCCGCCGATCCCCAGCGGATGGATTTCCAGCGACGGTTTGCCCGCCGCGATGGACTGGCATATTTCCAGCATGTGCGATCCGAGCACCAACGGCCCGGCCGGATCGAGATGGTAGGTGTAATCCTCCATGAACGACGTCCCGCCGCTCAACCCGGCCGCCATCACTTTCGTCGCGCGAAGCAGCGCGCAGGTTTTCCAATCCCCCTCGGCGCCGAATCCGTATCCGTCGGCCATCAGCCGCTGGACCGCCAGCCCCGGCAATTGCTTCAGTCCGTGCAAATCCTCGAACGTCGTGGTGAATCCCTTGAATCCGCCGGTTTCCAGGAACGCGCGGATTCCCAACTCGATTCTCGCCCCATCCCGAAGCGATTCATGGCGTGCCCCGCCCGCTCGCAACTCGGCCGCCACCGTGTATCGAGCTTCGTATTCCTTGCACAGCGATGCCACGGCCGAATCGCTGACTTCGTTGACGTATTTTACCAGATCGCCGACGCCGTACCCATTCACTGCAAACCCGAACCGGGCCTCGGCCGAGACTTTGTCGCCGTCGGTGACGGCAACGTATCGCATGTTGTCGCCGAAACGGGCAAACCGCGCCCCTTGCAGATCGTGCCACCCCGCCGCCGCCCGCGACCACGCCGCCAGCCGTTGCTGCACCTCTGGGTCCGACCAATGCCCCACCACCACCTTCCGGCTCAGCCGCAACCGCGCGTGGATGAACCCCGCCTCCCGGTCGCCGTGCGCCGACTGGTTCAGGTTCATAAAATCCATGTCGATCGTTTTCCACGGCAAATCGCGGTTGAATTGCGTGTGCAAGTGCAGCACGGGCCTGCGCAACAATTTCAGCCCGCCGATCCACATCTTCGACGGCGAAAACGTGTGCATCCACAGCACCACCCCGATGCACTGCGGCGAGGAGTTGGCCTCGATGCAGACGGCGCGGATTTCCTCCGGCGTGGTCAGCACGCCCTTGGCCACCAGCCGCACCGGCAGCCGCTTGCCGTCGTTCAGCGCTCTTACGACCCCTTCGGCATCCGCCGCGACCTGCTTCAGGGTCTCCGGCCCATACAGATGCTGGCTTCCGGTGAGATACCAGAGTTCCAGACCCCTTAACGATGGATCGCTCGATGGGGTGGACATTCGAATTCCCTGTCAAATAATTTCGAGGTCAAACAATCTCACACGACGCCCAATGCCCTGTCGCGGATCGCCAGCAGTTCCTTCATCACGTCCGACAAGTCCGCCTCATGCCCCGCCACGCCGAACGCATCGTGCAGACGCCGATACAGCCGATAAAGCCGCTCGTATACGGCCACGCTCGCCGGATTCGGGGTGAACAGCCGCTGCTGCACGCCGGTCATGGCGCTGACGGCCTGCTCGAATTTCTCGTACCCGCCCCGCTCCCGTCCCGCGACGACGCACGCCGCGATGGCCGAGCCCAGGGCGCACGTTTGCAAGCTTCGCGACACCGCCAGGGGGCGATTCATCACGTCGGCGTAAATCTGCATCACCAGCGGATTGCGCGCCGCGATCCCCCCGCAGTTGACCACCCGGCGCACCGCCACGCCGTATTCCTCCAATCGCTCCATTATCACGCGGGCGCCCATGGCGGTCGATTCGATCAGCGCCCGGTAGATTTCCGCCGGCGACGTGTGCAGCGTCAGCCCCACCACCATCCCGCTCAGCCGTTGATCGACCAGGATCGTGCGATTGCCGTTGAGCCAATCCAGTGCCAGCAGTCCGCTTGCCCCCGGCCGCAGCGCCTCCGCGCCGGCCGTCAGCGCCTGGTGCGATCCCGATTCCTTCCCGCCCGGCTCGATCTTGCTGACCAGCCAATTGAAGATGTCCCCCACCGCCGACTGGCCGGCTTCCAGCCCGTAATATCCCGGCAACACCGACTCCGGCACGATCCCGCACAGGCCCGGCACGTCCGCGATCGGCCTGGACAGCGGCGAGATCATGATGTCGCAGGTCGACGTCCCCATGATTTTGACCAGCGTGCCTTCGCAGATCCCCGCGCCGACCGCGCCCAGATGCGCGTCGAACGCCCCAACCGCCACCGGGATTCCCGCGGGAAGATTTAGCTTGCCCGCCCACTGTGCGCTCAGCCCGCCGGCCGCGGCGGCGACCGTTTCGCATTTCGCCGGCAGCGTGCGCCGCAGCCGCACCAGCCCTGGATTCAGCATCGAAAGAAATGACTCATCGGGATATCCGCCCCATTCGGCGTTGTACATCGCCTTATGCCCGGCCGCGCAAACCCCGCGCCGGATTTTCCCCGCATCCGTCGTTCCCGTCAGAACCGCCGGAATCCAGTCCGCGATCTCCACCCAGGTGTGCGCCGCGTTGAACACCGCCGGCTGAGTCCGCGCACAATGCAAAATCTTCGCCCAAAACCATTCCGATGAATATCGCCCGCCGATCTTTTTCAGATACGCCGGCCGATGTTTCGCCCCCGTCGCGGTGATCTCCTCCGCCTCGGCGTAGGCGGTGTGGTCCTTCCACAGCCAGGCCATCGCATGCGGATTGGCCGCAAACCCCGGCAACGTCGCCAGGCTTCGGCACTGGCTGTCCACCGGCATCGGCGTGCTGCCCGTGGTATCCACACCGATTCCGATCACGTCTCCCGGCGAAAATTCGCCCTCCTTCGCCGCCTGCTTCAACGCCTTCGTCACCCCGCGCGTGATCACATCCAGATAATCCTCCGGCTGCTGCCGCGCCAGGTTGGGATCGCCCGAATCCAGCACTACCCCCGCATCCCCGCCCGCGTATTCCGACACGATCGACGCCACCTCCCTCCCATCGCGCGCATCGACGATCAGGACCCGCATCGAGTTCGTACCAAAATCAAGACCAATCGCGTATCGGCCGGACATCTGATCCTCTTGGTGGCCCCTTTACGCCCGCAAGCGACCGTAAAGTTCGGCGACGACCAAACCTATCCCCCCGATGCGGGTTGTCAAGGTTCAGAGTTGAGCCGCCCGGAACAAGCGTGCCCAATTTTTCGGCTCGCAGAAGGTGTCACGCACCCGGGAGATTCAGGCTACTCCGTGGGCGGCTTTGTAGAGGTTCCAGGTGAGATGAATCTGGCCCTGATGATGCGCCTCGTGCCAGGTGAGCAGCACGATGGCCTCGGCGACGGGACGGGTTTTCCCACCGGGGGCGGGAACCTGGCGCATGAGCGATTGCGGCGTCTGCTCGGACGCGAATTTTTTGAGCGGGTTATAGGTCGCCGCAAGCTTCTGGCGAATCACCGCCAGCGTTGGGACGTTGGTGTCGGACGGGGTCGATCCACCGGCGAAATTGGCGACCAATTCCTGGTCCTTGACCGATCCCTGCAAGATGCCGGCGTTGAGATATCTATCGTGTGTGGCGGCACAGTGCATCGCCTGCCAGGCGATGTGGGCGCGCCCGGGACCTGGACGCCAGGCGAGGATCTTGGCCACGTCCTGACCGCTCTTCTCAATGGCATCCAAAGTTCCCAGCAATCGCGCTCGGGAGAACTCCAGGGCGAAGACTAATGATTCACTGTCCATGCGTATCGGTTCCTTCAGGCAAATGGAGATTGAAGCAGCGCAAACCCCTCATCCCCAACCGGGGACATCCCAAGAGCGATGCCGATCGTCCGCCGTGTTGCCGCCAGCCTACTGCTTCTGGCTCTTCTTGATGATGAAGTAGGCCACAATGAGCACAACGCCCACACCGATCAAGATATATTCCAAGTTACCCATAAGCCTGATTCTATTCATTCATTTCCGCATTGCCAAGGATTGGTGCAACAAAAGACATGGGCGACATGCCGATTGCCGAATGGGAACGGCGTTTTTTTGACAAATCGGCGTTTTGCGGCCGACGGGTCTGAGCCAAGTTTGTAGGTGAAAAAGCCCCGCCTTGGGGTTGGAATGGTTGTTCCATTTTTCAACCGTCTAACCCAAGGAAGGGCTTATGGATATTACCACAGCAGCACAGGATGT
>JBEKEC010000068.1:0-23533 GCA_050014015.1 Tepidisphaeraceae bacterium
ATCCTGTGCTGCTGTGGTAATATCCATAAGCCCTTCCTTGGGTTAGACGGTTGAAAAATGGAACAACCATTCCAACCCCAAGGCGGGGCTTTTTCACCTACAAACTTGGCTCAGACCCAGGATAATGCCGCACTCAAACTTTCGAGTGCCGAAGACCGGCCGGAGGACCGGCCGGCTCAATTTTGAAGGTGAGCCGGCCGGTCCTCCGGCCGATTCTTACTGCCCGGGTCTTGGGGCACACCCGGGGTAACCGCATTCTCAGACGGACGCCCTGTCCCGCCTGCCGATCAGGCCCGCAGCCAAGCACGTAACGGCGCAGAGCCAGAACAGCCAGAGTTCGATCCGGGCGGGGTCCTGAAAATCGACGCGATGGGGATGGTTGGGGTTGTTGGCGGCCCAGTCGATCAGGAGCTTTATGCCGATGAGCAACACCAGCAGATAGGCGCTGCGATGAAGCCGGGGAAAGCGCCCGAGGATTTTGGCGATGGCGGCGGCGGCGAAGCGCATCAATACGATGCCAAGCATTCCACCGACGGCGATCACCCAGAATTTGGGGTGGATGGTTGCGTTCGATCCGGGCGGCGCCGGGCCGACCAACGCGACGGCGGCCAGGATCGAATCGGCCGCGAATGCCAGGTCCGTCAGTTCGATGGCGGCGATGATGCGCCAAAACCCCCGGCCCGCGAGAGACGGCGAATCGTTCGACGGCACATCGGCTTTCTTTCGAACGAAATAATCGAGGGATATCCACAGGAGATAGAGCCCGCCAAGCAGTTTGAGGATCGAAAACCGCAGGAGGATGGCGGCGGCGGCGATGGCCGCCAGACGCAGAAGAAATCCGCCGATCAGGCCATAGGACAAGGCCTTGATCCGCAAGGGCGGGGCGATGGGTTGGGCGAGCACGCCCAGGACCAGGGCGTTGTCGATGGAAAGCAGGGCCTCGAGCACGACCAGGAAACCGACGGTTGCCAAATCGCCGGGAGCAAAGGTTTGACCAAACATTCCCGACAACTCATTTCACGTGCCAAACAACCGATCGCCGGCATCGCCCAGGCCGGGAAGGATGTATCCCTTTTCGTTCAACTGACGGTCAACGGCGGCGCAAAAGATGGGAACTTCCGGATACTGACGATGCAGAGCGGCGATGCCCTCCGGGGCGGCGACGAGGCAGACGAATTTCAGGCTGGTGACGCCGGAATTCTTCAGAACGTGCACGGCCGCCAACGCGCTGCCGCCGGTCGCCAGCATTGGATCGATCAACAGCACTTCGGTGGCCGCGATATCCGGGGGAAGCTTCTGGTAATAGGAGACCGGCTCGAGGGTTTTTTCATCGCGATAAACGCCCAGATGCCCGAGGCGAGCGTCGGGAAGGAGCCGCAGGACCCCTTCGGCCATTCCCAGCCCGGCCCGCAGGATCGGCACGAGCGTCACCCGCCGGGCCAGCACCCGACCGGTCATCCGCTCCATCGGGGTCTGCACGGGCTTGGGCGTCGTGGGCCAATCCCGGGTCACTTCGTAAACCATCAGCGAGGCGATCTCATTAAGTAATGCGCGGAATTTGCGGTGATCGGCGGTGTAGTCGCGCAATTCCGTCAGCTTGGTCTGAATGACCGGATGATCGATGAGAACGACGTTCCGCAATTGCATCGTCAATCGGCCCTTTCCGGAGATCGTGGCCAAGATATTGTCGCGGATTTGTTGGCGAACGCCAGAGCGGCCGGCTCAATTTCGAAAGTGAGCCGGCCGGTCCTCAGGCCGATCTTCGGCACCTGATAGTTAGGGCACACCACCTTTTGAACGCCAATGTGATAAAATGCACGTTCATTTCGGGAGGTCAAATGATTTGGATCGGGCGCCTCGCGGCTGCGGCCTTGATGTTCGCAACGCTTCTCTCGGGACGGTTGATGGCTGCGCCAACATCACAGCCCGCGCCTGAGTCGGTCGCACCTAACTCTCCGGAGGACCAGCGGGTGGAAACGCTGCTCGGTCGCCGTCTGCCTTCGGTCCAACTCCCCAACGTGAAGCTGTCCGATTCCATAGACTTCATACGCGACATCACCGGCGCAAACGTCTATGTGGATTGGAAAGCCGTCGAGCTCGCCGGGGTTACCGAAAATACCCGCGTAACGTTATCAGCGACCCACATCCCCTTTCGTCAGGCTTTTGAAAAAATCCTGGAGAGTACCGGCTCGAATTCGTTGGAAATCCAAGTCATGCACGGCACGATCGTGGTTTCAACAAAACTCAATTTCGCGGACCGAAAGGCTCAAAAGGACCCTTACCTTACCGAGTTATCAGATGCGGCCCAAGCGGCGGAGGCGTTGGACAGGAATTTGCCGTCCGTTCAGTTGCCTTCAGTTCCGTTCGCTGAGGCAATCGACTTCATCCGGGACATCACGGGGAATAAGATTCTCGTGCGTTGGGACAAATTGAAGGCGGCGGGCATTGACCGGAATCATCCGGTAACGGTAATGCTGCACGATGCGCGGGTTTCGGATGTGTTGTATTTCATTCTTGATCAGGCCGGGGAGGGAAAGCTGGGGTATGTCACTGAACCCACCGACGGTATGGGGTGGGACAGAAAGCTGAAAAGGATGGTGCCACAAAAGGTCGAATTAATTACTATCTGCACGATTGACGATCTTGTGGCGAGCAGAACCGCGGCGACGACGCGGCCGGGCTGAAACTCGATTCAATCCGATCAATCATCGCGATTATTTGAGCATTCCGGCCTTCTTGGCATACGGGAAAAGCCCGCCGGCTTCGATGATCGGCAGCACGTCGCCCAGGGGGCGAAGCTCGTGACGCTGATTCTGGGTTTTGTTGATGACGACGCTTTCGTCGAGGCGGACTTCTAGTTCGTCGCCGGTGCGGATTTTTTCGACGAGGCGGTCCTTGGATTCCAGGGGAATCAGGTATCCGCCGTTGACGCTGTTGCGGAAGAAGATTCGGGCGTAGAACTCGGCGATGACGCAATGGCAGCCGGCCTCGGCCAGGGCCAGGGGGGCGTGCTCGCGGCTGGAGCCGCTGCCGAAATTCTTGCCGCCGATCACGATCCGGTAATCGCTCTTGAATTCGTTGGGGCGGACGAAGCGCAGGTGGCCGTCCGGCAAGCCGGCCTGGCCGTCGGGGACGCTGCTCATGGCGTACATGCCGAAGTATTTGCGCTCCTCGGGAATGCTGGGATTATACGAGAGATATTGGGCGGGAATGATCTGGTCGGTATCGACGTTGTCGCCCAGGACGTAGGCTTTGCCGGTGATGACGGTCTGCATGGGTTCTCCACTAATGAGATTGAATTGTAACACGGGGGGATATGAGAACCAAAATTCGAAACTCGAAATTCGAATGACGAATCAAATTCGAAATTCGAAGGACGAAACGGTCTTGGTTTCGAGTTTCGAGTTTTGAATTTGATTCGTCATTCGAATTTCGAGTTTCGAGTTTGACTTTCCTTCTGCACTCCTTGGACGTTGTTTTTTCCGCTATCATCTGCCCCCAATGCGCATCGCCGCCCTGCACAAGGTATTCGAAAACGACGTTGTCGCGATCGAGAACCTCGCGCTGGAGATCGGGCGCGGGGAATTTGTGGCCGTCCTCGGGCCGTCGGGATGCGGGAAATCGACGCTGCTGAGGATCATGGCGGGGCTGGAGCGGCCGAGCTCGGGAACCGTTGAAATCAGACAGGGCCGGATCGCGTACGTGTTTCAGGACGCACATCTGCTGCCGTGGCGAAACGTGCTGCGGAACGCGGCGTTGCCGCTGGAATTGATGGGGATGGGCCGGGCGGAACGGCTGTCGGCGGCGAGGGAGGCGCTGGAGCAGGTGGGATTGGCGGAAGCGGTGCGGCGTTATCCGGCGGAGCTTTCGGGAGGGATGAAGATGCGGGTTTCGCTGGCGCGGGCGCTGGTGACGCGGCCGGATTTCCTGCTGCTCGATGAGCCGTTCGCGGCCCTGGATGAGATCAACCGGCAAAAGCTGGACGAGCAGTTGCGCGAGCTTTGGCTGCGTCATCGGATGACGGTGGTGTTCGTCACGCATTCGACGGCCGAGGCGACGTTCCTGGCGAACCGGGCGGTAGTGCTGTCGAGCCGGCCGGCACGCACCGTCGCGGATTTGGCGGTCGATCTGCCGGAGAGGCGGGTGGCATCGGTGCGATCGTCGCCGCAGTTCGCGGAGGTGACGCGGCAAATCTACGACGCCCTGGAACGAGGCGGAGCATGAAAGCCAGGAGGACGATTGTTTCCTCGCTCTGGCCACCGGCGATTGTTCTGGTCGCGGCGATCCTGGCGATGCACGTGGCGGCCAATCTGCTGAACGAGCCATTTTTGTTGCCGCGTCCTTCGGCGGTGGCGAAGGTGATGTTCGACCGCCGCGACGAGCTGCTGGCGTCGCTGTGGACGACGGCGGAGGCGGCGCTCATCGGCTTTTTCGCCAGCGGGTTCGGTGGAATCGCGGTGGGGATGATTCTTTCCGCCAGCCCGCTGGTGCGGCGGGCGATTTATCCGTACACGGTGTTTTTTCAGACCGTGCCAATCGTGGCGATCGCGCCGCTACTGATGATCTGGTGCGGGCCGGGGCTGGGGGCGGTGGCGCTGTCGGCGTTCATCGTTTCCGTTTTTCCCGTGATCGCCAACACGCTCAGCGGGCTGCTTTCGACGGATCCGGCGTTGGAGGATTTGTTTCGGCTGTACGGGGCGGGCCGATGGGCGAGATTGTGGAAATTGAAACTGCCGACGGCGCTGCCGAGCATATTCACGGGGCTGCGGGTTGCGGCGGGGTTGGCGGTGATTGGAACGGTGGTGGGGGAATTTCTCGTCGGGCTGTTCGGGCCTGGGGAGGGGCTGGGGGTTCGGATCGTATCGGCCAAGAAACAGGGCCGTACCGACGAGGTCTTCGCGGCGGTGCTGATCGCGTCGTTGCTGGGATTAGCGATGTTTGCGGCGATCAATCTGGCGGCTAAACTAATGCTTCGGCACTGGCACGCTTCGGAACAGGATCACTGATATTCCGGGCCGGTTTGGATTTGTTTCACCGCGAAGGCGCACGGCGCGAGCTATGCCCGCAACCCAAAGAATTTTACCGCGAAGGCGCGAAGGTCGCGAAGTTGCGCGAAGAGGAGTGAAGCTGTGCGATCTCGGGAAATCTTGGCGTGGCGACAAGAAACCGTGGGATATCAACGAAGGACGCGAAGTTGCGCGAAGTTGAAGTCAAATCATGTTTTCTTCTTCGCGCAACTTCGCGTCCTTCGCATCTTCGCGGTAACGCATTTGAGAATAACCGATGGAGCGGCGAAGCGGCGTGATCTTGGAAAATTTTCGCGTGGAGGAAAGAATTTGCAGGATATCATCGAAGGGCACGAAGAGCGCGAAGCAAAAAAGCAAGGGTAACACAATGTACCGGGCCAGAAACGATCTTACGGCGAGCCTTGGTTTTCAGGGTTTCCTTGGCGTCGTTGGCGTCTTGGCGGTCAATCTCCTTTGTGGAACTTTCCTGCTTAGCGGATGCGGAAAGAGCGCGGGCGGCGGTTCATCGGGGGCAATCGCGGTGCAGCTTACGTTGGACTGGAAGCCCGAGCCGGAGTTCGGCGGGTTCTATGCCGCCAAACAGGACGGCGCATTTTCCCGTCATGGGCTGGATGCGACGATCACCCCGGCCGGGGAAGGGGCCGATACCTGGCAGCTTGTGGCGACGGGCAAAACCGAGTTCGCGACCTCCAGCGCGGACCAGGTCCTGATCGCTCGCAAGCAAAACGCGGACGTGATCGCGATCTTCGCGGTGTATCAGACTTTCCCGCAGGGGATCATGGTTCACCAATCGCGCGGGTTCAAAACGATGGGAGACGTTTTTACCAACGATGGAATTCTACTGGCCGAGGATAACGCCTGGCTGCATTTTCTTGAAAACAAATTCGCTCCCGTTCGGGTGCGGATCACCTATTATTCGGGCGGGATCAGCGAATTCCTGGCCAAGAAGGAATATTCGCAGCAATGCTTCGTGACCAGCGAGCCGATCCTGGCCAAACACCAGGGCGGGGATCCGCAGACATTTTTGATCGCCGATGAGGGGTTCAATCCGTACACCACCGTGGTGATTTGCAAAGGCGATTTGTGGCGAGCGCATCCGGATGAGGTGAAGTCGATGGCCGCCGCGTGCCGTGAAGGATGGCGGGACTATCTGGACCAGCCCGATGCCGTGAATGCGACGATGCACGGATTGAACGCGGACATGGATTTGCAGACGTTCGCCGAGGCCGCGGCCGCCCAGAAGCCGCTGATTGAAACCGACCAGACCCGTGCCGCCGGCTTGGGAACGATGACGGGCGAGCGTTGGAAGGATTTGGCGGACCAGCTTGTGAAATTGGGGGTGATCGATTCGTCGGTCGATCCGCAGCAGTGTTTTGTGAATCCGTGACGGGGTGGGATGTCCAGCCGCGGGCTGAATGCATCATCGAACGATATTACGGTGACCAGAGGTTAACCCCGGATTTCGGGGCGGCGGCGATCAGTTGTTCATCCAGGGTGCAGAGCGCCAGCTTGCGGCGGCTGGCAAGCTCAAGATAGGCCGCATCGTAGACCGTCAGTTGGTGCGAACGCGCCAGGGTCATGACCGCTGAGCCGTCGGGCTCCTCGTCAACGTCCGCGATCAACTTTGGCATTTCGCGGATGAACCGCTCTACGTCGGCGAGATCAATCCGGCCGCGGCGTTCGCTGACGATGAGAATATTGCGGATCTCAAACCAGAAGAGCCACGGAACCACCATGCCATCGCGCTCGACGCTCGTGCGCGCCGCCTGAGTCCATTTCCCGGACTCGTCGGCTAGTGCCCATGCCGCAGCGACTGAGCAATCAACCACGAGCATCAGTGACGGTGCCCCTCGTGCTTGGAGGAAATGATTTCCTGGATCGTCAGCTTGCCGCGGACGTTAGCCCGGACTCTGTCCATTTCGATTCCCGCCGCCGCGCGTTCCTGGGCCGTCGTCTGGTGAAAGCGTGCCCAGGACTTCCAGCGAGGAACCAGGTCCAGAACCGGCCTGCCCTGTTCCACGATGGTGACAGGCTCGCCGCGGGCGATAGCATCGCGCACGATCATCGCCATTCCGTAGTCGCTCTGGGGCAGACTGATTTCTCGCATGATTGATCTCCTGCCGGGCATTCTACCATTTCTCCCGCGTGGGAGGGGCGGGAACAAACTTTTGGGGGCCGTATGGTGCTTCTAACCCCAAATGGGAACCGAAATTGCGTTTTTGTGGCGGCTGAAATCCGCGTAACCCCTTTCCATCCGGTCCACTCTCGCCATAATGGGGGTTGCCTAAAGTCGTTTGAGGTGTTCGCTTATGGGTCCAATCAATATCGCTCTGGTCAAGCTGTTCCAAGCCGATGAGAAACTCCGCCAGGCACAGGGAAGGCTCGATTCCGTCAGTAAGAACGTCCGCATTCATGAACGCAGGGTGGCCGACCTATCGGAGCGGTTGCGGCTGGGGCAGGCGACGCTCAAGGAGCAGCAGTCGCAGTCGGCACAACTCGATCTCGATCTGAAAACCCGCGAGACGAAAATCGAGCGGCTGCGCGCCCAGCAACAAAACTCCAAGAACAACCGTGAATACCAAGCCTTCCTCGTCGAGATCAACACGGAGAAGGTGGACAAGGGCAAGAGCGAAGAGGAGCTTCTCAAGATCATGGCATCGGTCGAGAAATTGCAGACCGAGGTGAAGGAATTGGCGGTGTCCGTCGATGCCGAGACTTCCAAGCTCAAGGCCATGCGTGCGGAGATCGGGGAGCGGGTCAAAGAATTGCAGGCGGAGATCGATTCATTGCGTCCGGAGCGCGAGGCGGCGGCGGCGAGTGTGACGCCCCAGGCGCGCCAGGCGTTCGAACGGCTGGCCGAGCGGTTCGAGGGCGAAGCGATGAGCGCCCTGACCAAGCCCGACAAGCGACGCGAGGAATATGCGTGCACGGCATGCAACATGGACCTGGTGACCGACGTTTACAACAGGCTGCACAGCCGCGATGAATTGGTGTTCTGTCCCAGCTGCCATCGGATTCTCTATATTCCGGACGACTTGCCGGTGGAAACGGCCGTGCACAAGGTCAAGGAAAAGAAAGAGCCCAGGATAAAGACGAGCAATCTGAAAGCGGCCATCGGCCGGCAGACGGCGGCGGAGGACGTGGTCAAGTCGATCACGATCGAGGAGGATGAACCGGAGTCGCCACCGCCGCCGGCGAATTAAGACATGGTAAATTTATCCATGGTGCGTCGCTGACTTTGTCGTTTGATTGAGTTCAAATTTTGTGGCCCCGATTTTTCCAAAAACACCTTGAAAAGAAGGAGTCTCGAGCCTGCCAAAAGTCAGGACATGCCTTGGGCGATACTTTGCTCATCTACCCAAAAGAACCAATCCGCTCGGCATTGTCACGGTATGCGGTCAGGCGGTAGATGCGGCAGCAAAGTCGCAAACCGTGTTGAGTGTAGGAGAGTAACCGTCGAGCGTCGAGACCTCGATCGTGGGGAGATCAAACGCTGGGGAATCATAATCGCAGGCCGATTTCAAGATGCCCTGCTCACGGTAAACCGCCACCCGCTTATCGCCGTGATAGAACTCTCTGTTGGGATTATTCAAGCCGCGGTGTAGGTGGCGACGGGTAGCGATCTCGCTGTCGACGGAACAAATGACAAAGCAGACTCTTGCCGAGGTGGCAAGGGCGTCCATCCTGGGTTGCCAGACGTGATGCTGAAAAGCGGCCTCGACGATGAGGGATATCTTACGTGCGAGCAGGAACGAGACAGTATCGAAGAAAATTTCGGTAGCGACTCTGTTGGAATCGGGCGGAAGCTCATCGTGGCGAACGCCGAAGGTATTGACATAGCCTTCCTTAATCTCATCGCGGCTGATGACGGGCATGTAGAGGAGATTGGCCAGCTCTTTAGAGAGCGTGGATTTGCCGGCGCCCGACCTTCCTGTAACGATGATACATTTGGGCTTGTCAGGCATTTGATGAGTTCTCCACGTGATGTTAGAGCCGCATTATACGGGACAATCAGAAATCCTTGATTTCGACGCAAAAATGCAGGAAAAGTTCAACCGGTGTCTTGTCACTCCGTATCATTTCTGCGGATCCGGCAGGGCTTTGGCGCGTCCCGGGTCCGCTTTAATGCGCCGCCGCGCGCTGGCATTTAATATAGTCAGCCCGACAATGGTCTTGCCGTCTTTGCGGAGAAGAATATCGTCATCCACTTCGATGGTCTTGGTAGCGTTCTGCGGCTTGCGGAAGGTCATGTAGAGGACATCCACCTCCTGGTCATAATCGACCCAAACATGCTGAGCCTGGAGGCGCAGCATTTCCGACGCCATAGCCATGCACGTGGTCACCAAATCATGCGTTAATGATGTCATTGTCCTGGCCATACGATCTTTCAACTCAAAATCACAGGCAAGGCCTTAACGCCCCTGAAAGTCAGGCCTTTCAACCACCGAAGTTTGGTTTTGGCGAGCCTCATGCGGGGAAACCGTGTGGCCAATTCGCGAATCGCGATTTGAGCTTCCATCCGCGCCAGCGCCGCCCCCAGGCAATAGTGAATTCCGGAGCCGAACGCCAAATGGCGGTTGTCGGATCGGCGAATGTCGAGGCGGTCGGGATCGGAGAATCTGGCCGGATCGCGATTGGCCGCGCCCAGGCAACCTAAGACGATCTCTCCCGGGGGGATGGTCTGCCCATTCATTTCGATCGGCTCGCCGGTCAACCGGCTCGTCCACTGCACGGGGCTGTCGTAGCGCAGCAATTCCTCGACGGCCGATTCGATCAAGTTCGGCTGGCGGACGAGCAACTCCCATTGATCGCGGTTGCGGAGCAGCGCGAGCATTCCGTTGCCGATGAGGTTCGTCGTTGTTTCGTGCCCGGCGGACAAGAGGAGCACGCAGTTGGTGAAAATCTGGTCGCGATTCAGGCCGTCAGGCTCGTTTTCGGCTTCCAGCAGGCGCGACAGCATGGAATTGGCGGGCGTGTCTCCCATGCGCGCAACCACCTGCTCGAAATATCCGCGGATTTCATTCCACGCCTGGTTGGATCGAGTCTGCTGCTGGGGCGAGGGGTTCAAGGAAAGTGCGGCGGCCAGATCGTCGGACCACTGCTTGATGCGCGGGAAATCTTCGGCGGGAAATCCGAGCATCTCCACGATGGTGACCACCGGAAGGGGATAGGCCAGGTCGGCGATGAGGTCCATTCGCCCCGCGTCGGCGATGCGGTCGAGGCGCTGGCGGGCCATCCGCTCGATGCTGGGCCGCAGTTCGGCCAGCGAAGCGGGGGTGAAGGCGCGCGAGAAAACTCCGCGCACGCGGGTGTGAGCGGGCGGATCAAGAAAGAGCATGGAAACGGTCTCCGGCTGGGAGCGTGTTTCCTCGCCGGGGACGCCGAGTTGCTTGCGGACCAGCCTGGGCAGCCGCTGGGGCGCGAAGGGGTCTTTGCGGAAGCGCGGGCTTCGGAGCATTTCCATCACGTCGTCGTGGCGGGTCAGGACCCAGACCGGCGCCAGCGGGTCCTTGCGGACGGGCTGGCGCTCGCGCAGCCAGCGGTACAGGGGATAGGGATCGGTGACGAATCGAGGATGTGCAAGACTTTTTTTTGCGTAGACGTTCCAAAGGAGCGGGGGAAGCCGGGCCGCCTTTTGCAGCGGGCGCAAGGCCGTCGCCAGAAGCCTGGGCTGCACCGGCGCCCACCCCCAGCCGCGGCGGCGCGGCATTCCATCGGCGATCCAGCGGCGGATCGCGGCCTCGGCGTGGGCGGGGGTCATCCCGGCGTCGTTGAGCTTTTTGCCCACTTCAAGATCGCCGGCCAAGGCGAGGGCCGCGATGACATGCTCGGTGCCGACGTGTTCGTGGCAGAGTCGGGTCGCCTCCCGGGACGCCGACCGCAGAATCCGAAGCGCCGATCGATCCAGCCGGTTGGCCCGCTGCGCCGGCAAGGGACCAATCCCCGGCTCTGTGCGATCGAGAATTTGACCGATGTCGACGCCGCATTGTTCCAGGAGATATGCCCCGGCGCTTTCGCGATCGTCGGCAATGACGGCAAGCAAATCCTCGGCATCGGCGGCTTCGCGTCCGTGGCGGGCCGCCTCGTCGAGCGCCGAAACCAACGCCCGCCGCATCCGCAAGGGGAAACGTTGCCACATATTTGGGGATTGTATGCGAAAACAAACCCACGGCAGCGCCGTGGGCGTTGGCGGAGAGACGACGTCTACGCGATTTCGAACAGCTTGGAGACCGCGATTTCAAACCCGGGCAAGACTTCTCCGCCGCGAAGGATGTCGCCGCCGGACAGCCGCGTGAGTTGTGTGGGCGACGTGTAAACTTCCACCGACTGCGTCTTGATATCGACGTACCACACGAGTTTGGTGCCCGCGGTGAAATATTCCTGGAGCTTGTTTTCCATCTCGCGGAGAGTGTTGCTGTCGGACAACACTTCGACAGCCAAATCGGGAACGAGATCGGGAATTGGAACGCCCGGCGATTTGCGGTTGGGCAAACGGTCGAAACTGACGAAGGCAACATCGGGAATTCTCACGCGGCCGGCCAAGATGCGCATCATTCCAGCCTCGCCGCTGACTATGCCCAGCTTTCGGGAAAACACGAAATTCGAAAGCAAAACAATAATCCTGGCGGCAACCAAAGATTCCTCGAACCCCATTGTTTTCTCCACGAGCGTTCCGTCGATCAGTTCGCAAAGGCGATCTTCGTGGTCGTCCAAGCGAAGCACGTCTGCCTCAGTTGCACTGCCTGGCCAAGGATCGAATACGATGCGCTCCAATGGCACGCCTCCTAGCGCGTCCCACCATTCGGCGGCGGTGCGATAGCGGCCATTCGCGGTAGCGACTGGCGGGGCTGTGATGGTCTGAGTCATTGGGGCAATTCTATTATATCATCCACAATTGACGTATCGAACTGGATTTTGCGAGCCTTTTCTAAAGTATTCTGCAACTGACTTTCCGAGATATTTGCGACGGATGCCTTTTTCGGCGATTCGCCCAACAAATTCCATCCGATGCGAATGCGCCATTGATTTTCGCTTCCGTGGAGCTTCACGCATCCGGGTGGGCGCGGATTATGCGTCAGATTCTCGATTGACACCATGACACGACGGGCAATCGGTGGATCGAGATGGTCCAACTCCTTCGTGGCTGATCGCGCAAACGTAAGGCGAAAATCAGCCATGGGCTTTGACGCGAGACTTGAGAGACCGGCGCGCCAAACGCTCACGAACCTTTTCAAGGGAGTCGCGCGGCTCTTTGCGGCGTGATGCTATGAGCAGCCGATCGTAGATGTCCTCCCATATCCGCCGGTGCTTCCGGAGATCGAGGATGACGCCAGTTTTTCTTCCGGCATCATCCACCAAATAGCTTACACCGCTCATCGGATACCTCCGTGCTCTCAATCCAAATTCATCGTGAGCAGGAACTGGGCGTTGCTCGGCACCTTGGCCAATTGGCTCTTGAGGCGTTCCACCGATTCCACGGGGCTCATGTCGCTCAGGACGCGGCGGAGACGGTAGACCAATTCCAATTCCTTGGCATCCAATAGCAGCTCTTCGCGTCGGGTGCCGCTGGAGTTGATGTCGATGGAAGGATAAATGCGTTTGTCCACGAGGCGGCGGTCCAAGTGCAACTCGGCGTTGCCGGTGCCTTTGAACTCCTCGAAGATGACCTCGTCCATCTTGCTGCCGGTGTCGATGAGGGCGGTGGCCAGGATGGTGAGGCTTCCGCCTTCCTCGATGTTTCGGGCGGCGCCGAAGAACCGCTTGGGCTTTTGCAGGGCATTGGCGTCGACGCCGCCGGTCAGAATCTTGCCGCTGTGCGGGACCTCGGTGTTATACGCGCGGGCCAGGCGGGTGATGCTGTCCAAAAGAATCACAACGTCCTTGCCGAACTCGACGTATCGCTTGGCCTTTTCGATGACCATTTCGGCGACCTGGACGTGGCGTGAAGCCGGCTCGTCAAAGGTGCTGCTGACGACTTCGGCCTGGGTGTTGCGTTCCATGTCGGTGACTTCCTCGGGCCGTTCGTCGATCAGGAGGATGATGAGCACCACCTCGGGATGGTTCTTGGAAATGGCGTTGGCGGTTTTTTGCAACAGGACGGTCTTGCCGGTGCGCGGGGGGGCGACGATCAGCATGCGTTGGCCCTTGCCGATCGGCGTGACCAGGTCGACGATCCGCATGTTCAGGTCCTTGGGATCGTGCTCCAGGACCAGGCGGCGGTTGGGATGCAGGGGGGTGAGGTCCTCGAAATTGCTGGTGTCGGTGATTCGCTCGGGATCCTCGCCGTTGATGGCCTCAACGCGCAGAAGAGCAAAATACCGCTCCGATTCCTTGGGCGGGCGGATTTGCCCCTGAACGACGTGGCCATTGCGAAGCCCAAACCGGCGAATCTGGCTGGGGCTGATGTAGATGTCATCCGGGCAGGGCAAATAGTTGTATTCCGGGCTGCGGAGGAATCCGAACCCGTCGGGAAGGATTTCCAGCACCCCTTCGCCATACATCAGACCGTTCTGGCGGATACGGGCGCGCAGAATCTGGAAGATGAGGTCCTGCTTCTTGAGTCCGACGTAATCGGTGATTCCCTCTTCCTTGGCGATCTCGTGCAATTTGTGCACGTCCATCGTCTGGAGGTCCTTGATATAGAGCTTTCCGCCCTTGACCTGTTCGTATTTGGCGTTGGTCTCGGCGTCGAAATTGGCGACGTCCTCGGAGACGGCGGGCTGCCCGTTGCCGGATTGCTCGGCGGGTTCCTCGGCCTTGCGGGCCGGTTCTTCGACGGCATCGGCGGCGGAATCCACCGCCACGGCCGACGTTTCGAGATCCTTCGTTTCGCGCACCTCGGAATCGGCGGACGTTGATTGATGAGATCCGGCGGTTCTCCGCGGACGGGCGCTGCTTGTCTTTGCCATGAATGGCCTCCTGATTTGAACTTAAATACGGGCTTTCTCGAACGATCCAAAGTTAGCGGGATGGCGTGAGATTGAACCGATCTGGTCCGGGATCAACTGACTAGTCCCTCCGACTCCATCGAAGGTTCGATCCAACTGGTGTTCCATTTCATCAAACTCAAGCGAATGAATCCGCCCCAGTCGCGTCAACACTCGTGTCAGGTCTGCTCCGGAAATCGTTTAACGAGAATTCGGAAAAGCGTTTCTCTGACTTGACCGCGGACATAATCCGCATCGGCAGTGTTATCAATAATATAATCGGATATTTCTCGCTTCTTGTCTAGGGGCCATTGCGATTTTTCCCGACGGCGAAGTTCTTCCTCGCCCCAGCCCCGGCTCCGGCTCAGCCTTGCCAGGCGCTGAACCAGCGGCGACTCCACAAACACAATAGCATCACACCCCCCCCGAAGGCCAGCCTCAAAAAGGAGCGGCGTATCCCAAACAATCGCATGGACTTGCGGATCATCGGCAGCATCGACCATGCGCCGCTGGCGGAGTTCGGCAACCCTAGGATGGAGCAGGGCTTCCAGCTTTTGCCGCTGACCGGGGTCGCCAAATACTATATCGGCGATTTTTGCCTTGTCCACCCGGCCGTCCACCGCCACCACGTCATCCCCCCACCAGTCGCGGATTTGCCGCACGATGGCCGGGTCCCGATACGCCTGTTGAACCTGTTCGTCGGCACTGATGACCAGGCAACCCAACTGGCCGAACATCCGCGCGACGGTGCTCTTTCCGCTGCCGACGCCTCCAGTTATCCCGATTACGGGCTTGCCTTGAAACACAACCGTGGCTCAGTAATTTTTGCCGATCGACCTCATATTGCGAGCCGGTATTCGCCGATCATCACCGAATTCCCGGCGGGATCGTAGAGGAGTAGATTATCCTGGCCCGGGACCAGTCCGCGTTGCCGTTCGTATTCGATCTTGGCCTCGGCCAACCGCCGTGCCAGGTCGTTGAGCGACGGCACGACTACACCCAGCGGCCGGAAATCCTCGCGAGGCAGGGGCCGTTCCAGCACTTCGATCCTCAGCCGGAAATTCTCCGCGCGGTAGATTAATTCGTGGCCGCCCTCGTCGCGCTCAAGGTCTTGGCGCTCGAAATTGAGAAGCCCGGCATAAAACTCATCCAGTTGGCGTTCCAGCCCCGCCGGCACCCAAAGCTGGCAATCCTCGACCGACACCAGACGAACGGGCGGTGGTTCCTCGAGCTTCGGGCGACGATCCTCGCCCGCTTCAAAAGCCGCGGAAAGGGCTCCGCCCTCCGCTGTGGAGGCCGGATCAAGCTCGATTTGTCCCAATCGGTCGGCCATCGGAAGCGGGATTATATCAGGAAATGGCGAAAGGGGTGACGAACATCGGTCGGAGGACCGGCCGGCTCACTTGCGAGATTGAGCGGGCTGGTCATCCGGATAGTGGCAACCAGCAACCCTTCCACTACAATTCCGTGCCATGGGCAAGTCCTTTTTCCTCTACATGATGGCGTTGGTTTTGTCGGCTAACGCGGTGCGGGGAGCGGAAAACCATACCTGGGAGCTTCGGGAGGGCCGGTGGCTGGAAGCCACCCGGCCGGCCACGGGGCCGGCGGTCCCTGAGCCGATGCTCGATCAGGCCGAGGCATTGCTCCGTCAACAGGACCCCAAAGCGGCCAAGAAAGTGCTTCTCGCCTGGGAAAAGGACCATAAGAAATCACCGGCCAGGGATCGCTGCATTTTCCTCCTGGTGGACGTTTTCTACCAGCAGGACGACCGCTTCAAATCTTTTTTTTACTGCGACGAGTTGATGGACGAATACCCGGAGAGCGCGCTGTTCCAGGCGGCGCTGCAGAAACAGTTCGACATCGCCAATGCGTATTTGAACGGTTACAAGGACACGTTTTTGGGAATGCGGATTGTGGATGACTCGGCGGAAGCGGTGCAGATGATGTGGCGCATTCAGCAGCGTGCTCCGGGTTCTCCGCTGGCGGAAAAGGGATTGCTGTACACCGCGGACTATTATTTCAGCGACCGCGATTACGACCTGGCGGAGGACGCATACAACTTCTACGTCCACAGCTATCCGAACAGCGACCGTGTTCCGCAGGTGAAACTTCGGGCGGCGTTTTCGTCGCTGGCGCAGTTTCGCGGGGTGAAGTTCGATGCCTCCCATATCATCGACGCCAGGGCACAACTGCTGGTGATTCAGAAGCAGTATCCCGAGCTGGCGGAGGAGGAAAGCGTGCAGACGGTGGTGGATCAGATCGACAGCGCCTTCGCGAAAAAGCTGCTGGATCAGGCGGAGTTTTACGAGCGCACGGGCGAGTTGCACGGGGCGGCCTACCAATTCCGCTTTCTGGTCCAGACCTATCCCAACGCGCCGGAAGCGTCGGAGGCAAGAAACCACCTGCGCCGGATGGCGGCATCGGTGCTTGCCGAAGCCCCGCCGCCTCGGACGAGCGGATATGCCCCGGCGACGGAACCCAGCGTGGATGCGGAGGGGAGATGAGAAGATTCGAAATTCGAAATTCGAAATTCGAATCAAATTCGAAATTCGAAGGACGGAAAAGTCTTTGTTTCGAATTTGGTCATTCGAATTTGATTCGAATTTCGAGTTTCGAGTTTCGAATTTTCGCGTGCTGTTTTGCCCTGCTCCTCGCCGGCTGCGGCTACCAATCGGGGTCGGACGGCGGCTGGCATTGGGGTTCGGTTTACCGGCAGGACATTCACAGCGTGGCCGTGCCGGTTTTCAGCTCCAAAGACTTTCATCGCGGAGTGGAATTCCAATTGTCCGATTCCCTGGCGAAGAGGATCGAGGAATTCACGCCGTACAAGATTGAGCCGCGCGAGCGTGCCGACACGGTGCTGGAAGGCGAAATCGTTTCCATCGTGCCGTCGATGTTGACGTTGAGCCCCTACACCGCCACGCCGCAGGAAGAGCAGTATTCCATCGTCGTGAACTTCACCTGGAAGGACCTGCGGACGGGAAAGATATTGGTGTCGCGGGTGGGGTTCGAGCAGGCGACCACCTATTTCCCGAACCTTGGCGAGGGCCAATACGTTGCGGCGGAGAATGCGGTGGAACGGCTGGCGCTGGGGATCGTGAACGAAATGGAAGGCCCCTGGTAGGGTTTTTCGTCAGATTTTGCCGATTGAAGCGTCTGTAACGGGTTTACCGCTGGAAAAAACGGGGGGCAAGCCCTTATGATGGCATGGACGCGTAGATTGGATCGACGTAGAGCCAACCGTCGCCGATGCTCAATTGCGTACGGCCAAGGAATTGCCCCTTTTTGAGGCGATGCGCCATATGAGGCGTAGCGCTTGTTGTAAGGAAGGATATGTCAGAACCAAAGCCCCCGGAGCGACCCTTTCGTAAGAATGGCCGCAACAGCCCCAACGGCGGCGGCATGCGCGTGGGCCGGGGCTTGTTCGGATGGGTCCTTTTCATCAGCCTGGCTATCATGCTGGTGATGCTGCTGCGGAACTCCAGCCCGCAGCCCCAGACGATTCTCATGTCCGATTTTGAGAACCTGCTGAGCAACAACCACGTCGAGAAGTTCGTCATCGACGGTAATGAGGTCGAAGGCACCGTCAAAGAAAACGTCCAACTCCCTGGCGCCGCGCCGAATAGCAAATATTTCAACGTTGAATACCCCGAAGGCAATTTCTCCAACGGCGTCTATCTCGCCAAGTTGATGAGCCAGCGCGGCGACGCCGGGGCGGGCGCCAAGAATCAGTCCAATCTGCTGATGAACATCCTGCTGCCATTGGTTCCGTGGCTGCTGATCTTCGGATTCGTCTGGTTCTTCGTATTCCGGCAGCTGCGCAACAGCGCCGGCGCGGGCGGGATGCTGGGCAGCTTCGGCAAGAGCAAGCACAAAATCACGGCCAAGGACCACACCAACATCACCTTCGACGACGTGGCGGGAATCGAAGAGGCCAAGGAAGAGGTGATGGAGATCGTGGAGTTCCTGAAGAACCCGAAGAAATTCCAGCGTCTTGGCGGCAGAATTCCGCGCGGGGTGCTGCTGGTGGGCGAGCCGGGCACGGGCAAAACCCTTCTGGCCAAAGCGATCGCCGGCGAGGCCGACTGCCCGTTTTTCAGCATCAGCGGCTCGGACTTCGTGGAGATGTTCGTCGGCGTGGGCGCCAGCCGCGTGCGCGACCTGTTCAAGCAGGCGAAGGACAACAGCCCGTGCATCATTTTCCTGGACGAAATTGACGCGGTCGGGCGGCGGCGCGGGAGCGGATTTTCCAGCGGCGGGCACGACGAGCGGGAACAGACCCTCAACGCCATCCTCGTGGAGATGGACGGCTTCGACACCAACGACCAGGTAATCGTCTGCGCCGCCACCAATCGGGTGGACGTTCTCGACCCGGCGCTGACTCGGCCGGGGCGATTCGACCGGCAGATTTACGTCCCGCTGCCGGACGTCAAGGGCCGATTGGAAATCCTCAAGGTCCACAGCCGTAAGGTGAAGCTCGGCCCGAACGTGGATTTGCAGCGATTGGCGCGGGCCACGCCGGGATTCAGCGGCGCGGACCTGGCGGCGATCATCAACGAATCGGCGTTGGGGGCGACGCTGGCGGGCAAAGAGTTCATCGAACAGGACGACCTGGAAGAGGCGCGCGACAAGGTCCGGTGGGGCCGGGCGCGCAAGAGCCGGGCCATCGACGAGAAGGAAAAAATCGCCACCGCCTATCACGAGGCCGGACATGCCGTCGTGCAGTACCTGGAAAAAGACGCCGACCCGATCCACAAGGTGACGATCATCCCCCGCGGCAACTACGGCGGGGCCACGATGGCGTTACCTGAAAAAGACCGCATGTCCCAATCGAGGAAATGGTGCTATGCGTTCATGAAGGTTTGCTTCGGGGGCCGGATCGCCGAGGAAATGTTCACCGGGGACATCAACACCGGGGCCTCCGGCGACATCCGTCAGGCCAGCGGATTGGCCCGCAAGATGATCCGCGACTGGGGCATGAGCGATCGGCTCGGTTTCGTCTTCTACGGGGACGACGATTCGAAGATGAATTATTTTGAGCTTGGCGGCGGACGCGATTACTCCGAGGAAACCGCCAAGGCCATCGACGAGGAGACCAAGCGTTTGATCGACACGCTATATGACGAAACGCGG
Organism: Tepidisphaeraceae bacterium; assembly: GCA_050014015.1. Taxonomy (GTDB): domain Bacteria; phylum Planctomycetota; class Phycisphaerae; order Tepidisphaerales; family Tepidisphaeraceae; genus PALSA-1353. The sequence continues at coordinate 19,088 of JBEKEC010000068.1, forward strand.
AAATTGCTCGAAGCCAACAAGGACCGCGTGGAAGCCATCGCAAAGGCGCTGGTGCGCTACGAAACGCTGGACGCATCGGAAGTGGATCGGATCATGAAGGGCGAAACGCTGACGAAGCCGACGGTGGGCGACCTGCTGGAAAAGGAGCAAGGCCGCCGCGGCGTGGTGGTGCAACCGTCGGCCGATCCGCAAGGCCCCGACCTGACGCTCGGCGGCGGGGCGCTGCCGGCGCCGGGATGAAATGAATTTTGCAGTCAATACGCCGGGCAAGGATCGCCGGCTACACGCAATACCGTTCAACGACGGGAGCAGCTTTTTTCCGTTAGCCCCCGGCTTTGCGGGGGTTTTCCGTGATGAGCGCAGCGCCACCCGTGTTGAGCGAAAAGACCGATCCATTCTCGCGCGAACCCCGGCAGAGCCGGGGGCTAATGGAAAGAAGCCCGCCTACTCCACCTGCAAAAGCACGTTGACGACGTGGAGTTGACCCTTGCGGAGAAGGTCGATGCGCGTGTTTCCGCGGCGGTTGGCGATGGCGGCGGCGAAGGTCGGGGCGTCGCCGACGGATGCGCCGGCCAACTTGAGGATCAGGTCGTCCGGTTGCAATCCGGCGCGTTCGGCGGGGGAGCCGGGGATGACGTGGCTGATTCGCAATGCGGGCGTGGCGCCGAGAGCGGGGTTGAGTTGGCGTTCGGGATCGTCGGGAGCGACCGTGTCGATCATGACGCCGAGAAATGCACGGCGAACGACGCCGTGTTCGATCAATTCGCTCACCACGGGCGCGCAGGCGGCGGCGGAGAGGAAATGTCCGCCCTTGGTGAATCCGGCGATCGAGCCGTCGATGTTCACCAGGGCGGAAACGTCGGGCTCCCAGCCTTCCCACACCGCCAGGCGATTGGCCGCGGGATTCAGCGACATCACCAGGAGCAGCGTTCCGGCTTGCGGAGCATCGGCGGAAACGATCGCGGATTTGGTTTTCACCTTGCCGTTGATCCGAAGCAACGTCAGGTCCGCCTGACGATCCGAAGCGACGAACGAGGCGGTGGCCCATCGGCCGTCGCCGATGGAGACGGGGATGGGAAATTGGCATGCGGCCTGATCGACGTAGCGCGGAATCAGCAGCCGGTTTTGATCGTCGAGAACGACGCCGATCCCGTTGGGCGAGAACCGATCGAGCCGCAGGACGATGACGTGCGGACCCTGTTCCACAACCGGCTGTGAGGACGACGGAACGGTGGTGGGATGAATCTCGGCGGTGGCATAGGGCGTGCCCGGCGAGCCGCGTTCGATTTCCTCAAGCCGGGCCAGCGAGACGGGATCGAGCCGGTTGGCCCATTTGGCCAGCGGATCGTCGGGCGAAACCGAGAGGTTCGTCGGCATCGGCAATTGGACGCGAACGATGCTTGGGGCGATCTGCTTGAAGAGAGTTTGCGTTTCGCGGTTGAGTTCATCGAGCAGAGGCCGGGAGGTTGGCAGGTCTGCCGTTTGCGCGAAGGAGAGCGTGGGAAATAGAATCAGTAGAAGAGCGCAGAAGCCCGCGGCGGCGCCGCGAGCGCGGCAGGACGGCTTGAATACGGATTCAGACATTCTCGCTCAAAACTTATCCATCGCCGGGCCGAGATTGGAATCCCCTCCGCTCGGCGCGGCCGATTGGGCCGCCTGGACGTCGTGCACAAATCGCCTAGCATCTTCCATCGAATCGAACTCCTGGACCGTGACGAGCTTGCCCGAGCGGTCATGGACTTCCACGGCGATCTTGCTGGTCAGCGGAATGCCGCCGCTGCCGGCGGTTGCCATGTGCGGCGCGCTCGACGGCATATTTGCCAGGCTCGGCGCCCCGTTGAAACGATCCCGTCCGAGCCAGCCAACGGTAAATCCGAAGAGAATCAGCGCCGCCACCGACGCCACGATGCGAAGGGCATTGCCGGTCCAGGACATGAAATCTTCGCGGCGCGAAGCGCGCATGAGTTTGGCTTGCAGGCGGGCAACGGAGGCATCATCCGGCTCAAGACTGTTCCACACCATCGACCGGACCGCATGATCTTCGCGGAGATGGTCCAGTTCGCCCATCAGGTCGCGTTCGATCGCCAGCCGGCGCCAAAGCCCCTCGCATTCGGAGACGGGGAGCTCGCTATCGAGATAGGCATGAAGCAATTCCAAGTCACTGTCGTTGACTGCCATAGGTCTCCTGCCTTTTCGGGAAAACCAAGCTCCTTAAAACCGCCGGCCCTCAGGTCTGCTCGGCGTAAGCCCGGAGCAATTCAGCCAATTGCCGCCGGCCACGATGAATCCAAGTCTTGACCTGGGGGATACTTGCGTTAAGTGTTTCGGCGATCTGGGCATAGGACATTTTTTCATATTCGCACAACACCAGGGCCGCGCGGAAATTCTCCGGCAATCGATCGATGGCGCGCCTGACGTGAATCACGGTCTCGCTCTCGATCAGGTGACGGCTGGGCGACTGCGAAAGGCCGCTGGGGTCGCCCGTTTCATCCGGCAACACAGACATGTGAGGCTGCCGCAAAATGCGCAGCGACTCGTTCACAACGGTTCGCCTCATCAGGCCGCCGGCCTCGCGCCAGTCATAACGGTCGCGGTGCTGGTACAGGTTCATAAATGCCTGTTGCACCACGTCTTCCGGCGAGGCACGGGTCCCGACGATTGCCCTGGCTATTGCCAATAGCCGTCGTGAATGCAGCCGCACCGCACGCTCGAACAACTCGTTAGTGCTTTCTGCGGCAGGTTGCCGACCGTTCTCTTCCAGTGACACGCGCTGGCTCCAGCAAAGTTACAATCTTTATGATCCTATCCTGTAGTATCTTATCGGTCGTTTACGACTTTGTCGCGGGCCTACACTCTTCGGAAAGGAAGGTGTCTGCCAAAACATCCGGGAGAATATAAATTGAACCGCCATGACGCCAAGACGCCAAGGTGAAAACCACGCCATGACCTTCCCCACCTTGGCGTCTTGGCGTCATGGCGGTTCAATCGTGTTTGCTTCCGGAAGAGTTGGCCGACCCCGAAAGGAATCAGTCATGACTTTGCTCAAAACCCCCCGCCGGAAGCTCGGAAACCAGGGTCTGACCGTCTCGGCCCTGGGCCTGGGCTGCATGGGAATGTCCGAATTCTACGGGTCCAGAAACGACGAGGAATCGATCCGCGTCATCCACCGCAGCATCGAACTGGGCATGGATTTCCTCGACACGGCCGACATGTACGGCATCGGCGCCAACGAGGTTTTAGTCGGCCAGGCCATCCGCGACCGGCGCGGCAAAGTGGTGCTGGCGACGAAATTCGGGAACGTCCGCGGCGCGGACGGCAGTTTCAAGGGCGTCGACGGCAAGCCCCAATACGTCCGCTCCGCTTGCGAGGCAAGCCTCAAACGGCTGGGGGTGGACGTGATCGACCTGTATTACCAGCATCGCGTCGATCCCAACACGCCGATCGAGGAAACCGTGGCCGCCATGGCCCAACTGGTTCGACAGGGGAAGGTGCGGTTTCTGGGGCTGTCCGAAGCTTCTGCCCAAACTCTTCGCCGGGCAATGAAGGTGCATCCGATTTCCGCCCTACAAACCGAATATTCCCTTTGGACGCGCGAGGTGGAGGCGGAGATTCTGCCCACCTGCCGCGAGTTGGGCGTCGGCTTCGTCGCCTACAGCCCGCTGGGAAGAGGATTTCTGACCGGGCAGTTCAAGAAGGCCGAGGACCTTCCCGAAGGCGACCGCCGCAGGCAATTCCCACGGTTCCAGGGGGAGAATTTTGATAAGAACCTCGAGTTGGTGAAAGAGATCGAACAGATGGCGGTGAGAAAGGGATGCAAGCCATCACAATTGGCGTTGGCATGGGTGCTCGCCCAAGGCCAGGACATCGTGCCGATTCCCGGCACCAAGAAACTGAAATATTTGGAAGAGAACGCGGGCGCGGTCGATGTGAATTTCAGTGATTCGGAACTGCGGGAGACCGATCGAATCATTCCCCCCGACGCCGCCGGCCAACGCTACCCAGCCGAAGCAATGGGGGCTGTGAATAGGTGACGGGCCTCCTCAGAAATGGTGGGCGCCCCGAACGGACAAGAGGATAATGTCCGTAGGAGAAGCCCAGTGAACTCACCAAAGAATCACCCCGTTCCGTTTTTTAATCGGATGGCGTATTTCGACAGAATATTGGCGAAGACTACCGGCTGAAGATGTAATAGCAAACGATCGCGGCGCAAATGCCCATGTCCAATGTGATGGTCAACCAAAACGCTATCGGATTTTGCGACCGCTGAAGTTTAGGGCCCCAATAGGCGGTTCGCGTTCCCTTCAAAGCGTTATATGCGGTCAATAAAGGAGATATTCCCAAAAGTAGTGGATGGCCGCGACAGTTTAAGCGGCGAGCTTCGTTCCATCTTTGAAGACCACTCCTGCGATCACCTCCGGCAGCAACGTGCTGCCGTTGAGTTTTCGC
>JBEKEC010000069.1:0-23224 GCA_050014015.1 Tepidisphaeraceae bacterium
TACTAGTTATATAACTAGTAACCCGCGGCAGCAAATCCCCGCCCGCCGCTCCACAGCCGCCGATCGCATAACTCCTATAGGCCCAAGCCCCTCAAAAAACCGCCCGAAGTGCCAAAGTCCAGCCTCCCCCTGTACTCAGGGGGAGGGTTGGGGTGGGGGTCGAATGTGGATTGGCCCACGAAACCCCCACCCTGACCCTCCCCCTGAGTACATGGGGAGGGGAAGAAGAGGGCATGCAGAACGTGTCACGCACCCGAGGCGATTTCAATTGCGCGGGTAATCGGCGGAAGGCATGCGCTGGCGTCGCAGGCTTGGTACGAGAGGTTCAGTTTCAACGTTCCTGGAGGAGCCGATTTGAATCGCACTGAAATTTCAAATTGGTTACGCAACTCGCCGGGCGGATATTCAATCGCTTCCACGATCGCGCCGGTGACGGTCAGCCGGGTTGGCTCGACGGCGGCATCGTGTGCATTGAGATGATATCCCGGAGCCACGCGGCACGTGACGCGAAGAAGCGGTCCATCCCATTCCGCGTCCATGTCGGTGACATAAGCCGCCAATTCAGCCGGGGACCGGGGGAGATCGGAATGGGATTCGCCGGCGACAATGATTTCGCCCCGAACTCGGACGTAGAGCATCGCCGCCTGGACCAGCGCGCTCATCCCCTCGCCGGCGCCTTCCATCTGTCCGGAAAATCCCGAGATGGTTGCCTGGGCGGTTTTCCAATCGCCGAGTTCAAGCAGAGCCATGGCGGCCACGCCGTTGCCGCTGGGAAGCGGGCTGTCGCTGCCGATCATTTGCCGGACGATCAAATCCGTGGCCTGCTCGTCGGTATAGAAAAATCCCCCTTCCGCGCCGGCGGAAAAACGATCGCGCATGATCTTGGCCAATTCAATCGCCTTGGCGCGATATTCCGCGCCGGGTAGCGCGAGCAGGGCCTGAATCATGAACGCGTAATCGTCGAGGAACGCCGGCTGTTTCGCCGTCTCGCCGGCACTGACGCGTAGCAGGCCGCCCTCGGCATTGCGATGGGCGCCGAGCAGAAAATCCGCGCAGGCCTGGGCGGCCTTCAGATACCGCTGCTCGTTCAGGACCGCCCCGGCATGGGCCAGGCCACGGATCATCAGCGCGTTCCAACTGGTGAGAACCTTTCGATCCAGGATCGGCTGCTTGCGCGCCCGCCGAATCCCGTACAAAATTTGCCGCGCCTGATCCAGCTCGGGATCAGTCAACGCCGATCCGTTGTCCGGGTCGGCAAGAAACAGCACGTTTCTATCCGGCACGCCGTCGCCATGATGGGGGTCGCTGAAGTTGGGGCCATCATCCAATCCATAGACTCTGGAGAATCTTTCCGCGTCTGATTTTCCGGCCAGTGCATCGGACACTTGGCGGCGGGTCCAGAGATAGTTGTCCCCTTCCTTGCCGTCCACCTCGGCATCGAAGGCGGTGAGAAAGGCGCCGCTGTCGGCGGTCATTTCCCTGAGCACGAAATCCGCGATCCCCCGGGCGATCGCGGCGTAGCGGGACTGGCCGGTCTGGCGATGGGCCTCGGCATAAATCCAAAGGAGCATCGCGTTGTCATAGAGCATGATCTCAAAATGCGGTACGAGCCAGCGGGCGTCGGTGCTGTAACGATGGAATCCGCCGCCGAGATGGTCGCGAATCCCGCCGTAGGCCATCGCGTCCAACGACCGGGTCAGCATCCGCATGAGTTCGGGATCGGGATTCTCGCGCAGATAGACGAGCAAAAGTTCCAGGAGCGTCTGGCGAGGAAATTTCGGCGCGGTCCCGAATCCGCCAAGCTCTTCGTCGAAATCCGATGCGCTGCGATCGATCAAATCCTTCACCCAGGCTTGGTCGATTTTGGTGCCGGCCGCGGGGCGGCGGGGCCGGGATATCTGACGAAGAATACCGGTGATTTGCTCGGCGGATGCGTTCACCTCATCGCGCCGGCAAGCAAAGGCATCCTTGACGGCCGCCAGGATTTTCGGAAATCCCGGCCGGCCGTAGGAATCGGCGGGTGGAAAATAGGTTCCGGCGAAAAACGGCCGCAGATCGGGGGTGAGGAAAACGCTCATCGGCCAGCCCCCCTGCCGGGTGATGACCTGGACGGCCGTCATGTAAAGCTGATCGACGTCCGGACGCTCCTCGCGATCGACCTTGACGTTGACGAATGCCCGGTTCATCTGCTCGGCAATCGCGTCGTTTTCGAAGCATTCGCGTTCCATGACGTGGCACCAGTAGCAGGTGCTGTATCCGACGGAGAGAAAGATCGGCCGATCCTCCCGCCGGGCACGCTGCAAGGCTTCCTCGCCCCACGGATGCCAATCCACGGGATTGTGCGCGTGCTGAAGAAGATAGGGGGAGGTTTCGGAGAAAAGGCGATTTGAATTCGACAAGGCAACTCCTAAATCTGATTGTCAATCGCGCGCCCGGCAACGAATCGGGAAGATGCTAAACTTGGGAACTCGTGCAACATGAGTTTATCCGCAATACCGGTAGCCGCTATACTGATGGAACAGTGGGCCGCCCACGGATCATGGGCCGCGCCGGCACAACTGGTGCGGACAATCAACGAGGTGACAGGTGGTGCGGCGAAGACGGTCGCGGACCTTATCAGTTGTGAAAGGAGAATCAGCAATGCTGCAGCGGCACAAAATCCCGGCGATTGCGGTCGCGATGGTTTTGATATTGTGCGCACGGCCGGTGCGGGGGGATGATTCGGAGGCGACGGTAACCGTATCCGGCCATGCGATGATGGCGTTCCGGGAAACGGAAACTCTCCGGATGAGACTAATGATCTGGGCACAAGGGAGCGACATTCACGATGCGCTAGCGAAGCTGAAGGCGCAGCGCGATTATCTGAATGTCCAGTTGAGGGAGAAGGCCGGACCATGTTCCACCAACTTTTCCGATCCTATCGAGGGACTAGAGGGATATCCGACACTTCAGCAGCGAATCGTGCAGCAGATGATGGCACACAACCAGCGGTCAGCGTCAACGGAGCCCTCCGGGGCAACGATTTCATGCAATCTGACGGCGGAGTGGTCATTGCCCGTTTCTGCGGCGGACGACGCGAGGTTGGCGGCATCCGATCTGACGGCGGAACAGACATTGCACACCGCTTTGGCGGATGATGCGCTGGCGGCCGCGGTGGCTCTGGAGGACAAGATCAAGGCCGCGATCCCTAAACGCGGAGCCAACCTAGCCGAGACACCAGAAGAACGGAAGATCGCCGACGAGATGGCCGCGCAACAGGAGGCCACGGGGGTAAGCAAACCCGACGAACCGCATTTCCTTTTCGTTCACGAGCTTACCGACGACGAGCGAGCAAAGCTGTTGAGGGAGGCATTTGCCAGCGCCCGATTGATGGCGCAGGATTGTGCTACCGCCGCGGACAAATCGCTTAGCAAGGTGACGCGTATCTCCACTTCCAACAGTTGCTTTGATGATGTCTTTCGCGACGCCTACCTTGAGGCAAAGAAGGATGCGGCGACGGGTTCGCCATCGCCGTCAACGGATGACTGGGTTGCATTCGGCACGCAACGCAACAATGTGGCCTACAGCGTGACGATGACAGTGACCTTTGAGCTGAGGTAGAAAGCCGGCGAGGCACGCTGAAGATACGATTGACTTCAATTCTTAGATCGAGGTCACGTGCAACCGCGGACACCAAGCCCGGCCCGTGTCAGGCACAGTTGCCCTTGTTCGGCGCTGAATGAGATTCCTTGTTCGCCGTGCAGAGTCAGCGCCCAGGTAATCACCCTTGCCACGCACAACAGCAGCGAGATCGCGGCAAGCCAGTCGAAAATCCGTCGGCGGAAGCGTTTCATTCGCCGCGAATTGTACTTGCATTTAATCCTCCGCCCGCCCGCCTTCGGCCATTTTCACGATTTTAGGATCGAACCGGCCGATGACGTCCACCAAATCCTTCTGTGCGGCCATGACGCGGTGAATGTCCTTGTAGACGCCGGGGACCTCGTCGATTCCGGCCGAGAGCAGCCGAACACCCGCGGCGGCCAGGGCGGGGCGGACGTGCGCCCAGCGGAATTGGAGCTTGGCGGCCCTTCGGCTCATGACCCGGCCGGCGCCGTGGCTGGCGGAATTGAGGGAGCTTTCCTCGCCGCGGCCGCGAACGACAAACCCCGGCGACGCCATCGAGCCGGGGATCACGCCGAGCACGCCTTTGCCGGCCGGGGTCGCGCCCTTCCGATGGACGATCATCTCCCGGCCGCCGTGCGTTTCCTTCCACGCGAAATTGTGATGGTTCTCCACTCCCGCCAGGACATTCGCCCCCAGGGCGCGGGCGATCTTCTGATGAATCATCGCGTGATTGGCCGAGGCGTATTGGCCCATCAGGTTCATCGCAAACCAATATTCACGGCCCGGATCGCTGTCCAATTCCAGCCAGGCCAGGCGCTTCAATTCCGGGGGCAATTCCGGATGAAGTGACATGGCAAGCCGGGAATAGTAATCGGCGATCGCCGCGCCGGTTCCGCGGCTGCCGCTGTGGCTGAGCAGCGCGAGATACGATCCGGCGGCCAGGCCCAATTCCGGCGAATCGAGGCAAAGGATTCCGAATTCGACGAAGTGGTTTCCGCTGCCGCTGGTTCCCAATTGCGCCCGCGCTTTCTCGAAAAGTTTGGCGGTGAGGGGCAGCGCGTTCCAATCGGCTTGCAGTACTTCGTGCTCGAGCGGGTGGGGCTGTTCGCCGCCGACGCCGAAGACCGTTTCCCGCTCCAAAACCTTGGCGAATCGATCGCCCTCGCGATCCAGGCGGTCGGGCGGAATATCCAGGACGGAGAGCTTCATCCGGCAGGCGATATCCACGCCGACGGCGTAGGGGATCACCGCCGCATCCGTCGCCAGGACGCCGCCGATGGGAAGGCCGTAGCCGACGTGCGCATCGGCCATCAAGGCGCCTGAAACCGCGACGGGCAGGTTGGCGGCGTTTTGCATCTGCTCCAGGGCCTGCGGGTCGGTGTCGTCGCCCCAGATGCGGAAGGAAGCGGGATGGGGAGGATCGGGGTCCATGGCGAGGAAGAAGGAAAATGGAAATTCGAAACTCGAAATTCGAATGACGAATCAAATTCGAAATTCGAATGACGAAACGGTCTTTGTTTTTGTTTCGAATTTTGAATTTTGAATTTGATTCGTCATTCGAATTTCGAGTTTCGAGTTTCGCGCAACCGCGCTCAGCTAATATTCAATTCCGGCGCGCTCTCGCCGAGATTATGCCTGCTGATCTGGCCCGCCAGGTTCTCGACGACGCGCAACAGCGCCTGCGCCAGGCCAGGGTTTCCCTCGAAATTCTTCTCCGGCGTACCCGCGTCGCTGTTGATGCGAAGCTCGGTGTAAATCGGAATGGAACCGAGAAACGGCAGGCCGAGGCGTTTGGCGGCGGCTTCGGCGCCGCCGCGGCCGAAGAGATCGTGCTCCGAACCGTCGGGGGCGACGAAATGGCTCATGTTCTCAATGATGCCCAGGACGGAAGTTTGCAATTGCTCGAACATGCGCACCGCCCGAACCGCATCGTCCAGGGCAACCTGCTGCGGGGTGGCGACGACCACCGCGCCGGTCAGGGGAAGAAGCTGGCACAGGGTCAGCGGCACGTCGCCCGTTCCCGGCGGCAGATCGACGATCAGGTAATCCAGCTCGGGCCATTCGGTATTGTCCAGAAGCAATTGCTTGAACGCGCCGTGGGCCATGGGGCCGCGCCAGATCAGCGGCTTGTCCTGCTCGACGAGCGATCCCATGGTGACGGCATGAATGCCATGAACGAAATGGGGAATGATCCGGGAACCAATGAGCTTGGGGGTCTGGCCTTTGATGCCGAGCATGGTGGGCATGGACGGGCCGTAGATGTCGCCGTCCATAAGTCCGACCGCCGCGCCGGCGCGGCGCAGGCCGACGGCCAGATTGACCGCGATGGTGGATTTTCCCACGCCTCCCTTTCCCGCCCCCACCGCCACGACGTTCTTGACCTGCGGCAGCACGTCCTTGCGCGGCCCGGCGGCGCCGCGCGTGTTGGCGGTTAGTTCCAGCGTGACTTCCTTCGCCCCGGCCGCCTTCAACGCGGCCGTGACGTCCCTTTCAATCCGCTCCTTCAACGGGCACGCCGGCGTGGTCAGTTCCACGTTGACGAAAACATTGTCGCCATCGAGACGGATATCCTTCACCATGTTCAGGGAAACGATGTCCTTGAAGAGTTCCGGGTCCTTGACGGTCCGGAGTGCGTTGAGGACTTGTTCACGTGAGATTGGCATTGGGGGGATTATAGCCGGTTGTGTCAGTTGTCACTGGTCATTGGTCATTGGTCATTTGTCATTGGTCCCTTCCCCCTTGGCGTTCTTGGCGTCTTGGCGGTTCAATCGTTGTTCCATTCGCCGGAAAATACCTCGACGGCGGGGCCGGTCATGTAGACGCAGTTGTCTTTCTGCCGCCAATCCAGGGTCAAATCTCCGCCGGGAAGATGTGCCAGGATTTTTCGATCGGTCCGGCCGGTGATTTCGCCTGCCACACAGACGGCGCAGGCGCCGGTTCCGCAGGCGAGCGTGATTCCACTGCCGCGCTCCCAAGTGCGCACGATGACCTCGCCGCGAGATTTGACCTGCACCCAATGCACGTTGATCCGCCGGGGGAACGCTTCATGCCGCTCGACGAGCGGACCGAGCCTTGCCACGTCGATTTCGTTCACGTCATCCACGAATATCACCGCGTGCGGATTGCCCATCGAGACAAACGCCGCGTGGGAGATATTGCTTCCTTCGATCGAGAACGAAAATTCGTTCGATTTGGATGACGCTCTGAGGAATCTGGATTCGACGGGAATTTTCGCCAATTCCAGGATCGGCTGGCCCATGTTGACGGTGACGCTGCGAACGTCGGCGCCCTCGAGTTGCAATTCGAGGTTAAGGACGCCCCGGCCGGTTTCCACTTTCATGGGATTGCGTCTGGCGATTCCATGCTCGAAGGCATATTTGGCCACGCAGCGTATCCCATTGCCGCACATTTCCGATTCGCCGCCGTCGGCGTTGAACATTCGCATGCGAACGTCCGCGAGCTTCGACGGGAGGATCAGGATCAACCCATCCGAGCCAACGCCAAAATGCCGGTCAGAGATTTGTTTGGCCAGGCGCGCGGGGTCGGCGACCGTCTCGGTAAATCCGTTGACGTAAACGTAATCGTTGCCAATGCCTTGCATCTTGGTGAATTTCATGGCCGGGGGATTCTAGCACCCCGCGGCAAAAATCGCGCGGGCGCCGCTCGCGTCCCCGTCCCGGATCTACATTATCCTTGTAGTCCGACGACTGAATAAAAGAAAAAGCTCACGCAGAGGCGCAATGGCGCAGAGAAGAAAAATGCGTGAAAGGAGACCTTTGCGCCTCTGCGCCTTTGCGTGAGACTCCTTCTCTGTTGGACTCCAAGTCACGTGAACTGAAGCGGGCACGACGAGCTACGGCGGAAGGGGGTCGGTTCTCATAGGGGAACCGCTTCACCGAGAACGCGCGATCGGAACCGCTCGCGCATTCCGCCTTCGCTGATGACATCGACCTTGACCCCCAGCAGGTCCTCCAGGTCCGCCATCAACCCTCCATGGTCGAAAAGCGACCGGCCCCGTTCAAAGCGCAGGAGAATGTCCACGTCCGAGGCTTCCGTACTCTCCCCCCGCGCGACCGATCCGAAGAGGCGCACGTCATGGGCGCCGTACCGGCATGCGATATCCAGGATCGCCTCCCGTTTCTGCCGGAGTGTTTCTCGCGTAATCGTCATCGGTCAGCCGTTATCACGAATTATACCAATCGGTGGTGAAAATTGGCGGAACGGCAGACGCCGGGCTTTCGGGGGTCCAAGCCAAGATTGTGGGCCGGGAGAAATCGCGATTTGCCTGCCGGGGCTGCCTCGCTTTCAGTGGCGGCTCCGCAGAGGGGGTGTCGCATTTCGGGAATTTGCACCATGGGTTTTTGGACATCATAAAACTACGAAAAGACGCTTGGGGGCGCTGACAATGACGCGGTTTTTGATGGCGACAAGGCGGTCATTGTCAGCGTCAGCGCGCTTTTCCGAGTGAAATTTCGGGGGGCTGCCAATGGACCGCGCGGGGAGGCGTCGGAAAATGGGAAACGGCCGCAATTCGGATGACGGAAAAACACTGTCCCTCTATATCTATAGCGGATAGGTGAAAGTTTTGGTGGCATTTTTCGGAATTCTTGCCGCGGGCGAAAAAAATTTTTGGGCGGGAGGGAGGATTTCCGGCCCAACCTGGCGGGGATTGCTATTTTGGGCCCGCGTCGACGGAGAAATCCGAAAACACCATGGCCAGTCCTATGATCGCGCCGTCCAATCGCCTCTGTAGTTCGCCGGCGCTGGCGAGCTTGCCGTGCTCGGTGTCGTCGGAAATCGCGTTCAGGGCGTCGATGAGGGCTTTCTCCGCGGCGACTTGGGTTTGTTCCTCGGTTTCGCCCTGGAGCGGCACGCGGCGGTGGAAACGGAATTGAATCCGCAGGGTGCGCGGCACGTTCAATTTCCAGGCGCCGTCGGCGTTGTGGAAATACAGAGCGCCGCGCGGCCAGACGCCCTGGCCCAGAAAGGATGGCGATGGGTTGAAGATTACCGTGTCGCCGAGTATCTGGACGTCCTTGCGCTCGACACGCGAAAGAATGTCTTCCACGGTAAAGAGGGTAGCGGCGGAATAGAAATTTAGTCCGATCGCATGTGCCCCAAATCGAGCGATCGCGGCCTTCTGAAGCCGGTAAACGGCCAGATCGAGATCAACAAGGACCGGCATGGATCTGACTAACCGCGGATCGGCGGAAATGGGGAAATAGAGTTGTGACCTGAAGGCGGCGGCATCGTCGCGGTCGTAGGCGTCGATGATCGACAGCAGGACCTGGCGACAGGCTTGGTATTTGTCTTCGTCGGATGGCACGACCGCGGGGGCGGCAGCGCTATTGGCCGGCGGCGGGCTCGCGCCGTCCGCCATGACCTGCATCGCCGACCACCAACCGGCGGTCACGACGACGAGGGTAATCAACAACGCAAAGGTGGCCATTTTGAGGCAAGCTATCTGCATCATGACGTTGGTTCCTTTGGCAAGGGCCACGATGGCGGGCGCCGCGCCGGCGCCGCCGTGACATGCATTTAAGATTCCGCTTGTGATCGATGCCTGAGCTTCATGGGTCAGGGCCGCCGCGTGCGTTTGCTGGTCGAGTATTGCGGGCAACGCGCCCGCGGCGGTGGTGATCCCCTTGCGGGCAAAATAGCTCCGCAGCTTCTCGACACAACGGTCGACGCGTTTGCGCGCGGCTTCCTCCGAAATTCCCAGAGCCTCTCCAACCTGGCGAAGGGACTGGCCCTGGAGGAATCGCAGGGCGATGGCGTGGCGGTCGGAGGCCCTCAAACGCGACAGGCCGTCGTCCAGCATGGCGAGCAATTCATCGTTTTCCGATCCCGAGCCGCGGGTTTTTTCCATGGCGACCGCCGTTTCGCGGCGATGCCGCCGCAACTCCATCTTTCGGATTTTGGCGCAGGTGTAGTATGCGGTTGTCAAAAGCCACCCGGCCAGATTCGAATGCCGCATCGCGACGGCCTTCTGGCTGAGGAGCACGAACACCGCTTGTGTCGCATCCTCCGCCAGGTGCCGATCCCTCAACTGCCGCCAGCAACTGGAATAGACCATGTTTACGTATTGGTCGATCAGGGCGCGAAAGGCATCTTCAGATCGACTTCTCGAATACTGGCGCAGCAGTTCAGCATCACTCATGGCGCTTGGGTTCGTGTCTTCCATTTAAGCCATCTCCAAGGCCGGGCGATACCGGACAAAAATCGCGAGGTGCGCGGCATTCTACGCCGCTGGCGAAATGGATGTATTGAAACTCAAATCGTGGAAAGGCAGGTCGGCCGAGTCGTTTGGACGCGCGTATCGAGGTTCAATTGCCTCTCACCAAGCCGAGGATCGAAAGTATTCCCTCTCTGCTGAGGGTCGGGGGATTGTGCTGGGCCGACCGAGGCTTGCCATGCAGCGCCTGCCGAATCTGGCTGAGAAGTCGGTTCGGCGAAAGTCCGGATGTTTGAATGACCGGCACCGGCAAACCGCCGGCCGCGCCGCATTGGTCGGGGAATGGTTGCAGGACCGCATGGCAGCGCGAGACGGCGTCGGCCAGGCCGGCGACGGTTTCTATCGGACCGCGAGCGTGTGATTTCAATTCCGGAATAACTTCCCAACCCCGGCCAAAGAGCATCAGCGGAATACCATTTCGCAACAGAAAAGATGACAGTCCCCTTTTATACGCTGGAACGATCAGCGCCTGGAAGAACATGGCCCGGTCGAAGCCCTCTTCCGCGATATTCAAGCGGGCCAGGCGGGATTGGAGATAGCGCTCGGGATTGTCGCCCAGCGCCAGCGGGTCTCGAGCCAGTTCATCTTCGATGAATTCCCACAGGAGCAGTTGGCTGGAAAAGTCCTTCACTCGCTGGGGGATTTCGATGGTTCGGGTATCGGCCAGCAGGCCGAGCGCCGGCGGCGGATTTGGCGCTGGCGCGGGGACGATGTCAGGCCAGCCGGCAACCTGTATCCGCTGGGCCGGCCAGCCGGCGTTGACGGCGGCTTGCCGCCACTGCGCATCGGCAAGGACCAGCGCATCGGCCGGGCATTGCGCATCCGGCGGAACGATTCGGCCATTGGTCACCCAGGTGATCCACGCGGTTGTCGGCGAAACGACGCCCGGCAGATCGGCGCGGAAAAAGTCGGCGGCGACCAGGGCATCAGCCTCGGCCGCCGCATCGGCAAGCGCCAGCGACGAAGCCGTCAGCGGATGATCGGGATCGATCGATGCGAATTGCGAGGGAATATCCTGGAGAAGCGCCCGGCGCAGCGCGAGATTCGACAGGTCCGCCAGATTGAGCTTCGACCCGGCCAGGACAACGATGCGGCCGCTGGCCGACCGATTTGCGCCGCGGGCGAGGATTTCCGACAATTTCTGCGATCGCCGGGCCGTTTCGCGCGAGATGACGGTCTGGGCCTCGGACGACAGCCGAGCCATTTCGTCGTCGTCCAGCAATGCGGTTCGGATAAATTGCTGCGGCAGCGCCAAACCGGGGAACTTCTCGAAAATCGCGCCAAGCCGCTCGGGCCAATCCGCGCCGGCGGCGAAGAACAGCCTGGCCGCGGCAAGTTCGGCGCTGAAATTGTCGCAATGCAACAGAACGTTCAGACTTTCCATCTCCGGGATGACCGCCAGAATGGCCTGGCTCGGCTGAAGTTTCTCAAAACAGGCCCGGATTTGCGCGGCATGTGACGGATTCAGCATGCAACCCAAACCGCCGATCAGTTCCAGCTTCTTGAGCAGTTCCCGGGCCGTTCGCAATGGGACCGAACACCCGGTCCACCAACGGCCGTCGATGCGGGCCGTCAGATACCCGTCCCGGCCGAAAATCCACTCCGCGAGGCAGTCTTGGCCGCGAAGACGATCGGCCAATTCAGGCTGACAAGGCGTCATGGCCGACAGATTGGCGCGGAAATTGTCCGCCGCCCGCCCGGCCGCGGCCGTATCGGCGATCTGAGCTTCTTCAACTGCGGTGGACATCTGCTGTAGCGTGTTATCGGACATTCAAGGTTGCGGGGTTTAGAAGCTAGTTCAAAACCGATTGGGACCGCAGTGGGACCCTGAATCGGAGTCCCAAACCTCGGAATCTCGCACTTGTTCTCCCTCTTCTTATCGAGGAGCTCGCGGTGTTGATAAAGATGACAAATATGATATGTTTCAGAGATGGAAGTGAGGATGACGGCGGATGGGCTGTCGGATTATCGGCGTTTGCCGTTGCCGATAAGGGCCCGGGTGGTCGAGCTTATGCGCCGGGTAGGCGATTGGCCGAGATTAGTGGAGCCAAGCCGCTTCGCGGAGCGTGGAAAGGATGTTTCCGATTGCGGACGGGCGATTGGCGAATGATCGTCAAGCCGGCTGGCGATATTTTGTGGATCGTGCGGATTGACAACCGGCGCGACGTATAGGGAGACTGAATATGACGGCGCAGATGGTCAAGATCGAAGGCAAGGAGTTGGTGATTCTGAGCCGGTCGGATTTCGACGCGTTGATGGAGAAGGCGGGCGTGATGCCGCGCTTGCCGAAGGCGGCGAAGAACGGGTCCGTGCCGGCGCTGGAGTTTGCCACGGTGGACATCGCGCGAGAAGTGGTGCGGCGGCGCATCGCCGCGGGATTGACTCAACAGGAGCTTGCAAAGCGAGTTGGGGTACGGCCCGAAACAATCAGCCGGCTGGAGGCCGGCAAGCACATTCCGCAACTTGAAACGATGGAGCGCATCGATCGCGTATTGCCGTCGCTGAAACGCCCGCGTAGCTCAGTTGACCACACTGAATCACAAAATCCCTCGGGAAAACAGAGTATTTCGAAGCGAGGTGGACACGTGGTGGACACAGCCGTCGCCGCGACCGGCAGCCATCGTCAGCAATTGGCGGACCTAGACGACACCCTCGGGATGGTCATCTCCGCGTGGCCATCGTTGCCAAAACCGATCATCGACGGAATCGCGGTAATGGTGAGCGCGTATCTCAAGAACAAATAGTTCAATTCGTGATTTTCTTTGTTTGACGTGGACGCTCCAATAGAGCGATAAATGTGGGTAAACTTTACGTCAAAACATGAAACGGGCAGAACTTTCCAAGCGGGTGGATCGGGCAAAGTGTCGCGTATTCGGTTGGGAAGAAGCGTCGAACGATGGCCATCGCGGGGTTATCGCAGCCGTCATTGACGCCTTCGACAACTCCGAGTCCGCAATGCTGGTCGAGCCAAGCCTTTCCCGCAAGACCAATCATCCACCCGACCTAGTGCTGATTGATCCAGAGGTGGGCGTCAACGTGTTCGAAGTGAAGGCGTTCGGCATCAGCCAGATTCAGTCGATTGAGCCAGGAGGCGTGCTCCTCATCCGATATGACAACGGGGTACGTCGGCGAAACGCCATCGCCCAGGTCCGCACGGCCATGTTCGACATCAAGAACGCCACCGAACGTGCGTATGACGGAACCCTTACGATTCCGTTCAGTTACTGGGTCACATTCCCGTCAATTTATCGCGCCGAGTGGATCGCCAGGTTCGGCCGCGATGGATTTTGCCCGCGGGAATTCCTCTTTGCGGAAGACCTCGACCGCGGCGCCTTGTTGAAGGCCCTCAACGCGACCGACCGATCACATGATGTCTCAACGCCCATTCGTACCTGTAGCCTCTATGAATTGGATTTTGTCTGGAGCGCGTTCGGTGATAATTCCGTCCTTTACGCCCGCTCCGAGCAGCGCCCGGAAAGAAGGGTAGAGGAGGGCACTCTCGGAGAATTCTTTGACCAAAGAGCGTCTGAACTCAAACAGTTGAGTACCGATCAGCAGCGTCTCAGTGAGATGTATTGGGACAGCGGGCCGCGGCTTGTTCGCGGCGTTGCCGGCAGCGGTAAGACAATCGTTCTGGCCAACAACCTGGCCCGGCGCGCCAAGCAAATGCTTTCCGAAGCTTCGGCGAGTCTATTCGAAAGCCGGCGACTAAAGCCCCGCATCGCCGCCGTTTGCTTCAACCGAACACTGGCCCCCTTCATCAAAGCAAAGATCGAGGTGGCGTACGAACAACGAACGGGAGAGTCTCTTCCCGCAGGCATCGTCCACGTCTTTTCGCTCAACAAGCTCATGTACGAATTGCACTGTGACGGAGCTTGGAAATACCTAAAGCCAAAGGGAATTGAGAAGGCGGCCCTCGCGGCGCACTACCGGGAGCAGTTGGCCGCACTGAAATCCAAAAACCCCGCACGATTCGAGCAGATCACCTTTGACGCCATTTATGTTGATGAGGGACAGGACTGCATCGAGGCCGAGTACGAACTGCTCCGCGACCTATGCCACACTCCGCCCGGCGCCGAACCGAACCTTTTTGTCTTCTACGACGATGCACAGAACTTGTATGGCCTGAGCAGGCCGAATTGGGCATCGCTGGGGCTTAACGTTCGCGGAAGCCGGGCGTTCATCATGACCGAGTGCTTCCGCAACCCTGGCCCGATTGTCGAGACAAGCTTTAACGTGCTGTATGGCACCGCCTTGGAAGCCGGACGGACGATACCGACAAAGGACTTCGGCGACATTACGACGCTGCAGGAGAAAGAGCTTATTGCGCTCGAAGGCGGTCGCTGGCGAGTGAAATTCGCCCCGCGCAAGGGGAACCCGCCGATGCTGACCCTCGCATCCGACCCAGACCG
Source organism: Tepidisphaeraceae bacterium (assembly GCA_050014015.1). Classification (GTDB taxonomy): domain Bacteria; phylum Planctomycetota; class Phycisphaerae; order Tepidisphaerales; family Tepidisphaeraceae; genus PALSA-1353. The sequence continues at coordinate 14,251 of JBEKEC010000069.1, forward strand.
TGAAATCAAACTGATCCTCGCTCGCCTGACCTTGCTCGTTCGCGACGAGCACGTTCGGCCGCAAGACATCATGATCCTGACGTTTAGACGTGAACGCGCAATTGCAATTGCCGACGCAATCACACGGGAGGAAATCCGTGGGATTGCGGGCATTCACCTCGCCTTCAATGACGAAGAGAAGGACACAGCCATTTGTCAGCCAGGCCGCGTTACCGTATCGACGGTTCATTCCGCCAAGGGATACGACGCCTTTGTCGTGCTGCTCGGCAGCGCCAATGAGTTCACGACCGATGTAACCGGACGGGCGTGTTTTTACGTCGCGTGCACCCGTGCGATCGAGCAACTTGAAGTTTTTGCATACGAGCACTCGGGGCTGCCCCTTGAATTGAGCCGACTATCGACATAGCAATTGCTCGCCACAGCACGTTAATCACGTTATTCAGCAAGCTCTGCCAAATGGACGATAATAAAAGGCAGGCGCATGCTTGAAAACGCTGGAGAAGTAAAAGAGACTGGCTATACTGTCCATTGATATGCCCGCTGGCTCAATCATGAACGGGTGCACCGGTTGCCTTAGGACGGTGCACGAAAACGACTTTCAGGTGTGGCACCGGATTATTGCCACCGGAAGCGATGCGCGTCTGTCCACTGACGAGGTTGCAGCTCGAACTGCCGGAACGCACCTCCATTGTGTGGAGCTTTGGATGCCTGGTGGCTGCAATTTGCGGTGTCGTCATTGCTACGTCGCATCTCGACCGACTCACCCTGTGCTCTCGGAGTCGGAGTATTACCGACTAACGCTACACTTGGTGAAAGAGGGATTGATCGACGTCGTTGTGCCGGGCATGGAACCTCTTCTGAGACATGAACTCTGGGCAGTTCTCGACGCTGCTCGCGATGGAGGGGCGAGGTCAGTCGGGCTCACAACGAATGCGACCTTCTTGTCGAAGCAGGCAAGTCGTTTGCACGACTCGGCCCTCACCGTACTCAATGTGAGTCTCGATGGTCCACCTGAAGTGCATGATCGGATTCGTGGGCGTGGTGTATTTGAAAAGCTACAAGAGGGTGTCCGCGTTTTCCGGCAAATCAGCAGCAAACGCCTTTTGACGAATACCACCGTCCACAACGAGAATATTGATTGCTTGACGGACATCGCGGCGTGGGGGCTGGATTGGGGTGTGGATTACGCCGCCTTCCACCCGTTTGAGCTTGCGGATCAGGCAGAGAATTCCCTTGCGCTCCATCCCTCAAAAGCCATCGGCGGTTACCTTTGCTTGATCGAGGCCTTTCGCAGCGGCCAAACGTCGTCCATCGTGCTTGAAGCGGAAGCATCGACTTTCTGGGCAGTGGTCCAGTTGGCGCGAACGGGGGCGCTCGACCAATCGCATTTAGTAATTGACGAAGCGGGCTTCTTGTTTCTCCAGCTAACTTTTGGAGACCGCGAGCTCCTCGTCGGTTTAAATTTCTATCCGCACCATTTCATACGCACAATCCGCGTCGCAGATGATGGGGGGCTTTCGAGTTGTCGCTCAATGGCTCGTACAGGGTGGCATGGAGTTGGAGATTTGCGAACGGATCCCCTTCGAGAATTGATTTGCACCGATACTGCCACGAAAGGGTTAAGTCTGATTTGGTCTGAATTCCGCGAAGCCGCAAGCCAGCTTGGGGAAGACGATTTGCCATGGTTCCTCGAATTCATTCGAGCAAAGGTCCAACTTCCCGTTTCTGGAAGTCGGGCATGCGCCTTTTCGCTGTCTTGAGGCTGTGACGGGTGGCGATTCAAAATGTTATCCACGCAATCGCGCTTAGTCCGCTGGTTGGGAATCGGCGTAGGTGTCGTTCTCGTGACCGTCGCGATATGGATTTTGACGCGCCGCGGATCAAGCTTGCCGCCTTCATCGCAGCCCTCAATTATACGCGCAATCCGAATTCCAATCCTAGCCAGTAGTGCCCTTCAAACGCTCGATCCGATCAAGTCTGTCGAACTGGTCCAATACAATCTCGATCTCCAAATATTTGAATGTCTTGTTGGCGTCGGCGCTAACGGCGACATCGTTCCTGCGCTAGCCGCAAGTTGGGAATCATCGCCCGATTTCAAAGTTTGGACATTCCATTTACGTCAAGCCTCTTTCGCGGATGATGAGTGCTTTCCCGCAGGTAACGGGAGGCGAGTGGTGACAGACGATGTGGTTTATTCGTGGAAGCGTGGCTTAAGTCCGAAACTGGGATCCCTCAATTCGTGGGCGCTATCGAGTTGCGTTGCTGGAGCTGACACGTTCGCGAGCGGCGATACTGATGAAGTCGCAGGATTAGAAAAGATCGATGAACAGACAATTCGTGTTCACCTCAAGCAACCTGACCGTGATTTTCTAACGCGCCTCACCGTACTATCAACCGCAGTAGTTGCCCCGGAGGCAGTCAAGTATTACGGGGACCAATTTGGTTTCCATCCTGTTGGCACTGGGCCGTTTCGTCTTAAGCAGTGGCTGCCAAGTGAATATGTGCTGCTTGAACGAAATCCTTCATTCGGGCAAGGCGGTGGATGGCAACCGCGCGCCTCCAAAATTGACCAGAGTCGCTTCGTTTTTTTCCGCTCTGAAGCTCAAATCGCAAATGCGTTTGCCGAAGGCTCCATCGACTTGCGGGATGTAGCTGGGTCAGATTTGGTTCAGCTTTCCGACATCACTTCGGTCGAAGAACTTCAGCGACGGTTCCCTGATGCCCGCGTTGTCCGTCCAGGAAAGGTTTGCCGTCTTCACCTCTTGGCTCCCATGATTGGCGATCAATACGCCTTCGGCGCTTCTGCCCCTTTGCGTCGCTGGCTAACAGCAACGTTTGACCATAAGCAGCTTGTGAAATCTGCCCTCGGGCCATTGGGAAGCGTGACAAAATCACTCGTCTTGCCGCCAGATATTATTGTCGACGCTCCTCCTTGGAAGGATGTTGCTCAATCCAGGTCAGATGCGTCGTCTGAAGTTTCGCTTCGTGGGCGCACAGTTAAAGTGGCTTATGTTTCCTCGCGCATTGACGATGTAACTGTAGGATTGCTTCAAAAGTGGTTGGAGCAGCGGGGAGCGACGGTTCGTTTATTCCCAAGTGCAAGCATAAACGCACTTTTTGCCTCGGTCGGAGAAGTGAAACCAGATCTTACGCTCATTTACTGGTCACCCTACTATCCCGACCTGGCAAACTACCTGACGGCGCTCCTTTCCACCTCGCGTCCAGTTCCCGATTTCACCGGATATTCGAGCGCGGATTTGGACAAGGCCGCAGATCAACTCCGAACAACTACCGGGGAGGCAGCCACCAAAGTTCGCATGAAGATAGGTGACATTCTTGACCGCGAAATGCCGTGGATACCGCTTTACTACGAAACACCGTTGATTTTGACAAAGCCATATGTCCGAAACTTCACCATCAATCCAGTCTCGGTTATGCTTCTGCCGGATGTGGAGCTTGACCTTGCGACGGCGACTGACGGGCGCGGTCAGTGAGATCTGTTCGCTACTCGCTGGCTGGCTAATCGTCTGGTTTGTCGTGTCGATTTTGGTCCGCGCGCTTGCACCGAACCCGGCCACCCAATTGGCAGGGCCATTGAGTGATGAGGCTACCCGCAAACACTTTGTCGAAGAATTGGGCTTAGATCGCCCGCTTGTAGCGGCATCGCTTTCACATGCCGTTCGCATGCTGAGGGGCGACTGGGGCCTTTCATGGCAAACTCGCGCCCCAGTAATTCGTATGATCGGTTCTGCCGCAAAGCTTTCTATTGCTCTTGCGCTTATTGCAACGTGCGTGTCCCTGACAATCGCGCTCCTTGCCACAGTGGCCAAAGGGATAAAGCGACCTTGTAGATACGGCTTTCATAAGTATTTGGATAGTTCGATATTGTGGCTTTTCTTAGCGGCCATCCCCGCGTTCGTGATGGCGCTTTGGCTAACACATAGTGCAATACCTGGAATCCTTGGGTTGCCCCGGTACGGCTTGCATTCTGCGAGTGTGCCAATTTGGAGAGCGCTGCTACTACCAGCGCTTTGTCTGGCTTTACCCGGTCTTGGGCTCGCAATCCCGAGATTGGACGCAACGCGCGCGTATGTTGCTGGTTCCGTATGGCATCGCAACTTGCTGGCAATCGGTTATTCGCCACGACAAATTTTGCTGAGACATGGTTGGCCGTTCCTAATAGCCGCGATGGGAGACACTTTTGCTCAAGTGCTGATCACGAGCGTGACTGGAGCCGTTGCCGTTGAATATGTTTTCTCATTGCCCGGACTTGGTACCGTCTTAGTAGACGCGGTGCAACTGGGAGATGTTCCCGTGCTGATGGGAGTCGTGGCGACCGCTACTCTCGTCACCTTCAGTGCGTTATTTGTGCGAGATCTTTGTTTTCTCGCTCTGCCACAAGTTCTCCGTCCAGCACAAGGGGTCAGTTGAGTGAACAGGTGGCTATGATGAATCTTTATTTTCTCGCGGACATTCATCCCTACGCGTCGCCATCAGTCGAGAATTGGCTTGGCACCGACGCTTTGGGGCGGCCGTTTCTTTTTGTCTTGTTCAAAGCCACGGCGTTCACGATTCTGGACGTGGCCGCTGCGGCTAGCACCGCGTTAATCTGTGCGTTCTTTGTTGCTGCATTGGGGTCGGTTTTTCGTGGGGCAACGGCGCGGTTCCTTTTTAGGGTTTCCGCCACATTCTCGTATTCCACACCCTTGATTGCGGTATTGTTGCTTCTTTACAGCTTTTTCGGCGATGCCCCGCTGGTGTTTCCCTTGACTGCGGGAATTCTTTTATGGGGCGCAGCCGCTTTAACCTTGCAGACAGCGATGTCTCACGAATGGAGGTCCGCCTACATCAAGGCGGCGCGCAGTTTTGGCGTCTCGCCGCTCGGTTTGCTGTTCAACCATTTGCTGCCAAACCTCATGATACCCATTCGTGCAGCGTGGATCGCTAACTGGCCTGTAATGCTTTCCGCCAGCGTGCTTACCGCGTACCTTGGCGCTCACGGAGGAAGTCCGCGACTTGGATCTCTGCTCAATACCGGTTATGAACTATTTCCCTCCTGCTGGTGGTTGTGGCTACCACCAACTGTGTTTACAAGCGCCGCCTTTGTGGGAGCATTTGTTGCTTCAAAGGTTGCTGCTCGCGAGGTGCGTCTTGCATGAACGACAACAAGAGGAATCACTTTGAGTTTTTCGACGGCCTACACTGGCACGCGTCACCCCCACATGACTATAAAGTTTGGTCAAAGGAAGATGCTTTAGGACTGAGAGCGGCCGTTCGCAAATCACGCTCAGGTGCCGTCTGGGAGACCTTTCCTCAAGCCTCCACCATTGACCATTTCATTTGGGACCAAATGGTCAATCGGAAGGCTGATGTTCAATGGTGTGAGTCCTTAACGCTTTGGACGAAAGACCTTGAGTTTAATCTCATGATTTTTGGCAAAGACGGCAACCTTCCGGGGTCGCTTCGATGCGCGTATTTCCCCCCACCTAGGCCTTTATTACGCGACGGACATATACAATACTGGACAAAGCTAAAGATGCGTCCGCCGGCAAAGGATCGCGAGGAGCTTCTTGACCTGCTGCCTCAACTTGTTCTCTGGAATCGGTATGAAAAATCGGGGGCTCGACGTCGCGCCAAAAGAAGCGCGGAGCGATTTCAGCGGCATCATGCCTATGCCATTGATCCTTGTAGATTGCTTTTTCAGACGATTCCCGTTCCAGATAAATTCTTGGAGTATCAACCTCTGCTTACGTGGAGTGCTCCGTGGAGGCGAGCCAAGGCTTTATATGTCGCGGTGCTCCGGTACCAAATGTATGCGGGCCTTGGAAGCCCTATGCAGCGTAATCTTCTGGGGCTGGCCTCCATGTTGGCGGATTCGAAAATCCGTGCTGCTTTAATCACAGGAGAACCAGGAACGGGTAAAGAAGCTTACTGCAAAGCGCTCTATTTCGGGAACAAACTGAAACAACCTGATCCCGATAATGATGGAGCCGCGTTTGTTCAGACGACTGCATCGGAAATGCAGCACGCCCTAGAGCAGGACCCGCCCGTACTGCCGGTCGAGTTCCTAAAGAAACGAATCTCCATTTCCCGTAAGGCAAATGGGAAGCCCAAGCGTCCAGTCATCTACATTGACGAATTGAACAAGGCGAAGCAGGAGCTTTTGGGAGCATTGTTGCGGCCGCTGGAACAGGGAGAAGAAGAACTGGGAGTAGAAGGAGTTCCAACGTTTATTCTCGCAGCAAGCGAGCATATCGACGAGTTAGCCAAAAGACCGCCACAAGATTTTTGGACCAGAATCAGTCATCAGCTTCGCGTGGTCCATCCTCTGTCACGTGTCAGCGAAGAGGACGCGATGAGCTACCTTATGGCATTTTTCTATGTGGAGTGGTGGGGACACGTTGAGGAGATGATTCGATCCTTCGATAGCCATGAACTGAGAGATTTCGTGCACGTATTCTTTGGAAAAAGACAAGGCCGGGAGATTATGCCTTCATCTCTATGTGAACGCATTCGGGATGAATTCGTAAATACTCTCGTACCTCTTGTATCTCGCGACACGCTGTCGGTGCGAGGAGCACGTTCGATTCTAAGTCAGGTATTTGCACGCCTTAGCTGGTTCTTGCGATTTGAAAAGCCTTTCTCAGAAAGCCGTGACGCCAAAAAGCTGGACAAATCAACCGAGAATCAAGTGGCGCAACGCGTAAATAGCGCTGTTCAAGACGTTTTGGCAATTTTGAATGCGGCTCGCGCAACGCCGGCGAAACTCCTGGAAAGCGCAAAGGCACGCCTTGGATAGATTATCCGTGGAGTGAACTCAAGCTCGCTTTTGTCTGTTCTTTCACCCGCGGATATTTAACGTGCCCGGCAAGAAGTCCGTTGAGCTTGGGGAGCCATGTGGCAGAGTCGATTCAGCCACTCTGGTCCGAAGCCTAAGCCCGTTGCTCAAGAGAAGTGTCTCCATGCAAGCGCAATAGCTCGGGCACTGAGGCAGCCCGAAGCAGTGCCCGGGTATGCGGATGTATGGGGTTTTTGCAAAGTTCCGGGACAGATGCCTGCTCAACAATCCGTCCCCTAAACATTACTGACACGCGATCGCATAGACGGACGACCACACTGAGGTCGTGTGAAATGAGAAGAATTGCCAGGCCAAGCTGCTCACGCAACTCACGCAGAAGATCAATCAGTAGGGCAGCAATTGTTACGTCTAATGCGGACGTCGGCTCATCGGCGATGAGCAATCGCGGCCCGCATGCAAGTGCCATAGCGATCGCGACACGCTGTGCCATGCCCCCGCTCAGTTCGTGTGGGTAGCTGTCCAGAGCACGTGCAGGGTCAGCTAGTTTGACAGCTGCCAGCAACCGAAATGCCTCATCCCGCACGGCAGCGCCATGCAATCTCCCCCGGAGTTTCAGGATCCTACTAAGTTGCGAATGAATCTTGAGAGCAGGATTGAGGCTTGCAGGCGCGTTCTGGAACACCATCGCAATTCCGCTTCCGCGGATTTGATAAAGCTCGTGCTCGGACAGGCGCAGCAAATTCTTGCCGGCCCACACGATCTCTCCTTCCATTATGTGGCCGGGCGGATCGACAAGCCTGAGGATTGCATTTGCCAGTACAGTCTTTCCCGCCCCGGACTCTCCGACCAACCCGTGAATTTCACCTTGATCCACCACCAAACTTGCCTTGTCTACGGCACGGAGTACCGGTCGATGCGGAAGTCGAAAATCAACGCTCAGATTGCGAATCTGAAGCAAAGAACAATCAGTTCCAGTCGTTGTCATTTGATTCCGTCGAAAACAGCCTCAATGAACCGCAACTATTACCGGATCTGACGCCAAGCGAGAACGTCGAGGGCTAGCTCGCCGGCCGCGTGCCCAATCGATCCGGCGAAGCCCAAATGCCTCTCAGTATCTTATTGCTTTGCATTTCGGAGTACAGACTTGCTGTTACAATAGCCCGCAACATCGATTATGTCTCGAACGGGGCGCCCAGAATGCTGATTTACCCGCTCAACGAACACGACCAGATTGATCGCCGACTAAATTTCCGGGTGGGATATATGCCACCACAACCATCGGTGTACAAATGTCCAAATCGCGCGAGGCGGCATTCGCTTCGTACCCCGTGGGGCTCTGAATCATCAACCAACAAGGAGCCACGAATGGCAAATATCTCACCTCCCGTGCAACGGATCAAGGACGATCGACCTCCATTTCTTCTCGAACAGACGATTCTTTCGGCGTATCAGTGGGCCCGGACGCTCCGCCTTCGACCAGCAAGCTATTAAGCATATTCTTAATTGTGCGTTTTACGGTATCTGCATCCCTTTTACATGCTGATTAGCGTTGTAGAATTAAGTTGGAATTGAAGGCCGACTGAATGCGACGAACGGCGTATTGATGGCCGTATTTGGAGCTCGGCTCGCGGGTCCAGGTCTTATTACCTCGACCAGAGGTCGCCATGGGTAAACCAACAGAGATGCAGGTATGTTACCACTGTGGCAATCGTGTTCCGCTGAAGCGCATCGGATACCGGCGGGGGCAAGAACTGTACGAACAAATAGATAACAAACGTTACACCGAGGAATTCGCCTTTTACCTTTATCGATGCCCAACATGCGAGGGGGTCAGCATTTATGGAGATTTTGCTGCATTCCCTCGCACCAAATCAATGGCGAGGCAGCGGATCTATCCGCGTGGGCCGCTGTTAGTTCCTGAAAGCCACAAGGTGGTATCGGCGGAGTGCATTCCGAAACATATCGTGGAAGTATACGAGAGAATTTGGCCATTACGGCACATTGACCCCAACGCATTTTCCGGCCAGGTGCGCAGAGCGCTGGAGTTCATTTGCCGGAGCTATAACCGAAAGTCGTGGATGGTTGGCGGCTGAATAAAAGCGGCGTACCTTCGGTGGATCGTGCTTAGCGGTTCACCAGCGTCCCACGCGGGACAGAAAAGGATACGCCTCATGG
>JBEKEC010000070.1:0-22144 GCA_050014015.1 Tepidisphaeraceae bacterium
CCCTGCCCATCCGTGCAATCCGTGGTTAAATGATTTCTTCGCGCCCCCGCGGTAATCCGAATTAAGCAATGCCGGCGCAACAATAATCGGACGAAAATCCCGGTCACATTTTCATCAGCCCACCCCAACCCTCCCCCTGAGTACAGGGGGAGGGGGAAATTCTCTGCGGCAAGTGTCACGCGCCCGGGCTGACGATCATGCTTGGGAAATCATTGACAAATGACCAATGACCAATGACAAATGACCCGCCATGAAAATTCACGAATACCAGGCCCGCCAGATCCTTGCCGACCACGGCATCCCCGTCCCCGCAGGCGAGGTGGTTCGGTCCCCCGAATCCGCCGCCGACGCCTTCAAGAAAATTGGCACCGGCGCCTGCGTCGTCAAGGCCCAGGTTTACGCCGGTGGACGCGGAAAGGCGGGGTTCGTCAAGCTGGTCAAGACCGCCGACGAGGCCTGGGACGCGGCCAAGTTCATGCTTTCCCATCGCATGATCAACAACCAGACCGGCCCGGAGGGAGTCCCGGTTTCCGTGCTGCTCGTCGCCCCGGCGGTGCAAATCGCCAGGGAGTATTATCTCGGCATCACCATCGACCGCACCCGCGGCGCCGCCGCCCTGATCGCTTCGGCCGAAGGCGGAGTGGAGATCGAACAGGTCGCGAAAAAATCACCCGAGAAGGTTTTCAAGGCGCCGATTCACCCGTTTCTGGGCGTTCAACCATTCCAGGCCCGCGAGCTGGCGTACAAACTCGGCTTCAAGGACAAGCTCGCCTCCGAAGCCGCCAGGCTTATGCTTAATCTCGGCAAGGCCTTCGTCAGGATGGACGCTTCGCTGGCCGAAGTGAATCCCCTGGTTCTGACCAAAGACGGCAAGCTCCTCGCCATCGATGCCAAGTTCAACATTGACGACAACGCGGCCTTCCGGCATCCCGACCTGGCCGCGCTCGTTGATGATTCTCAGGAACGCCCGCTCGACGTCCGCGCCCACAAGGCCAGCCTCAATTACATCGCCCTGGACGGCAATATCGGCTGCCTGGTCAACGGCGCCGGCCTGGCGATGGCCACCATGGACCTGATCAAACTCCACGGCGCCGAGCCGGCCAATTTCCTGGACGTCGGCGGCTCCGTCACGGCCGAGGGCGCCATCGAAGCCTTCCGCATCATTCTCTCGGAACCGACCGTGAAGGGGATTTTGGTGAACATCTTCGGCGGCATCGCCAAGTGCGACGTCATCGCCGAGGCCCTGGTAAAAGCCGCCCGCGAAGTCGGCTTCAAAATCCCCGTGGTGGTGCGCCTGGAGGGCACGAACGTCGAAAAGGCCCGGAAAATTCTCGCCGACGCGCAGTCCAAGATCCCCACGCTGCAAACGGCGACGGATTTGACGGATGCGGCGAAGAGGGTGGTGGCGGCGGTGGCGTGATGGCGGCAGAAGCCGGATCATTTACCGGTTGTAGCTGCGATCAGCGCCTGCGCCGGCGTCATGCGACCTCGTGGCGTGTTATCGAAGTCCGCATCAAAGCTCACAAGCTGAAGGTTGAATCGCTCGGCCGCGACATATTGAAACGCGTCGTCAAAATCCAGACCGTTCCCGGCCATCACATCGAGGACCCTGTACAAATCGGACGGCGGCAAATGCAACGTATTGACTCTTCGAGAAATAATATCGTCAAGGAAAAGACGGAACTCTTTGCCGCGTGAAGGGCAAAGCCAAAGGCCGACTGAATGCAGAACGAAATCAGTGGTGGCCAAAACTCCTGCTGGCATTTGCGTTAACATTCGAACAACATCTTCGGAATGAGCCCGACCCAGAACAGCCTCCAACCCCACGTTTGCGTCGATGAGATACTTCACTTGCGTGCGCTCTTGGAGAGCAATCCTAGCCGAATCTCATTGGCTCGATGCGCCGCCTCCACACCTGACTTCTCGGGAGCGTCCGCCATGCACCCGACCCACTCCAGGCTGAGGCCCTTGCGGGCGTTTTCGTCCACCCGTCGACGCGCCAGCGACTCCGCTAGAAGCGTCACTTGTTCAAGTTCATCGGCGTTGAGTTGCTCGATCACTGTCTTCAGGCGTGTCGTCATAAACGCTCCACAATGAATTATACCATCCCCGTTGTTCATTGTCCGGAAATCTCTCGCGCGTAAACCGGCCAGCCCGACAAATCCTTAGGCCATCGATTTCCACATACCCCCCTCTCCGCAAATCGGTCACTTTACGTCAATGCGATCCGCTCTGATTGGAATTGCCGATCTCCAGATAACCCCTGGAAAAGCTCCGTCACAACAATAGCTCCAAATAAACCACATCCAGCCAGCTGCCGAATTTGAATCCCACCTGCTTGAAATGTCCCACTTCCTCAAATGCAAACCTGGCGTGCAGTGCGATGCTTGCCGTCTGCCCGGCATCGATTGATGCGATAATCGCATGATATCCGAGCGCGCGCGCCCGGATTATCAGGTCCCGCAAAATCAGCGATCCAATGCCTTGCCGATAAAACTCGCGATGGACATAGACGGAATTTTCGACCGTATTGCGGTAAGCCGCTCGCGCATGATATGCCGACAGCGCTCCCCACCCCACCACGCGCCGGTTCATTTCCGCCACGGTCACCGGATGCCTCGCATCGTGCATGGCGAACCATTGCCGCCGCCCTTCCATCGGCTCCGGCGTCTCCTGGTACGTGCAGTTCGAATGCAAGACGCAATGATTGTAAATCTCGTTGACGGCCAACAGATCATCCGCGGTCGCCAATCGAATCGAGGCCCCACAGCCGCCCGATGCCGTATCGCCCGACTGCATCATCCACCGAACTCTTTCCGGATAAACCGTCCGGCTTTGCTGATTTTCTTTCCGTCGATCTCCACGTATCCCCCGTTGCGCAGGTCCACCACCATGTCCCAATGCAATCCGCTTTGATTGGAATTGCCGGTCTCCGGATATCCCGCTCCGAGCGCGAAATGCACCGTCCCGCCGATCTTCTCGTCGAACAGCGTGTTCTTCGTATACCTCGTCACGTTGTAATTCGTCCCGATGGCGCACTCCCCCAAAAATCGGCTGCCCGCATCCATGTCGAGCATGGAAATCAAAAACTCCTCACCCTTGGCGGCGGAAGCCTGGACGACTTTCCCATTCTTGAATTTCAGGCGCACGTCCTGGACCTCGCGTCCGCCGTGAACCGCCGGAAAGCTGAAATGCACGACTCCCTCGGCGCTGTCGATGACCGGCCCGGTAAACACCTCTCCATCGGGGAAATTCTCATGCCCGTCGCAATTGATCCATTTTTTCCCCGCCACGGACATGCGGATATCGGTGCCATTCGCCGCCACGACGTGATAATCCGATTTCCCGTTGAGGAAATCGGCGAGGTTTTGTTGCCGCCGCGAGACCTTTTTCCATGCCGCGACCGGGTCCGGCTCATTCAGCAGCCCCGCCCCGAACACGAACTCCTCATATTCCGCCAGGGACATCTCCGCGTCCTGCGCGCTGGCCTGGCAGGGATACTGTGTTCCCGTCCATTTCAGTTTTCCCTCCGCCGCCCGCCGCATGAAGATGTCCGAGATCGGCTGCCGCGCCGCCGCATGTCTCGCCATCCGCTTCGGATCGCAATTCGTCAGCGCTTTCGTATTCTCATCCGCCCAGATTCCGATCGAGCAGTCGATCGTCTCGATTTCATGCTTGGCAACGGGATTCAAATACACGAGTTGTTCATCCCCAGCCGACTTGAGAAAGATTTCCTCCAATTCCTCCGCCCCCAGGCGTGCCATCGGATGTCCCCCCGCGGCGAGCACCTGGCGGTAAATCTCCACAACCAGGGGCTCGGCGACGCTCGGCCCCGCAATTCGCACGAGTTGTCCCCGCTTCACGCCGACGCTGTAGTTCACCAATACGTCCGCCAGTTTCGCAAGCCGTGGATCACGCATAAACGAGGATTGTAATCACGATTTTTTGAGATTGTCCATCAGAATCCGGCCGGGCGGGTAGAGGGCGAGTAATGCATCAGCGTTTCCGCCTTCGCCCGGTCCATTTCAGGGATGGACAAGACGTTTGAGTTGTATCCATTGCCGACTTCCTGAAACATGAGATTGGCTTCATCCCAGTGCCCACACGACGCCGCGACGCGCGCAAATTGAAGCTCCTTTTCCTCGCTTCGGGGGCGATGACGCCGGTCTTCGGCATAAACCGAACGAATCTCCGTCCACGCCTGCGGGTTGTTACGGAAATATTCCGCCTGGGGCGCCGGTGTCCACTGGCCGCCCGCATACTGCGCCAGGTGCAGATGGGCTTTGACTAAGACGTACGGGATGCCCGCGTCCCAGTTCCCGCCGGCAAGGCATTCCCGGCCGAACTTCAGCATCTCCTCACCGTTGCCGTACCATTTAGGCTCCAGGTAATACAGCTTCTGAAGACACGCCCAATAGTTGTCCGGATCGGCGTCCATGGCCCGTTTGAACCAAAGTTCCATGCGGTCCCGACCCTCGCCCTGACCGAGTTCCACCGAGATCATCTTCGCCGCCGCGTCGCTGTTCGACGGATCGAGCTTCCACGCCTGCTCCAGCGCGGCATCGGCCTTGGCCAGGCGCTGCTCGCAAAGGTTTGATCCCTCCGTTGTCACGGTATCGCCCCATCCCGTTCCTCTGGCATCCCAGGCGTAGTCGACGTTGAAATACCCCTGCACGGTCAGCACCGTGCTCGGATCGACCCGGGACGCTTTCAGTTGTTCAAACAACGGCGCGGGCAGAGTTCGCCGATCCCCGTACACCGATATCGACGTTTCTCCCATCATGTCAAACAGATTCAGAAGCGCCTGCCGCGGCAATTCCGGGTCGGCGATCACCTTGCCAAACAACGCTTTGCTCTGGTCTAAGAGCTTGTTCATTTCTTTCCGGTCACGATCGGAGACGGGCTTGTTATCTGCGATGCCCCTGGCCGCCTGCAAATCCGCAGCCATCTGGATCGCCGGTGGATAACCGGCCTCTTTCATGGTCAGCGCCGCGGCAACCGAGGCCCGATAGATCCACGCCCTGTCCGAATCCGGGGAATTGAATTGAATAACATTTTGCGCCCAGGCGAAAAGCAGCAGCGGGTCGTCGCGTCCATCCTTATGCGCGGCCCTGGCCTCGCGCCAGATAATCATGTCTTCATCGCCGGTCGTTCTGGGGTCCTTGTCCCACAGGCGCACCGCCGCCTGAATCGCCGCCCGGGCCGCCGGCGCCCAAGTCTTCCGGCCGCAATTTCTTTCAAAAATGTTCAGCGTATTTTTCCGATACCATTCCAGCCGCTTTTGGATTGCCAGCGCATTTGCCAGTCTGATCCCATCCTTCGCCAGCGCCTCCCCCAGCGGCCGCGTGGTCGCCGCGGACGGCGCGCCGGCCATGATTCTTCTCTGCAACAACGGCAGCGCCGCCGTCGGAAGTTGACGTTCCGCCATCGTCCCGTTCACCACCGCATCGACTTGTGATTCCAGCCCCGCCCGATATGCCGCATCTTCGGCGCCGTGATCGTCCCCCGCGACGACCAGATTGCTCACCGATGCCGCATCGAGGCTCGCCGCGCCATTGCCGGATCTTCCCGACGTGGCGGGCTCCGGGCCTTGCCGTTCCGCCTCCACCCACACATACCAACCCACCAACATGACGGAGACAATAAGGAGGATGAATATAATCCATTTCATCGAGCGTCATCCTACCGGCAATTTTACGTCGGGGCGAGATGCTGCCGGTTCTTCCCGCAGTCCCCTTTCCACGGTAAGTTGAGATATGTTCGTTGCCGATAAATAAACACGAAAGGCCGTTCCCATGCCCAATCCCGTTCCCTGCGCGATCGTGATTTTCGGCGCCAGCGGCGATTTGGCGCAACTCAAACTCATCCCCGCCGTCTACGAACTCTGCCGCGAACGGCTCGTCAGTGACCGTTTCGTTCTGATCGGATACGCCCGTTCGACCGAGAAAAAGGACGGCACGCCGCTCAACGACGAGCAATACCGCAAGGATTGTTACCAGGCCATCAAAAAACACGCGCGGCGCCAACCCATCGACGAAGCCGCCTGGAAACGGATGGAGCCCAACATTTACTACGTCCCCGGCTCCTACGATTCCGCCGACGACCACGCACGCCTCGCCGCCAGACTCGAAGAATTCGACAAATCCCACGATACCGGCTCAAACCGCCTCTTCTACGTCTCCACGCCGCCCGAGGTGTTCCAGGACATCATCACCCGGCTCGGCGAGCGCCTGACCGGAACCGCCGGTTTCCAGCGAATCATCATCGAGAAGCCTTTCGGCCGCGATTTGCCATCCGCCCGGGGCCTCAACGCCGTCCTGCTCAAATATTTCGACGAAAAGCAGGTCTTCCGCATCGACCACTATCTCGGCAAGGAAACCGTCCAGAACCTGATGGTCATGCGTTTCGCCAATTCGATCTTCGAGCCGATCTGGAACTACAAGTACATCGATCACGTGCAGATCACCGTCAGCGAAACCGTCAGTGCCGACGACCGCGCGGGATATTACGACAAGAGCGGGGCGACGCGCGACATGATTCAGAACCACCTGTTCCAGCTCATGGCGCTGGTTTCGATGGAGCCGCCGGCCGCCCTCGACGCCACCAGCATCCGCGACGAGAAAGTGAAGGTCTACAAATCCGTCCGGCCCCTCCGATCCAGCCTGGTCGATTCCCAGGCCATCCGCGGCCAATACGGACCCGGGCAATACAAGGATAACTCCGCCCTGAAGACCACGCCGGGCTATCTCAAGGCCCGCGGCGTCGCCCCGAACTCGCGCACGGAAACCTTCTCAGCCATCAAACTCTTCATCGACAACTGGCGATGGAGCGGAATGCCGTTCTATCTCCGCACGGGAAAATGTCTTCCCGAAAAACTGAGCGAAATCGTCGTCCGGTTCCGCTCGCCGCCACTGACCCTCTTCCAGAAACAGTGCGACCAGATCTACCCCAACGACCTGGTCATCCGCGTGCAACCGGAAGAGGGAATCAGTTGGCGTCTGAACGGCAAAGTCCCCGGCGGGGCCATGGTCATCAAATCCGTCGCTCTAGATTTCCTCTACAAAACCGCCTTCAAGACCGAACCCCCCGAAGCCTACGAACGGTTGCTCTATGATGCCCTGGTCGGCGACCAAACCCTGTTCATCCGCGGCGACGAAGCCGAAGCCGCCTGGCAGGTCATCGACCCTATCGAGCAGGCCTGGGCCGAAAGCCCCAACCCTGTCCAGCAATACGCTCCCAACACCTGGGGCCCCAAGGCCGCGATGGACCTGATCGAACTGGACGGCCGCCGCTGGCTCCATTCCGGCAACGACGACGAGCCGATCATCGCCTGTTCACTATAGAAAAAAATGACCGCTCAAGAGCCGCCATCAGACCCGGACGAAAAGCCACCCAAGGCCCCGCTGATTGCCCAGTGGGTCAAAGGCCCGCTGTACACGTACCTCACCATCGTGGCGGCGTTCGCCATCATCGCCATCTTTGTTGTGCGGTACGTCATGATCCACGGGGCAGGCGATCACTAACAGCCTGCACTTCTACGACTGCTCCTCCTCCTCTTCCTCGCCGTCGCGCGAAATAACCACCGTTCCGGCGATGAGATCGCCGACGCGCTGCCGCAGCGGCGTCATGAACACGATCAACAGCGGCAGTCCCAGCGTCACGTCCGCCACCCGCAGCAGGTTGCGCAGCACGATCGCACCGGGGCTGGGCGCGTCGCCTTTGACATCAACCACCCGCAGGCCGAAAACCATCTTCCCGATGCTCTGACCGCAGATCAACTCCGCGACCAGCGTGTGCAGGACGTACGCGGTCAGCGAGAGCCATAACAATTCGCCGAGCGATTTGCCCATGCCAAGCAGCGGATTGGCGGCGTTCGCGGGTTGCACAAGCGCTACCACCGCCAGGATCGGCGCCAGATCGACCAATCCCGCCACGACCCGCACGCCCAGCGGCGCCAGCCGGGGCTTGGCGTCGCCCCGATCCACGGACGTTTCGGATTCCGACAGCTTCCGCTGCCGCAGCGCCGCCAATGCCGCAAGCAGCACCATGATCGCGTCGCCGCCGATCCACGGCATCATCGGAATCACCGGCGGCTTGACGCTGGGCACGGCGCTCATTTTCGCCGTGGGGGGAAACGACTTTGGAAAATCGTCCAGGCTGAAATCCTGCTCGATCTGCTGATCCGACGCATAGGCGATCCAACGCAGGTTCCCGAACGCCGACACCAGCGTCTGTGGCCCGAGGTTTGAAGGCAGCGTCGCCGGCATCCGCAGCGCGATGCGCCGGGAAAAGTCGTCTCCGATCAGCACTTCCCCCGCCCCGCCCGCCCATGGCTGCGTGGTCGGCCGGGTGGTCGGCGGCGGCGATGCCGCCACCCACAGCACGCCCCGACCATGAATCGCCAGCAGCTTGAAATCAAACGGATCGGCCGGCACGCTCACGAACACGGGCCGCGTCCATTCGCGCTGCGCCGTCAACTTGCTCACGCATAGGCGCCCCTCCGCCGTCCGCCAGGCCAGCATCGGCATCTCATCCACCACTCCCATCGACATCTGGGCCGGATCATTGCTCACCCCCTGGGGCAGGGGCTGCGGTTGGGTCCATTTCCCCTGGCTGAACTGGGACACCATCAGCCGGGATTCCGTCTCAGTCTGCCGAGGCTCCGCGTCGGGCCGCGTCGTTTCTTCCGCAACGGGCATGCTCGCCGGGTTGGTCGTTCCCGCGCTGGCCCGCGTGCTCGGCGGCGAGCAGCGCACGATCGCCCAAACCGTGTCCTGTCCGTTGGCCACGGCCAGCATCGCATCCCAAAGCCCGTCCGACGGGCCAGTCCGGACGTCCGTTCCATCGGCGATCTCCCACTGCCCGTTCGCCAGCACCAACAATAGTTCCCCGTTGCTGGTGGCCATGCTCACGACGCGATCGGAGATGACCGGCAGCGGCATCCAGTCGGCGTTCCCCGACCACTGCGAGCGATAGGTGATCGACGTCTGCATTGAATTGTCCGCCGATTCCTTCACCACCCGCGCGATCCAGAAATGCTGTTCCCCCGCCTCGGCGAGCAGATCGCGCTGGCTCGCCGCCGGCGGGACAATCGACACCGACGGCGTCTCGGCCGTCGCCGCCTGGGCCGCTCCCGCCGCGACCAACACCAACAGCCACGCCAGAACGCTATTGCGCATCAATGTGACTCGCCCGCATCTTGAATGTGATTCACCCTTACTCCGAGTCCGCTCAACGTCGCGGGGACCGGCATCCGATACGCCGCCGCGTTGGGATGCCCGTTATTTGACAGGCTCATGTCGCTCAAGTCGAACGATATTGTGCTTCCCGTGTAGGGAAAAAACAATTCGTACCGGCTGGCCATCGTCGGCCACTGGTCTTTTCCCACCCCGGGAATTTCCACCTGCCGGTAGTTCCCCAGCAGCGCCCACACCACCACGTGCCCATCACCGTCGAACAACAATGCTTTCTGGGGCAACAGCGTCTGCCGGTCGTACCAGATCTCCTTCAGCACAACCCAGCGGTTCCCGATGCGCGATTGCCAATCAATCATGTACGCATCCCCGATGACGTTGAAACGCAGAGTCGGCGCGGGCTCGTCAAGCAGCGACGGATCGATCCGCCGAATCCCCAGCATTTCCATCACCATATCGGGCCGGACCGGGATATCCTCCGAGCCGGCCTGCCCGACGTCGGAATAGTCGCCCCACCAGAAGATTTTGTTTTGCTCGTCCCAGAACCAGAATTGCGGGCCGTTCGATCCCATCTGAAAAAACTCCGTGAATTCATTCTTCGCCGTCAGACGGATTTCGTTCGGGGACGTGTACAGAAGGTTGCCGTATCCGTCGATGCGCGTGGTCTTTTTCTTCTCGCGATCGACGAGGGTTCCCTCGAAATGCTCGCGCGCCCAAAGCGTCGGTATCCGGGCATTATTCTCGTTGATCCGGCCGACAACCTGCTCCAGCGGCAACGTCGGGCCGTAATACCCCTGCTGCACCGGCGGAGCCGCGCACCCGCCGGCCAGCCCCAGCGCCGCCAAAAAAAACAGCTTTAGGCCTCGGCTCATAAATCCCCGTTCAGAATCTCGCCAAGCTGCACGCTCACCTCGCCGACCTGCTGTTCGTCCAGCCGGGGGTTCAGCAAATCCAGCAATTCCTCCCGGCCCTTGAATCGGACCGACCAGATCTCCTTTTCTCCATCGTGCCGCGTCGATTCGTAAACGATCCGCCGCTTGCGCATCAGGATCAGCCCCAGCACAAACCGGAAATTGACCTTCGCCGGGTCCACCGCCTGCCCCAGCCGCTCGAACAACTCGCACAAAACGTCGTCATCGACAAACACGTTTTTCTTGGCGGTCGGCGGATGCATCGTGGTCTGCCAATATCCCAGCAATCCGGTCTTGTCGAATCCATTCCAGCATCCGGCGCACACGTCCACCCGCTCCAGCGCCGCCGGCGTCTCGCGCAGCGCCGCCATCAGCTTCTCGCCCACCGCGATCGCCCGGCCACAAACCCGGCACTTGGCCTCGGCCTTGGCGATGGCGTAACCTCCCCCGCCCGCCGGCTTGGCGGCGGCGGCTGGATGGCTTGATTCCTGTTTCGGCTCCGAAGCCGCGGTCTGCGCGCTCTCCTCGGTCTGCGCGTTCTCCATCGCCAACCTCCTGCTGTTCAATAAACCACGAATTGCCGGGCATCCGTTCCGCCGGGTCCGACGTCGAACTTCACCGGCTTTCCACACCGCGGACAACGCCCGCTGTACGCCGTGCCCTGGGCATTCCGGTAGATTCTCTGATAAACCGAGCAGCAAGCAAACAGCACGCTCAAATACGGCCGGGCCTGCCCTGGGGAGTCCCTTTCGGGTTTGTCAATCGGATCGCTCATCGCCGTTCGAAAAAGAGGAACTCACGCAGAGGCACGGAAGGCTTCGCCTCCATGGCAAAGGCGCAGAGAAGAAAATTCCTCTGTTTTCTCTGCGCCTTTGCGCCTCTGCGTGAGATTCTTCTTTCGGTTTATCTGTACGCATCTGGGTTTCAAACCGTCATCCCTCCGAAGCCCGCTCCCAAATCCTCGGAATCACGCGTTTGATCCGCGACGCGGCATGGGAAAGCATCCTCTGGCATTCTTCCTCGATCTTCCGTCGATTCTGAACGTCGGCGACGTCCGGCAGGTTCACTTGCACGTTGTAAAGCGCCGCCCGCGTTGACGCCATTGCCAACTCCGCGCAAACCGCCAGATCAGACAGCAGACGTTGATTGACCTTTTCCACCAGTTCGTCCGCCAGTTCCAGGATCGCCACTGCCGTCCCCGCAATGGTCTGCGGCACGCGAGCGCAAATCATGACCGCCTGCTGGCGCTTCGCCAAATCCGCCCCCTTTCGCGCCGCCGCCAGCGCCTCGTATGCCGACTGATCCTCCGCCATCAATTCCACCATGATTTCCCGCGCCCGCCGAAACTCGGCCAACGCCGCCTTCAACGCCTCGGCATGAATTTCCAGCCCCTTCTTCCCCAGGCTGTAGTTGAGAACCATCTCCCCCATCGCCGCCGCCAGCGCCCCGGCCAGTGCCGCCGCGCTCCCGCCGCCGGGCGTCGGCTGCTTGGCGGCGGCGGCGTCCAGAAACTTCTCAATAGTCGTCGTCTTATCGAGCAAGCGAAGGCTCCCTATTTCGCCCCCACGTCGTGCCGCACCCCACGCGGAGTCAGATCGATCGGCGGAAACGAATCAAAAGTATACGCCCCGGCGTGAATCTCCACGTTCTGGGGCGTGGGTGTGCAAATCGTCACCACGCATCGGCTCAGAAGCTGGCTTGCCAGCCCCTGCACCTGCGGTAACGGCACCGCGTTGATCCGATCCGCAAAACCCGCATGATACCCATACCCCAGCCCGAACAACTCATCCGTCGCCGCCACCGATGCCTGGTCCGCCGGCCTTTCCGTCTCCAACGCCTCCGCCGTCGCGATCATCTCCTTGCAGCGCGAAAACCAATCCGTCTGAATATCCGCCTCGCTTCCCTGCAATCGCGCCATGTTCTGAACGATCGCATTCGTCACCTTGTTGACGTTCTTCGGATCGCACACGGCATAGACCAGAAAAGTCCCCTTGTACCTACCGCCGCGGCCGGGGACGTTTTCCGAAGCCGCTTCATACGACCAGCCCTGCCCTCGCAACGTCTCGAAGATATACCCCGTCGGATATCCATATCCGCCCGTGAGGCATTGCGCCACGATCAATGCCGATTGATCCGGATTTCCGACGTAGCTCTCGGCGTCAAATCCAATCACCACCGCCGCGACTTCCTGCTCGGTCTTTTGCACCGCCACCCGATCCACCGTAATGGTCGGTCGTGTCGTCGGCGGGAAGGGCGACCGATCCGCCACAAGGTTATTCTTCGCCTCCGCGATGAGATGCCCTTCGCTGAAATATTTCCGGGCCATCGCAACCGCCGTGTCGTTATCCACGTCCCCGAATATCGCGATCACCCGCGGCGCCGCCAGCACCTTGTTGGCGTACCACGATTTCAGATCGTCGGCCGTGAATCGCGAGACGTTTTCCCTGGTTCCGATCGGTTGAAATTGATAGGGCGAACCTTGGGGTGCAAAAAACTGTTGTTTGAAATATCGGAACGCCTGCGCATCCCAGGCCGCATCCTCCCCCGCAATGGCCGCCAGCGTTCGCGCCTTCATCTCGGCCACCTCGGGCGCCGCGAACACCGGATGGTTCACGACGTCCGCATACACTTCCATCGTCCTGGCGAAATCGTCCTTTGTGCAGGTGACGTTCCAATACCAGGTGTTGTTGCCGCACTTGGTTTGCAGCGCCCCGCCGATGAGATCGAAGAAATCCGCGATCTGCTCGGCGGACCGCCCCACCGTCCCGCGCGGCAGCGTCGCCATCGCCAGATTTCCCAGCCCGTTCGTCGAGGCGTCTTCCGCCGTCACGCCCCCGAGCGCATACATATTGACGTCCACCAATGGCGTCGTCGTGATCCGTTTGTGAAGCACGACAAGGCCATTATCCAAAACCGTCCTGGTAATGGCGCTGGCCACCGGCCCGCTGACCGCCGATGGCCGCGTCGTCGCCTGGGCGCGGATCAAGTCTTCGGCCTTGGGCATTCCCGCCACCCCCACCGCTTCGCGCGGCAACAGCGCCGTCGTCAACAACCGATCCTGATCCAGATATTCCTTCGCCGCATCTTTCACCTGCCCTGCGGTCACCGCTGCGATCCGCTGGACGTACCGATCGCTGAAATGCGCATCGCCGGTCGTCAGATAATCCGTCCCCATTGTCGCCGCCACGTCCTGCGACGTTTGCATTTGCTTCAAATGCGCGATCCTGATCGCCGCCTTGGCGCGCCGCAGCCGATCGTCATCCACTCCATCGGTCTTGACCTTCTCGATGTCCTGGATCACCGCCCGCGTCGCCTGGGCGATTTTCCCCGCATCCAGCGCCAACTCGACGTCGAACGACCCCGGCGCATACGCCGGCGTGTCATCCTCGCATCCGATCGCGCTGCACAACCGCTGCCCGTCGCGCACGTCTTGCACCAGGATCGAACTCTCCCCCCCTCCCAGGATTTCCGCCAGCAAATCCAGCGCGTACATGTCCTGATCGGTCTGGCGAACCGAGGGAAACGCCAGATTCAGCCGCGCCTCCCCCAGCCGTGGGAACGTCGCCACCACCGTTCGCGGAGCCAGCACCGGCGGCTCCGCCGCGATGTCGTGCGAAAACGCCCGGCCGGGCTTGGCATCCGACAGATATCCCCTCATCGTCGAAAGCATCTGCTCCGGATCCAGGTTCGCCGCCACCGCGAAAACCATGTTGTTCGGCTGATACGCCTTCTGGTAATAACTGTACACGTCGTCCCGCGACAAGCCCTGGATCACTTCCTGATACCCGATCACCGGCACCCGCGCCGGACTTACCTGATACCGATTGCTCTGCATCAACTGCCAGAACACCATGTCCGGATTCCCCTTGTTCCGTTCCAGCTCCCGCTGCACCACCTGATATTCCCGCGTATATTCCGGATAGGTGATCTTCGCCCCCAGCATCCACCCCGTCACCAAATCCGCCGCTTCGGCGAAATGCGCCGTCGTCGTGTTCACAAAAAAGGCCGTGTGATCGTACGTCGTGTACGCGTTGGAATCGTTCCCGATCGTTTGCAGGAGTTGCTTGTTCTGGGTTTCCGTTCTTCGCTCGCTGCTTCCCCCGGCCACCAGGTGCTCCAGCAAATGGCTCAACCCGCCCCCCAACCATTGGCCCTCATAGACCCCGCCCGTCAGGGCATACCCCCTCACCGCCGCCACCGGCGACGCCACCCGCCTGCAGATCACCACCGCCCCATTCCGCAAAACCGAAATAATCTCGTCGGGATCGCTGACGATCCGATAAACTTCCGCCCCATAGCCCGGCATGGCGGCTTTGCTTTGCAGCAACTCCCCCCCGGAAGGCTGCGTTTGGGCGCCAGCCGTGGCGCAGAGGAATGCAACCACTAAACCCGAAATCCGAAACGGGGTTCGTTCGCTTATTCTGGTTTCGGATTTCGGATTTCGGATTTGATTCGTCATTCGAATTTCGGATTTCGGACTTCCCTTATCGCGCCTCATCGTCCTGTTCGATCTCATTTAAATACGTCAGCGCCCGCTCCAGTTCCCCCTTCAAATGCCGAACCCGCAGCAAGCTCTTCACGCGCGTCAATAGCTCGAATTTATTCACCGGCTTACTCACAAAATCATCCGTCCCGCATTCCGTGGCCTGCTCGATGTCCCCCAACTCGTTCAGGGCCGTGACCATCAAAACCTGAATGTCCTTGGTCTTGGGATTGGCCTTGATTTGCTTGCAAACCTGAAAGCCGCTCATCCGCGGCATCATGATGTCCAGAAGGATCAAATCGGGATTATGTTCCGCCACCTTGGCCAGCGCTTCCACCCCGTCCGCGGCGGTCACCAGTTTGACCGGAAGACTCTCCAAAAACGCCTGGAGAAGCTCGACGTTCTGCGCATTGTCGTCCACGATGAGAACGGTGGACTGCGGCAAAAACGTTTCGGAGTTAGGATCAGGCCGCGAGGCCGAGTTCGCTTCGGTCATGGAAAAGCACCTGTGCGGACGAAGATTCGGACTATACGGCCCCCCCCGCGTTAAGTAAAGGTTCAACCGGCACACCCGAAGCAACGGACGTGCCGGCCGCCGATGATTTTCTTTGCTCTAAAATTCCCTGTTGTACTGCTCCGCTTCTCCACTGCTCATGCTGGAATTCGGTGTCCGCTGGGGAATTGGAAAGCAGGGCGGTGGAACAGTAGACCGCGGCGGTGCGGGTGTTCGGCGTGCCTGGAGTGCTGGCCAGCCATTAGATTTTCAGATGGAGCCCCAGTTCTTCTACGTGGAGCTATTTAGAGATGACCAGTTGGCGAGGACCTTGCTGCCGACCGAACCAATCACGGCGATGGCGGCCACGACGATGAGTCCAGCGATCAGAGCGTATTCCAGGACTTCACCGCCGCATTCATCTAACAAGAAAGCCTTCAGCATGTTGGACCCCTTTGTAAGACGTATTACACGGTCGCTTGACCAAGGGACTTAATCGGAAATTCATGTCAACGGGTTAACACCGTGCAGGTCGAATTTTGCGATTTTTGCAGGGATTCCTATCGCCGGTGTTCGCGGCAATTGCGCCAATTTCGGGGCACTGGATTTAGAAAGGCCGTCAGCCAAAAGCCGCTCGGCTGCCTCCGCGAAATGCCAGCGGGCCTCAATTGCGCTGCACCGCAAAAATGACGATAGTTCGATAGGGGTGACGGTTGTGGTCCGCAATCGTGATTCATGATTCGATAGGTCATGGCGCAAAGGTTTGCCGCGGAAACTCGAGGTCCGAGAATGGCCCTATGGAAACCGAAGCGGTGGTCCGCCGGGATGGTTGCGGCGGGCGTGGTCGGCGCTGTCGCCGCGATGGTGCTGGCGTGGTGGGCGGGACTCGTGCTGGGAGGCGTGTTCGCATTGCTCTGGATTGTGGCGGGGCGTGCGGACCGATTTCCAGCCGCCGAAACGCGCACCGGTCGGCATGGCGATGACGGCGCGCTCGCGGGGTGCGGCGGCGTCCATGGCGACATCACGCAGCGCAAGCGGGCGGAGGACCCTCCATTGGACAAGATGGCCCTCCTTGAGGCGCAGGTGAACGCGTCTCCCGATGGCATGCTCGTGGTGGACGCGCACAATCGACGCATTCTTAGCAATCCGCGAATGCTCGAGCTGTTCAACGTTCCCCAGCACGTCGTCAACGACCCGGACAACGAGGCGCTGCTCAAACACGTCACGAGCTTGAACAAGCATCCCGACCAATTCCTCGAGAAGGTTCGCTATCTCTATGACCACATCCATGAGAAAGGCGTCGATGAAATTGAACTGAAGGACGGCAGGGTGCTGGACCGGTATTCCTCGCCCGTGTTCGGGAAAAACGGCGAGTACTACGGCAGGATCTGGATCTTCCGCGATGTCACCGCCCAAAGGCAAGCCGAAGAGCAAATGCGCAAGCTCTCGCAGGTCGTCGAGCAGTCGCCCTCCTCGGTAATGATCACCGACCTTTCCGGCACCATCGAGTACGTGAACCCGGCATTTACGGAAACCTTCGGATATACGGCCCGGGAAGTGATAGGGGAGAATCCCCGCATACTCAACTCGGGGTTGACGCCTCCGGATACGTATTCCGAGCTTTGGCGAGAGCTGAAGGCCGGGCGGGAATGGTACGGCGAACTTCAGAATCGCCGTAAGAACGGAGAAATCATCTGGCAATTGATCCACATCGCCCCCCTGCGCAATGCGCGCGGCCAGATCACCCATTACACGGCGGTCAAGGAAAACATCACGGCGCGAAAAGCGATGGAAGATGCCCTGCGATTGGCGGCGCTGACCGACAAGCTGACCGGTCTGCCGAATCGAACCCTCTTCGGCGACCGCCTCCAGCAGGCGATCTTGCGCGCCAAGCGGCATAAAGAGTATCACTTCGCCGTCCTGTTCCTGGATTTTGACCGCTTCAAAACGATCAATGACAGTCTTGGCCATTATGTCGGCGATCTGTTGTTGAAGGAGGTCGCGCACCGGCTGAGTATGACGATGCGTTCGAGTGATTCGCTCTGCCGGGCGGCTTGCGACGGCGTCGCGGCCCGGCTTGGCGGTGATGAGTTCGTCATTCTACTCGATAGCCTCCAAAGTCCCGACGACGCCACCATGGTGGCCGACCGCCTGATTGCCGACCTGTCGCGCCCCTACCGGCTCGGACAACATGAAGTCTGTTCGACCGTCAGCATCGGAGTCGTCACCAGCCGGAGCGGCGAAGACAGCGCCGAAGAGGTTCTGCGCGATGCGGACACCGCCATGTACGAAGCCAAGCTGGCCGGCAAGGGCCGGTACGTGGTATTCGACGCGTCGATGCACGATCGCGTTCAGGACCGCCTCAATCTGGAGAACGATCTGCGTTCCGCCATCGGCACCGACCAGTTGTTCCTGATGTACCAACCGCTGGTCTCTCTGCGCACCGGCCAGATCGACGGCTTCGAGGCGCTCGTCCGCTGGAAACACCCGGAAAAGGGAATCCTTTTGCCCGGCGTATTTATTCCGATCGCGGAAGACACCGGCTTGATACTTTCCCTCGGGGAATGGGTCTTGCGCGAAGCCTGCGCTCAGTTCGCCCGCTGGCGGAAAGCCATGGGCGCCGCCGCTCCGGGCAACATCCGGGTGAATCTCTCGCGGCACCAACTGGTGCTGGCAGACCTCCCCGAGACGCTGAAGCAAATCCTGGCGGCAACCGGAATGGCGCCCCGGTGCCTGCATTTGGAAGTCATCGAAGGCGCCATGATGAAGGATGTCACCGCCGCCGTCCGCATGTTGCAGGCGATCCGGCAAGTCGGCGTCAAATTGGACGTGGACGACTTCGGAACCGGGTATTCGTCGCTCGCTTGTCTTCGCCAGTTTCCGATTGACGGGCTGAAGATCGATCGCTCCTTCGTCGCCGCCCTGGACCGCGGAAGGGATCTCGTCGCGCTGGTTCAAGCCGTGACCCAACTGGCCCGCAACTTGAAACTTTGCGTTGTGGCCGAGGGCATCGAGACCGTCGAACAGGCGTTAACCCTTCAATCGCTGGAATGCGATCTCGGACAGGGATTCTTTTTCAGCGAGCCGCTGATGGCCGATCAGGTTGTCAGCTTCAAGCTTCAACCCGATAAGTTGCCCGGCCAACTCGCGTGCGAAAACCCCGCCGTCGGCGCGGCGTGAAGTGACCGTGGAGCGTCCGTTTCAAAGTCGCCTCTACCACTCCACCGCCTTATTGAAAAAGGCCACCCGAAGGTGGCCATTTTTAATAGCGGGGGGAGGATTCGAACCGCCGACCTCCGGGTTATGAGCGTGATTCGCTCATTATTTTTAACTGTTGAGAAGCGTTGTACTTCCGGCAACCGCAAGGCGTTACGTCCTTGCGCTGCGGTATCTCATATACACCATTTGGGCCATGTTTTCCAGCAGATTGTGTACAGATTTGTGTACAATTCAGGGTACATTCTGTGTCCGGTGCGTCAACAGTCCACCCTAAGGCATGCGATCGGGGGAACGAATACAGACATTCCCATATGAATTAAGGATCGTGTCCGAGGATCAATATTACCTGCGAATCAGATAGCTGAAAAATCCAGGCACCTCATTGCAGGCTATGTGGAATCCCTGCTTGAACACACCATACTTGAGGTGCTGGGCCGCCGTTAGTATCTGAAGGCTGCGGGTCGAGAAAATTGAGATATGCCCGTTTCTCGGCGCGATGTACCACCAGCTGACCTTTTCCGTATCAAGGGTTTCCGGCTGCGGAGTCGTCGAGAAGATGATGATCCCCGGGCCTGCCAGAAACGAGGCCATATCCGCCAGCATTTCGGCCGGACGGGGGGAATGTTCCATTACCTCAAAGCAAAAGACACACTCGAATTTCCCCTCGGGCCGCTTCGCATGTTGGGGAGTGAACGGGTCATAGCTTTCCACATTTGCAAAGCCGGATTCACGCAGCAGTTCCGCAAAACGTCCATTCCCCGCTCCGTAGTCGAGAATGCGGGAAGGCTTGGAAGCGCCAAATTGTGCGGTGACCCACTGGGCATTGGCTCTGGGCCGAATCTCCGCAAAGTGCGGGTCGACCCGCGGGTATTCATCGTTGTAAATATGGCGTGCGAAATCCTCTTGCGACAAATCGTCGAAGGCGATCGTAAAGATGAACCCACACCGCGGGCAGCGATGGTAATAAATGGCGATTCCCGACAGATCGAGCACCAGTCCGTTGGGTTCCTCACAGTTCTTGTGAAAATCCACGACACCAAAGAGAGCTGCCTGGCTGCCACAGCATTTGCAGGTGGCGTATTTGGGTGCGGTCGGATTGAGGCCGGAAATTGGCATATAGGAATTATTCGAAAGACCTCAGAATGTTTCACCAGCCGACTTCGAGGCTCTGGGCATGCTTGCCGCCGCTTAACGCCGCGAGCGCGTCAATTTTCTGGCTTGTTGTTCTCCATGGTCGCAACGGCGGCGATGCCAACCGGCAGGCCCACGACTCCCCACCCGGCGAGAAAGCATATCCAGGCCGACGTAAAGATCGATGCAAGGTCTGCTGGAGTCGGTTGTGGAACGGGTGCCATGAAGGGATTGAACGGCGCGCCGGGAATTGGACCTGGGGCGTGCGACGCGCCGGACAAAGGGATGCACACAAGCCAAAGCAAATAAGATGCGGTCCATGCCGCCAACCAGATTTGAAAGATGAAGCTGCGATGGCCGACGCGCCGGCGGTATCGCGCGATCCTTCCGCCCTTTCGGATCGATGCGGGTGGAGTTGGCTTAGCCACGGGCGTGGCATAGTCGATCGGCATGGCAGCGGGTGCTGAGGGGATTACTGATTCAACGGGCTTCCAGGTCGGCCAACCTTCGGTCCAGACCTTGGTAGTGGAATCGATCACGCCGGAAGAACGCATGGAAATAAGCTCTTCGCGCGTGCGTGGGCCAAATATTTTGTCGGCGTGGTCGACCAGCCATGCCTCGCTCGTGCCGGCTGCGTGGCCAGCGGGCTTCTGGGCTTTACGCTGTAGTGCCGCTAGTTCGTCGAGGCTGGTCATAATCCACCGTCCTGCGTGGAAACGAAGTGTCCTATGATGATCGCGGACAGTGTCGGGGAATACAAGATGGCCAGCGGCTCAGGGTGACGGTGAAGATGGGCGGGGACACCCAGCAACAACCCCGGGGTGAGGATGGAGCCTCGGCGTAAGGAGGGAAGAAATCCAAATCGCCCGGCGGCGCCGGTCCTTATTCGTGGGTTCCTTATCGCACCAGCGCAGCAGCTTTAGCCGCATCTCCGCATGCGGGCGCAGCGACAAAAGCAGAGCATGCACTTCAAAGCAATTTGGCTTCGTGGGGCGGCGATCCATCCTAAGGACGAATTGGATGCCCGTCAGTTCATCCGTTTCAAAAACTCCGCTGCGTCACCGCGGTGATGGCAGGAGTGGCATTCGAACTCGCCCGGTCCGCCTAATCCCACTACTCCAGCCGGGGCCACAAGAAAACGCTTCCGGGGAACCACACTCCAAGACCCGCAACGCGGGCAGCGAGGTTGGTCCCGGTCGTCGACCGCTTCCTCGGCCAACAGCGACCTCGAAGTTTCAAGATCACCCTCCGCAACGCGCAGGATGAACCGCTTACCGCGGCCGGCCGGCCGATTACCGCGCAGAATCAGGCGCGGGGCATACACGGCGATTCGCTTCGAGGAAAGGCCGCGTACAGTTCCGCTTCATTCGCCGTCCCGCACGTGACCAGCTTCACCCACTCGGCCGGGATTGGACCCCGTGGGCGCGGCGCACCAGCTTCTGCATCGGAAATGGATTCGCTCACTCTATTTCGGATGATAGCAGAAATCGGGATGGAGTCGTCTGTTGATGTGGGAATTGCAAGAGGATCCGGAGCGATTCACCAAGTGTCTCTCGCCTTCCTGGATAAGCGCCAACTCATGTGGCGCCGGATTCGACTATCGGGCCGATGGCCTGTTCAGGGCTGCGGCGGCGCGTATGAGCGTCTTGAAGGCAGGCTCATCTATTTCATCACCCTCATGGAAATCGATAGCGCGCCTGGCGTTGCCTTCAAGGCTGGAGTTGAACAGTCTTGAAGGGTCCTTGAGCGAAGCGCCCTTGGCAAAAGTCACCTTCACGACGCTCTTGTACGTCTCGCCGGTGCAGATCATTCCATCGTGAGACCAAACCGGAACGCCTCTCCACTTCCACTCCTCGACCACCTCAGGGTCAGCCTGTTTGATGAGAGCGCGGAGATGGGAGAGCGTCTTGCCCCTCCAGTCGCCCAGTTCCTTGATCCTCGCGTCGATCAGCCGAGAAGGGGATTCGCCCTTGGTCGTTGCTTTCTTTTTCATATTGTTTGCACCTCATTCGGCTGTTTGCGGAAGTCGTCTTCCGCCACTCGCGGCGATCGTTCGTCGCACACCCGGCCGGCTAAACGTGTCGATCTTCTGGTTCAGAAGAGGGAGAATCAATTTTGCTCTTGGCATTCAGGTTACCCGGAGGCAATGGAATGTGAAAACTCTACCGCGGAGGGCATTGCCTCGGGCACGAGGACCGCGTAATGCCGGCGGCAGATTTCGGGCGAATTGCCCATAAGTGCAGCAATTTTGTACAGACTTTCGCCCTTCTGGACAAGTTGAGTCCCGAAGGTGCGGCGGTAGTCGAGGCATCCCCAAGGCAGTCGGGCGTGGGTGTTGGCGGCTCAAAGGTCCTGGCTGAAATTATCCGGGTTCCATCTGTTGCCATCGGGGCTGGGAAATAGCCAAGCGCCGGGGACGATGCGCGGGCCGGTAGGCGGAGCATGCATGGCAAAGCAATTCGGCTTCGTGGCGGCGGAATCCATCCTATGGACGAATTTGATCAGGTGAACAGGTGATCAGGTGAACGCAGGGGAGCGGCCTTGGTTTGCGGCAGCGGCAATCCGTAATCGCGATTTTATCCCCCGCTCCCTTGCTCACCTGAAGATGTAAGAAGTGCGGGGCTTTGAATCGGATACGCTGTCTCTCGGTCACGAATGGCCCATTGGCCGGGAGACGGATATGCGACGGACAAACTTTATCGCGTTCGATGTG
>JBEKEC010000071.1:0-21807 GCA_050014015.1 Tepidisphaeraceae bacterium
TCCGGCGCGCAATCCGTTTTGTCGCTGCGTTCCGCATGGCTCAACGACCAATGGGAGGAATTTTGGAGTCAACGCCCTCTGGCGGCGTAAGAACCCACCTACTTTGATGGCTCAGACCCATTGGCAAGATGCCAATGCCACAATTCTTGACACGCCCCCATGCCTCATCGTATTCTCGCTCCGCAGTTTAGAGTTGAGCCGGATTTGTTGCACAAGGATCGGCTTTGGCTGCGATTGGCGTTATCCCCGCTCGTTTTGCTTCCACACGTTTTCCCGGCAAAATCGTCGCCTCTGCCACCGGCAAGCCGCTCGTCCAGCACGTGGTCGAACGCGCTCGCATGGCCGGCCGTCTTCGCGAGGTGATCGTGGCCGCCGACGATCAGCGGATCGTTGACGCACTGCGGCCGTTCAAGACCCGCTGCGTGATGACTTCCCCCAAGCACCCCACCGGCACCGATCGTATCGCCGAGGTCGCTCGGTCGTTGACGGATTCAATTATTGTCAACATTCAAGGCGACGAGCCGGAGATCGAGCCGGACGCCATCGACGCCCTGGTCGTTCGGCTTGAGACGACCGCCAGCGGCATGGCCACCGCCGCGACGCCGTTCGCCCCCGATGCCGACCCGGCCGATCCGAATCTCGTGAAGGTCGTCGTAAGTCTCGATGGCAAAGCGTTGTATTTCTCGCGGTCCGTCATCCCCTTCTTGCGGGATTCAGCCGGTCCCCAGCGGCCGGCCTATTATTTACATCAGGGGATATACGCCTACCGGCGCGAATTTCTGTTGCAATTGGCGTCCTGGCGGCCGACGCCGCTGGAATTGACCGAAAAGCTCGAACAGCTTCGCGTGCTGGAGCACGGACGTTCGATTGACGTGATTTTCACGCGGCGCGCGGTGCACGGCATCGACACGCCGGAGCAATATCAGGAGTTTGTGGAAAGGTATAAGGAAGTGGCAAGTTGCAAGCGAATGCATTGGCATTAACTTGCAACTTGCTACTTGTAACTTGCAACTATAATTCAAAATGAGCAACGAAGAACTGCTATTCAAGATCGGGCAATCGACCGAGGAGACCGAGTTTTACACGCCGATGCCCCCGGGCTACCGCACCGGGCATCACAAATTCGTCGTCGTTGTGGGCACCGTCATGAGCGGGCTGGGCAAGGGGATTTTCTCCTCGTCGCTGGCCAAGCTTTTGCAAGACAAGGGCTTGCGGGTGGCGCCGATCAAGATGGAGGGCTATTACAACATCGACAGCGGAACCCTGAACCCCTATCGCCATGGCGAGGTTTTCGTCCTGGATGACGGCATGGAAACGGACATGGACCTCGGCACCTACGAGCGGATGCTCGATCAGGATTTAACCGCCGCGAATTTCACCACCAATGGCCAGATCCTTTCCTCCGTACTGAAAAAGGAACGCGAAGGCGGATACCTCGGCCGCGACGTGCAGTTCATTCCGCACGTCACCGGCGAGGTCAAGCTGCGCCTGCGCGAATTGGCCGCCAAATCCAAGGCGGACGTGGTCTTCATCGAAGTCGGCGGCACCGTCGGCGACTTCGAAAACCAAGCCTATCTCGAAGCCTGCCGTCAACTCGCCTACGAGGAGGGCGAAAACTCCGTCGCCTTCGTCGTCCTGACCTACGTCATGGAGCCGGGATCGCTCGGCGAGCAGAAATCCAAGGCCGCCCAACTGGGCATCAAACGCCTCATGGAAGCCGGCATCATGCCCCACATCATCGCCTGCCGCGCTTCCAATCCCGTCAAGGAAAAAGTCCGCGAGAAAATATCCATGTACACCAACGTCCCCATGCGCCGCGTGGTGACCATGCACGACGTCGAGAGCATCTATACCATCCCCGACGCCCTCCGCACCGCCGGCATCGACCGCGAAGTGCTCACCCTTCTCAACATTCACGATCGCGTCGATCAGGGCAAGGAGGACCAGGCCCGCCTCAAATGGCGGCAATTCGTCGACCGCATTTCCAAGCCCCGCAAAGACGTCACCGTCGCCGTCACCGGAAAATACACCGCCCTCCGCGACGCCTACGCTTCCATCATCAAGGCCTCCGAACATTGCGGCGTGCAGCTCGGCGCCAACGTCAATTTCAAATGGATCGACACCACCTCCATCGACGCTTCCAACGTCGCCAAACGCCTGGCCGACTGTCACGGAATCATCGTCCCCGGCGGGTTCGGCGTCCGCGGAACCGAAGGAAAAATCGAATGTATCCGCTTCGCCCGCGAAAATAAGATGCCCTACCTTGGACTGTGCCTCGGATTCCAGATGGCCGTCATCGAATTCGCCCGCAATGCCTGCGGAATCGACGGCGCCAACAGCACCGAATTCGAGAAAAATTGCCCCAATCCCGTCATCGACATCCTCCCCGAACAAAAGAAAATCGAAGGCCTCGGCGGAAACATGCGCCTCGGCGGAAAAGACGTGGAACTAAAACCCGGCACCCTCGCCGCCAAACTCTTCGACAACGCCCGCACCATTCGCCTGCGCTTCCGTCATCGCTACGAAGTCGATCCCAAATACATTATGACTCTGGAAGAGCACGGCCTGATCTTCAGCGGCAAACATCCCACCCAGCCGATCATGCAGATCCTCGAATTGCCCCAGGACGTCCATCCCTATTTCGTCGGCACCCAAGCCCATCCCGAATTGACCAGCCGTCCGTTGCGTCCCCAGCCCATGTTCCTCGGCTTCTGCCGCGCCGCGATGGAATTCGCCGAAGGAAGACTTCGCCAGCCGCAGGCGGTGTGAGGAGACCTGCCGAGGCCGATGTTTTGTTCCCTGGCCGGAATATCGGATATAATAATCATCATGAGCGTTACTCAACTCCGTCGCGAAATCAAAAAAGCGATTGATCGGCTTCCGATCAAACAGTTGGAGTCCGTTAGTGATTTTGTTCATTTTCTCAATCGACCGTCGATTGCGCAGCGGCTATCGGAGGCCCAGAAAGCCATCGCCTCCGGAAAGGGAGTAAACTGGCGCAAGGTGAGAACAGATGTTTGAGGTCGAACTCTCGCCCGAGGCGAGGGAATTTTATGCGGCTGCTGATCGGCCTCTGGCGCGAAAGCTTGCGCGATGTTTTGCCATTTTGGAGCGGTCTCCGCGCCAATATAACAATATTAAGCGGCTTACCGGACAAAGAGCCGGTCTCTGGCGCTTCCGGGTTGGCGACTGGCGCGTGGTATACCGGATTGACGACCAAGCGAAGCATGTGCACGTCTTGATCATTGCCCATCGACGGGAAGTTTATGAGTAGAGTTGTTCGATGTGCCGCGCAGCTTTCTACCAATGCTTGACAACATCCTGAAATCATCCTCGCTGATCACGGTATTTATATCGCTGATTACCGTTGTCTTCGGATTTATAAAATATTTGGATCAGAGGAACCGCGAGGAACGAACTAGGAGATTTGAGCTCTACCACGGTTTGATGCGTACAGTTTCTGCCTTTGGCAAGGCCAACGACGATTCGATACCACTAACTCAGCAGCTTGCCGCAATCTATGAGTTGCAGCACTTCAATGACTATGCGTACGCATCGGTTCCGATCCTGGAACACTTGCGCGAAGTTTATATGAAGCGGGAGTGTCCATCGGTTTTGATGCGCGCGATTGATCAAACCCTCCGAACGCTTCGTAATCAGGTTGAGAAAAACGGGACAGGTCCAATATCCGCCCACGTCACGTAATTGGACCTGTCCCGTTTTCTGCTCTGCCGCTTCTGCCCCGGCGAACCGGGCAACGTCTTATTTCTTCGCCTTCGCAGCCAACGCCGCGCGCACGCCGGCGGCGTACTCGGGGTGTACCTTGGCGAAATGCCCAAGCTGACGCTCGACGATGTAGTCCGGGACGCCACCCATCGCCGCGGCGATGTTGGAGAAGAGCCGGGCCTTCTGGTCGGCGTTGAAAAGATTGAACAAGGCGCGGGGTTGAACGTAATCGTCGTTGCCCTCGCGGTGGTTATAACGATCCGCATCGCCCGAAATTTTCAGCGGAGGTTCGGCCAGTTCCGGCCGTTCGACAGGACCGTTGAATGAATTCGGCTCGTAAAACGCGTCCGGGTTCGGATTGTTCGGGAAGAAACGCATCTGCCCGTCCTTGTGGTAGTTATGCACCGGGCATTTCGGCGCGTTGACGGGCAATGCCTCGTAATGGGTTCCCAGCCTGTGACGGTGCGCGTCGGCGTAAGAGAAGATTCTCGCCTGGAGCATCTTGTCCGGCGAGAAGCTGATCCCCGGAACGACGTTCGACGGGGCGAAGGCGGCTTGCTCGATCTCGGCAAAATAATTCTGCGGATTGCGATTCAACTCCATCATGCCCGCATCGATCAGCGGATAGTCGCCATGCGGCCAAACTTTCGTCAGGTCGAAGGGATTATACGGCGTCTTTTCCGCATCGGTCTCCGGCATAACCTGGATTTGGAAACGCCACTTCGGATAGTCGCCCTTCTCGATCGAGAAATAGAGATCCTCCTGTGTTGATTCGCGGGTCCTGCCGACGACGGCTTCGGCCTCGGCGTTGGTCCAATGCTTGTGCCCCTGCAAAGTCTTGAAATGGAATTTCACCCAGAACCGCTCGTCCTTGGCATTCAGGAAACTGTAGGTATGGCTGCCGTAACCATTGATGTGCCGCACGCCGATCGGCAGACCCCGGTCGGACATCAGGATCGTCACCTGATGAAGCGATTCCGGGGACAGCGACCAGAAATCCCACATCGCCGTCGGCGAACGCAGGTTGGTCCTGGGGTGCCGCTTCTGAGTATGGATGAAATCCGGGAATTTGTACGGATCGCGCACGAAGAAGACGGGTGTGTTGTTGCCCACCATGTCCCAATTGCCTTCTTCGGTGTAGAACTTCAGGGCAAAGCCGCGCACGTCCCGTTCGGCATCGGCCGCGCCGGCCTCGCCCGCCACGGTCGAGAAGCGGGCCAGCATCTCCGTCTTCTTGCCGACCTGGGAAAAAATCCTGGCCTTCGTGAACCGCGTGATGTCATGCGTGACGGTGAACGTGCCGAATGCGCCCCAGCCCTTGGCGTGAACGGGCCGCTCGGCAATCCGTTCACGATTCTGGTGAGCAAGTTTTTCCAGCAGTTGATAGTCCTGCATCAACAGCGGGCCCCGCGGTCCCGCGGTCAAAGCGTTCTGATTGTCGGCAATCGTCGCCCCGGCGGTTGTTGTGAGCGTTGGTTTTTCGGCCACGATGTCTTCTCCCTATGTTTTGGATTTCGAATCGACCGATGTCCTGTTGGCAATGCTATCGAGCGGCGCCGCATTTTCCCACTTGGCGAGCGTAATCTTCCATTGTTTCAATCGGACCCTGGTCGCTCATGGCCTCGGATGGCAATATGGCGGTCGCTCAGCTTAGAATAGCGCCGATATCGGCGATGGAAAGAGCGATGAAGACAAGCAAGTTGCCACGGACCGATTCGATTCAGGAACTCGCCCGGTTCTGGGAGAAGCACGATCTGACGAATTTCCAGGACGAACTGGAGGAAGTGACCGAGCCGGTGTTTGTCGGCGGCGATTCAATTCGCCTCCATCTGCGCCGGCGTGATGCCAGCGCGGTCCGCCGGCTCGCCGAATCCAAGGGCGTTTCCCAGGCCGAACTCGTCCGCCAATGGGTGTTGCAAAAATTGGCTCGCCGTAAGCGGAACGGTCAAGCAAGAGGTTAACCGCAGTTCGATTCCGTCCCGTTACTACGGAGTGACGACTTCAGTTGCACTTCTTGCTGCCTTCGGCATTGAAATCAAGGTTTTTGGCTCGGATTGGGTCTGTAGGGCCATAGGCCGTTTGCTTTCCTTCTTCAATAATTTTTTCAATTTTCCCCTTTTCCAGTGCCGCTTGTGCGTCCAAGTGAATGTCCGATTGCTGACCAAACGTGCCCCACACGTCGGGGTTGATGGGCTGTTTTGGAATCTTCAAAATCGCTCCGCTTCCATCCTTAGGTACCCACTGTTCCACCTCACTCTTCGACGGTCGGCATCTTATGCACCGCTTGTTTTTCAATGCCTGGCTGTCCGTTGTTTCAGCCGTTTGCTTACCAAACAGCGGAGATTTCTTTTCGAAGAGGCACCTTCCGATCGCATCGAGAGCGTGCCACCAATGGCCATCCTCCGGATTGTCTGCCGTGTAAGCGCTAACCGGTGTGCTGATTCTGGTTATCTTTCCCATTTGGAATAGTATAAGACTATGACCCCAATGGATTCCAATCCAGTTACATCGCTAAACAAAACACCTTGCCGAGAAACAGCTGGTGAGAGATTGGAATGACAAGATTCGAACCAGCGTCGCCAAACCATTTCCTCACCAATCCTGGCCCCCTCGCACCCATTTCAGCCTACCGCGACTGTCGGCCCGAATTGCCGTTTGCAGAACCACCCCAATTCCGTCCAGGTTTTGAACCATTCGCGGATCAATTCCGGAGCCCGCGGGTCCGAAAACGCGGATTTGATGGCCTTGCCTAATGTGGCCCCGCGATTCAGGCTTGTCAGCAAGCGATACGCTTGCCGATCGATTCGCTTGTAAAACAGCGAATTGTCCAGCCGATGCACGACGACGAACGTTTCGCGGGGGCGGGGGATCGGCGAGCGGCGCTTGACGCGGGATTTCTCGGGTGAATTTTCCTCCACGGCGTTGCTCGCCTCGCCGCGCAGGCCGGGTTTTTTCAGCCGGATCAGGTAATCATCCAGCGGATATCGCAGTTGCAATACGCTCATATACGGCTGAAGCGACAGGCGAATCTTCGCCGGGTCCTTGCCGAGCAGATCATCGACCGTCACCGGCGGCAGGGTGGGGCCGTCGAAGGCTTCCACCTGTGCCCATTCGAATCTGGCCATGTCCGAGGCCAGTTGAAATCTCGGCTCGACCAGGTCCGCATGTTTTTCGATGAATCCGGGAAGGAATCGGCCGAGGTTGCGCATGGTGAAGGAAGTGGAGGGGTGTTCGGTCAGATATTCCCTGGCCAGCCGGTTGAATTTCAGCCGGCCGAGGATCGCCCGCAGTCCCGGAAAATCGTCGTAGAACGAGTCGATCAGCCGGAACCAGTATTGCCGGTTATAGATTTCGATGCGTTCCAGGCTGCTGAGCCGGCTGTTGGGTTTGATGAATTCAGCCGTGACCTCGCGCATGTCGCGGTTGTCGGTCCATTTGCGCTGCATGCGCCATTGGCGGGACAGCGGGCGCATAATGACCGCCCCGGCCAGCCGCTGCAATTGACGCAGTTCCGCCAGCGTCTGCCGATGTTTGCCTTTGGTCCGTGTCTGGGTCATGCCGGTTGCGCCGCCGTTTCCGTCACCGCATCCAGGAATTTCCTCGCCTTCAGCGCCTCGCGATGAACTTCCTCGAACGACGGGATATTGGCATCCCATTCCAGCAGCGTGGAAGTCGGCCCGCATTTGCGGATGGCGTGGGCGTACATTTTCCACACCGGGTCCAGCACCGGATGATCGTGCGTGTCGAGTACGTACTTTTCGTATTTCGTATGTCCCGCGATGTGCATTTGCCCGACGCGCTCGTGGGGGACGTTGTTGAGGTAATCGTACGGATCGAAACCGTGGTTCTTGCTGGAGACGTAAATGTTATTGACGTCCAGCAGTATGCCGCAGTCGGCCCGCTCGACGACTTCCGTGAGGAACTCCCATTCCGTCATTTCGGACGCATGGAACTCCGCATAGCTGCTGACGTTTTCCACGATCAGCGGGATTTCCAAAAAGTCACGCACCTCGCGGATTCGCCGGGCCGTGTTCCTGGCCGAAGCGAACGTATACGGCGTGGGCAACAGGTCGTGGGTGTACGTCCCATCCACGCTGCCCCAGCAAAGGTGATCCGAGAGGAACGGCGTATTGGTGCGTTTGACCAAAACCTTGAGCCGTTTGAGCTGTTGCCGGTCGATCGGGTCCGTCGATCCGAAATACAGCGCCACCCCATGCTGAACCACCTGGTATTGCTCGAGGATATCGTCCAGCACCTCCAGCGGCCTGCCGGCGTCGCACATGTAGTTTTCCGAAATGATCTCGAACCAATCCACCGTCGGCTTTTTGCTCAGAATGTGCCGGTAATGGGGAATCCTCAATCCGATGCCGATTCCCAGCTCCGTGAATCCGTTAAATCGATTGGCGGGCATGACGATAAAGGAACCGCGGATTACGCGGACTGACCCGGATAAGAAATGAATTTATCCGTGAAACCCGTGAAATCCGCGGTCCTATTTCCTTTTCTTGGTTAGAACGCCAGCGCCGACCCGCCGGTCTTGCAGCCGCCGTTGCCTTTGCAACTGTTCTTGCCCTTGCAGCCCTGGTCGCCGGTTTTGCAGCCACCCTGGCCCTTGCAGTCGTTCTTGCCTTTGCAATCGTGCTGCGTCGTCGCCCCGTCCATGTTGCGCGCCTTGATGCCGGCGTTGGCAACGACGGCGGCCTTGGCGGCCGTGGAATGGGAAAGGCCCGGCATGGCGGAGGCGGTGGCGCGGCTCGACGCGCCGCCGATCATTCCCGCAAACGCCGCGGCCGCCAGCATCCCCGTGGACGAACC
Source organism: Tepidisphaeraceae bacterium (assembly GCA_050014015.1). Taxonomy (GTDB): domain Bacteria; phylum Planctomycetota; class Phycisphaerae; order Tepidisphaerales; family Tepidisphaeraceae; genus PALSA-1353. The sequence goes on from JBEKEC010000071.1 coordinate 8,542, forward strand.
CAGAATCATTGTCTTGCGCTTCATAATCTCTTTCCTTTCGATGGGGAATCGAGACCTTCGTGCGAAATCATTCGCACTGGTCCGCGATTCAGATTTCGTGAGAAAAAAACGTGACGATTCAAACAACTTCAGGGAACTTCATTGTCGAACTCGAATCGCCTCCTTTCTTCAATCACGGCATCTATCGCGCCTTGCCACGTGCCGTGGGTTTTCGGGCGATTATAGGCAGGCAGATCTTCCAAAAGGCAAGTGATATTTTTCCCCTCAACCGACCGGCGCGCCGGCTATTCGACCGAGGCGAATGGATGTGATCCGCTCCCCGCCGCCTACTTCTTTTGCTGATCCGCACCCATGGACAACCGGGCGCGAAGCTGCTTCACTTCCTCCTCGAGCTTCCGCACCAGGACCACCAGATCAGGCAGCCGCCGCTGCGCGGCGTACTCCCGGAGGTTCTGCCGGTGCGGCAGGGCGGGCATCCCGCTGACGACCTCCCCCGCGTCGATGTCGTTCGCCACCGCCGCGCATGCCGCCACCATTGCCCCGTCGCCGATGTGCACGTGATCCCTCAGCGCCGACTGGCCCCCCAGCGAAACCCTGGTCCCCAGGGACGCGCTGCCCGCCAATCCCGCCTGCCCCGCAATGACGCTGTGCGGGCCGATCGTCACGTTGTGCGCGATCTGCACCAGGTTGTCGATCTTGGTCCCGCGGCCAATCCGGGTGGAGCTGAATTTCGCCCGGTCGATGCAGACGCACGACCCGATGTCCACGTCATCCTCCACCACCACGTTCCCGATCTGGGGAATCTTCGCCTGCTTGCTCCCGTCCCACCGATATCCAAAGCCATCCGTTCCCAGCACGCTGCCGGCATTGATGATCACTCGCGAGCCGATGAGGATTCGCTCTCGAATCGTCACGTTCGGGAAAATCTCGCAGTCCTGGCCGATCTCCACGTCCTGCCCGATGTAGACCTGGGGATGGATGACCGAACCCCGACCGATCTGCGCGCCCGGGCCGACCACGCAAAACGCTCCGATCGAAACGTCCTGCCCGATCCGCGCGGTGGGATCGACGCACGCCCTGGCATCCACCCCGGCCGCCGGACGCGCCCTCGGCGGCGCGAACGACTCCAGCACCTTGGCCATCGCCAGGTCCGCGTCGTCCACCCTCAGCACGATCGTCCGCGACGACTCCTTAACGTGAAGGTTTCTCTGCACCAGCACCGCCCCGGCGCCGCTGGCGTTGAACTCCTTCAGCAATGCTTCAGAACCCAGAAATGAAATGTCCTGCGGGCCGGCCTCGGTCAGGTTCGCAACGCCCGTGACGTACAAATCTCCCGGCGGCGCGGCGCAACCCAACGTCGCGGCGATGTCACGCAACGCGATCCCTCGAGAACTATTCTTCATCGGAGGTCCGTCTCGCGGTAAGGCAATCCACTCAATGGCTCGGCGCCGGGGCCGGGGCCGGGCTCGCGCTGTACGTCTTGTCCATGGCGATGATCACCTTGTCCGTGATGTCCAGCGACACGTCGTTGTACAGGCTCGTGTGCAGAAGGATCGTCTGAACAAACGCGTTGGCGTCCAGCTTGTCAAGCTCCGGAAAATCCGCGTGCGCCGCGTTGATCACCAGCGTGATCCCCTGATCTTTGGCCACGTCCGCCACGGCCTTGAGGATTTCCCCGAACAGCTTCTTCTCCTCTTCCCGCTGCTTTCTGGCCATGTTGACTTGCGCGGCCTGAAACCACGCCTGCGTATCCGCCTGGTCTTCGGTGAACTTTTCAATCTTCTTTTGATATTCATCCGACGTCGGCAGCAGCAACTTGATTTCGTCGCTCTCGGTCTGCAATTGGCCCTTCTTGACCGTCGCCTGGTTGGTCAGGGTCTCTCCATCCTGTTTCCACTTGGCCATCACGTCTTTGCCTTCCTGGATCTTGTTCAGCACCGTGATCGGATCGCAGACCGCCACCTTGATCGGCGGCGCGCCGTTCTCATCCGCCGCCGCCGCCGGTCTGGCCGACATCAGCAACCACGCCGCACCCGCCACCATGCCCGCCAACACTGCAATTCGCACGTTCATGTCAATTCCTTCTGGAAAGAACTCCGATCGAATCACCGCATACTAATAGAAACCTGTTACCGGCGAAATTTCAAGCCCCGCGTCGGCCAGCCGGGGTGCGCGACACATTCTGCAGGCCCTCTTCTTCCCCTCCCCTTGTACTCAGGGGGAGGGTCAGGGTGGGGGTTTCCTCGACGTTCGACCCCCACCCCAACCCTCCCCCTGAGTACATGGGGAGGGGGAAATTCCTTGCAGCAAAAGTCACGCCCCCAGCCAGCCGCACCTATCGGCTGAAGCCGAATGAGAAGCTCAAAACCTGCTCATTATCGTTTCGACTGTGAATGATCGGGAAGCCGAAGTCAAGCGCCAGAGGCTGCTTTCCAAAAATCGGCAGGACCAGCCGGAACCCAAAACCCACCGAGGTCCGGATCACGCCGTACCGCCAGTCCGGTTCATAGTCCCCCGCGTCGATAAACAGCACGCCCCGCAGGAAGTCCTCCGCCAGCGGGAACCCATATTCCGCTCCGCCGGTCATATAGAAATCGGCGCCCACCGCGTCCCCGGCCAGACCGTCGCGGGGGCTGACTCCCCAGTATTCAAAACCGCGCAGGCTTCCGATGCCTCCGCCGTAAAAGCGGTCGTAAAACGGCGCCTTCCGCGGGTCGTCCCCACCCTCAAAATGCAGGTCCAGCACCGACTTGCGGCCCAGCAGATCGTCGGTAACAAGCTGATAACCCGAGATCCCATACATGATCCGCTCGTAATTCACCGTTCCCCCCATCGCCCCCGCATAGGTGAAGCTGACCCAGGAGTCCGTTCCCTCGTAGGTGACCGGACCGTGGTTGGTCGTATCGCGCTCGAACTTCGCGCCGATGCTCGTCAGCGTATGATGACCCTGACCCGCCAGGATTTCCGGCGCACGGTCGAGGTACGGAAATTCCAGGGCCTTGATGTCCACGTCCGTCGCCCCGAAAGTGAGCGACGCCGAATAAATGTAATTGAAGCGCCTTCCGATCCCGATCGACGTGCCCACGCGCTGGTCATTGTACACCGGCCGGATGTGCGTTTCGTAATACCCGCTCGCCGAAAAGCTGTAAGGTTGATCCAGCAAATAGGGTTCGGTGAAGCTGACCACCGCATCGGTTCCCTGGGTGCCCGGCTCAAACCGGGCGGAGAAATCCTGCCCCGCCCCCGTGAATGCCTGGTCGCTGAACGCCTCCCCCCAGCTCGTTGGCCAATTCGCGATGTCGAAGTTCGTCTGCTCGTATCCAAGCTGCCCGCCGAATCCCCCGTTGCTGTTCACCCCTACACCGACGTTGATCTGCGCCGTCCGCTGTTCCGTCACTTCCACCAGCAGATCGCGCGAGGTCGGATCGTCGCCCACCGGTGAAATCGACACGCTCTGAAACTCCGGCAATCCCCGCAGCCGATCCTCCGCATCCTGCACCTCGGCCGAATCGTATTGCTGCCCGGGCCTCATGTGCATCTCCCGCAAAATCACCTTGTCCTGCGTCTTGGAGTTGCCCTTGATCAGAATCCGGCCCGACCGGAACTGCTTGCCCTCGCTGATCTCATACACCAGCCGGATCTTGCCTACGTCCTTCTCGAAATACGTCTGCGGAGTGATGTGCAGGTATTCGGGGTTGGGCTGAATCCCCGGCTGTTCCTGGTAGATGAATCCCCCCGTTTTGCTGTACGTCTTGACCATCTCGCGCACGTCGTTGTCCACGACTTCGCGGTCGTACGGAGCGCCTTCCACGTCTTTCAGCGATTTCCGCAGCGACCCTTCCGACACCAGCGTATTTCCGTCGAACAGCACCTGGTCGATCGTGTATCGCACTCCCTCGTCGATCACGAACGTGATCTGCGTTTCCTCCATGTTCGGCGACCGCGACAGCTTCCGTCCCACGCGCACGTCGAAAAAACCCTTGTCCCGGTAAAACTTCGTCACGCTCTCGACGTCCTCGTCCACCTCTTCTGGATCGTATTTCCCCGCATTGAAAATGAACACGTACGTCCCGGTCTTGATCTGGTCCTTGAGCTTCCAGGCGCTGAAGCTGTTGTTCCCGATGAAGTCGATCTTGCGCACCCGCACCTGCGGACCCTCGACGACGTGAAACACCAGCACGCCCGTCTTCTGCAAATCCTCGTAGGACCACTGCGCGTGCACGAACGAATAATTCTTGTCCCGGTAATACTTCTCGATCGCCTGCTGCGCCAGGTTGATGCGGAACCGGTCGATCGCCTCGCCCACCGCCAGGCCCGCCGTCTCCTCCAGGTCCTTGGTCTTGACGTTGTGGTTGCCCTCGTAGCGGATTTCCTTGATCTGCTGTTGTTCCGACACGATGAACGTGACGATGACCCCCGAAACCGTCGGCTGAACGCGGGCCTCCACATCCGCGAATTTCTTCATCTTGTCGTAAATCCGCTGGTAATCGCCCACCACCGTCGCCGGATCGAATTTGTCCCCCTGGCGCGTCCGCACCAGTTGCAGGATCACCGACGTGCTCACCTGCGTGTTGCCCACGACCCGCACGGCGTCGATGGTCCGGCCCGCATATTGCGCCGCCGCCGACACCTCCCGCTCGGCGCCGCCTCCCCCCGCATTCCCCAGCGCCATCGTCCCGCCCATCCACCGCGCAATCAGTAGCCCCAGGCAAAGTCCGACTGACAACTGTTTTGCACGAGGATGAAATAGCACGCGCCGCCCGATTCCCTTTGGCCTTGCTGCCGTCGCGCCCCGCCCGCGGCAGTTTCCCGGAGTGTAGCGGGCAGGGCATTGATGTCAAAATGCCGGACCGGGGTAAGACCGAATGCCGAATGCCGATTGCCAAATGCCGAATGCCGAATGAAAGACCGGATGGCCGCCCTTCACTCGGCATTCGGCATTTGGCATTCCCCTTTGCACTTCCCATCCATCCGTTATGATATATCCCATCCATGCGCCTCCTGGTCGTCGAAGATTTCCAACCGCTTCGCGAGTCGCTCGTCCAGGGCCTTCGCGAGGCCGGATTCGCCGTTGATGAAGCCACCGACGGGCAAACCGCGCTTTGGCACGCCCGCAACGGCGAGCACGACGTCATCATCCTCGACATCATGCTCCCCAAAGTCGACGGCCTGTCCGTTCTTCGCCAGCTTCGCGAGCGCAAATGTCCCTCCATGGTCTTGTTCCTTACCGCCAAGGATACCCCCCAGGACAGAATCGACGGCCTGGAACTCGGCGCCGACGATTATCTCGTCAAACCGTTTGTTTTCGCCGAATTGCTCGCCCGCGTCCGCGCCATGATCCGCCGCAAGTATGAAACCCAGGCCACCGTCCTCCGCATCGCCGACCTCGAGGTGGACACCACTCACCGCGTCGTTCGCCGCGCCGGCAAACCCGTCGACCTCAGCGGCCGCGAGTATGCCCTCCTTGAATATCTCGCCCACAATATCGGAAGGATCGTTTCCCGCGCGGACATCTGGCAGCACGTTTACGACTTCAACGCTTCCCCCGAAAGCAACGTCGTCGACGTTTACATCGGGCTGCTCCGCAAAAAAATCGAACGCCCCGACAGCCCCCGGCTCATCCATACCCGCCGCGGACAGGGATACCTTCTCGCCGAGCTGGAGCCGGCATGATCCGCTCCCTTCGCCTCCGCCTGCTCGTTCACACCTCCCTCGGCGCCGCCATCGTCCTGGGACTGCTCGGCTTGGCCCTGTATCTCGGCGTCCGGCGATCCGTGGAATCGGAATACAATCAGTCCCTCCTCACCGAGGCTCGCGCCGTCGCCGCCACCGCCGAGCAGCACGGCCAGCAAATCGTCTTCGACTATGCCCCAGACGAATTGCCCAAATTCGTTGCCGCAGATCATCCCGATTATTTCCAGGCCTGGATCGATCCCGGCGTCGTCATCCGATCCCCGTCCCTCGGCCACGGCGATCTTCCCAGGCCGCCCACGGGCGCCGCCGTCAGCTATCACGACCTGCTCCTGCCCGACGGCCGGCCCGGGCGCATGGTCACCATGTCGTTTACCACCACCATTGAGCCGAATGCCACGGGCAATTCCTCCAACGCCGACAGCTCCCGCACCGTCATCCTCAGCGTCGCCAGCGATACCCTCTCCATCCAACGCACGCTGGAGAATTTCCGCTGGTTGCTCGCGGGATGGTGTTGCCTGGCCGTCGTCGTCTGCGGCGCGGTCCTGGTCTGGATCGTCGGCAGGGCGGTCCGGCCCGTCGAACGCATCGCTTCCGACATCGACCAACTCCGCGAAAACGATTTGTCCGTTCGCCTTAGTTCTGGCGACGCGCCCACCGAGCTTGCGCCCGTGATCGACAAGCTCAACGGGCTTCTTTCCCATCTCGAATCCGCCTTCGCCCGCGAAAAAGCCTTCACCGCCGACGTCGCCCACGAGCTTCGCACTCCCCTGGCGGCGCTGCTGACCACCTTCGAAGTCTGCCGCTCCCGCCCACGCGATGAATCCGCCTACGTCGCCGCCATCGACAAGTGCCGCGACGTCGCCCAACGCATGCAGGCCATGGTCGAAACCCTGCTTGTCCTGGCCCGCGCCGACGCCGGCCAGCTTTCGCTCAAGCTCCAGAACACCGACGCCGCCGATCTGCTCGACGTCTGCTGGGCCTTGTTCGCCCCGCGCGCCCAGGCCCGCGGCCTGCAACTGCAATGGCAGGTCCCCGGCCCCATCTTCATCGAAACCGATCCCGAAAGACTGCTGATTATCCTCCAGAACCTTTTCGACAATGCCGTCTCCTACGCCAACGATGCCGGCACGTTGCGCGTTACCGCACGCCTGGATTCAGACCGATTATTGATCGAGGTGGCCAACACCGGCAGCCTGATCCCACCCGGCGACGCCGACCAGTTGTTCGAGCGATTTTGGCGCGGCGATCAGGCGCGGGCCGATACCGGCGTCCACTGCGGACTGGGATTGTCCCTTTGCCAACGGCTTTCCCGGCTTCTCAACGGACACATCCAGGTCCAGACCGCACAACGGGACTGGTTCATCGTCCGGCTCACGTTGCCGGCGCCGTCCAGAGATCCCCGCCCCCGCGATTTTTCTATTCCAGCGTCGATGATCCCACCGGCGTCGGCGGCGATGCAGACGGTCCCCGCCGCGCCTTCCTCGGCGCCATAGCGATTCCCAAAATCTCCTGCGCGTAACAACGCAGAACTTCCGCCGTGCTCAGCGCCGACGCCACGGCGCCCCGTCCCGCCTTCGGCGAGTCCCCGTCGAACAACTCGCAAATCTGCCCCAGCCCGTCTCCCGCCATGTAGTCCAGACACGGACCAAGCCACTGCGAAATTCTAAAAATCGTCTCCTCGTTCCGGCCCCACGCCTTCACGTACGCCGTCGCCAGCGGACCCAGCAGCCATGGGTACACCGAGCCCTGATGCTGCGATCGATCTCGCGAAACCACGTTCCCGCCGTAATGGCCCTGGAATGCCGGATCACGCGCCGACAGGCTCCGCACCCCCAGCGGCGTCAGCAACTCTTCCATCACCTTCTGGATCACCGGCCGGTGCCGTTCCGCCGCCAGCACCGCGTGCGGCAGGCTGATGGCAAAGATCTGGTTCGGCCGAACCGATGCGTCAAACCCGTGGTCTTCCAACACGTCGTAGCAGCAATCCAAATTCGCGTTCCAGAACCGAAGGTTGAACGATGCCTGCACCCGCTGCGCCAGTTGCTCCCACTGCCACGCCAACGCCTGCTGCCCCAGTTTTGACGCCAGCAGCCCCGCCGTCACCAACGCGTTGTACCACAGCGCGTTCAGCTCCACGGTGCGGCCCTGCCGCGGCGTGACGATCCAGTCAGCCACCTGTGCATCCATCCACGATCCGGCCACACCCGCCAACCGCATCCCCACCAGCCCGTCGGAATCACAGAAAATCCCCGGAGCGCTTCCGTGCCGGTAGGCGTCTATGATCTTTTCCACCGCGCCAAACAGCGTCCGAATCGTCTTCTCATCGTCCGTCCTGCGGAAATACTCGCCTACCGCGTCGATGAACCACAGCGAAGTATCCGTGCCCAAATAACTCGGACCCTCGCCGGTCTCGGCATATTCGGTGGGAACAAGCCCGTCCCGCATCTGCCCCGCCAGCCCCAACAGCAGCATCCGCCCCTCTTCCAGCCGACCCGGAATCACGAACAACCCCCGGAATCCCACCAGCGCCGTCCGCCCGCTCGGTGACGACCACGGATACTGCGTGATGACGTGAACCGCACGCTCCCCGGCCGCTTCGCCCGGCACGCTCACCACGAACGAGTCGGCCGCGTGCAACAGCGTTTCCAGGGCTTCGTCCACCTCCGAACTCACGATCGCCGTTCCACGGTCGAAATCGTCCCGCGCACGGTCCAGATCGCTTTTCACCCGCGCCAACTCCACCGGCTCCGTCGAACACGCCAGATGCACCGTCTGACCCGGCGAAAGCGTCCATCGAAAACTCCCCGGCTTCCACAAATCCTCCAGCCCGCTGTATCCCCGCTCGTCCTCCCTCCGATATATCGTGTTCAAATGCCAGTGCGCATCGGCCCGGAATTCACCATCATGGGCAAAGAAAACCTCCGGCGTCCGCGTGCTGGCCGCAATCCGAACCACGCCATTTTTCGATTCCGCCGCCAACCGACCGTTCCACTGGTACATCAACTCGTGGATTCCCCGCAACGCCAATAACGCCTTGATCTCCAGCGTCACCGATTTCTCCCCCGTCAGCAGCGAATACGAAAGACAAGCCGTGTTTTCCCCCGGCAGCAGCCGCAGCGATTTCTCGATCGTAAACCCCTCGCCCTGGTACGCCCAGCGCGGGAACGGCTCCACGTTGAACGCCCGCAAATATTGAAACCCACGCGGAAAAATCGTACCCGGATATTCGTTGTTCCCCAACGCAAACTCGCCCTTCGACGTCCACACCGACTCCTCCACGTGCGACAGCAGCACCATCCGCCGCACCGGCGGCGACATCGCCGCCACCAACAGCCCGTGGTATTTCCGTGTGTTCATCCCGCACAGCGTCGAACTGGCGTAGCCGCCCAGCCCATTCGCCGTCACCCATTCCCGCTCGATCAGCCCCTCAAACTTCATGTCGGAAATGTTCAGTGGATGCATCGAATATCCTCCGTGAATCCCATCCCCCCTCATTATCACAATCCCCCGCCACGCTGGCAACAGGTGTGTTCTCACGGCGCATTCTTAAGCACGGCCATCGCATTTGGCGGGATTTGAATGTCACCGGGTCAACCAATGCAACGCTCAACACACAACACTCAACGCTCAACGCTCAAGTTTCAAGAAAATGCCAAAAACCCCCGGAATTCGCCATCTCTTCACTTCAAAGTTGAGCGTTGAGTGTTGTGTGTTGAGCGTTGCATTAATCCCGATTGCCGCCTCAAGCCCTCCCCCTCATAGGCCGAATATCCCCAAGGCTGGCGTCCATCAAAGGCATCCCTTGACCATCCAGTACCAAAACACCGTCCAGGACTATGCCGAGCTGTCCAATGCCGTCACCGCCGCCCGCCGGCCCGTCAACAGCCCCTGGCAAATCGTCGTTCTGGTCCTGGTCTTCGGCCTCTACTACGCCGTCACCCGCTTCCTCTGGCAAAAGGCCGGCGACACCGACGGCCAAATGGCCTGGGTCAATATGTGGATCGCCATCGTCGCCTTCGGATTCACCTGGCTGGCCATGAGTCTCCCCGCCAGCTTCCGTGCCCGCCGTTTCCCCTGGCTCACCGCCCGCCAGGCAATTTCGCTCTCGACTTTCATCCTTCTCATCGCCGCGCTCGTCTTCCAGCATTGGTTCAACCGCAAATTCAATCCCACCTCCCACTCCCGAATCTTCACCTGGCAAACCCTCCTCCCCCATTCCATCTGGCTCATGCTCCTGGTCTACGTCAGTTCGATGGCCGCCTACAACCATTCCAAATCCCTGCCGCGCCATTGGCTCAACCGCCCCGATCTTCACCGCCATCAGACCGTTGACATTTCCGCCGCCGGCGTCATTTTCTCCGACACCGTCTGCCGCCACGACTATCAATGGCCCGCCTTCGTCAAAGGCGAAGAAACCCGCAATCTCTTCCTCCTCTTCACGAGCGAATCCATGGGACTGATCGTCCCCAAGCGTGCTTTCGCCTCCGATGAAGAGCTCGACGCGATGCGCAATCTGATGACCCTGATCCCCCGCGACCAATCCCGCGGCTTCCCCATCGCGCCCATACAACAGGCCCAGGCGGCGTAAGAGCGCCACGCCCGCCGACGAGACGATGTCTGCGGCACGATTGCGATACAGGGCAAAATAATCTGCTGACCCGGAAAATTCAGAGGAACCACGGATTTCACGGATAGCACGGATAAATCAGGACCGTTCCGAAACCGCGATGGGCGCAGTCTACGCTCCGTGGAAAAGCATGGAATCGATCATAAGTAATCTCCAGCATTGAATATCCGTGATATCCGTGTCATCCGTGGTGAATAATCTGGGCTAAAGTGGATTTGGCGGAGGGCCGATGCACAGACGGGGGTCTTACCGGAAGGATGGACGATGGCAAATATACCAAAACGTAGCGTCTGCAACGCCGCGGCAACGCTTAAAGCCGCGCTCGCCCGTGAAATTGCGATCACCAGATCGGTTCAGGACATGAGGAACGCCGCCGGCTACGCCGAGCAGCTCGTTGCCGGCCGCGAAGAGCCGGAGGCGGTCAACACCATCTGGGATTTCATCGAGCATTTTGAAGAGCTCGCCACGACCGTTTCCCGCATGGCCGAGGGATTACGGCCGGCGCTCGACGAATTCAAAAAGGATTTTCCAGGGCGGAAGGCCGCTTAAACCTTCGGTGTAACCCAGACAAGCAAGGTTTTTAATTAGGGACAGTCACCTATTTCGGTGTCTCGAAATGGGTGCCTGTCCCTAATTATCATTATCAATTATCTATCTGATCCCCCGCGACCAATCCCGCGGATTCCCCATCGCGCCCCTGCAAACGGCCCAGGCGGCGTAGAAATCATCGCCCCGGCGAACGCCTAATCGGCTCGCGGTGCTACCCAGGGATCGGCCAATTCTGCATGAAGATCGTGGATGGTTTTAAGATCGCCGTCGAACTGCCATTCATCTACCCATCCGTCATTAACCACCAACAAGATCGTCGTTGAATTGATCGCAGCCCATTTTGCAGTGCGGCCGTCGCTGATGATGCACGTTCCGTCCTTATTCAGCGTCCAGATAACTCCGGGCTTAGGTTCGTGCCATTTTGTTCCCGCAAGGCGCGATTCAAGGATGCGGCGGCTTTCTTGAGCGGGGTCTACTCTGCCTTCCGCCGGTTCGCTTTCGACAGCATCTATCCTTGATTTCTGGCTGGGGTCAGTACCATCCAACGGAAACAGGAATACTTCACCTTTTTCCGCAACGAGCCAGCGACCGGCCCATGCACCGTCGGCACATCGCGCGAGCTTCATCGTGACATTCCGGTCTGCATCGAAGATGTTAAGCGTTCCATCGCTGACGGCCCACCTTTGCTCAAGGCCCGCCGCGCCGGCGGTAATCGAGCCATCGGGCGCAAATGACATCTTTCGAAGCCCACTTCCTCCCGAATTCGTGTAACCGTACCAAAAGGTTTTACTCGCCATGTCCTGCTGCGCGGCAGGTCTATCAGCAGTGTCGTTGCGATGCTGCTTCATCGTCTCTATGCCGGCCAAGCGAGCAGCGTCAATTGCGTCCGCATCCGGTTTTCCGGCTATGCCCTGTTTCATTGTGGCATCTTCGGCCTTTGTCAGCGTGTCGATGTAATTCTGATCGGCATCGAGCACTAATTTTACAAAGGCATCGTGGGCAGTCTTGATCGATGCGTCATATTTCGCCTTGGCTGCTGCCACCGTCGACGATTTCGGCGCATCATCCGCCTCGCCCGGCGCTGGGAATGAGCGTGATTGCGCCAGGGTGATTGTGCTGACCGTTAGGATGATGGGGATAAAATGCCGCATAAATTGCCTCGCGTTGAAATGTGCTCATGTTCTAAGCGCGCGAGAGCCTGATTTCAATGATTCGGGAACATAAAGAGGATGGACGCGGAGCAAACACCTCGAAATCCACTCCCGAATCACGCATTTTTTGAAGGCTTATTGGAAAGGGAACTCTGTAACCTTTGGAACACGGGATACCAAGGGATTAAGGATGTGATGTACCAGATCGTCGAGAAAAGACGCCGACCACCTTTTGAGAAGAAGACTGACCGCTACCGGGAAGTTGCCGCATACTACATGCAGCACAGTAACGGTGGCAGGATCGTATGTGAGTTCCAACAGCCCTTGACTGAGCTTTACGGCGCGGCCTACTACGGCAGCGATGATTGGGGGCAGAAGCATGACGAGTATTGGAAAAGGATATTTGCCTGGGGTGGCGTAGGGGACCGCCCACCTGAAGACACCGATGTCTACCGAATGTTGCACGCTTAGGCCGATCGCCGAACGTCCCCGGCAGGAATCGAACCTGTGCCCGCGAGATCAGAGTCCACTGCCCTCCGGCTGCCTCGGAATCCCGCCGGGCGGCAGAGAAACCGTTCATGTCCCCCCTCCCCGCGCTCGTCGTCAAAAATAATTCAAAAAAATCCGCGCTTTTCCAAAAACACGTCTAAAACTTTCACCTCCCGGCTATAAATATAGAGGACACTCTCCTGAGATATGAACATTCCTCTGCCGCACTTTCTCCCGCTCGATTTTCGCGCCAAGCGACCCCCCCGGAGTTTGGGAAATAATGGATCGACTCGCGAAAAAAGGTGTCGGATCCGCATCAACCGGTAGGGAGTTGATGCAATGTGCGGATAAAAAGCGGCTCGGCCAAATTACCCATTTTATTTTTTCCCAAACTCCCCGGGGGATATGGGACATTCCGGGGGGAGAACGGACACACGCCAATTTCTCGCTGTGGCAGAGTGGCCAAACCCAGGTGAAACTTCGCGAAATGTCGCGCTGACGCTGACACAGTCGGCCCTGGCGCTATCAAAAACCGCGACTGTGTCAGCGCCCCCAAAAACCAGCCAAAAACGCGCAATTCACTAATCCTCCGAAAACGTTTTGGCGAAGTTTAACCCCGGATTCAGTCCAAAGCGCAGCGGAGAGGTTGGGATTCGAACCAAAGAATCTTTGCTCGCTGCTCTGATCGATTTTTTCAAGGACAATCCAGCCTGGGAATGACCTGTCCTTTATCGATTTTGCCTATCCCCAAGGGTA
>JBEKEC010000072.1:0-19870 GCA_050014015.1 Tepidisphaeraceae bacterium
GCGCCACTAACGCCCACGACCAACGTGCCGGCCGTTACATTCGTGCCTCCGGTGTAGCTATTGGAGGCGTCAAGGACCAATTCGCCCGTCCCAATCTTCTGCAAGGAGTTCCCGCCGCTGATTTGGCCAGACAGCGTTAACGTATTGGTCTGTGTATCAATAACCGTGTTATTGTTGGAAAGGCTTTGAGTATCTTCGATCGTGATGGTCTGGGGGATGTTTACGTTTCCGAGAGCCTGAAGATTACCGGAGTCGAACGTGAGCGTATTGGTCGAACTGTTATTGCCAAGCACCGTGCCCGCGCCGACTTGGAGGAGATAGGTTTCGGCGACGGTGATCGACCCGCTGAAGGCCGGACTTGCTCCGGTCAGTGCGGCGGTCTGAGCTACGGTGGCGGATGCGGCGCCAAATATGATCGAGCCGGAGCCAGTGATGGAACCGGGGAACGTAAAGCCGTTTCCTTGCGCCGTGACCAGGGTGGTTCCAGCCCCGATGTTGACCGTCCCGAGGTTATTCAACGAGTTATTGTTGATGTAGTTATTCTGACCCAAATCGATCAACGCGCCCGCGACCGGCTGAAGGTCCCAAAAGATGGCGTTGCTTGTTTGTGTCTCCGAGCCATTCGCCAGAACCAGCGTTCCTCCATTGTTCAAGAGATTGAGGCCATAACCCGGGCTGACTGAGCCCATGGTGAGCGTGCCTCCTCCGGTTAGGGTCAGGCCTCCGTACGTGGTGTCAATGATATTGGTAATCGCCAGGCTGCTTCCCGTGGCGACGCTGATGGTTACGGCGTTGCTTGCCAAGCCCAGTCCACCAGTGAGGTTGATCGTGTTGTTGCCGGCGGTGACGCTAATTGCGGCTGCGGCTTCGGCGGTAACCGATCCAGCCCCGGAAATTGTATATCCCTTGGGATTGCTGAAGGTCATTGAACTGATTGACGCGCCGCCGGCGACATTGACCGTCGGGCTGGTGGTGATAAGGCCGCCGTTGGTGCCGAAAGTGGCCGTCGAACCTGCCGTATTCGGAAGACCGGGCGACCAGTTCGGCGCATCGGCGAAATTACCGTTGCCGTTGGTTATCCAACTCGCATTCACATTTACGGCCGCTCCCAGAGTCGCATTGATGTAGTAGGTGAAGTCAAGCCCTCCCGTCGTCGTGCTATTACTCTCATTATTCTGTTGAATAATGGTCTGGGAGGTCGAACCATCGTTAAACATCATTGCCGAGATGCCCTGTGTCAGGTAGAGGGGATCCTGGCCATCGCTCATGGCAAGCCCGTACCACGCACTAGCACCATTACCATTGCTTGCGTTGTTGGAGGTGATTGCAAAAAAGTACTCGTTGTTGGCAGTCAAAGCGATCTGATTCTGCAGCGTGAACATGTCGTAGTTATTCAACACGTGATTGGTCACGTCGGTTTGGATCGGCGTTCCGGCGGCTGTTTCCTGGTCCAGAATCGTAACGGGCGCGCCATAAAAGTCGTTGTTAGAGTTCACCGAGCCAACTGTAATCGTCCAGTTTCCGCCAAGGCCACTCGCCGAGGAGTTCCCGAATCCTTTGACCGCGATCGACTGCAAAGTGATGTTGGATGTCGGGATGAATACCTGGCCTGGACCGCTGCCAGCGGGGTTGCTTTGGGTATTATTTGTATAGTCCAGCCAACCGGTGATGCTCGGACTTGAAAAATCCGCTTGATAGGGAGCGCTTGCGTTCGCGGTGATTCCGGTGTTCGTTGTTATCGTGGCGGTGCCTGTCAATTGGCCCAGGGCATGGCGACAGGGCGCAATTGCACCGGCCGCAGCCAAGGCGAGCGCCAGACTCGCCCGTTTCCGTCCGGAGGAGTTCAATAAATTTCCAAAAGTCGTGCCGTCCGTCCCACCATTCCGAGTGTTCTTCATAGCATTACCCTCGCAAAAAGCTAAGTCCACCGAAACCGCACAAATGAGCGTCGACCACAATGGCCGACCCAAAGACCCCACGTCATTTTCTCGATGCCCGTGGTCCCGCCTATGACCATCGGCGAAGGCATCCTGCCAAGGGGCCCGACGGCGCATAATATATTCGAAAGCGGTTGCAAATTGCAAGCGCTTTCTATATGATTATGTCTGTCGCCGATAGTAAATTGGGCTTGGTATCGCCAAATATGCCGGTTTCAATCCACAATCCCGAGCCAGCGGACCGCAAGGAAACAACAACGCTTGCCGATGTGGCTGCTCGCGCGAGGGTCTCGGTCGGCACGGTCTCCCGCATTCTCAACGGAAAATACAAAGAGAAATGGCCGTCCATGGTCTCGAGAAGCGCGAAGATCCGACGAATTGCGATAAAACTCGGGTATCGACCCAATACAGCCGCCCGTTCCATGAGTCACGGACGTTTTCAGGCCATCGGCTTTGTCACCTGCGGCGACTACGAAATTGACTGGTATCCCATCAATGGCCTCAGCGGCATTTATTCCGTTGTGGAAGACATGGGGTGGCGGCTGCTGATCAACGAGCTCCCGTCGGCGAAAATCAAGGATTCCGCACTCCTCCCTCAGCTCTTTCGCGAATCTGCGGTGGACGGACTCATCGTCAACCTGCTGCCGATGTTTTCGCGCACGATCGCTTATTTCAAGAAATTACGACTGCCCTACGTGCTGTTTAACGTGAAACAAAAGCAACAATGCGTTTACCCGGATGATTTTAGCGGGGCGGCATTGGCCGTTAGTTGGCTATTGAGTAGAGACGTGCGGCGGATTGGCTACTTTTGCCGATCGTGTGCCGCCGATATTCACTATTCCATGTCCGACCGGCTGGCGGGCTTCCAAAATGCCATGAAGGCGGCGAACCTCGAGTCCCATCGATATCTGGAGTTGAGCCCATCGGACGATGATCGGCACATGGACGTGTTGCAACGCGCGGAATTCTTTCTTCGGCGCTTTCCCGATGTTCAGGGTGTGATTTGCTACGAGAGCGAAGAGGCGGTGTGTTTGACGGCCACGGCAAAGAGTCTCGGGATTCGCGTGCCGAATCAACTGAAGGTGATGGGTTTCAATGAACGGGTGATCCGTGGAAACACCGGTTTGCCAATCGAAACGATCGAGATACCCTTCTACGAAGTTGGACAACAATGCGTCAAGATGCTTCATTCGATGATTGAGAGCCAGGATAGCGAACTTCCTTCCGTGGCGATTCCCTATCGTCCTTTTCGATTCTGATTATCCAGAATTGGTTTGCACTTCCAGATTGGTTTGCACTTCCAGTCAACAAAGAATGCGGGCGAGCCGTTGTGCGACTCGCCCGCCAATCAGCAATGGATATCTCAAGCCCGGAGGCCGCCGACCTCCCGCTTATGCCCGGCGGCGTCGATTCAGCAGGCCCAAAAGGCCTACCCCAAAGAGGCCCAATGTGGCCGGCTCTGGGACGGTGCCATTGATATAGTAGGTAAAATCAAGCCCGCCGCCCGGATATGCTGCATTAGACTCATTATTCTGCTGCGCGAGGTTCACGTACGGGGGGCCATCATAATACCCGGCTGCCGATATCCCCAGCGTCGCGTAGAGGGGGTCTGGGGCACCGCTCATGGCGAACCCGTACCAACCACCGTTACTTGTGCTGGAACTGATTGCAAAGAAATATTCAGTACCGGCAGCCAAAGCGACCGGATTCGCCAGCGTGAACATGTCATAATTCGTCGTTATGCCATTGCCGACGTCAGTCCCGATTGGCGCTCCATTGGCGGTTTCTTGGTCCAGAAGTGTAAAGCCCACGCCATAATAGTCGCTGTTGCCGTTTAGCGAGCCAACGGTAATCGTCCAGTTTCCGGTAAGGGGTGCACCGGCGTCCCCGAAGCCTTTGACGGTGACCGACTGCAACGTGATGGGGGCTGTCGTGAGGAACACCTGGGCGGGGCCGCCGTCGGGGAGGGCGCCTTGGTCATTATTTGAGTAGTCCAGCCAACCGGTGATGGTCGGAGATGAATAATCCGCTTGATAGGGAGCGTTTACCCCTGGGGAAATTCCACCGCTATAGGTTGTGATCACCGCTCCGTGCGCCGACACCGCAGCAAACGCAGCCAACGCGGCTCCACAGCATACCTTGGATCCAAGCCCGATGTTCATTTTACGCATATTCCGACCTCCGCTCGATATGTTGCCGGATCGCCGACTCACCCGAATTTATCAAGCCTGCTGGCGCTCCGACGGGGATTCAAATTCCGCAAACGCTTGCGAATTGACGTAAACTTACTCTCTTCTGTCGGAAAGTCAACCAAAAAGTTCGCATGCAGCAACCGATTGATGACGGATTGCCAGTGCTCGCTTAGCAAGCCAGCGCGCAAGTGTTTGTGATATCCGCACTTCGAAGACATGGATACGTCGGAATAGCGACGAGCTCATCGCTATAATTTTTTGGTTGGTGCGGTTCTTTGGCTCTCGATGGATGTCGAGATATTCGCAAGAGCAGTGGATGCCCGATGCTTCTCACACCAGTCCAAAAGCTCATCAATGATGACGACCGCCAAGTGGGCGAGTTCATCGAATCCATGGGCCAGTTTTGGCCCACGGGTGCCGACGTCGGTCGGGTGAACGCCTGCTATCCCGATGTCAACAATGCGCGTGACATTCCCGACTACACGCAGGCCTTTTTCCAGTGGGTGCGGGAGTATTATTTGCAGACGGGCGATTGCGCTTTTCTTGCCGCCAACTACACCGCGTTGACCAACATCGCCCAGTACGTGAACCGCTCCCTCAATCCGACCAATGGCCTGATCACCAGACTTCTCGGCGGCACCTCCAGGAATTACAGAAACGGCATCATTGACTGCCCGCCCGACATGCGTTTCGGCTACGACATGGCCACTGTCGCCGGCCCCGGCAACGCCAGCGCCGTCATCAACGCCTGGGCTTGGGAAGACTACAACGTCATCTCGCGCATCGCCGGCGAGCTTGGCAACACCGGCGACAGCAACACTTATCGTCGCTTGGCCAACGCCCTGCAAACCCCGATAAACACCCACCTGCTCAATGCCAGTGGTATCTATGTAGACGGCCTCGAACCGGGCGGGACTCAGAGCGCGCACGCCTCGCAACACGCCAACGCCTTCCCGCCCTCGCTCCGCGGGACCGCCGCGTGGGAGTCGTGGACTGCCAACACCGACGGCGACAGCGAGTCGCATGGCTGGGGTGTCGTCGGGTTGGACGGTTATATCCGCTACATTCTGGGCGTGAAGGCGCTCGCGCCCCAGTTCGCGCAGGTGCAGATCGTGCCGCTGGATTTCGGCACCAGCCTCGCCTGCGCCCGTGGTTCATTGCTAACTGACCGCGGCACCATCGCCGTCGAGTCGGATCGCAACGCCACGCTGTATCATCTTGCCGTCACCATTCCCGTCAACGTCACCGCCATCGTCTATGTGCCGCAGGCGGGCGGCACCAACACGACCATCACCGTGGATGGCACCAAAGTCTCCGGCACGCTTACCAACGGCGCGACCATCGTTTTTCGCGTCAACCGCACTTTGATATCCGAGCGGTTCGCGAAAGACTCCAGTGCTACGGGCGTGCAGCGGGATCCGCGAAGGAAGGAGCGATCGCTTCAAAATGTCCACCTTTGGAATCTGGTGTTTCGCGTTGGCGACGGCAGCCGGCATGGCCGCTTCGGCCATTGCAGCCGAGCCGCAGATCGTTATCCCCTGGGTCCAGACCATTTCCCGCATGCCGCAACCGCTGCACGTGATCGACTGGAAGCAGACCGCGACGGATTACTACCGGCTGGTCTTCGATCCGGCCGCGACGGGCAAAAATCTTCCCGCAGTGGACCTGGCCCCGGGAGGCAAATATTTCGGCTTCCCAGCCTATCTGGCGCCGGGACGTAAATCGGCAACTGATGACGGCGAGGCAATTGCGTGTCTTTCCGCAGTCGTCGGCGCGCAGCTTATGGACCTGGACATGCACACCTACGCCGGCATCGACTGGACGGCCGGTTGCAAATGCTGGTTCGATGAGGCTGAAGGTGTCTATCAGGATCGAATCGGCCAGCGCGGCGGCAACGTCAGCCACGTCATCTACGGCTACTGGCCGCTGGCCCTGGGTGTGATGATCACGGACCTGAACCGTCACGATCCCGGCTTTCGCCGCAACATCGATCGGGAGTTTGCCTTTCTCCTGCAGATGGCCAAGGCCTTCGGCTGCCCCGATCAACCCGATCTCAAACAGGGGTACGACATCGCCGGGCGCCGGGTCCGGCCGATCCAGATCGACTGGAACCCCGGCAATGCCTCGTGCCTGGCATGGATGCTGTACGCGGGCTTCCAATGGACCGGCGACCGCCAATACCTGGAGTGCGCGAAGGCGGCGCTGCGCTGGCAGCTCACGCATCCCGGGCGCTACGAGATTTCGCATGCCATGGGCCCCCTGGTCATGGCGCGCATCAACGCCGAGCAGGGAGAAGACTTCGACATGAAGTGGATGATGGACAACTGGTTCGGCGACTACACGCGCCTGCCGGGATTTGTCCACGAGTGGGCGATTACCCACGGCACGAATTTCAACGGAATGACCTGCGACGGCCTGGATGGCGCCTGGTGGCGCTGGCCCGATAACAATGGCTTCTACGCGTTCGCGATGGGCAGCTACCAAGCTCCGGCCTGGCTGCTGCCCGTGGTTCGATATGATCAGCGATTCGCCCGCAGCATCGCCCGCTATGCGCTCAACGCGGCCAATAGCTGCCGATTCTTCCTGGGGATCGATCTGGATTACGACCATCAGGATCATCTGAACTGGCGGGAGAGCCTGCCCGAGGGCAAGGGATTCCTTTTTTCGTATGAGGGCTTTCGCACGGAGCCGCATCATGCGGATGCGGCTCATTCGTTCCGACCGTATGCGACGGGCGATCCCATTGCATTCTTCGCCCACAAGTACGATGGCGGCAGGTCAGGCCGGTACTGGATCGACAAGAACCAGTTCAGCGGCGAATCGCAGAACATCGCCCTGTACATGGGCAACCACGTCGGCTTCCTGGGCAGCATCTTCAATGCCACCGACGTGCCGGGCATCATCGCGTGGGACGTGACGAAGACGGATTACTATCGGCCGCGCTGCTATCCGACCTTCCTGATCTACAACCCGTATGAGCAGGAGAAGACGATCAGCTTTGACGTGGGGCCTGCCGCGTGCGACCTCTACGACACGGTGAGCGGGCAGTTCATCCGGCGTAACGTGAGCGGGAAGCAGCCGCTGGCGATCGAGGCGGATCAGGCGATGGTACTGGTGCTTGCCCCGGCCGGCGGGACGATGGTGCGCGACGGCACGAAGCTCAAGATCAACGACGTGGTGGTGAATTACAGGCCGTAGGCCGACGACACGAGTGACGCCATTTCCATCATTGAGATCAGCCGCGACCGTGGACATCATGTCCGCCAGATTGCGGCGATCCTTTCCAGCCTGACCAGCACTTGCCGCCGGCACGGCATCGATTCCTAGCATTACCGTACGCAACCGCCGACGAATTTGCCGGCCACGCGGATCAGCGAATTGCCCGATCGGCTGCCCGATCAGTGGAAGCGGCGGAATCCGTCTCCGTCAGGGTAGCGGTGAGGTGCGTGCATCGCTCGCAGGCTTTGAAACTGTCAATCCGGATTGGTAGAATGTGCCCGCAACCACGCAACCGGAGCCTTCAGGCGCGTTTTATCCGGTGCGACTGATGGTCTTAAATCATTCGAAGTGGGACCGGATTATTTGCTCTCGGGAGAAATGCCATGTGTCGATCCAGCGAAGTCGCATGCTCGGTATTCGTTTCGATGACAGTCGCTCTGGGCGTGATCCTGCAATTGCCCGGGTCTTGCCGGGCTGATGGTTTGGGGACTATCGTTCCGGCGTATTTCTATCCCGGCACTGGCGGTCCGGGCGGGGTCGGCGATGGCTGGGCCGCAATGGACGCCGCGGCCGGGCAAATTCAGGTCACTGCCATCTTCAATCCTGACAGCGGGCCTCTGCCTGGCCCTCCGGACCCGAATTACGTCACCGCCATGACGAACCTGGAGACCGCCAGCGGCAAGGCCGTCGGCTATGTCTACACGGACAATGGCAGTGCGCCCATTGCCTCTGTCGAGGGCCAAGTGTCCACTTATATCAGCCAGTATGGAAGTTTGATCGACGGCTTCTTCCTCGATGGTATGTCGGTTACTCCGAGCACACTTTCGTACTACCAGAGCCTGGATAGTTATATCAAAGGTCTGGACTCTTCTTACACCGTCATCGGCAATCCCGGCCAACCATACCTGAACGGGGTTTCGCCGTCTGAATATTTGTCGACCGCCGACCTCTTCGACATCTTCGAAGGGCCCAACACTGCCCCTGCCGGCGATCCTGGATTCAACAACTACCCCTACGGCCAGAACTGGTTCCAGAGCTACCCAAGCGACCGGTTCTCAAACACAATATATGATGCGCCGACCACCTCGGCGATGCTCGCCGACCTTAGCGAGACAGCTCAATTGAACGCCGGCTACGTCTATGTAACCGACCAGACGGCGTCAAACCCCTATGCCCAGTTACCGTCCTACTGGGATCAGGAGGTGTCCGCGATCGCTTCCCTGCCCGAACCCAGCCCGTTGGCGTCCTCGCTGGTCTTGGGCAGCCTGATCGCCCTCAGCGTGAGATGGCGGGGTCGGCTTAATTGATTCGCGTTTCACCGACTACATTTCTTACAGCAGGATGCCATTGACGCGCCGTTGACAAAAACGGCGTTCGTCAGCCGCGCGAATCGATGCGTCGACATCCGCACCGGAGTCACGCCATGTCCGGTCGCTATGGCCTTCGCATCCACCGCCGCCGCCCGAGTTCCCGGTGACGCCGGGGCTGATCCCGGCGCCGCCCGCGCCCCCGGCACCACCATTTCCACCGGTCGCTACTGCCTGGCTTGAATCACTATTCGTTGACGAGAGGGTGGTTTGTGCGGTTGCAGTCGCCGTGCCTCCGGCTCCGCCGCTCTGACCGTTGCCGCCGTTCTGTCCGGCAGTCGATGCATTCGCGCCGGCGGCGCCGCCGCCGCCCGCACCACCTGTTGCGGTGGCGCTGTTGCTGCTGTCGCCTGGCGCGACGGCTGACGCGACGGCAGGCCCTCCGGGACTCGAGGCCGCGCCTGGACTGCCCGTCTGAGTGACGGTAGTTGCGAAAGTATGCGCTTGGCCCCCACTCCAAATTATCAAGGAGCCAGCGGCAGCCAGAATTAACTGTCTCGATCGGCGAATTCGCATCACTAAACCCTCCTGATTCTCCTGAAGCCCCGCCTTAAGGTGGCCATATCGATATGCAAATCCTTGTATTCTTAGACGTGCTGCTTACAACCGATACAGCCTTGAGCCTACCCGCGACTGGATCGGTGACTGGCCAAAATTCATATGGGCCGTTCAATTTGTCCCGCCTTGCAAGAATCCCGAATCTCGGGGGATAGACCCAACCATCATGTTCCTACAACCCTCCCTCCATTCAATAGGGGAATTACCTATGTTTGTGCAAATGATGTGGCAAATTGCCGCAGGAGGGATCGCCAAAAGCACGTGTTTTGAGCGGAGATATTCCCAAAAGTAGTGGATGGCCGCGACAGCTTAAGCGGCGAGTTTCGTTCCGTCTTTGAAGATCGCTCCTGCAATCACCTCCGGCAGCAACGCGCTGCCGTTAAGCTTTCGCCAATGATTCTGAGCTGACTCCACGAGTTTGAAGGCCATCGTCAGGCAAGCGGTTGGCGAGCCGGCACCTTTGGTCTTGTACGTTCGCAACCGCATCGTCGTCGCATTCCTCGTCTATTTGGCCAGACGAAAGGGGATATTTGAAGTTTGTTTGGAAATTATAAAGAATGCTAATATGTTCTTGTTCCCAGGATCGGTAATTTTCTTTTCAGGACCGCCTACTCGAAAGTCTTCGCATCCTTTTTGGAGATGCAGCTATGCCGTACATTCCCCGCCCTGACCGAGTTTCTCTTGATCCGCTCATCGACGAACTGGCCAGGCAGATTGTCGAACGAGCCAACGTGGCTGGCGGCGATGCCGCCTACGCCGGCATCTTAAACTACACCTGCACGCGCCTGGCGATGAAAGTCATCAAGCTGAAGTTCGGCAAGATGCGCTACTGGATCATCGCCACAATCGTTGGCGTTTTCCACAACGTCGCCGACGAGTTCTATCGTCGGATGGGCGTTCCCTATGAGAACGTCCAGATCTCCAAGAGCGGAGACGTTGACCTCTACGAAGAGTTCGCCAAGGAGATCGAGCCGAAATGACCGAGTCAGCCTGAATGGGCGATACAGGGCTCGAACCTGTGACCCCCAGCGTGTCATGCTGGTGCGCTAGCCAACTGCGCCAATCGCCCGTGCTTCAGCAATGTTATCCGCCCTCCCGCCAACCGGCAAGCCGATGGCCGAGCAGTATCCACAAGACGAATCCTGCGACGATCGCCGCCAGACCCAGGATCATGCTGATGCTGAAAGCATAGCTCTGCCCATGCAGGCGCAGCGTGAAAACGGCCGGCTCGACTCGGATCATTTCCAGCACGTACCGCGCCAAGCCTTCCAGAATCAACATCAACGCGAAAACGCGGCCGTCCAGGTGTGGCAGCCCAAGGTAAACGATCAGCAGCACCGCCAGGAGAAACGCCGTGAATGAGCTGTATAGCTGCGTCGGATGGACCGGAAGGGCGGTGACCAGGCGAAATCGCGGGATGTACGAAGGGGAAAGAACGTCGGGATTCAGCGGGGCTCCCAGGGCGTTTGTCAGATCGGCCGGAACGATCGTTTTCCCGGCGGCGTATTGATCGAGATAGGCGTTGGAATAATAGGGGAAGCGCACCGCCCAGGGCAGATCGCACTGCGCGCCGTAGCAGCAGCCGTTGAGGAAACAGCCGATGCGGCCAATGCCCAGCCCGATCATGACGACGGGGGCCACGATGTCCATCCCGACCAGGATTTTCGCCTTGCGCCACAGGCCGTAGGCGATGACGCAGGGCGTCGCCAGCAGAAATCCGCCGTAAAACGTCAGGCCTCCTTCGCGGGTGTTAGCAACGTTGAAAAGGTTCTGCGTGAGGGTGAGATCGGCGCGGGTGTATTCGTGGATATTTTCCAGCACGTGACAGAGCCGCGCCCCGATGACGCCGGTGGCCATGGCGATTAGGGCGGCATCAACGAAATGATCCGGGTTCATGCCCTTTCGCACCGCCAGCCATCGCGAAGTTTGCACGCACGCCAGGAACGCGATCACCAGCATCAGCCCGTAGCCGTAGACCGGGATGACGTGGCCGAACAAATGAATGCGGAACAGGACCTGGAGCATAAGAGGCTATCGCATGGTCAGGTGACGGTTGGCTGATCGACGGCCTGCACGGCCTGGTTGCGTTCGTTGACGATGACGATGCGCGAGGTATGCCCCTCCAGCTCGGTTGAATCGGCCAGGACGAAGCTCATGATGATGACCTTGTTGCCGACCTGACACAGCCGAGCCGCGGCGCCGTTGATGCCGATGACCCCGCTCCCGCGGTCGCCCGGAATGACGTAGGTTTCGAATCGGTTCCCGTTTTCGCAGTCGGCGACAATGACCGCCTCATTGGGCAACAATCCGCTGGCAACCAGCAGATCGCGGTCGATCGTGATGCTCCCGTGGTAATCCGCGTCCGTCATGGTGACCGTGGCGCGGTGGATTTTTGCCTTGAGCAGTTTAACCAGCATCTCATTATAATTGTATTGGATGGGAGGCCGCGTGTCAGGGTGGTGGCGGGTGCGTGCCACATTTTGCAAGGCCTCTTCCTCCCCTCCCCTGGTACTCCGGGGGAGGGTCAGGGTGGGGGTTTCGTGGGCCAGTCGATGTTCGACCCCCACCCCAACCCTCCCCCTGAGTACAAGGGGAGGGGGAAATTCTTTGCAGAAAGTGACACGCACCCGGTGGTGGCTGGTCACTTTGCAGATTTAATGCGGCCTGACCTCCGGAGGTTTTATGTACTCTGGGAAATGCGGCCTTGTATCGGTTGTTGGGGATGTGATTCGGGCCAGGCGGGGTTTGGCGACGGCGGCGGCGGTGGGATTGGCGGGGGCGGCGGCCGCACCGGCGCGCGCGGCCGGACAGATCGGCGATGTATTCGTCATCCCCTTCGAGAACCACAACTGGACCCAACCCAACGGCAACGTCAGCAACAACGGCAACGTCGAGCAGATCGCCGGCAACCCCAGCGCTCCCTTCATCAACAGCCTGGTCAACGGCACGGCCACGGCGCTGGTCAACGGCGTCCTGACCAACCTCAGCGCCCAAACCTCCTACACCAGCACCTATTACAACGCCACCGCCAACGAGTCCATCGTCCAATTCGTACATCCGTCAGAACTCAACTATATCTGGTCCGAGGCGGGCTCGAGTCTTGGCGTGACCACCGATAACGCCCCGTACACCAGCACCGGAAGCCCCCAAAACGTGCAGAGCACGACTCAGCACCTCAGCGGACTTTTGCAGTCGGCGAACATTTCCTGGAAGGGATACGAGGAGGACACGGACATCAACACTTCCACGGGGGCGGTATTGCCGCAGAGCCAGTGGACCGTTCCGCTGTTCCCCGCCAGCGGCACCATCTCGGGCGCCAACGCTTACAATGGGAGCAACCAGTACAGCTATCTGGTGCAGCACGATCCGCAGGTATTTTTCACGGATACCGATGGCGGATACAACACGGGCACTTCCAATCCCGAAGTCTCGCATTACGCGCCGCTCCAGCAATTGCAGACGGACCTCACCGACAACACGGTCGCGCGCTACAACTGGATCACGCCGGACGAATTCAACGACATGCACACCCCGTTATCGAGTGGGTTTACCTATCACGGAACCCATTTGACGGGGGATTCGGCACAGATCGCGCAGGGAGACAATTTTCTGTCGATCGTGATACCCCAAATCATGAGTTCCGCTGCCTACCGCAACAACGGAGCGATCGTGCTGTGGATGGACGAGACCGAGCCGGACGGCAATGGGGACAATCAGGACGACTTGAATCACACCCTGCCGGAGATCGTAATCTCGCCGCTCGCCCACGCCAACGTGGGCGGCGTGCCGTACGACAGCACGATCGCCGAGTATACGCATTCTTCGGATTTGCTGACGATGCAGGAGATTTTCCAATTGCCGGGCCAGACCTCCAACGGCGCGCTCGGCGATGCCGCCAACGCCACGAATTTGGCCGATCTCTTTCAGCCCGGCGTGATCCCGGGCAGCATCATCACAGTTCAATCGATCACCTGGACGAACGCCGCCGGCAGCAAGCTCTGGGACATCGGCGCCAGCTTCAACTGGACCAACGGTTCTTCCAACACCGTGTTCGAGTCCGGTGACGCGGTGACGTTCAACGATTCCAACGGAGGCAACTACGCCGTGACTTTGAATACCACGGTCAGCCCCGCAACCGTCACCGTGAACAACGCTTCGGGCGACTACACTATTTCCGGCACTGGCGGCATAGCCGGCACGGCATCGCTCGCCAAATCCGCCGGCCGGACCCTCACGCTCGACACGGTGAACACCTACAGCGGCGGCACCACGGTCAGCGCGGGCAAACTGATCGTGGGCGTCACCGGCGCGTTGTCCGATGGCAACGTCACGGTCACGGGCGGTACGCTGCAACTGGGCACAAACACTGGCCTGGCGCAGTTGACTTCGTTGACGGTAAGCGGCAGCGGCGTGTTCGACCTGAACAACAACCACGTCATCATCACCTACGGTTCCTCCGATCCGATTGCGACCATCGCCGGCTACGTCAAGTCCGGCTACAACGGTGGCCACTGGAACGGCCCAGGCATCATTTCCACGGCGGCGCAAACCAATACCAATGGCCTGTTCTACGGCCTCGGCTACGCCGACGGCAAAGACGGCAAGGTCTCCGGCTTGTCTTCCGGCCAGATCGAAGTGAAATACACCCTCCTCGGCGACGCCAATCTCGACGGCCTGGTCAACGCCGCCGACTTCACCATCCTGGCGGCCAACTTCAACCAGCCCGTCACCGCCTGGGACCAGGGCGACTTCAACTACGACGGCATAGTCAACGCCGCCGACTTCACCGATCTGGCCGCCAACTTCAACCAGAGCGCCAGCGACGGAGCCTCGGCCAGCGACCTCGCCGCCCTGGACGCCTTCGCCGCGGCCGATGGATTACCCGTACCGATGTTCGCAAATGTTCCGGAACCGGCGAGCGCGGTTATGATCGCGACGGCTGGGCTGGGCATTTTCCGCCGTCGGCGGCGACGAAGGAATTGAAGGCTCGTGGCGGCTGGACACCATGTCCGCATCCGGATGGCTTAATTTGGTAATTGAGGACGTCCCTGTATACCGTGCGCGGGAGAGGGTTTAATTTCGTTCTGCCCATTCTTGGACGCAGATTTCCGCGTCGAGAAATGCGGACATTTCAAAGCCATTGAGGAGTGGGCAACCAGCGTCAGTAACGACCGGGAAGATCCCGACGCGGCGATCAAAGTGGAAGGTATGCCGGCACATCTGACATCGAAATCCGAACTCGTGTCGTCAGCTTGCCGGGCCCCGGCCGTGGACGCCTTTTGATGCCGGACGATTCCGTCCTACGCCAACGAGTAGCTCCTTACGCCGAGGCTCCATCCTCACCACAGGGATAGGGCGCAAATTGTTGAGCGACTGGAGTCTGCTTTGGTGGTACAAAATGCCCTGGCAAAAAAACACGATTTTCCATGCGGGATTTGGCGGTTACACAGGTAGAATAATTGTGGTTGGCGGATGAGGGCAAGCATGTCCAACTTTCATTTGCATCGAAGGGAAATCCGCAAAGACAATCGAACGAGCGGAGAACCATGAATCGCAAACCCATTCTGCATCACGCTCGTTAAAGAGGAGCCGGCCACGAGGAGGAATCTTGATCGTCGAAAAGTCCAAGGCCGCTGGCCGCCGTCGAGCGAGGGTGCTGGCAATGTTGACCGGGGCTGTGCTTTTCGGTTCGGGGCGCTGTCTTGGCCAGACCACTTGGGTGGCAGGGACGGGCAATTGGTTTACTCCCGGCAATTGGACCTTCGGGGCCCTGCCCAGCGCCGTAAGGCCAGCGTACATCGATAATGGTGGCACGGCGCAGATTTCATCCGGACAAGCTATCGCCCAATACCTTATGATAGGTTACATGCCGAGCGATAGTGGCTCGTTAACGATGTCGGGCGGCACCCTTGCGCTAAATGGGGGTTTCGAGTACGTCGGATCTCTCGGGGTAGGAACGTTCAATCAAACCGGCGGCCTTAACACCACGGGTACTTTGTACCTGGGCGGGAGGGGGACCTTCGGGTCCGAACCAGACTTGTACAATCTCCAAGGCGGCACGTTGGAGGCTACAACGATCAACTTCAATTCCGGCGCCCTCAGCTTGGCCGGCGGCACCTTAGCATACGGTACGTTTACTCAGGCCAACGGAACTGTCGGGACCAATTCCGCCACCAACATCCTGCAACAAGGCATCTTGATCTTGGGCGCCGGTGGACTTGGAAATACTTATAATTTAGGGGCCGGTACTCTCGTCTGCCCTACTATCGACGTCAATGCGGGCGGAACATTCGATTATTATGATGGTCAAGCCTCGTTCACCGGCACAACGATTAACCAGAACGGAGGCTCGGTCATCTGGAATACAGAGGTGCTTTCCGGCACTGATGTCCCGTTTTATGAGCTGACGGGAATACCCAATTATAATTACACCAGCGGCGCCTTTACGGTCAATTTTGAAGAGTTGGGCAACGGCAGCAATTCCAGCTACACCCAAACGTACGGCACGAACGCTCCCGGCCAGGAACTCGACGTGGGCATGACGTCGGGAGACACTGGCACCTACACGCTCACCGGCACCGGCGTACTCACTGCAACGGAATACGTCGGTAAGGGTGGTAATGGCACGTTTAACCAAACTGGGGGAGTAAACAACGCAACGTACCTTTTCGTCGGGGCTTCTGCATATGGATTGTTTCAGTCCGGCCCATGCGCCTATTATCTCCAGGCCGGAACGCTGGCAGTTGGATCCGGCGGCGCCACAGTTTCAAACACGTCGACTTTTTTGCAAACGGGCGGAGTGCTTACCTTCCCCACCTTCTCCCAGTCCGGCGG
This sequence comes from Tepidisphaeraceae bacterium, assembly GCA_050014015.1. Taxonomy (GTDB): domain Bacteria; phylum Planctomycetota; class Phycisphaerae; order Tepidisphaerales; family Tepidisphaeraceae; genus PALSA-1353. Next base: position 16,108 of record JBEKEC010000072.1, read on the forward strand.
TTCGGTCACGTTGACCTCGCTCAGCCTCGGCACCGGCGGAAACGGCACGACTTATGACTTGACTGGGGGAACTCTTAGCTGTCCCACAATAACCATCAGTTCCGGCGGCAAGTTCACCCAAAGCGGCGGAAGCCTGTCGGCGACGACGCTCACCGGGAATTTCACCCAAAACGGCGGGACCGCCACCCTTGGACAAATCACCGGAATCGGCAATCTCACCATCAATGGCGGACAAACCGCGTTGGCTTCCAATGGGGGTGTCAGTCAAGTTGGCAGCTTGACCATCACTGACTCTGGCACCCTGGACATCGCCAACAATAGTCTGTTCATCACCTACGGCAGCGGGTCCGATCCGATCACGACCATCGCCGCCTACATCAAGTCCGGCTACAACGGCGGAAACTGGAACGGCCCCGGAATCATTTCCTCCGCCGCACAAGTCAAGACCAATGGCCTGTCCTACGGCGTCGGCTTTGCCGATTCGGCCGATCTACACAATCCCGCCGGCCTGCTCCCCGGCCAGATTGAGCTGAAATACACCCTCCTCGGCGACGCCAATCTCGACGGCCTGGTCAACGCCGCCGACTTCACCATCCTGGCCGCCAACTTCAACCAGCCCGTCACCGCCTGGGACCAGGGCGACTTCAACTACGACGGCATAGTCAACGCCGCCGACTTCACCGACCTGGCGGCGAACTTCAACCAGGCCGACAGCGGCGCCGACGTGTCGGCTGGCGACGTCGCGGCCTTGGACGCCTTCGCCGCGGCCAACGGGTTGACGGCGGACGTTCCGGAACCGAGTTTCATGGCGTTGGCGGCGTTCGCCGTGGCCGCCGGTTTGCAGCGACGATCACGCCGGCGGCATGAATGAGTGAGGACTACGGAACCAGGATGACATTGTCGATCAGCCGCGTCGCCCCCACCCGCGCGGCCACGGCCAGAACGGTCGGCTTGGATACCGCTTCAACGTTCTTCAACGTCTCGGCATCCCCGGCCGCGACGTAATCCACCGACAACGGCACTCGCCCCTGGCTGCCGGGATCCAGCAGAATGTTTTGCATCGTCGCCAGCAGCCGATTGGTTTGCCGCACGCCTTTGCCAAACTCATCCCGGGCCGCGAACAGCGATTTGCTGATCGACAGGGCGCGCTCGCGTTCGCCCGCGCTGAGATATTGATTGCGGCTGCTCATCGCCATGCCGTCCGGATCGCGCACCGTCGGGCAGGGGATGATTTCGATCGGCCAGTCCAACGCGGCCGCCATCGCCTTGATGATAAGAAACTGTTGGTAATCCTTCTGCCCGAAGCACGCTACCTGGGGACGCATGACGTTGAACAGTTTGGCGACGACCTGGCAAACGCCTGGAAAATGGTGCGGCCGGATGCGGCCCTCCAGCACCCCGCTGAGGTTCGGTATGTCCAGATGCACCTCGGCCGCGAGGTGGGGGGGATACATCTGTTCCGGCGGGGGATTGAAGACCAGATCGACGCCGGCATCGCGGCATTTCGCCAGGTCCGCCTCGATCGGACGCGGATATTTCCTGAAATCCTCGCGCGGGCCGAACTGCGTCGGATTCACGAAAATGCTCACCGCCACCTTCTCCGCGTGCTTGCGGGCAATGTCCACGAGCGACAAATGCCCCGCGTGAAGCGCGCCCATGGTCGGCACCAGCGCTAGCCTCCCAAGCTTCTCACGTTCCACGCGGCAATCGGCCAGGGTTTGTACGACGATCATGTTGTTGCCCCGAATGTACCACGAACAGGACGTTTGCGGCTATCATGGGAACCATAAAGCGGCCACCCGCCTCTTTTCCCCCTCCCCATGTACTCAGGGGGAGGGAGGGTTCCCGCCGATTTAACGGCGGGAGCCCTGGGGTGGGGGTTCTTGCTTGGATTCCGCAGGTTTTCAGCCGAGCGAAATCAAATCCGAAACGGAGACATACGCATGAAATGGATGGCGATCGCGACGATCTGTTTGATGACATCATCGGCCTTGGCACAGACAAGTCCGTCAACCGAGCCGGCCGGCCAGGCGGCCACCCGGCCGGAACGCGCCGGCGCAGAAGACAAGATTTCCGTGACCCATCATTCCCTGGCCATCGGCCAGACGACCCTCGACTACCAGGCCCTGGCCGGTACGATCATGGTCAAGGACGATGCCGGCAAGCCGCGCGCGAATTTCTTTTTCGTCGCCTACCTGAAGGAGCCGCCGGCCAGGCCCGAAGACCGGCCGATCACCTTCGTATTCAACGGCGGCCCCGGCGCCGCCGCGGTTTGGCTGCATTTGGGCGCCGTCGGGCCAAAACGCGTCGAACTCGGACCGGATGGAATCCCCTCCGCGCCGCCGCATCGCCTCATCGACAACGATCAGACCTGGCTGGACTCCACCGATCTGGTTTTCATCGATCCCGTCGGCACCGGCTTCAGCCGGCCCGCAGAGGGCCAAAAGGCCTCCGAGTTCTACGGCGTCCAGCCGGACCTCGATTCCATCAGCGATTTCATCCGCCTCTTCCTCACCCGCTACGAGCGATGGAACAGCCCCAAATTCCTCGCCGGCGAAAGCTACGGCACCACTCGCGCCGCCGCTCTCTCCGCCAAACTTTTGGATGGCTATGGCATCGATCTTAACGGCATCATCCTGATGTCGACCGTCCTGAATCTCGCAACCCTCGATCCCGGCGACGGCAACGAATTGCCGTTCGCCTTGTATCTTCCTTCCTACACCGCCATCGCCTTGTATCACCACAAGCTGCAAACCACCGATGAAGACCATCTCCTCGACGAGGTGCGGGAATATGCCCTGCACGATTACGTTCAAGCCCTGGCCAAGGGCGGGGCGCTGACCAAGGACGAGCGTGCCGACGTGATTGCCCACCTCGCCCGCTACACCGGCTTGACGCCCGACCTGATCGATCGGGCCAACCTGCGAATCGATCCCACCATGTTCCGCAAGCAGTTGCTGAGCGATGAGCGATTGATCCTGGGTCGTTTCGACGCCCGGATCACCGGCCTTGACGCCAATCCCCTCGCCTCCGACCCCCAATACGATCCGAGCTTGTCCCTCTATTTGCCGGTGTACACTTCCACGTTCAACGATTACGTTCGCCGTCAATTGAAATTCGAATCGGACCTGAAATACGGCGTGCTCAATTTCGTCGGTCCCTGGGATTTTGGAACCCAGGGAATGGGATATCTCAACGTCACCAGCTCCCTTCGCTCGGCCATGCTCGAAAATCCCCATTTGAAAGTCCTCGTGTGCAGCGGATACGAGGATTTGGCGACGCCGTTCCTGGCCACCAAGTACACGTTCGATCATCTCGATCAACTGGACCGCCTCCAGGCGAACGTCACCCAGACTTTCTACCACTCCGGCCACATGATCTACCACGACGCAACATCCCTGAAGCAATTGAAGTCCAACGTCGCCGCATTCATCGCCGCCGCAGCGAAGTAGTGGGGTGATCCGCCCGCGCCGCCTCCTTTCCTTCCCTCTCGCCCGCTACTCCGGTGACGATCCCCTCTTTTCCCCCTCCCCATGTACTCAGGGGGAGGGCAGGGGTGGGCTGATGAATTTGAACGAGGCGTTTTCTGCCAGATTTTGTTGCGCTTCATCGCAGTGCGTAGGGTGGGCGTACTCGCCCACCACTGGAGTTTGGCAGTTTACTAGTCATCGTCCCCTCTCCCCTGGGCTTCGTGGCCGCTTTTTTTAGGCGGCCGAGCCGAGGAGCACTGCGGAAGCCAGGCTGTCGCACAGTTTCGAGGGCT
>JBEKEC010000073.1:0-18209 GCA_050014015.1 Tepidisphaeraceae bacterium
CACATCGAACGCGATAAAGTTTGTCCGTCGCATATCCGTCTCCCGGCCAATGGGCCATTCGTGACCGAGAGACAGCGTATCCGATTCAAAGCCCCGCACTTCTTACATCTTCAGGTGAGCAAAGAAAATGCGCGCCGACAAATGACCCCCGACAGGTCGGATTCCGTCTCCTGCGTTCACCTGCTCGCCTGTCACCTGTTCAAATTCCGGATCGTTAAATGGCTTTCCTTCTCGAAAATCTTGATGTCTATCAAAAGTCGCTCGGCTTCTCTGAGCGCATTATGGCACTTACGGAGTCGTTTCCTCGTGGATACTACTTTTTAGTCGACCAACTAAATCGCGCCGCGCTGGCTATCGCCACGAACCTAGCCGAAGGTAACGGTCGATTTACCAATCGTGACCGCACCAATTTTTTCGTCATCGCCCGCGCTTCGGCCCAGGAATGCGTCCCGTTCCTGGAACTCGCCCGGCGCAAGGGATTCGTCCAAGACGCCGCCCACGCCGATTTGCGGGAACGGATCGAAATCATCGCCAAAATGACGAGCGGATTGATTTCCGGGATGGATAAGCGGCGAGCCTGAGTGAAATTTTGCTTACGGTTCGCGTCAGCTTCAATCCTCCACTGTAATTCTACCCCTTCCCCCGCCAAATCCGATCGCAAGATACCCCAGCAATCCCCCCATCACCAAAGGTGGCCGCAGGATGGGCATGGAGGACTCCGCCGGCAAAAGGGTATGGGACAGGGCCAGGCCCAATAGCACGATGGTAAAGCAGACGCAGCCGGCGGAGTTTCGAAACATCCGCGGCATCAAGAGGCCGATGGGCGCCAAAAACATCACGTCGCAATAGGACAGGCGTACCGGAAGAAAGAACTCCGCTGACAGGACGCACAAAAGCGCGGCGGCCAGTTTCTCGCCGGGTTCCAATGTTGGGCGGAATCGCAGCATGGCGGGAAACAGCAGGCAAATCAGAACGGCGCCCGCCTGGCTGATGGTCGGCCAATGGTCCCTGGCAAGCGCCCAGCAAAAGCGGTCGGCCAGCGGCCGCAAAACTTCCGCCGCGAACGTTACGTTTGCATCCGGCAAGTCGAGAACGCGCTTGAAAGTCATCCCTTCCACGCTCGCCGGCAGCGGCGGCAACCTGGCTCTTTCGCTTTCCAAATAGCCGTGATTCGAAACCAGTTGCGATTGGATGGAAGCGGCGCGGAAATAGCTTTGCCACAATCCAAATCCGGCGAAGTGAATCGAGCCGGCGATACAGATGATGGCGACGATCGCCGCGCCCGCCGCCGTTCGGCGAAGTCCCATGACCCAAAGCGGCAGCAGCGCCGCCAGGGGGGTCAAACGCATTGCCGCCGCCAGCCCCAGCGGAACGCCGTGCCACCATCGGTCTGCCGACGACGGTTCCTCTTGCCCGGCGGATTTGCCGAGGCAGAACCGGGCGGTCAATGAAAACAGGAAAAGGATGAACACGTAATACTGTCCGCGTTCCAGATGGAGCCGCCAGAAGGGGCCGTCGGCGAAGAATAGCACGGCAACCGCGGTGAAGACGTGTTTGAGCAAACCGTCGCGTATCGTTCCGCGCAAAAGGATGATTGATCCGGCCAGCGCGCACCATTCTGCGGCAAACCAAATGTATCGCTGGGCGCCGTACGGCAAATTCGCCAGAGGCGCATAGAGATAAAGCAGAGTGGGGGAATAGGTGCATCGGCTGCAAACCGCGGCATACCGGTCGGGATCCTGGAGGGTATCCGTCTGATCCGTTTTGGCGGCGATGAAATAGGGATCAAATCCGCGCAACATTTCCCTCGCCCCCACGACCCGAGCGCGCAGATCGGTCCCCGGATATCTCCGGGCGTCGCCAAGCGTGTTGAGAAAACTGGCGAGCGAAATCCCCGCCAGCGCCAGCCATAGTCCGGCGCGAACTCGCCAAGCGGTGGTGCGCACGGATTGGTCTTGTGCACGGGTAAGCATGGGGGCGGCGTCCCGATGTCTTTCGTCATTTATGCGCGGCGAGATTGGACCCTCGTCAGAGTCGAACAACAATGTCCGATAAGCAACGCGCGCCGCTACGAGCAAACCAACTCAGACATGGAGAAATAAAAAAGCTCGCGGGGTGGCAGAGAGGGGGGGAACTCTGCCGGGGAGTCCCGCGAGCAAGGCAATATGCTAACTCATTCGGGAGCGCTGGACAAGTGGCTTGCCGAGCGCAAATTTCCGCCCGGGTCCCAAGCCGATGCGTTGGTGGCGACCCCGATTAACCGAATGCGGTCGATTCACCCAAGTCGCTGTAAACTCGCCGCCAGTCGGCGACGTTGCGGGCGACGGAAAAGCGGTCAATAGCCTGGATGCGGGCGGCTTCGGCGATCTTCCGCCGAAGCGCGGGATCCTTCTGCAACGCGAGCATCCGCTGGGCCAGTTTGCGAGGAGTGGCCGATGGTTCAAGGAACCCGGTGATCCCATCCTGAAGGAACTCGCGCGATCCTGCCGTTTCCGCCGCCACGATGGGCACGCCCGCCGCCATGCAGGTGCTCAAGGGAAGGACCGGGGCCATGGAATCCGCGAAGACCAGGGCGGCATCCGCAACAGAGGCAATCTGCTCAAACTCAACCGGCCTTCCGAGCCGTTTCTCGGCATCAACCAACAGGCTGTCCCGCTCCACCGTCGCCGCAAAGCGTTTCAGAGAATCAACCATCGGTCCCCGTCCCCAGATTAGAAAACGCCATTGGGGGTCCAGCACGTGCAAAATGGCGGCCGCCCACATCGAATGTTTATGGAAAACCTCACGGATGGATTCACCCGGGGCGAGCAGGACCATATCGGAATCCGCCAGTCCCAGGCTCGCACGCAGCTTGTCTCTGGATCCATTGAACCGGCTGACATCAACCGCCGGCGATATCACCCGGCAGCGACCCGCGGGCGCTCCGCGCGAGATGAAAAAATCTCTCAAGGCCGAGGTGGGACAGACGATTTCAACTTCACGGAGGCTAAAACTCGCATCGATCCACCGCAACCATTTGGGATGGATCAGTCCCTGGGGGCTGAAAATGATCCGTGAAAATCCAGCCCCGGCCGCGGCCACCAATTCGGCCGGTCCCCAGGCATGGGCAATGTGCGTATGTGCAAGCCCTGAATAGTGAAGCCGGAAGCCCGCCACGGGCAGATTGCCGAAATCCCCGCCTGGTCCAAAGCTGGATGTGGTCATCGAAATCTCGGGGCCGAGGCTCTTCAGCAACAGTTCCAGACATCGCTGGGTTTGAAAATCGCACCGGACCGGATGGAGATGCAAAACGCCGAGCATGGTCGGCGGTAACGGTAGCGGAAATGCGCGGGGGTGCAAATGACGCAGCTTGATAAGCGTTTTTCATCCTTGCCGGCTGTTGAGAAGAAACGTCACCGGCCCGTCGTTCACCAGCGAAACCTTCATGTCCGCGCCGAATTGGCCTGTTTCCACGCTCACGCCCAGAGTGCGGACCGCGGCGATGAGCTGATCGAATTTCTCCCGGCCGATGCTCGGGTCGGCCGCCGAGTCAAGGGATGGCCGGCGGCCCTTGCGGGCGTCGGCGGCGACCGTGAAGTTGCTGACCAGCAGGATCGAGCCGCCGATCTCGCTCACGTCGCGATCGAAGTTGCGCTCGCCATTGGCGAACATCCGCAGGCCCGCCAGCTTTTTCGCGGTCCAGGCGACGTCGTGCTCCTGATCCGTGGCGTGAACCGCCGCCAGGACGACCATTCCCTGCTGTATCCGGGCCACGATCTGGCCGCCGACGGCAACACTCGCCTCGCTGACTCGCTGGATGACGCAGATCATGGTGAGGAATGCTCCGGTCCGTTTGCCGCGATGGAAACCAATGTGCCGAATGTTCGAGTTGGCGTGACGCGATCGATCCGCACATCCACCAGGTCGCCCGTCGCGGCGGCGCCGACGGCGGTGGAGTCATTTTCAAAATGAACGTCGAAATATCGCTCACAGCGACCGTGACGCCACACGCCCGGGGCTGAACGCTCACGTTCCACCAGCAATTGAACGGTCTCATTCACAAAAGTCGATCGGAAGTCCAGGCTGAAGGCGCCGGCATGACGACGGAGCAAGTCGATTCGCCGGCCGACAACAGGTCCGCGAACAAAATCGCGTTGCCAGCGTGCCGCCGCCGTGCCGGGTCGGGGCGAGAACGCGAACGCGTGAACGTGGATGAATCGGGCGTGGTGGACGACATCGAGGGTCTGTTGAAAAGCCGCCTCGGACTCGCCGGGAAAGCCGACGATGACATCGGTCGTCAACGCCGGTCGATCGAATGCCGAGTAAAGGCGGTCCACGAGACGAAGGAAATCGTCGCGCCGATACTGACGATTCATTTTCCGCAGGATCGCGTCGGAGCCGCTTTGCAGCGGCACGTGGAAATGCGGGACGATCTGCCGGTGCGAGCGAAGCGAGGCCAGCAACTCATGGTCAATATCTCCCGGCTCCAAGCTGGAAAGGCGAACGCGGCGAAGGCCCGGCACGCGCGTGCAAAGTGCGTCGATCACCTCGGCCAGCGGCCGGCGAGCGACACTCGATTGCCGCCTGCGAACGGCCGTTTCCCGGCCGTATGCACCAAGGAAGATGCCGGTGAGGACCAACTCGACGTGCCCGGCGTCCACGAGCTGCGTTGCCTCCCTTACCAATTCATCCAGCGGCTTGCTCCATAGCAGCGGCCGGAGCTTGGGGATAATGCAATAGGTGCAATGCGCATCGCAACCGTCTTGAATCTTGAGAAACGCCCGCTGCTGCTGGTGCTGGCGTTGATGAAGCAACGGCAGAGACCGCGTTCCGACCACACCGAGCTTTTGCCCCTTCGCACCATTTGAGGCGAATTCGGTCAAGCGATCGGCGACGTTGTCGTGATGGGTCAGAACCAGATCGACGCCGGTCATTTGACTGGCCGTTTGCTTGTCGCTGGTGGCCCAACACCCGGCGACAACGACCTTCGATTTGTCTCCAGTCCGCACGGCCCGGCGGACGGCTTGGCGGCTCTTACTGGCCGCCTCCATCGTCACGCTGCAAGTATTGACGATTCTCAATTCCGCGTCGTCCGGACCAGACTCGACCCAGCCATGGGAGCGCAATAGCGATGCCATTTGCTCGCTCTCATAATGGTTGACCTTGCAACCGAGAGTCTGGATCGAAAACTTCCGCATGTCGATCGCCCAAGTATAGACCGCGCTGTTGGCGATACGCAAAACCCCCGCAAAGCGGGGGCTAACGGACCGCAAATAACGCCGTTCCCTCTCCATTAGCCCCCCGCTTTGCGGGGGTATCTTCCAATCGGCAAGCGTCAATCCCACACCCAACCCCCGTCAATTTGGGGAACTTTTCCCCCCCGTTGAACGTCTAATCAATAGCCGATTTTGTCGGCGGGTTTGATCGCTGTTGAACTCCTCCGGCAAAGCGGTTACATCTTAGGCTCTGCCTGGCGGCGGTGAGCTACCAGCCTGAGATATGTGCAAACAGAACCCGAGGTTTAGCGGTGGATTGAACAGCCAATCCGCCGCCCTTCCGCTAGCGAAAGTTACAGAGGAGTAAGCATGGCCAGCGCTCGTTTCGCCTGGGGAATCGACATTGGCAACCGGGCGTTGAAGGCGATCAAGCTCGTCCGAGGGGAAGCGGGGCTGCGCATCGATGATTTTGAAGTCATCGAGCATGAAAACGTCCTTTCAAACGCCGGCGACAACAAGGAATCGCTGATCCAATCCGCGCTGGCAAACTTTGTCCAGCGGCACGTCACCAAGGGCGGCGTGGTGGCCATCAGCGTTAGCGGCGTCTCCAGCTTCGCCCGATTCATCAAGCTCCCCCCGGTTGAACCAAAGAAAATCCCGGAGATCGTCCGGTTTGAGGCCATCCAGCAGATTCCCTTCCCGCTGGACGACGTGGAATGGAGTTACCAGCTCTTTCAAACTCCCGAATCGCCCGACGTGGAGGTCGGCATTTTCGCGATGCGGCGGGAATTGATCAACGCACACATCAAGCACTTCACCGACGTGGAACTCAACGTGCAGGTGGTGCAGATGAATCCGCTGGCGGTTTACAACGCGATGTATCACGACAACCGCCTCCAGGGCACCACCATGCTCATCGACCTGGGGGCGGAGAACACCGACCTGATCATCGCCGACGGCGAGACCATCTGGCTGCGTTCCATCCCCATCGGCGGGAATAATTTCACCGAAGTTCTGGTCAAGAGCTTCAAGCTGCCGTTTGGCAAAGCGGAGGACCTCAAGCGAAACGCCAATACCAGCAAATACGCCCGGCAGATTTTTCAGGCGATGAGGCCGGTGTTCGCGGATTTGGTGGCTGAGATTCAGCGCAGCATCGGGTTTTATTCCTCGGTTCATCGCGATTCGCGGATCAAGAAAGTGTTGGCGTTGGGCGGGACGTTCCGTCTGTCGGGATTGCAGAAATACCTCCAGCAAAACCTGCAACTGGAAGTGGAGAAGCTCAATGATCTGTCCGGCGGGGCGCCGGTCGACGCCAAGTTGGCCGCGACCTTCAACCAAAACCTCCTCTCGCTGGTCAGCGCTTACGGCCTGGCGCTTCAGGCGATGGGCGAAAGCAAGATCACCAGCAGCCTGCTCCCGATGAAGATCCGCCGGGAAAAGATGTGGCGGGACAAGACCAAATGGTTTGGCGCGGCGGCGGCGGTTTTCGCGCTGGGGACCGCCATGCCGATGGCGGGCTATTACGTGCGGGATATCGGCTATAAGAATGCCGGGGACGCCCGCGACCGGATTGAAACCGTCCACGAGAAGGCGAACAAGGCGAGCCTCGATTGGTCAGCCGTCGAAAACAACGGCGCCTCCGATCGCATGACCATCCAGAATATCCGGTCGATGCTCGATGACCGCGGGATTTGGATCGGATTGCTGGATGAGATTTTCGGCGCGCTTCCGCAGGTGCCGCCCGGTTATCCAAGTGAGGGCTACCTCAAGGAGCATCCGCGGGCTCAGCGAGAGATGATATTCATCGACAAGATCGATTCGGTTTACTATCCTGACTTGGCAGCGAGCCTTGTGCCGATAGCGGGGGATTTTAAGTTGGCTCTCGCCGCGCCGGGAAGCCAGGCTCAAGGCATCACGGATGCGGCCATTCCTCCGGGCTCGCGCGGGTTCCTCATCACGCTCAGCGTGACAACACCGCATGAGAACGGGTTTCTCACAGTGCTGAATACGTTGATTCCCAATTTGGGAAAATTCGACCGGGCCGCGATGAATACATGGAATGCCGACCACCCCAAGGACCCCCGCAACTTCTACATCGCAAAAGTATCGGCTCCGATGCAGCAGATGCAGATCAGCGGCGATTCGCAGAGAGTATCGCAATTGAAGGCATCGTACAGCGCCGAACAGAACCTCCTGGGAATTACGCCGGGGGGCCAGAATCCGACCAATCCCGCGCCGGCAGTGACGCCATACGGGGGTGGACGGCCTCCGGGCTTTCCACCCGGCAGTAGTTATCCCGGGCCATACGGCGGACGTCCCCCAGTTTACGCGCCGCCCGCCGGCGTCGCGCCAGCCGGTGGCGCTGCGGTGAACCCCGACGCGGAAGCCATGAAAGACCGATTGACCAATGAAGACCGTAGCAATGACTGGGAAATGACGGTGGAGCTTGTCGTCGTGATAGATCCACCGCCCGCCACCGCGACTGCCGCGGCCACCCCGGCAGCCCCGGGAACCCCGGGTGGGCCATAGACACCGTTTTGAACACTTGTTTACTGTGTCATGAAATAGGCATCAGACGCTTATGGAAGTCATCAAGAAAAACATATTCAGCATCATCTTCGCCGTAATCGCATTGCTGGCCGTGGGTGCGTTGTTCTGGCCGATCGGCGGGTTGTACACCGGCCTGCAAGCTCTGCTTGACGCCCGCGTACAGGCCAACAGCAGCCTGGAGTTACTGGCAAACCCAAGCCAGCCCCGTTCGATGCCTTTGTTGAGCCCGGACCAAACGACGGCCAGTCCTCTGGAGGTTTTCCCCACGGATACAGTGATCGCCGCGGGCGCCGACGCCAATGCGCAGGTCCATCAGCAGGCACAAAGCTTGTCCGATTTGGCCACGAAAGCCAATACCCACGAACTGCTCCAGCAGGGTGAATTGCCCACGCCCACGGACCAGGACCGCTTCAATTTCGCCAACAAGTACTCACAGGAAATAGACGGTTACTCCCGCTGGCAAAAGATCCTGGATTCCACCTCCCCGCCCACCCCGACAGAGGTGCAGGCGAGGAAGGACAAGCTGCAAGAGGACATCAACAAAGCCCGATTGAATTATGACCAAACCGGAAATCCAACCCAAGATTCAGTGGCGGAAGCGGCCGAACAATTCGCCGTGGAGTCCGCGGATGTTCAGCCTCAGATGGAGTTAGAGCGGGCGCAGCAGCACCGGATTTATCTGCTGGTTCCCCCAATCGCCAATCCCTTGCCCGTGGATCCCGCGATAACAGTCGGCAAAGAGCCGGAGCCCCAACAGATTTGTAGCGCCCAAATTGTGGTATGGATGTTGGATGACGTCGCCAACGCCATCAAGGCCGCCAACGAGGATTGCTCCGACCCGGGCGGGTACGACATCCTTCATTCTGCCGTCAAACAAATCGAGGGAATTGATCCCCCCACCCCAATGGAATCTCCCACCGGATTCGATGCCACCGCCGGAGTCAGCAGCCCTGTCTCCAAAGTACCCTTGGTTTCGCCAACCGGCAGAGTGTGCAACGGCCTCTACGACGTTCTGCGATTCAAGTTGAGGCTCGTGGTGGATGCGGCCAAGCTCACGCAGGTCGTGCGCGAGCTGGAAGCGAGTCGATTCATCACGGTTCTGAACGTGCAAATCAAGGAGGTTGTCGACCCCGTCATGTCCGCTTCCAGTCCGCAAGGTGGATTCCGCTATGGCAACAAGCCGGTCATTCGCGTGGAAATCGACTGCGAGGAATTGCTCCTGCGGAGTTGGACCAACAGCTTCCTTCCCGATTCCATGAAAGGCGGATTGGGCAAAGCCGTTCTGGGCACACCCACGGACAACGGCGGGCAGCCGACGTATCCCGGCGGGCCCGCTCCTGGCGGGCCCTATGCACCACCTGGCGGCCCCTACGTTCCTGGCGGGCCGCCTCCCATTTATCCCCGGCATTAGCCGTAAAAATCACGATGCGAGTTCAGGTGTTTTATGCAGAAGTTCACACGATTTCTTGAGGCAGGCGTGGAGTGGATTGCCCTGGCAATTGCCCTTCTCTATCTGGGCTGGGCCGCGTTCGCCTACTTGATCAGCGACCCCGTTTCCGTCCCGCTTGAAGGCCAACAGGTAAACCCGGCAACCATCGACAATTTCATCGACACGCACGCGGCCCAGCGGCTACGCGACAAAATGGATCCCAATGTCCAGGTCCCAAGTTTCGCGGTCGAGCCTTTCCCGGAGGATTTCAATCGCCGGCTCGCGCTCAATGACGAGAAACCGCCGGAGCTGGCCTCGGGTTATTTCTCCAACCAGCCCTTTGAGCTGACCGGAGCTCCGGGCCAAAACACCAAGATATTAAACCCCGTGCAAATTCTCCCGACTCTCCCCGCCGCGCATCCCGTCTTAGTCGCGGCAGCACTGGATACCGTAGCGCCTCCCGCTGCCCCTGGCGCGGCGCCCCCTGGCCCTGGCGCCGTCCAGGTTGCTAACCCGGCGGTTCCCGGCACGGATGTTCGCCTGGTCGTTGCGGCGTTTACGATCTCCTGGGACGAGCTATACAAGCAATGGAACACTTCCTTCGGCCCACCGGCGCCCGGTCAGCAGCCACGACTCTCGCCCGCCGATTTTCAAATATTGGAGGTCACCGCCTTTCGCTCGGAAAGGATCGGAAACAAGTGGATTGATGACAACAACCCGCTCAAGATTCTAAACGGCGCCGACCTGCCCGCCTTTCCACCCGCGGGGAACCAAATCCTGGAAAACGCGTATCTCCAAGCCCTGAACAAAACCCCGTCGACCATCGTCGCCCCCGCCATTCCAACAATCACCGCCGGCGCCATCTGGAAGGACCCGATTCAATATTTGCCCGGCGCGTCGGAACAGCAGGGCGCCCCCACCCTACCGGACCAGAATGGGGCAATGCTGCCGCCGGAATCCCGGCGTCTCAGAACCGTCAACGCCTCCGAGCCGCTCGAAACGGTGAACGTTCAATATCGCGGAGGACCGCCCCCCCCGGGGTTCGGAGGAGGCCCACCGCCCGGATTTCAACGTCCGCCAGCCCCCGTAGCCCCTCCGGCGCAACAAGCCCCTCCGCCGCCGACGGCCATACCCCCCGCCGAGGGAACGGTGGAACCCGAAACAGCGTTGGCTAATCCAAAGGTCGTTTCGAATCCCACGCCCGTTGAGCCGGTCGCCAGGATGAACGTCGTCGCAATGGCGCCGAAATCACCGGATTTACTCATCTATGTAATCGATGAATCGGCCCAGTCCGGAAAAACCTATCGCTATCGCATTTCCTACCGAGCGCTCAACCCCCTGTTCAACAAGGCGCCGCAACGCGTCGCGCCGGCGCACCAAAACTGGGTGAATCAATTCGATCTGGCCTCGCCCCTGAGCAGTTTCTCGCCCGAAATCAAAGTCCCGACGCAGACTTACTTTTACTGCGGCAAGCAGCAGGGAACCATCGGAAAAACCACGACCCCGTTCGACATCTTCACCTGGTCCAACGGAAAATGGCAACTGGCCACGTTCATGGCCGATTACGGCGACCCGATCGGAGGAACCGACGGCGGCATCGACTATTCCACGGGATGCACCTTTGTCTACAAACAAACGGTAAAAAACAAGACCGTCGTCACGCTCGTTGATCGCCAAGGCAACGTGGTCATCCCCCAGGACGCCAGCAGCGCGGATTACAAGCAGAATACTCAATGGATGGACCAGCAGAAGGCGGGCGTCATGCCCGCACAGCCGCCAACCGGATTTACTGGTTACCCGGGGGGTTATCCCGGAGGCCCCGGAGGTCCTCCAGGCATGCCGCCAATTGCGCGCCCGCCGCAGTAGTCCGGCTTCGTCTACAGGTCATCCAACTGCACTCTTCGGCTTGCCTCCATCGACGAGACCTGCGACCCGGAAACGGGCCGCAGCCTCTCCTCGGCCGCGAGCAATGCCTCTGGCTCGGGGAAATTCTGCCCGGCCTGCGCGGTTCGCCTGCGGGCGTTGCGGAGGCGGGTCAACACGGCGCGACGGCTGATATTGAGCCACGTTGCGATCTGGTCGATCGACGCCCGCCGGCCGTACCGCAACCACAAAACCTCCTGCTGTTTTTCCGTCAAGGCAAGCGAGTTCACGATTCTCCTTCCGAAGTTTCGTCGTTCCCCGCCTCGTACCCCCTCGAGCCGTGGGCCTGCGCCGTGCCGGTGCGGCCTATGAAAACGCTTCCAAAACGAGGGCGGTCATTGCGCAGCCGGGCCAGTTCCTCCGCAAATTCGGGGTCTTCATCCCCTTCGACCTGACAGTCCAGTGAATACGCCGATTCCCGCACCGCCCGCGGATGGCGTCGATTGGGAAACAGCGAGCGACATACCGGACAAGCACACTGGAAATCCGGGGCATATTCCGCGCCGCGAAACAGACAATCCTCCGCCCACGTCGACGTGCAGACCAGCTCTTCAATCTCCCGGCGGATTTGGCTGAGTTGGCGAAGCAGCGTCATTTGCGTCCCGGAATGGCCCGGCTCGCGCCCATGCGGACGCCGAAACCCCGATCCACCGGCGATCGACGCATCTACCACTATATTTGGATTATTTACAGTCATTTCGGACATTTGACGTCTCCTCTCATCGACCGTTTAAGTTCCGCGCAATTCGCCTCGCTGAAGCATCTCCCGCAAATTACGGTCGCGGAAGCAAATCCACGTTGGCCACAACAGGCTTCCGAGCCTCAGCTTGGGGCTTGGGCTGGGATTCGGCGAGTCTTGAACGTCCAAAAGCGCGTCACGCACGAGATCGCCGTGCCGGGCAACAAAGCGGGACGACAGCGATTCCTGTTGAACCAGATTGCACGCGTTCCAAAGCTGATTTCCGCTGGCGTCGGCAAATGGGTCGTGCAGGCCGTCGCAATCCGCTTGGCGAACGCCGGGAGGCAGCCCCGGCTGTGAATTGGGACCACCTTGGAAGCTGGACAGGCGATTGGTCTGGCCATGGGCCATCATTTTTCGTCCCCGTTGGTCTTGACAACAGTCCAATGATATTCCAAACTTTGGAATATGCAACAGAAAAGTTAGGTAAATGTTTGGATTTTTTGGAACATCGGGTATAAGAGGATTTCGATGGCAAGGGTTGCTCACGTATTCGGAAGGCGCCTGGCCGCCGCCAGGGAGGAGCTGGCGATGACTCAGCGGGAACTGGGTGAGGTGATCGGGGGAGTTTCCGATGAAACCATCAGCCGGATCGAACGCCAGGAAGTTGCGGGCATTCTGTCCAAGCGGCTGCCGAAGCTCGCAACTGCGCTCGGTATGACGCTCGAAGATTTCAAGGGACGGTTCTGCGTTGCTGACGATGCGCCGTCTTCCGCTGCGAAAAAGGCATCCGATCGCCATGGCGAGGGCAAGCCCTTCGCCGCCGGCAACTTCGCGTTGCCGGTTGGGTTGGAGATGCGTCGGGTTCGTCCCGCGCGCGTTCTACCGGAGTTCCAGATTGGAATCGCCGCCAGCCGGCGTGTCGACAAGCTTTCCGAACATCCCGACTCCAATCGCCTGGTGGCCGCTTCCGATCGCCGGGCGTTTACGGCGCCCGTGGACGGCGATTGCCAGCATCCGAAATGGAAGCACGGGGAAATCGTCGTCTTCAGTTTCGACGCCGTTGAGCGGGAAGGCATCCTGCCCGGAAAATCCTATTACCTTGCCTTCACCGATGGCAGCACGACCTTCAAGCGCGTATTCAAAGACGAGAAGGACCCGGAGGTTTACATCCTGCGCTGTTGGAACCGCAGGAAATATCCTGCCGATCAGAGGGTTCATTCCAGCGAGATCGTGCGGGTCGCCAGGGCCGTTTCCAAACAGGTCGTCGTTCCCGAAGACGAGGATTGAGCCCCCCACAAACATTCCGCTCCATTAGCCCCCCGCTTTGCGGGGGCCATATTTTCCGCCCTAAGAAGAACGTTTCCCCATTGGTGGCTTACCGCGCCGGACCGCAAATGTTCAATGTTCATCGCCCCCCAATTGAAAAAGGCGGCGGGGCGAACGATCGGCTGAAGTTTTTCAGCCTATCGTCCGCCCGCCGCCTGAGTTGTCTCTTGCAAATCGGGCAAACCCGCGCGGACCTATGCCGGACGGTGTTTGAGCTTGCGTGCAATGCCATACAAGGCCAGGCCCGCCAAGCCCGCCAGGCTTTGCCAAGCCGCGGTCGGCATTGGAACGGCGCTGCTGCCGCCACCACCGCCGCCCGATTGTGAAAGCTCCTTCAATGCGAAGAAGTCGGTCCCCGAAGCGGCATCAATCAGAAGATTGTCGCCGGATGCAGCGCTACCCCACGACGAAGTCGCGCCTGAATCCTGAACGCCGGTATAGCTCAGGATTTGTCCGGTGCTGTCCAATTTCACCGACGTGTAGTTGTAACCAGTACCGATCGGCGGCGCAAAAACATTGGATACCGACGGGAACGTCGCGCCCGGTTCCATCAGAAGGAAATCGAACCCGCTGAAGGACTGACCCGTGTTGTTCGCGATCAGTTCGTCCGTGAAATCAACCGTTGTCGCCGGGCTGCTGCCCCCGCCAACGTAATTGAAACCCACGAGGAATCCTTGGTTCGGAACCGTGAAGTTGGCGACCTTTTCGATGTCAATCTGACCGTCATTCGTGGTGACCGTCAGCGAAACTCCCGTTGGCGCGGTGATACTCCACCCATCGACGACGGCCGATTGATTATTCTGAATCAACGTCACGGCCGACGCCATATGACAAACACCCAGCCCGGCGAGTGCCGCGCACGCGGCAATTGCTACTCTTCTGCATCCATTTCGCATACTTACCTCCCAAATTAAAAAACTGCCGGCCGTGGTTCCTCAACGGCCTCCGCGTTGGATACCACATTCCACGAAGCGCGGTCAAGACCAAATATTTCCGTCAACAACCTATAACGAATATCCCGCCGTTTTCAAATTCGCGTAAAGATTGCTCAGTGCCGCCTGAATGTTTGTCACGTCAGTCTTTAGGTTGTTGAGCATGGTCTGTTCGTTGATCCCATACGCGGAACCGGCGGTCTGGTCTGTCACCAGGTTCTGAACGGCGTGGGTCAATGCGGCGGATTGCGGCGGAAACCACGTGTAGACCTGAAACCATATATTGTTGGAATTGGTATTCCCGCTCGTAATCGTCGAATACTGCGGAAAACCAGCCATCAATCCCCAAACATATTGCCCGACGGCCAACCCATTGCGGGCCTGCAAGCTGTAAGTCTGTTCCCAGTTGTTTGTTATCCAGCAATTGTCGACATTGGGCAGAAATGCCGAGCTGAGACTGCTTAACAGATTGTTGAATCCGAAATTGCCGCTGCTGGCAAATTGCCCCTGGACGATTCGGCCATAATATACCCCGCCGTAAGTCCCTTGATAAACGCCGGTTATCTTCGCTATCACCGGGTAAATTGGCCAGTTTTCAACATATACGATCGTGCGGGGCGTGCTTTCGGGGGTGTATCCCATCGTCCGCCCAACGACATAGAAAACCTCCGCCACATTGCCCCAAAGCAGATGGGAACCGTTTACATACGGCTCATTCAGGTTGATGACCAGTGCATTGTTGACCAGAGTTCCGTTGGTTTGGGTTTGTGGCGCCGGGCCATCGGTTGCCGACTGATTCACCTGGCTTTGCAGTTGGAAGATGGTGGTCTTACTCCCGGTGCTGCTGCCATAAAGAATGGACCCCTGGTATCGGCCACCCCCCGTTTCAGCGCCGATGATGGCCACCAAAACCAACTCGCTGGGTGTTGCCTGAAATCCGATGGTTGTCCCGCTGGCTCCGCCGGTCATGAACAGCGGCGGCATAACCGCCAGCCGGTCCAGCCGTTCGATGTCCTCGACGATCCGATTGTACAGATCGACCGAAAGCGTCACGCCCTCGCCTTCACTGATATTGCCACGCGGGTAGGGTTTCAAAATGGCTCCTCTTTGAGGTCAATTTCACGGTTCAAAGCCCAGAGGAGCTTGCTCCCTGGGGCTCTTGCATTTGCTTCGCGCGACTCCTTATTCCCCTAAAGCCGCGGGATGGCCATCCCGCGGTCTCTGGGCAAGCCATTCATTCCAACAGCGGGCTGAGGTCGGCCAATGCGTACAGCGTGCTGCCGTCGGAAATGCGCGTCACCTGTTGAAACGTGCCGACCGTCGTGGAACTGGAATTCTTCGAGCTCGGCTGCAAGATGTTGTTCCAGCCGGTCGGGAGATAGAGAAATTTATACGTCATGTCCCAGTTCTCCGCCCCGGTGGTGGTCAATCGCCGGTCGGCGTGAGCCCCGTCGAACAGCACCGTCCCCGCGCTCCCGCCCAGGAAACTCGATGAATTGACCGAACCGGCCAACCCTTGAACCAGCGACGTCGGCAGCACCGCCAGGTTCTTCCTCGTCTGCACGATCGTCACGATTCCCACGCGAATCGGCGGACTATCCTGCGGTGCCAGCGGCGTGCCGTCGGGAAACTGGTACGTCGGCGCACTCCGTGGCAACCCGACCACCTGCGTCGCGAAATCCAACGACATCGTCCCCGTCGTCACCCCGTCGAAATAGTCCAGGCTCTTATACGTGATCCGCAATCGCGCGTACTTGTATCCCACCAGCCCATTGGGCCCGACGTTCAGCCCGCTTTCGCCCGCAAGCCCCTCGACGTGGATGGAATCAAAGGGAAGCGACGGCGCATCCGGATAAACCTGCGCCGGCGTGTAATAGTAAACGGCTCCAACCTGCGTCCCGCCGCCGCGGATTTGGTTGATGATCGCGATGCGATCCTCCCAGGCGCAGAGCATCGTCCGGACGGCCGTGCTCTTGCCCGTGCGAACGAAGTTTTCCTCCGTCCCCTCGTCCCACGCCTGCACACCGAGGAATGTAATCGCGGTGGTTGCATCGAGCGCCATGGTTCAATCCTCTAAAAGCGTCGAGGTCTTCGCGTTGGAAAACACCTTGTCCAATTTCGTGGCCGCGTCGTCGAGCTTCCTGGCCGTGTCCGCGAGTCTTCCCGCCAGGTCTTCCACGTTCGATCCCAAACCCCCATGCTGCGTCGAATCCAATGCCGATGCTTGAGCGTTGGTGCGTTGCAACTCCCGCCGCGCCGCGTCAGCGTCGAAGTTGGCCAGGGTCTGTTGCCTGATGGCGCCAAACCGTTGCAAACGCTCCTTATCATTCGGATCAGTCGCGTCCTCTTCAGAATCAAGCTGATTTTCCAGAGCCGTGCGAGCCGCCCCCGTCGTGTCGCCCGCCGCCGCTTTGTTGAGCATGTTAAGGCGAGTCTGATCGCTCCCCAGCTCAATCAGTTCCCCCCCCTCCAATTTGTCGAACTCCGCGTCATGGATCGCACTGGCAGATTGCCTCAAATGTTCCGCAAATGCATTTGCTTCGGCTGGGCTTTTGAAGCCCTGGCTCCAGAATGTCTTGTCATTCGTGACATCGTCGGCAGCTCGGACTTGACTTGTGTAATTCCGGTCAATGGATTCCCTTTGCAACTGAAATTGCGTTTTCGTTTCGGACGCGGCGGTCGCATCAAGTTGTGCCCGCAATTGCTGCAGGCGGGCGTTTTGCTGCTGCGCGTTTGAATCTGCTGAAAACTTCGTATCCCCAGCGGCGGAGTATTGCTGAGCTTCGGTCAGCTCGTCCATCTCCTGTTGGTACGAAGGTTGCCATCCAAATGCGCTATAGACAGATCCGGCCACACCGCGCAGCCCTTGATGCTCCCCCTCAATCTTTTCTCGCTTGTAGTCAAGCTGCTGCTGAGGATCGTGGATATCCGCTCTGTCGAATGACCCTGCGCCGCCAATTTCGCTTGTCGCCTTTTCCGTGTTGCCGACGGCAAAGTCTAAAGCTCCAGCGGTGTCGGCTGCCCCTGATCCCATTGTGACACACCCCAAATAGTTGCCATTTGAAATATTCGAATTTGATGATAACGTACCCCGGACACCCCAGCCGGGAGGCCGCATGTCTCCGCGCTACCGATGGATAAAGCTGTATAACATCGCGTTTTCCATCACGATGGGAATCATAATCACCATTCTGATCGTGATGCGGGAGCACGATCCAGTGAAGGATCGACGGCCCATCAACATTTTGGGTTCTATCCTTGGGCTTATGGTGCTGTATGTGTTTTGCTTCATCCTCGTCGGAATTGGCTTTGCGATGCGACAGTTCCCCGTGCTGTCCGAGCTTGAAGAATTTCAAGAACAACAGGCCAAGGCCGAAGCAGCCCGAAACCATCATGATTATCCCGGCGTAACTGTCGTCCCGGACTACTCTCCGCCCACCGATGGACCCGGCCGCTATCGCATCCAGGGCGTCGACCGCAGCACCAAGCAAGACGCGACCCAGGATATCCAGGCCGATAGCGCCGCCAACGCCAAAGTCAAAGCGGAACTGGACGGCATCGTCGTAACTTCGGTGACGAAAATATAATCACACGACGCCTCCCAGAAATCAGGATTTGTTGCAGCTATCGACTGACACGCGGTATAATGTCAGAGCAGAACGTGATCCATCCATTGTCCCGTCGCCTTCAACGGAGAAATCAATGCATCCACTGAAGCAAATTGGGATTCAAATCATGTTCGCTGGCTTCACCATCGGCATCTGGCTGATCTTGGCAACCAGAGGGCAAATCATGACTCCAGAGCGGATCGCTCTGTTATTGATGCTGGCTTCGATGATCTCCGTAGGACTCAGGCTTGTTTTTCCCGACGTTTCGCGGACAGCCGCCAAATGTGGAACAATCCCAAAAAAGGAAGAACCAATTCCGAACGCCTAGGCAACCGTACAACTCCCTCATCCCCGCCCCACATATCGCCTCAGGCTTTGCAACAGCGCATCGACCGTCGGCGGCGCGCCACTAGTTTCCGCTTTCACCAATTCCACTAAGTCCCGAGATATTCCCAAAAGTAGTGGATGGCCGCGACAGTTTAAGCGGCGAGCTTCGTTCCATCTTTGAAGACCACTCCTGCGATCACCTCCGGCAGCAACGTGCTGCCGTTGAGTTTTCGCCAA
>JBEKEC010000074.1:0-20294 GCA_050014015.1 Tepidisphaeraceae bacterium
GAATCAGGCGCGCAAGCGGTTCTGTCGCTGCGATCGGCATGGCTCAACGGCCGATGGGACGAATTTTGGAATCAACGCCCTCTGGCGGCGTAAGAATCCACCTACTTTCGTGGCTCACACCCTTGAGGAAATGGGAAGAGTGAAATGTCTGGTAAAGCCGAGTACAATACGCCCCAATGCCAAGAGCTCTTCAAGACTATTTTGCTGCAGGAGATGCTCGTATCATCGCGTGGGAGGCCTATTCACGGTTCGCCGACGAATTTGACTGGACGGTGCCGAGCAAAATGAAGCTGTACGATGAGTCGATATACGCTTTTGGCGGGCAGGGAAGCGAGGAAGAACGTTTCGCCAAGTTCGAAGTGATTTACACGAACCTCAAGGGCGATTGGCAGGTGTTCCGGTCGTCACATGGACACGAAGCACACTGGGACGCTCGAGAGATTTTCGCGGCCATTCAAAAGGAGTTTTCGAGTTTCGGCTGGGAAAGCGGGGTGACGCTCTTGACTCCGCTCAACGGTGAGCAGGAAGCGACCCTATTGAAGAGTTTTGACGCCATGGCCAGGCTCAAGTCGAACAGCGGATACCCGACAATGGCCGTATCAAAATTTCTGCATTTTTATAACCCCTCATTATTTCCAATCTTCGACACCGAGGTGATTTGGGGTCGCGTCTTTCACTGTTTCCGCAACGAGTACAGATCGTTCTGCTCGGGAGCAGGACTAGATCACAGGGCAGATGGGGCGTCATTTCTCCAAAACTACATGCGTTGGGGAGGCTTTCTGCTATCAGCCGCAGGGCCGGAATACATGTCGCATTTCATCGATTGGCTGCGTGAGGAGTTGCCCCCAAAGCAATTCAAACGGCTCGGTGAGCCTCTCCTCGAGCGGCTGTATGCCACTGCCTTTGAGTTGACCGCCATTGGTGCGGCCGTTGCGGAGGAAACGAAGTCGATCGTTCGATAGTGGCATGTCGTGAATCGGCATACCGGCCAGTCCGTATCAGGCCGTAGGGACATCGCCACGAGCATGACACCGTAGATGTACGCATTGGGACGGAAACAGGGGCGCAGCTAGTTGGCGTTCGGGACAGTCACCTATTTCTGGGCAACACGAGAAATGGATCGTTTCACGAATAGGCGGCTAACTTAACAGTTTTGGCGAATCGTTATCCCTGTACACCGCTATCGCCAATTGAACAAACGAAGGGGGCAACGACTTTTTGTTGGCTTGGTCGGTTAGATACTTCTCAAATTTTCCTCCCTTGATATATGTTTCTCGCAACCACCTTTTGAATTCTCCGAGGGACATTTCTGGGTAGCACCAAGGCAATTGTGGATTTGATCTGGCTTGTGGAAAATAATTCGGATAGTTGTGCTCGAACTTGATGCGGTCCCCGTACATCTTTTTCAAGTCGCTATCTTCCCAGTGTTTTCCCCAATGAATTCCTACCGAAATGTCCGGGACGAATGAACTGTCGATTTTTAGCCCGTTTTGTCCGAGATGAACAATTACGTCCGCTATTTCCTTAAAAACCGAAAAATATCCGGGAGGAACGGAATTGTAAGTAAGTGAAATGCGGTCGTGAAATTGTCTCCACACTTCCGGGACATGGTTGCTCGGATCATAGCCGACTTGGATATAGATGAAATCGTGCAGAGCCTTGCCGGCAAGAAGCCTGAAATTCTTTTTTGCCTCGTCGGTAGGCTGGTCAAACGCATAATATTCAAGCACCGCCAAGCACACGGCGTCCGAGTAGGCATAAAACGACCCGCTGCGCCGCCGTACTTCGATATAAGGCTTGTCCCCCTTCAGTCCCTTATCTTGCAGAATCTTCTTGACGCCTTCTACCATCGCGTTGGTGGTGGCAGTGGACCAGTTTTGGCCAAGTTCCACGATCCGCGCGTTGGATACGCCGCACAACCGCGCCAGACCGCGCCCAGTCAGGAATGCCGTTCCGTCTGATAGCACGCCCATTCCAACGCCGTCGATTTCCTTTTCCTTGTCTACAAATAACTCAAGCTGCGTTTCGGGGGCGATAGAAGTTTTCGTGGCAACAACAGGTAACTTATTGACAGACAAGGTGTTAGTGGCGATCGGATGAGCTACCGGCGTGCTCCCGTTTTTCTTGAGCCCCGATTTCGGACCGATACCTTCGCTTGGTTTGTCTGGCATCGACTGGCTCCGTGTAAAATTTGGACGCGATTGTAGTCCGCATCAGCCGATGAGTACAACTAACGGCGTTAATTTCCGAAGGTCGGATCAATGCCCAGTTTGTACATCGCTGAAATCAGGCAGCAAATCTTGTGGCAGCGAACGGAACTGGGACGCGAGCGCTTTATAAGACCAACCCGAGGCGCTCACGTCCTCGTTCCATTCCCGGTTCCATTCCATATCACCAACAACCTTGAATGGCCCCTTATCTTTACCTCGCGGTAACCTGGTGACGCGGACATGGTCACTTTATCATCCTTACCTTTGAAGTTCGATCCCACACCTGAGCCGATGCTGCATCGTAAAAATGTACTTGTAGTGGCCGTTTTGCCGGACGCTTTGTGCCAAGCTGCTTGGCCCGCGCGACCATCGGCTTGTTCGTGTTTGAGTTTGGGTCGCCAAACACGCCAACGAAGACATCACTTATCTTGTTGTGCTCCAACAGAGCGAGAATGTGTTCATCGTTCTGGGCAAATGAAAGGCCAAACGTAAAAAGCGGTCCGCCGATATGTGCGAAACTTCGGTAGGATCGGCCGAGGTAGTTGCTGTGCTGGATACGTTCGAGCTTTTCCGCCCAAGTTCCTTCCGAGACGAACAGCGGGTATTTGTTGGCCTTTAGGGCGTCACGAATCTGCTCTAGCAATGGAATCTGTGTGTTAACCCAGGTGTATTTCTGAAGCTCGTGCCCGGCATCGAAGATATGCAAAGCGCCGTGCAGATAATGAATGTTCTGCTCATCCGTGTTTTGAACTTCCCACACTACATACTCAGCGACCTTGGACTCCGGAGTTCGGAAGCCGTCATCATGTTCGACTTGCGGCTGAATCTCGTCTTGCATGACGGTCCAATAGAGGAGTAGGTCATAATTGCAGGTATACAGGCATTTGAAATGCGCCAAGAACGTCTTGCATGAGCGGTAGTGTTCTGGCGTAATATCTCCAGGTCGGTCTGGATGGCTTTCTGCGATCGTCGCGGCGAGTAGGTTTCGGATCGCATCCAAATCGTTTTGCATTGCAGCCGCGGCACTGGGTTCCGATTTTGTGTAGATATCGACCAGCATTGCGGCGTGCCGCAGTCCGCGCATCACCTCTTCAAAATTGGTTGTGCTGAGCGCCTCAAAGGCCTTTGCCGCCGTTGGCGAAAGCTTTGACCTGGCCCGCTCGAAGAGGGCGGTGTAATTGAATTTCTTGTCGAACAGTGCGCGACTGAAGCCGTTACCAAGCAGCAGATGCCGCCTACTGGTTTCAGTTCTTCTGAGCGCTTGGTCAAATGTCATTAGCGTCATGTTGTTCCTCACATCAGGTCTGGGATATCTCGCTCCGCAAACGAACTAAAAGTGAGGCGAACCGTTAATCGCTAAACTACCGCCGGCCCGGGATCCTATGATACCCGAAACTGTGCCGCGCAAGAGCTCGTGTATGTTAACGCGCTCAACGAACGGGCCGCAATAAATCTTCGTCTAGTCTCCTGGAGCCACGTAACGGAACGCCCTTGTATTGCCGCAAAATCGGCGCTGGTAGGGAACCGCATGAGCAGAACCGCGGATTTCGCGGATGGGCGCGGATCAAAGATGAATTCATCCGAGCAATCCGCGTCATCCGCGGTCTTATCTTTTCCGCGATCTCGGCGTTCTCGGCGGTAAAAATTCACGTTCGAAACCAAAAATTGGTCGACTTGCGGGAAACACGACCTAAACCTTCACCTTCCGGCTATAGAGATAGAGGGAGGTGGTTTTTCGTGGCCGATCCG
The DNA here is from genome assembly GCA_050014015.1 of Tepidisphaeraceae bacterium. Taxonomy (GTDB): domain Bacteria; phylum Planctomycetota; class Phycisphaerae; order Tepidisphaerales; family Tepidisphaeraceae; genus PALSA-1353. The sequence continues at coordinate 3,960 of JBEKEC010000074.1, forward strand.
GCCGTCATTCCGGCCGAACTCGAACGGCGACAAAATGGCCGAGGGGTGCTTTTTCAACTATGGCCCCCCCGTCAACGTCAACAAAACCCACCGCGGCGCTGTCGAAAATGGGGGTTTTGTAGACACCACCCCAAGGCCAATTCTGCAACAGTAGTTTTATGATGACCGATCACCTGGCAAATTCACAGTCGCCGCCATGAATGGGATGAACAAGCTCCAGCACGCGTAAATCGAATCTTTACCCAATTCACGCGCCAATTTAACAATTCCCGGCGAAGCTGCTGCGCTTGAAAAGGCTTAGCCCGAATAATTCAGAGGAACCACGGATTTCACGGATGACACGGATAAATCAGAACCGTTCCGAAACCGCGATGCACCCAGCGTGCGCGCCGCGGAAAAGCATGGAATCGATCATAAGTGATTTCCAGCATTGCGTATCCGTGATATCCGTGTCATCCGTGGTGAATAATCCGGGTTAGTATAAAATGAGCGGAGTTCTCCCAACGCCCGAGCCAGCGCAGGGCTTGGCGAGGACGCTTTGACGATTGACATGCCGTCGACTGCGGAAGGAAATCATCTATGAGCGATGGATCAGGGATTTCGCAATCCACCAACAGCCAACCAACAGGCGGGGGACTGTCGGGAACGTGGGCGCTGGTCATTTTGTTTTTATGTCTGATCGCCGCCGTTCTGTTTGTGGGAAACGAAGCCGTTCGGACGATGCAAGCGCGGGATTCGGAAAAACAGACGGAAGAAAAGACCGTGCAAAGCGCGGGATTGATCGCGCCCGCGGCAAAGGGCCTGGCGGCCCGATTCACCGACAGCCAGGGCCGATTGCTCGCCGATCCGCCGGCGCAGCCCGATCAACTGCTTGATCCCGACGTGCTGGTGGTCGCGCATATCAGCGGCGACTCCGAGAGTCCCGGCACGAATTGGGCGCAATTCGAGAAATATCTCTCGCAAGTCACCGGCAAGAAGGTGAGCGACCGCCAATTCGATAACAGCGCCGATCAGCTTGCGGACATCAGCAAGGGGAACATCCACGTCCTGGCCCTGCACGCGGCCGACACCCCGTTTCTGGTCAACGAGTACGGTTTTGAGCCCGCCGCAGTCCTGGGCGACGACAGCGGCGTCAACGGAAATCACCTCGACATCATCGTTCCAGCCGCCAGCGCAGTCGCCAGGCCCGCCGATTTGAAGGGACACTCTCTCCTGTGCACCGTCCCGGCGTCCATCACCGGCTATCGCGCGGCCGTCGCGCTGCTGATGCAGAACGAGCAAATGCGCCCAAATGTCGATTACTTCATCGCCTGGTCAATGGGCCAGAAGCGATCGATCATGGGAGTGATTAAAGGCCAATACGATTCGGCTGCCGTCTCCAACGACAAGCTGCAAAGTCTGGTGGACGATGGGACGGTCGAAAAGTCGCAATTCAAGGTGGTTTACGAATCGGAAGTAATTCCCCGGACAACCATGGGATGGTTTTACAACCTCAAGCCGGATTTGGCCGAGAAGGTTCGGCAAGCGATTCTCGGCTTCAAGCCGGCGGTTTCCAAGGCAATCCCCGCGGCGGATTCCGACGCCGCCGATTCGCCGGACAATTCCACGAGCAGCCCACAACTGCACTTCATTCCAGTTGATTACAAGAAAGATTTTCAACTGGTCCGCTGGATCGATGACAGCTTCGATCCCCGGCTGGATGCCAAGACCAAATCGCACGCAACGCCAACCACCGCTCCCTAACCCGGATAATTCGGAGGAACCACGGATTTCACGGATAACACGGATAAATCAGGACAGTTCCGAAACCGCGATGCGCGCAGTCTGCGCGCCGTGGGAAAGCATGGAATCAATCATAAGTAATTCCCGGCATTGAATATCCGTGATATCCGTGTCATCCGTGGTGAATAATCTGGGCTAGGGTCATCCCTTTGGCATGGCGGGCGACAGTTGAGTTGCCGGCGCAATCCGCCGGGGAACGTCGATGCGATGGTCATTTAATGCGCCGGCCGCCAGCCAGCCGCCCCACAGCCCGCCGATCACCAGCCCGATGCGAATGGCCCTGCGAAATCCACGTTTCCAACCGGTTCGTTGCACTCGATCCATTGTAGCGACCTGTTCCCGCTACGGAAAATGGGCCTTGATGCAAGGGTTCAAGAGTTCAAGGGTTCAAAAGTTCAAGGGAAAATGCCCTCCCTGAACCCTTGAACTCTTGAACCCTTGAACGCCGTCGCCATAGGCGATGGCTCTTCCCAGGCATCTGCCATCTTGGCAACTATGTTTTGCAGCCCAACTCACGGCCTGCCACGCTGACAGGGCACGCCCCGCGGCAGCGCGTGTGTGGATAGAGCGTAAGTGTTGTAATATAACGACGTTATGTTCATTCCATCCCCGCCCTGTGATCGGCATTGATTTTGTTTATTGGAAGGTCGTCGGCAGGCGCGGATTCCTCGTCTGTCCAAATGGCAACACAACGAAACGAAGGAGACCGAAATGGCCGTGAAGATGCTGTCCTTTGATGCGGAGGCGAGAAAGAGCCTGCTTGAGGGAGTGGTCAAATTGTCCAGGGCGGTCAAAGCCACGCTCGGACCGCGAGGTAGAAACGCGGTCCTGGACAAGGGCTGGGGCGCTCCGACCATTACCAAGGACGGCGTCACCGTCGCCGAGGAAATTGAACTCTCGGACAAATACCAGAACATCGGCGCCAAACTGGTGAAGGAGGCCGCCAGCAAGACCAGCGATGTCGCCGGTGATGGAACCACGACCGCCACCGTCCTTGCCGAAGCGATCTTCAAGGAAGGCTATCGCAATCTCGCCGCCGGCGCCGATGCCATGGCGCTGGCCCGCGGCATCCGCAAAGCCGTCGATGCCGTCGTCGAATCCCTCAAAAAACATTCCAGACCCATTAGCGGCAAGTCCGACATCGCCAACGTCGCCTCCATCTCCGCCAACAACGACCATGAGGTCGGCAACATCATGGCCGACGCCTTCGAGCGCGTCGGCAAAGACGGCGTCATCACCGTCGAGGAAGGCAAGGGCCTGGAAACCTACGTCGACGTGGTCGAAGGCATGCAGTTCGACCGCGGATACCTCTCCCCCAACTTCATCACCAACCCCGATGAAATGACCGTCGAACTGGAAAAGGTCTTCGTCCTCGTTTACGAGGAAAAAATCTCCGCGGCCACCAAGCTCATTCCCCTCCTGGAAAAAATCCAACAGGCCAAGCGGCCCCTGCTTATCATTGCCGAAGACGTTGAAGGCGAAGCCCTGGCGACCCTCGTCGTCAACAAGTTGCGGGGAATTCTCAACGTCGTCGCGGTGAAGGCGCCCGGCTACGGCGACCGCCGCAAGGCCATGCTCGAGGACATCGCCATCCTCACCGGCGGGGCAGCCATCATGAAGGATTTGGGCATCGAACTGGACAAAGTCGAGATGGAACAACTCGGCCAAGCCAAGCTCGTTCGCGTCGACAACGACAACACGACGATCATCGAAGGCGCCGGCGAAACCAAGGCGATCCAGGGCCGGATCGAGCAGATCCGCCGCGAAATTGAAACCACCACCAGCGATTACGACCGCGAAAAACTCCAGGAACGTCTGGCCAAGCTGGCCGGCGGCGTGGCGCAGATCAACGTCGGGGCGGCCACCGAGGCCGAATTGAAAGAAAAGAAATCCCGCATCGAGGATGCCCTGCATGCCACCCGCGCCGCGGTCGAGGAAGGCGTCGTCGCCGGCGGCGGCGTCGCCATGATCCGAGCCATGAAGTCCCTCAACGGCGGCGGAAACCTCAAGCTGGAAGGCGACGAAGCCGCGGGAGTGAAGATCGTCCGCCAGGCGCTGACCGCCCCCCTGCGCCAGATCGCCGACAACGCCGGCGCCAGCGGCAGCGTCGTCGTCCGCCGGGTCATGGAATCCAAGGACGATGAAGGTTTCAATGCACTGACCAATGAATACGTTGACGTTGTAAAAGCCGGCATCATCACCCCGACAAAAGTCGAGCGCACCGCGCTTCAGAACGCCGCCGAGGTGGCCATCCTGCTGCTGACGACCGATTGCATCATCGTTGAGGCCCCGAAGAAGAAGGACGACCACGCCGGCCACGGCGGCGGCGAAGGCATGGGCGGAATGGGCGGCATGGGCGGGATGGATGACATGATGTAATTTGCTGGGGAATCGTATTATGCATCGTCGTAACGAAGTTCGCAGTTCAGAAGCGTTGCTCATCGAAGCTTATGCGCGCGGTATTGTGGGGCGAGATTTAGAGCATCATCATTATGTGGCGCTGGCCAAGGAGCAAAACGAAGATCGAACAGGATGGAATCTGCATGAAATTATCGCATCGGAGGGGCTGTTCAGCGATCCGTGTATTTTAGTGGTTAACAACGATCAAGACCCCGCGCCGGTAATTCGGGAATTTTTGACGCGTCGTCATCCGCATTTGCGGATCGATATTGAGCTAGAAAATAAGCCGAGAAGAGAACGGAGAGAATTCAATTAGTCGGTAGGGTGGGCGTATTCCCACCCTCGGCTGGAGATTCCGCGGATGACTCGTGCCGAGATGCGCAAGGGCATTATGGGTAAGTACGCCGTCGGCCGGGCGGGTCATTTTGTTGGCCTAGATGCCGACGTTGCCAAGGAATTTCGCATGGCGAAGGAGATTAATGAGGCGCTTCGATTGGCGCAAAAAATGCGGCAGATCGGAAAATCAAGTAAGCGCCGGAAGTCAGCATAATGGCAAGGCGAAACGTGAAAACCGCTAAAGTCCGCTCGCCGCACGACGACTATGAGTTGCCGGCCGAGTTGAATTTCAGGAAGCTGAGATTCATCGGATTTGGAGTTGACGCACTTGAGCGACACGCGGCCAGGCAACGCACGACGATTACGCTTGATTCGGATGTGGCGCAAGTATTCGGCACTTCCGAATCTGTGAATACGGTCCTGCGCGGCATCATTCAAAGTCTAGGTGCCGCGAGCAAGCGAAAGAAATCGGCCTGATGTAGTTTGGTTTGAGGCATGAAAAGGATGGGCACATTTCGCGTCGGTTGCCGGATTGTGAACATTGCCGATTCCAAAAGGACGGCGACCGTGCAGAAGTTGTTGGTTGATACCGGCAGCGATTACACCTGGCTTCCCGCGAAAGCGCTTGAGAAGATCGGCGTGAAGAGAGAGAAAAGAGATATCGTGATGACCATGGCTAACGGTCGGCAAATCACCCGTGATGTCGGCTTCGCCATCATCCGAACGGACAAGTTTTTCACGGTGGACGAGGTGGTGTTCGCTGAGCCGGACGACCTCTTGCTGCTCGGCGCCAGAACATTGGAAGGGTTCAACGCCCGGGTAGACAACAAACAGAAAAAGCTTGTCGCCGCTGGTCCACTCATGGCGGCGGCAAACGAAAAATGAGAGCGGAGAACGTGATGGATAAGGCGGAGTAAAGAAATGCCGACGGTGTTGCGGCTCAAAGGTTTTCGCTTTGGGTTTTATGCCAGTGATGCCAATGAACCGCCGCACGTGCACGTGAAGAAGGATGGCAAGCATGCGAAATTCTGGCTGCGAGATGGGATGGAGATGGAATTTAACGAGCGATTTCGCTCGCATGAATTGAACGAAATCAGAAGGTTGATCGAACAAAATCGGTCAGAGTTATTGGAGGCATGGCGTGTCTTCTTCGGCGGCTGAGCTTGAACGGACGGTTCGGGCGAAATCGGTGGCGGTCACCGATGACGCGATCACCGTCAAATTGGATGACGGCCGCTCGGTCTCGGTTCCGACGAAATGGTATCCTCGCCTGCTTTATGCGACGCCAGCGGAGCGGGCCAATTATGAGATCGACAGCTATGGAATAAGCTGGCCGGAGGTGGAAGCCGACTTCAGCATTCGAGGCATTCTGCTCGGCCATAAGAGCGGCGAGTCGACGGCATCGTTGAAGTTCTGGCTCAATCATCGCCGCAAAGGCCGAAAGGTGACTGTGGAGGATTACATTAAGAAACGTCGAACGCAGCCCCATGCGAGAAGATTCAGGAAATCTGCGTGAGATTGGCTGAAATCGCCAAACGTAAGTTTACAGGAAGCAAAGAACAAGGATTCATGAAGCAAAGGAAAACACCATGAAACTTCGACCCCTGCAGGATCGCGTGATCGTCAAGCAATCGGAAGCGGAAACCAAGACCGCCAGCGGAATCGTTCTGCCCGATTCGGCCAAGGAAAAGCCGACCAAGGGCAAGGTGATCGCCGCCGGACCCGGCAAATTGGACGAGAAAGGCAAGCACATGGAGTTGGCCGTCCGCGCCGGCGACACGGTGTTCTACGGCAAATACAGCGGTACCGACATCGAGGTCGACGGCGAAAAGTTCGTCATCTTGCGCGAGTCGGACATTCTCGGAGTATTGGAATAAGACGGCAATTGTCATTGGTCATTCGTCATTGGTCATTTGTGAAGACCTAATGACCAATGACGAATGACCAATGACCAATGACAATCATTAACAAGGACCAATCATGTCAGCCAAACAAATGAAATTCGCAGGCGACGCCCGGGCGGAGATCGCCAGCGGCCTGTCGCAGCTTTCCCGCGCGGTGAAAGCGACTCTCGGCCCACGCGGGCGCAACGTCATCCTCCAGAAGTCATACGGAAGCCCGCGCATCACCAAGGACGGCGTCACCGTCTCCAAGGAGATCGAGCTTTCCCAGCCGTTCGAGAACATGGGCGCCAAGCTGGTGAACATGGTTGCCAGCAAGACCAGCGACGTCGCAGGCGATGGAACGACCACCGCCACCGTGCTTGCCGAGGCGATTTACACCCATGGGCTGCGATCCGTGACGACCGGCGTGAATCCGGTCACGATCCAGCGCGGAATCCTCAAGGCCGCCGAGGTGGCGGCCGACGCCATCACCCAGCAGTCCAAGAAGGTAAAGGGCCGCGAGGATTACAAACGCGTCGCCACCGTCAGCGCCAACGGCGACGAAAAGATCGGCGATCTGATGGCCGATGCCATGGACAAAGTCGGCAAGGAAGGCGTGATCACGGTCGATGAGGGCAAGAGCATCGAATCCTCGCTGGAATACACCGAAGGAATGCAGTTCGACAAGGGCTACTTGTCGCCGTATTTCCTCACCAACACAACCACTCTGGAAGCGGTGCTGGAGAACTGTTTGATCCTGCTGCACGAGAAGAAGATTTCGAATCTCGCGGAACTGCTGCCGCTTCTGAACAAGGTGGCGACGTCAGGCAAGCCGCTGCTGATCGTGGCCGAGGACGTCGAAGCCGAGGCGTTGGCCGCCTTGGTAGTCAATAAGCTCCGCGGCGTATTGAACGTCTGCGCGGTGAAGGCCCCGGGCTTCGGCGATCGCCGAAAGGCCATGATGGGCGACCTCGCCGCCGTCACCGGTGGAAAGTTCATCAGCGAGGATTTGGGTCTGAAGCTGGAGAACGTCGAGCTGGCCGATCTGGGCTCGGCCAAGCGGGTCGTCGTGGACAAGGACAACACGTTGGTGGTCGAGGGCGCCGGCAAGAGGAAGGACATCGATTCTCGCTCCGACCAAATTCGCAAACAGATTGATCTCACCACCAGCGACTACGACCGCGAAAAGCTGCAGGAACGGCTGGCAAAACTGACCGGCGGCGTCGCGGTCATCAAGGCCGGGGCCGCCACCGAAACCGAGATGAAGGAACGCAAGGACCTGATCGACGACGCCCTGCACGCCACCAAGGCCGCGGCCGAGGAAGGCATCGTTCCCGGCGGCGGCGTGGCGTTCCTCCGCGCCATCGAGGCCGTCGAAAGCGCCAAGTCCAAGGCCAGGGGCGATGAGAAGCTCGGCTTCGACATCGTCGCCGAGGCCCTGCGCTGGCCGACCCGCCAGATCGCCGAAAACGCCGGTGAGGATGGCGATATCGTCGTCGACCAGATTCTGAGCAACAAGAACCCGGCCTGGGGCTACGATGCCGCCAACGGCGAATTCGTTGACATGCTCAAGAGCGGGATCATCGATCCAACGAAGGTCGCCCGCACGGCGCTGCTGAACGCGGCCAGCGTCAGCGGCCTGGCGCTGACCACCGAAGTCATGGTTACCGAACTGAAGGAAAAGAAGGGCGAAGAGCCGACCCAGGTGGCGGGAGCGGTGGTTTAATTGCCGCCTCCACAAGGCTAGAATTGCCGTGGATCGCCGCGAGGGCACGAGGATAAACACGGCCTCGTGTCTTCGCTCTGTTTATGGGACTGGGAAGGCCCAAACAGGAAATGGAAGCTCGGAATGCCGACGATACTGCGGATAGGGCCGTACCGGATCGGCTTTTGGTCCAGGGAAGACGACGAGCCGCCTCACGTGCGGCGCGATCGTTTCACCGCTAAGTTCCGGCTCAACCCGCAAGTGCGGTTGGCCCGATATCGCGGCTTTGCCGCGCACGAAGTGAATGATGTCCGCGGGATCATCGAGGACAACCGTGACGTGTTATTGAGAGCGTGGTATGAGAATTTCCGTAAAAGATAAGTATCCAACTGAACCGATCGGCGCGAGCGTCAAAGATGGCACGCTTAGCGTTGACTTGGCCGATGGGAGAACGATCTCTGCGCCCGTCAAATGGTATCCCCGACTTTTTCATGGGACGCCGGCAGAGCACGCCAATTTTGAACTGAGCATCGAAGGCGTTCACTGGCCGGATCTGAATGAGGATATTTCCGTAAAAGGGTTGCTTCAGGGCGAAAAATCCGGCGAATCCAAGAAGTCACTGCGGCGTTGGCTTCGATATAGGTCCAAGGGATTGAAAGAGCCGATTTTGGAGTTGCCACTGCCTCCCGATTTAGCCAAATGGCTTGCACGACATGGCCACAACAAGCCAAGAAAGAAGACCCGTTTTCGGCGCCGGCAGGCCGCTTAACGAAAATTCCACAAAGAAACACCTCAACAGAGATGTCATGCCCACCGCCAAGCGCGATTATTACGATATCCTGGGCGTTCAGCGAAATGCTGACGGCGAGGAGATCAAGCGCGCTTATCGCCGGCTGGCGATGAAGTTCCATCCCGATCGCGCCAACGGCGACAAGACCGAAGCCGAGACGCGATTCAAGGAATGTTCCGAAGCATACGAAGTCTTATCCGACCAGGGCAAGCGCCGGCGCTACGATCAGTTCGGCCACCAGGGCGTGACCGGCCAGCACGACTTCTCGCACATGGACGTCACGGACATCTTCTCGATGTTCGACGACATTTTCGGCGGGGCGTTGGGCGGGGGGCGCGGGCGGGGGCGGCAGACCACGCGCGGCTTCGATCTGGAAACCCGGATCGAGCTGAGTCTTCAGGAAGTCGCCGCCGGAGCGGAAAAAACCATCGATTTCGAGCGGCAGGACCGTTGCGAGCATTGCGCCGGCAGCGGCGCCAAGCCGGGCACTGCTCCAGTCGTCTGCCTTCAATGCGGCGGGCAGGGACGCGTCGCCCAGCAGGGGTTCGGTGGAATGTTCCGCATGGTGGTGGCCTGCCCGAATTGCCGCGGACGCGGAACCGTGATTCGCGACCATTGCCCCAGTTGCGGCGGAACGGGCCGGCAGCTTCGCAAGCGAACCGTCGCGGTCAAGATTCCCGCGGGCGTGCACGATGGTCAGGCCGTCCGCGTCATCGGCGAGGGCGAGGCCGGTGAAAACGGCGCCCCACCGGGCGACCTGCACGTTTACATCGCCGTCAGGGAACATCCCGTGTTTTCCCGGCACAACAACGATTTGGTTTGCCAGGTTCCGATTTCATTTTCCGAAGCGGCCCTGGGCGCGCGAATCGAGGTTCCCACGCTCAAGGGCGTGGAATCCATGGACGTTCCGGCCGGAACCCAGCACGGCGAGGTCTTCAAGCTCAAGGGCCGGGGACTTCCGGACGTGCGGTCCTACCGCACGGGCGACCAACTCGTGCAGATCGTCATCGAGGTGCCGAAGAAATTGAACGAACGTCAGAAAACTCTGCTGCGAGAGTTCGCCGCCAGCGAGGACGACCGTCTTCGCCAGCAACGAAAGGGTTTCTTCGACAAGTTGAAGGGCCTGATCAAGGGCCAGGAGACCAAGAGTTAAGATTGACTGCATTTACCAAGGTGATTTATGAGACCCACACCGACAGAACCCGACGCCGATTCGTCCGAGCGCGAAAGCGCGGACGCGCTTCCCCAGGAGCGCGACGTATTGATTCAGGAACGCGATGCTTTGATTCAGGAGCGCAACGCGCTGCAGCAGGAGCGGGACAACCTGTTTGACCGGCTGGCCCGGACCACCGCCGAATTCCAGAACGCCCGAAGACGCCTCGATGCCGACAAGGACCAGGCCGTTGCCTTTGCCAACGGCGCATTGATCAAGAGCCTTCTGCCCGTCATCGACAGTTTTGAACGGGCGTTGGCGGTGGATCCGTCCGCCGGCGATGCGGCGACAATTCTCAAGGGCATGCAGATCGTCCACGATCAATGGATGACGGTTTTGAAGAACCAGTTTGTCGAGACGATTGCTCCGGAGCCGGGCACGCCGTTCGATCCCGCCACGATGCAGGCCCTGATGCACCAGGACGACGAGAAGTCGCCCCCCAATTCGGTGACGCAGTTGCTGCAGAGGGGATATTCGTTGCACGGCCGTACGCTGCGTCCGGCGCAGGTGGCCGTCAGCAAACCCCAGTAGGCGGATTTTCGAAGTGCGTGGATTTGGCTATGCCGACCTATGAGTACAAATGCGATGCATGCGGTTTTGAGTTTGAGAAGTTTCACTCGATCAAGGCTCGCGCCGTGAAGAAGTGCCCCCAATGCGGGAAGAGCCAGGTGAAGCGATTGATCGGCATGGGCTCGGGAGTGATCTTCAAGGGCGGCGGTTTTTACACCACGGATTATCGCAGCGAATCCTACAAGTCTGCCGCCAAGGCCGACGCCGGGGTCACGTCCGGCTCAAACCAGACCAAGACTGCCGGCGGGGGGGCAGGCGATTCGGCGTCGAAATCATCCGGCGACTCCAAACCCTCCGGGGACTCGACACCCGCGGCTCCGGCCAAGCCCGCCGCCGATGCCAAGAATTCCTCCGCTTCGGCATCCAAGGATGCCAAGACGGCAAAGTGATGGAATCGAAGGCCAAGGCCATGCTCTGCCCCATCTGCAAAAAAACCGTTGCCGGACTGGATGATCCCGCCTCTCCCAACCGCTTCTTTCCCTTCTGCGGCGAGCGATGCAAGCTGATTGACCTGGGCCGCTGGCTTGACGAGCGATACCGGATTCCCATCAAGCCGGCCGACGAATCTTCCGAACTCCCGCCGCCGTCGTCCGGCGACAGGCCCTAGAATCCGCCCCTCCATCGCGAAAATCCAAAATCTCCCATTGCACGGGAGTTTGAACCTGCCTCCCTGCGCACTATAATGCCGGACTCATGGGCTAGCCTGCGATTCGAGGTCGGCCCAGGCATAACGATCGCAATGGAAAGGAGCTTCGGCCGATGGCGGACGAAGGGCAAATTATTCGCGGCATCGATTGGCGTCAGGCACTCCCATTCACCCATATTTTCCGGTCGTTTCGGATTGCCATTCACCTTTCCAAGCTCGCCTTGGGCTTGGCGCTGCTTCTGAGCGTCTATTTCGGCGGGCAAATCATTGACTGGGCCTGGCCTACCCGCGCCCGCGCCGTCCCCGGCGAAATTGCCGAATATCAGGCCATCGCCAATGGCGCCGATCAATCCACCCTCGGCGCCTGGCGCGACCAGGTCCAGAAATCCATCGACGAGAGTTACGCGCAAACCCTGATCGGTTACGGGATCGTCACGAAATACGACAGTGAATCCTCCGACGCTTATCACGCCCGGGTTTTGGAAGAGGCCCGCAAAGCCCATTCCCTGTCTCAAGTGTGGGACCATATCCACAACCATCTGGAAGGCGCCAAGGCCTCCGCCATAAAGCAATACGATGACGCTCTCAAGAACGCGACCGACGAGACCAAGCCCGATCTCCTGCGCAAAAGAAATGCGGCCATCCTCGACGCGTACAAGTCCGCCGAGACCGAATGGCAACAGGTCAGGCTCATCGAGGGCCAGGGCCTATTCAGCACCTTCTTCCAATACGAAATCACCCAGGTCACCGGTGTTGTTGATGGAGTGAAGCACAATAACTGGCTCGACACCGATGGCGTGAAGGACCACGTTTATAATTTCTTCGCGGTCGGTCCCATCTGGTTGATCTGGAACCACACCGTGTTCTTTATCATCTTCTCCATTCTGTTCCTGCTGTCCTGGGCCCTGTTCGGCGGCGCCATCAGCCGCATCGCCGCCGTTCACGTCGCTCGCGATGAAAAAATCTCCGTCCGACAGGCGATGAATTTCGCCGTCGGCAAGCTCCTGTCCTTCGCCTCGGCGCCGGTCATTCCCCTGGTGATCGTCATCGCCATCGGCTTGATCGTCTCCATCGCGGCGCTGATCGGCAATATCCCGTTCCTCGGCCCCCTTGCGGTCGGCGCCCTGTTCGTGATCGCGCTCCTCGCCGGCTTCGTCATGACCCTGGTTCTGCTCGGAACCGCCGGTGGGTTCAATCTCATGTATCCCACCATCGCCGTCGAAGGCTCCGACAGCTTCGACGCCATCAGCCGTAGTTTCAGCTACGTCTACGCCCGGCCCTGGCGGATGCTGTTCTACACCGTCGTCGCCCTGGTGTACGGAGCGGCGACGTATATCTTTGTTCACCTGTTCATCTGGCTGGCTCTGGTGCTGACCCACCATTTCGTCGGCATGGGCATCTTCACCGCCGCCGACAATACCGGCGATCTGCTCTCCGCCATGTGGCCCAGTCCCTTGGCCACCGGTCGGCTTTCCTACTCCCCCGATTATCTGCCCCTCGCCGCCGGCCAGAAAATCGGCGCGTTCTTCATCAACTGTTGGGTGATGCTCTTCGTATCCTTCCTCGGCGCCTTCGCCATCAGCCTGTATTTCTCGACCAACACGATCGTGTACTACCTCATGCGCAACGAAGTGGATTCGACCGAGTTGGACGATGTTTACCTCGAGCAATCCGAAGAGGAATTGGAGCCCGCCTTCAGCGCCGTCGCGACCGAAACGACCGTGACAACCGTCACTTCGACGCCAACCCCCGAGCCGCCCCCCAGTGGCGACACGCCGGCCGCTTCCTCCCCGCCGGCTTGACGCCCCGGCCCGAGGCCGCCTGCGCCCAAAGCGCTTGCGCTGGATTCGTTCGTCCTTTCGCGGATAATCTCGCCGGCGAATGATCTCGCCGGCGAGTTTGTTTTTTTGAGCACCCGTAGCTCAATTGGACAGAGCATCGGTCTTCGGAACCGAGGGTTGCAGGTTCGAGTCCTGCCGGGTGCACTGTGTAGGATGAAGGCGAGTTTCACCGACAAACGCCGCGCCGGAAATTTCCGGCGCGGCGTTGTGTTGGGCAAAAGAACCTTGATCTACAACCAGTTTCCACGCTCCGCGGGGAAACCAGTGCAGCTTCCTGTCTCGAACGGTGAGGTTCGAACCAATTCCCTCGGCTCGGCGCTCTTTGCGACGCATTTCAATTGTTTTGAGCCATTTACGAACCGAGTGATCGGTTCGAACCGCAAAACGTCTTGGCGGTCAAGAGCGGCGATGTTGTCCAGCAGTTTCCGCTTGCGGTTGATGGTCTCCTCCTTGCGTTTGCGGAATTCCACGGCGGTAAAGGCTCCGGCGTCCAGATAAGCCGCCGTGAGGCGATCCAGTTTGGTATTGATCTTTTCGATCTCCTTTTCCGCATGTTGCTTGGCTTCTTGGAGCACCGCGCCGTTTTGCCGTCGCCTTGCATCGAGCTCTCCAATGAGCCAATCCGCCCGGTCATCCGGCAGTGAGGCGAAGGAAAGGGCGGCGGCGATTTGGGCCGTCATATCCTCCTCCCGCAGGTATGGTTGGGAGCAGTCTTTTTTCACCCGCTTCGTGCATCGCAAGTAATTGTGGCCCTTCTGGGTTTCCATGGTGATGAAGCAACCGCATTCGGCGCAGCGGAAAAGGCCGCGGTAGACGTAACTCTTGAGGCGCACCGGCGTCGGTTTGCTCCGCCGCCGCATGACCGCCTGAACCTTGTCAAAGAGGTCTTTACTGACCAGCGGCTCGTGAATACCCTGGTGCATCTCTCCCTTGAGGACGAACACGCCGTAATAGAAGGGGTTGCGGAGTATGTCCTGGAACCGTGAGACGGACATTTTCGCGCAATACGATCCGCTAAGTCCTTGAGCGGTCATGGTCTCGCGAAGCCGGTCAAAGGAATATTCTCCGGTGGCGTAGAGGTCGAATGCCGTCTTGATGAGTCGGCCTTTCTCGGGATCGACGACGATGGTGCGGAGCTTGGGTTCGTTGAGGTATCCGACCGGCGCCTTGCCGCCCCAGATGCCCGCGGCGGTTTTTTGCCGCTGGCCCCGTCGGACGTTGACCGAGAGATTGTCGGAATAATACTTCGACTGACCGAAGGCGAGATTGAGCATCAATTTGCCCTGGGGCGTCGGCTCAAACCAAAAGCTGCAAAACCGGAGATCGGCGATTTTGCCTTCGTCTATGAGGTCGATGATCCGCCCGCCGTCGAAGGCGTTACGGGCAAGCCGGTCGGGGTGCCAAGCGATGATGCCGTTGGCCTCGCCCCGTTCAATACGCTCAAGCATTTTGTTAAAGAGCGGCCTGCCCTTGGTCTTGGCGCTTCGGCTCTCTTCAAAACTCCCGACGACATCGAGGCCGTATTTATTCACAAGCGCCCGCACCTCGGCCAACTGATCGCCGATCGAGCGAGCCTGCCGCTCTTCGCCTTCGGTCGATTTGCGGACGTAAATGAAATATTTTTTGTCCGCCTCTTCCATGCCGACACTTTAGCGCGAAACAGTCGCGGCGCGAAGGGAATATTATCCACAACCTTCGCGCGGGTCCGCGCGGTCAGTTATCACGGCGATTTTTGTTGCCGGCGAGAACGTCTTCAAATTTCGCGAGAAGATCAGGGGCGGAAACGCCCATTGATCTGCAGAGGCGGACAAATACCGGCAGGGTGGGCATCCGCTTGTTGAGTTCGAGAAGGCTGACGTATTCCCGCGTCAGTCGCGCCTTGGCCGCAAGTTCCTCCTGGGTCATACCCGCCTTGAGCCGAGCTTTGCGGATTTCTTGGCCTAGCACGAATGGAAAGGCTAGCTATTGACAGACGACCCGTCCGCAAACTATAGTTGCGGAACTATTAGTTACTCTTGGGCTCCGCTTCGCCCGTGCGTTGCGGTCGAGCGGAAACCGCATCGGGGATACTGCCATGCGCTACGTTCTTGCCTTCTTCCTGCCGCCGGTGTCGATCGCCATGTGCCAGCGGTGGGGACACTTCGCGTTCAATCTCATCATCTGGCTCATCAGTCTGCCGCTCATTCTGTTCCTGGGCATCGGTCTCATCGGCTGGCTTGTCTGCACGATCCATGCCTTGGCGGTCTGCAAGATGTCGTCCATCGACAAACGGGTGAATCGGATGGTAGCGGCGATTCAAGGACAACCGCCGCGATGACCGGCGACTCAAAGCCAGTGTTGAAACAGATTTCAGCGAGAAAAAAAGGAGCTTCGCCATGACTCGGGCGATTGTGTGCGGAATCGTTCTCCTCGGCCTGATCCTTGTCGGATCGGGCTGCGCAGCAACTACGGCCGGCAATCAAGGACTTACCCAAGACAACGTCTCGAATATCCACAAGGGGGTGACCACTCGCGAACAGGTGGTGGAGATACTCGGCCAACCCGATGACATCCAGCTTTTGGCGGATGGGCGGCACGTCATGTTCTACCAGGGCATGCAGGGAAACTCGGATTTCGGTCAACGTATATTTCAGGGCGTTCCGATCATCGGCACCATCGTGCCGACCACGGATACGCAGACCGTCCGCCGCGAGTTCTTGGAGGTTTATCTGAATGCCAACAATGTCGTTCAGGACTACCAGTTCTCCGACAACACCTCGGAAACCAAAACGACGATGTCGATATTCGGCGGTCACGCCGAGGAGACGACGACATCGAACATTCCGACGACACAGAGGTCGCCGAATTGAAAGGCTCCGCGTCAAAACCGCGTGTCATCCTTCGAGTTTCATTACCGCATTGGCGAAACGTTCTGAAAGTTGTATGCAATGTGTTTGTTGTCTTCATTGGCATTTAAGTAGATCAAGGTTCTTTTGCCCAACACAACGCCGCGCCGGAAATTTCCGGCGCGGCGTTTGTCGGTGAAACTCGCCTTCATCCTACACAGTGCAGTGGAGAAGACGAGATTCGAACCAGGGAGTCGTTGCTCGCTGCTCTGATCGACTTTTTCAAGGATAATCCCGCCTGGGAATGACCTGTCCTTTATCGTTTTTGGGTATCCCCAAGGGTA
>JBEKEC010000075.1:0-17063 GCA_050014015.1 Tepidisphaeraceae bacterium
TTGGCGAAAACTCAACGGCAGCACGTTGCTGCCGGAGGTGATCGCAGGAGTGGTCTTCAAAGATGGAACGAAGCTCGCCGCTTAAACTGTCGCGGCCATCCACTACTTTTGGGAATATCTCTATTGTGACTTGGCTCGACGGCACGGAACTCTGTGCCGCAAACGTCGAACCCTTGGGCCGTACCAGTGATATCAATGGCGACATTCCGCTATTCATCGGCTCTGATAGCTTGTGCCTGCAAATCAATTGCTTTTGTTCGAGGCATCGTAAACCGCTCACGTCACCTTCAATTCTCCCGGAACGAACCACTAGTTTTGTTCACGGCGCGCGGCGCTCAGTAAATACCCAACGGTTCGCCCAATTCACGCGCTCGCTTCTCGGGCATCCGATAGGAGAGACGCCCGGGACTGTATCCCGGAATAACATGCGGCGAAGTCTTCAGTTCTGACACTGGTTCGATGCGCACACCCGTTAGATGATGCTCGCGGATCACGTTCACCACGCGCTCGGTCGCAAACACGAACTTCGGCAGCGGCCAAACAATGAAAAAGTCGCTTCCGTCCCATTTACTCTCGTCGATCAATTGCTCCGCGTTGGTCAGGCCAGTGTATCGTAACTTCCCGCAAACCTTGCAAGACGCAGATTCGTCGAGTCTGATCCCAGATTCAGGCTTGGCCATTCCCGCCCACCCGGTTAATCTCAGTTCCCAGAGCGTTGGTGGGCGCTGGACCGACTTTTCAAACCGCGCCGTCACGGGCTTGACTTCAAACCCGGAGAACTCATGTCGCCGCAAAAGCTCCAGTGTTCGATCCCGCACCAGGCATTCGGTGTACCAAGTCCAGACAAAATCCTCGACCGGACCATTGGACAAAACAACGTTGAGATCAGTTAACCGCCTACCTGCTCTTTGATGGCTAGGGCTAACGGGACACACCACTGTTTCCAAGATCGTTTTATCGTCGTCCCAAGTCGCCGTAGGCGGCGAATCGGGAGGGTAAAGGCGCCAAAATCGGTTGACCATTGACGTTTCCACTTTAGATGCCAAAATCTTTCATCATCTTCGCAAGATTGATTAAAGGGGACGTAGCTCTTTTTTTTTCATTTGATTGTCGTAACTGTTTACCGCCCCGTTCTCGCCCGATTCTGCCGCACGATTCGCAGCCACCGGAATTGCGGATTCCACTGGCTTGGCCCGGAAATGTCGAGTGATCGTGTCGGTGCACGGTAAACACTTGCCTCCTCGTGGTTCTCCTGGGACGGTTTTATTTAGAGCATCTTCAGTTCACCTATAGCGTCTGCGTTGCGTCCAAACGGGCCGGGCGCTTAAGAAGGCGATCGAGGCGAGGTGGCCGAATATGTCAACGCCTACCGTAATTTGCTGGACGACGGCGGGCCAGGTTCGGCCGGCTCCGTTTGACGGGACAACCGGCGGTTCTGGAACAGCTTGGGCCAAACGCGGCGGAATCATCGGAAATTCAACCAAATGTCTCCCTTTGAACTCGCTCATCTCAGAACCTCACCGTGCTCGGGAATTCCTGGTTCATCCAGTAATTGGATCCACGATCCGAAGCCCAAGTGCTGCCAATCCTGGATCACCCAGACGACCTTTTTATCCCGCGTCACCTCGACCATCTGGACCGACGTCTGTATGGCTTGCGTGGTCGGTTTGCCGCTACCCAGACCGTTGCTGCTGATGATGGTGTCCCCGTTGGCGAGCCGCGAGATTCCCTGCACAAAATGGATTGTGATGCCGGGCAGTTCGTTCTTGGTGACCTCCCAGACCGTCTTGCCGGTTCGGTCCACCTCGCGCACCCAGCCGGCGCCATTCCCAGCTATGAGAATATTTCCGCTCGGAACGCGCAAGGCGGACCAGGGGGCTTTTGCCTCCACCGTGAAAATCGGTTTCCAGTCCTTGTCATATTCCACAACTTTGTTCAATTCCAGGTACGGAATCAGGTACGTACCGGCGGAAGTAAATCTCGCATTGCGGATTTGGCCGTGCACTGTTTTCGGATCGGTCGTGCTGATCGTGTCAAGTGCGTGCTGCCATTCGACTTTGCCGGTCGCCGTGTTGAACATCATCATCACCGGAGCCGGCAATCCGTTGTTCACCAGCAGCACGTGGTCAAGGCCGATCGGCTGCACCGAGTGGCTCTGGGTGCCGGGCGGGCTGTCCCAATGCCAAACAACTCTTTTGTCCGGCGTGACCTCCTCCGCGTACTGCATGCGGGTGTAAAGCACGTTGCCATTCGAGAGCATCCAACAATCGTCGATCTCCCACCCACCGCCAGTTTGGTACGTCCAGACGACCCTTCCGTCTTTCACCAGACTGATGGTGTTGTAGCCTTCACCACCATAAAGAAACGGATGCGCCGCCAATCCGTTGCCGGGCCAGACCGGCATGGTCGCCGGCAATTTGATCGGCTTCAAAGCCTGCAACTTCTCGTTGGGCCCAACTGCCGGCACGTCCGGCGCGGTGAACTTTTCCAGCAGGTTCAACATAGGATGCGCGTTTGGAGCGCCGGCACCCATTGTCGCGACGACTCCAATTCCGAAAATCATCGATGCCCACATAGTCAACATTCGGGTGTTCATCATCAATCGTCTCCTTTCACTCGTCGCCGCGATCGCAACCTGGGCGTCCGGCCCACGCCCGCGAATATTAGGCGATGCGCTCCAAGTTCCAACGCGATTCATTCCGGAATCCCTCGTTAAAAGCTTATCACTCGCTTGATCTGAATCCGCGGAATCAACACCAACAGATTGAGAACGTGTAGCGAAGTGATTGTTCATGGTTCAGTTCTTGTAACTGTTTACCGCCCCGTTCTCGCCCGATTCTGCCGAACGATTCGCAGCCACCGGAATTGCGGATTCCACTGGCTTGGCCCGGAAACGTCGAGTGATTGTGTCGGTGCACGGTAAATAATTGCCTGCCGGTGGTTCTCCCGGGACGGTTTTATTTAGACGCTTGCTCCGGCGTCATCGGCTCGGACTGGATCGCACCGTCCTCGGCCTTGGAGAGAAGCTCGATTTGCTTCTCGGCTGCGCCCAATACGCCGCGGCAATGTTGGATGAGGAACGTTCCCCGCTCATATCTGGCCAGGCTCTCCTCGAGGCCGACTTGTCCGCCTTCCAGGTCGGACAGAATCCGCTCCAATTCAGCGATTGCCTCTTCGAACGATTTGGGGATGGCCTGGTTTTTCTTGCCCATGCGGGGGATTATAGCGGGTCATCGCCGCCTGGCATCAGCCTGCACTTTTAGTTGGCTGGAGTTGCGGCAAGATTTGCATGCACGAGCGGCGAGCAGGAAGGGCCATCATAAGGGCCGTAACCTGGGCTTGGGGAGCCGTGCGCCAGCGCCATCAGCTTGGCATAAGTCAAAACGGCGGTGAAGATGACGGACGCAATGACCAGGGTCAAACGCATAACCCGCCTCCCAGGCGGTCGAACTGGAACCGGTCCAATTCGTGAAACGCATGATCGCGGGAATTATTTCCTGGTCCTATAATATTCAAGAATTGGCGGTTTGCCGGCCGGATTTTTCAAAGTGCATTTTCGCCAACCCCATGCCGGGGCGGCAATTGGTTCAATTTTTCGCCGGTTTGAGACATGGGACGGGCGGAATAATTGGTTAACCCGGACGTTATGTAAGTGACGACCGGAGTTGTGGATGGATGCGCGCGTGTCCTCTGAAGAAATAACCCCGGTCAGTGTCAGTGATGAAATGCTGGTTCGGCGGCTGCTGGCCGGCGACGACTGTGCCGGCGAGGACCTGGCCAAGCGGCATTGTGCGTCGCTGCTGCGATATCTCCAGCGTCTGGTTCACAGCGACCACTTGGCGGAGGAATTGCACCAGCAAGCCTGGGCCAGCGTTTTGGAGAATCTGGAGAGATTCGACCTGGCCTCGGGCGAAGGTGGGTTTAAGGCGTGGCTTTATCGCATCGCCACGAACAAGGCGCACGACCATTGGCGGTCGCGGGGCCGTGAAAAGAAGGTCAAGGAGGGACTTCGGCTTGTCACGGAGGAACTGGCCCCGGATGCCGGACATCGCATGGAGGGCGCCGAAGCGGAGGCAAAGCTGCGGGCCGCCATCCAATTGCTGCCGGAGAGCCAGAAGGAAATTTTGCTGCTGAGGTATTACGGCAACCTGAAGTTCGTCCAGATCGCTGAAATGCTTGGTTGTCCGCTGAACACGGCGTTGGGAAGAATGCACAAGGCCATGATTCGCCTTCGCCAACTGTTGGCCGAGCCGGCGCCGGTGGAATCGAGAACGCCATGAAAAGTTATCTGCAACATCTGGAAAACAACGAGGCGATCCTGCTGATGTACCTGGGGAATGAACTGCCGGCACAGGACCGGGTGGAGTTCGAGCAGATGCTGGCGTCGGACGGGGCGCTGCGCCGCGAGATGGAGATTGTGCGGCAGACCCAACAGCTTGCCTTCGATGCCCTCTCCTCGCTGGATGCCGTCACGCGCCCGCCGCTTCTGCCGATCGTGGCTCAGAGACGGGTTTCGCAGCTTGTTCGTGAATGGGCGGATCGGCGCCGCCGGCCGGTGGGGATGGTTTCCGAAGCCGGGCGGCAAATGCCGTGGCGGCGGATCAGCATCGCGGCGGCGGCGTCACTGCTGGTCGGGTCTTACATCTGGGCGGTTTATCACCATCTGCTCGATCCCCGCAGCATTTCCGACAATAATCCGCCGGTATCGGTGACTCCCGATCCGTATTTTGATGGCGACGCCTTACCCAACGCGCCGCAGCATCGCGACCTCAGCAACGAGGAAAAGGTCGCGCTGCTTTCGATTCCGCTGGAAGATTCGACCTCGGATGAATCGAATCTGCACGTTGCGGAGGTGGCGGCGGTGATCCCCAGCGACGCCGAGAATTCCGGCGACGCAAATACAGAGAGCTCGCTCTCGGGTGCGGCGGGCTTGCCCTCCGCTCACAGTTCCGATTTGAATACAACAGGTGAACCATGAAACCGGCAAGACTGGCGGCGATTTTGATTCTGGGGGTGACGATGTTGCCGAGCCTGGCGGCGTCGGCCGACCAGCCGTCCACCCGGCCCGAGCAGAAGGCAAGCCCTCGGCTTTCCACCACACGGCCGGCGGGAAACCGGGGGCAACTCTTCCGGGCGCTGCGCGCCATGATCGCGGGGAGAACTGACAACGTCCGCCCGTACACCCAGCAGGAATGGGACGACATGATGGCGTTCATGCAAGATAATTCCCCGGCGCGGGGGCACGTGCTGGCCAATCTTAAGGTTCCCAACGACTCGCCGATTCGCCTGGACGCGATTCGCAAATGGCGCAATTACAATTTCACCAAGGAGCATTTCCCCGCCGTCGCCGACCAATTGCTTCGCCGCTTTCACCTTGAAGACGACCTGTTTGCATTGACGCTCACGGCCCAGGCCGAGGGGCAAGCCGACGGATCGCAGATTCACGACAAGATCCGAGACAAGATCGCCGACTTGGTGCAACTGGACTTCTCCGAGCGGCAAACCCGCATCGACAAGCTCCAGAAAATGCTCGAAGACGAAAAGGCCAAGCTGGCCAGCGATCAGGCGTCGCAGGACAAGCTGATCGATCAGCGGACCAACGCCATCATGAACCGGTTGGAAAGGTTGAGCCGCGCGCCGGCTCCAACCACCCGCCCCGGGGGTGAGGACGCGGCGGATGGAACCCCGTCGGCAACGACGCACGATCCGATCATCAACGTGTCCGAGGGGACGGGTTCGAAATAGGGCAATCGGGCGCGTGACACTTTCCGCGAGCCATCTTCTTCCCCTCCCCTGGTACTCCGGGGGAGGGCGAGGGTGGGGGTTTCGTGGGCCAATCGACCTTCGACGGCGGAGGGCAAGCCCTCCACCCCCACCCCAACCCTGGGCTGATGAATTTGAACGAGGCGTTTTCTGCCAGATTTTGTTGCGCTTCATCGCAGTGCGTAGTGCGTAGGGTGGGCGTACTCGCCCACCATTCGCGGTGATGGGCAGACCAAACGGTGGGCGAGTACGCCCACCCTACGGTTCCTGTTGGCTCGCAGTTGCGGTATCGCGCAACAAAACCTGCCCATGGCCCCACCGGCGATTTCAGCGCAAAAACCGACATATTCATCAGCCCACCCCAACCCTCCCCCTGAGTACATGGGGAGGGGGAAACTCTCCGCAGCAAGCGTCACGCACCCAGAGCAATTCAACGCTCGACACGTCTATAATCATGCCATCATGCTGATTAAGAAGCCGTCGGGCATTCCCGGCAATGAAATCACCGATGAGGGGACGTATTTCAATCGACGGACGTTTCTTCGTGCGGGGATTCTGGCGGCATCGGCAACGGCCACGGGGTGGGTGTATCGAAAACTGAATTCTCCACGGAAGGGAAACGCACCGGAGCGGCCGCTGATGGACATCGCGGTGGCGACGACCCGGCCGGCCACCCAAAGCGCCGCCGGGTTTGTGACCGACGAGCCTCGCACCGATTTTCAGGACATCACGCATTACAACAATTTTTACGAGTTCTCCCTGGACAAGGAGTCGGTGGCGGAGATGGCGGCGCGGTTCATCTCGCGGCCCTGGCAGGTGAGCGTGGGCGGCCTGTGCCGCAAGCCGGCAACGTTTGATCTGGACGATCTGCTGAGGATCGCCCCGGCCGAGGAACGCGTTTATCGAATGCGCTGCGTCGAGGCCTGGTCGATGGTGATTCCATGGGACGGATTTTCGCTGTCGAAGCTGCTGGACCGCGTCCAGCCGCTGAGCGATGCCCGGTACGTCGCGTTTCAAACGCTGCTCGATCCGAAGCGCCTGCCCAACCAGAACGGTGGGGATTTGCCTTGGCCGTACGTCGAGGGCTTGCGGATGGACGAGGCCATGCATCCGCTGACGATCCTTGCCAGCGGCATCTACGGCAAGCAGCTTCCAGCGCAGGATGGAGCGCCGGTTCGCTTGGTGACGCCGTGGAAATACGGGTTCAAGGGGATCAAGTCGATCGTGAAAATCGAGCTTCGCTCGCAGCAGCCGCCGACGACGTGGAATGCGGTCGCTCCGAATGAATACGGGTTTTATGCCAACGTCAATCCGCAGGTGGATCATCCGCGCTGGAGCCAGGCGGCCGAACGCCGCATCGGCGTGGGGATCCGTCCCACGCTGATGTTCAACGGGTATGCCGATGAGGTCGGGTGGATGTATGCGGGGATGGATTTGCGGGCGAATTTTTAGACCCCCGATGAAGGACCCCGGCTTCGCCAAATTCGTCCTCCTGGTCAACGGAGCCGTGCCGCTCGCCATGCTGGGCTGGGACGCCTATTGGAAAGAGCTGGGCGCCAATCCCGTCAACAGTTCGCTTCACGTCACGGGCACCACGGCGCTGGTTTTCATCGTGCTCACGCTGATGGTCACGCCGGCGAGAAAACTCACCGGCTGGAACTGGCTGAGCCATTTTCGGCGGATGCTCGGGCTGTACGCGTTTTTCTACGGGGTGGCGCATCTGTCGATCTATTTCGCCTTCGACCAGTCTTTCAGCCTGCCGGCGGTGGTTCGCGACACGCTGGAGCATCGGTACATTTTCTTCGGCATGGCCGCGCTGCTTCTGATGGCGCCGCTGGCGGCGACGTCGACCAACGGCATGATCAAGCGGCTGGGCGCGGCGAAATGGAAGCGGCTGCACCGGTTGGTCTATCTTTCCGCCGTCGCGGCGGTGGTGCATTACCTCCTGATCGGCAAGCTCGTGGGCCCCAAGCCAAAAGCGTTCGCGGCGGCGGTGGCGATCCTGCTGGCCTATCGCGTCGCCGCCGGCCGGTTCGCCGGGATACGAAAGGCTCGCCTTCCAACCGGCTCCAGCGCGGCGTGAGGCCCAATGACCGTTGCATTTGCGCGCGGGAAATCCAACAATTCGCGTCATGGCCAGCCTGGGCGACATCCGGCCAGTCCTGAAATCCTTCGGGACCTGGGCATTTATCATGCGGGTCTGGCAGCAAATCTGCGAGGATGGGATTTTCGTCTGGGCGTCGGCGCTGGCGTATTCATGGCTCTTTTCCGTTTTCCCGTTCCTGATTCTCCTTCTGAGCCTGGTGCCGTACCTTCCGCCCAGCGCCAAGGACCCGGCGCGCACCGCCATCGCCAACGTCATCACGTCGATGCTCGGCAAGGAGGCCCGCACCATCAACGACAACATCGGCCAGGTGATGAACCGCCAGCGCACGGGATGGCTGGGGATCGGATTGGTGGTCAGCATCTGGGTCGCCAGCGGCGGCATGTCCATGACCATGTCGGCCCTGGACAAGTGCTACGACATCAAGCAGAGCCGGTCGTACGTCCGGCATCGGGCCGTGGCGATCGCGATGACCCTCGGCGTCACCTTGGGCGTGCTGGTGATGATCGTCCTTCTCCCGGTCGGCACGGCCGTGGGCGCATGGCTGAAGTCCAAGGGGGTTCTCACGGCGCCGCTGCAGTTCCTCTTTGACGCCGCCCGGTATGCCCTGTCGCTGCTTTTCGCGATCGTGGTGTTGGCGGTGATTTACTATTTCGGCCCGAACATTCGGCAGCGGTTTCGGCTGCTGACCCCCGGGGCCTTGTTCAGCGCGGTGGTATGGATTCTGCTCGACGTGGCGTTTCGCTTTTACGTCGATCGCTATGCGCGCTACGACCAAACCTACGGCACGGTGGGCGGAGCGGCGATTCTGCTGCTATTTTTCTATATCGACGGGCTGGTATTGCTGATCGGCGCGGAACTCAACAGCGAGATCGACTTCGAGCGCCTCGGCGTCCCATCCGGATCGAACGACTTCACCGGGCCGGCGAAGGCAAGTTTGCGGGATCTGCCGGAAATAGCGAAGGAACTGTGACCCGGAAATTCGAAACTCGAAATTCGAATGACGAATCAAATTCGAAACTCGAAATTCGAATTTCAGACTTCGAATTTGATTCGAATTTCGAGTTTCGAATTTTACTTCACCGGTATCTTCCAAATCCCCCACTGCCCCCCTCGGTTGCTGCGGAAGTAGATATAGTCGCCGCTCGGGTCCCATGCGGGGCAATCGTCCACGCTGCCGTTGGTGGTGATCTGCTCGGGCTTGTCGGAATGGGTGAGATCGACGATCCAGATGTCGGCGTTGCGATGGCGCTCTTCGACGACTTGATCGTCGTGGAGGACGGGATAGGTTGTGTAGGCGCGGTCGGAGACGAACGCCATCATGCTGCCGTCCTTGGACCAGGCGGGGTCATAGCATTCGGAATCCGGGTCGTTGGTGATTTCGATGGGCGCTCCGCCATGATCGGAGATTCGGTAAATCTCGCGGTTTCCGGTGCGCTGATTGACGCTGGTGAAAAGGATGGCGTCGGCGCGGGGGCTGACGCGGGGCTGGGTGACGGGAATCGTTGCCAGGTCGGTGCGCGAGCTCCCCTCGACTGGGGCCATGTAGAGCTGGGGATCGGGCTGGCTGTCGGATAAGACCTCGTAAAACAGGCGTGGCTTGGGCGCCGCGTCGATCATTGGCCACAAATCCTGCTCACTGCCGTAGCTGAGTTGGTCGATGCCGATGGCCCCTTCCAGGCTCTTGCGCCAGACATTGAGATATCTGCCGGCGCGGTTGGAGGAATAAACGATTTGTGTACCGTCGGCCGTGAAAACGGGCATGAGGTCGAGGGATTTCCCATCCGTGACTTCCTGCACGCTGCCGGGTCCGGTGGTGTCCATCGCTAGGATTTGCGAGTGAATATCCAGCTTGGTGCTTCCGGACAGGAGGGTGAAAACGATCTGTCCGCCGTTGGGATTGACCGCCAGCGTGCCGATGCTGGTCCCCTTCGGGGCCTGGAAAAGCAAAGTGGGCGGTTCCTTGGCGGGGCCTTCGCTGACGTCCTTCATTCCGATGGTGACCAATTGCCGCGGGACGATTTGCCAGACGCCGTCGGCATCGCGCTGAAGCTCGACGCTCGTCAGCGGCACGCGCCGGGTCATGATCTCGCGAAGCGTGGCCGAGTATTCGCTGCGGCCTTCGTCCCAGGCGATGGGAATCGTCGTGGGATACCATTCAGTCTCGGCGGTTCTCTTGCTGATCGTGGCGGTGAAGACGGGCAGATCACCGGCGTCGTTGACCGGGACGTAACTGAGTTGGATCGCCGCCACGCCATCCGGTCCGGGCAGCGCGGGCTTGCCGTCGATGGTGACCGTTGCGCCGGCCGGATTGGTCAAAATGCGCACGATCTTCTGGTGCGGAACCAGTTCGATCTGATAATCGGTTTTGCCGTTGTCCCAGGAAATATCGCGCTGCACGGAATCGTAGCCGGCCTTGGAAACGATCACTCTCTTCTGGGGGAATTGGTTGCTGCTGTTGTCAAAGGGAAACGCCAGCGCCTTGGCGACGGCCGGGCCGGACCCGACGGAGGTTCCGTCGATGGTGACGGCCGCCCCGGGGGGATTGGTGGTGATGGTCACGTCCTTGCGCTTGGGCTGGAGTTGCAGGACGTAATCGGGCGAGGCGTCGGTCCAGGTGACGGTGATTTTGGCCGGCTCCCAGCCGTCCCGCGAGGCGACGACATCGTGATGGGTCCAATTGTCCTGCTCGTCAATCGTGAAGTTCTGCACGGTGCTGGTCTGGGAGGCCGGTCCGTTGGTGATCGGCGATCCATCCACGAAAACGTCCGCGGGAATGGGAACGGTTGCGAACGTGAGCTTGCGGTGGAAGGGCTCGAGGTCGATTTCGATGCCGTTGGCCGGATCGTCACGGTGGAGGCTGACGGTCTTGTCCTGGTAACCGCGCCGGGTGGCGGTAACCGTATGCACGTCGCTGCCGCCTTTGAATTTGATGGTGGCGGTGAGCTGGCCCATTCCTTTCTGGGCGCCCTCATCGACCGCGATCATGGTATCCGGCGGCCTGGCGGTGATGGTGATCTCTCGCGTGGTGGAACAGGCGGCCAACAAAAGCAAAAAAACGAGACCCAACCAGCGCATAAATGAACTCCTAACCGCAATACCATTCAACGGCTGGCGCAACTTTTTTCCGTTAGCCCCCGGCTTTGCCGGGGTTTCCCGTGATGATCCCAGCGCAATCCATGCTGGGCGAAAAGACCGATCCCTTCTCGCGCAAACCCCGGCAAAGCCGGGGGCTAACGGAAAGAGGCAACTACCGCCATTGAACGGTATTGCTCCTAACCGCCGATTGGTTTAGCCGAAATATTGGGCCTGGGCAATAGATCACGGCGAAAGCACGGTCGGGGCCGGAACAACATGGTCGGCGGCGGGCTGGGCATCCGTCGTGTCGGAACCCAAGCCGATCTCCAGCGGCGCGCTGGCTTCCACGACGCGGTTGGACTGCTCATCCATCAGCGTGATCTTCAGGACGTACTTCCCCGCCGCCAGCGACGAGGGAAGCCGGATCAGGCGGGAAATGAAAAAATCGTGCCGCCGGTTGCGCGATTGATCGAGGAAGACGTCGGCATTGGATTTTGCCGGCCAGACGGCCAGGCCCGTGTCCGTGTACAAGACCATTTCCTGTCTGAGCCGGGTGCGCCAGATGGAGTCGTTGCCCTGGATAGAAGTGAAATTGGCGACCTCGCAATAGACGATGAGATCGTTGTTCCTTCCGGCGGGGAGGCGGGAGGAGGGCATCGGTGAATAGACGCCGTAGCTCACCACCTGCGAGCAAAACGCGACCGTCGGAATCGAAAGCTGTGCCTGGGAGCGAAGCCGGTCGGCCAATTCCAGCAGCGGCTGGATTTTGCGGTTGAGCATGGCGTTGCCGTCGTTGCGGGCGGCGTCGCGGAAATTGCTCAATCCATCCATCAGCGCCAGCAGAAGATCGCGATCCTCGCTGGAAAGCTGGCTGACGTTGGCCAGATCGGGCGTCGGCTCGTCGCGGACCAGCCGCAGCAATTGGTAGTCAAGCTGATTGCCCAGGTCCCGCGGGTAATCGTGCACGAGGTTCTGGAGCTTCTGTTCGTATTCATCGGTGGAGCCGCTCATCGGAGCGGACGCGTGCGAATTCGGCGGAATCTGATCGGCGCTTTCCGG
This sequence comes from Tepidisphaeraceae bacterium, assembly GCA_050014015.1. Lineage (GTDB taxonomy): Bacteria > Planctomycetota > Phycisphaerae > Tepidisphaerales > Tepidisphaeraceae > PALSA-1353. The sequence continues at coordinate 12,005 of JBEKEC010000075.1, forward strand.
AAGGATCTGGGGAACGGTGTCGTCCTGCTTCAGTTGGACCGCGGCAAGCGTGGCCGGCTGATTGGCGGATGGGGACGGCCAGGCCGTTTGCGTCCTTTCCGTTTGCCCGGGGCGAGTGGTGGGCTGGGCCCATTGCACGATGGATGGCGTGGCGCGAACCGCCGGCTGCTGGCCGAGCAGGGGCGTTACGTCCCGCGCATATTCCGAGGTCTTGCGCGCCAAAAGGGACGCATCATCCGGCTCAACGGGCGCCGCCGAGGCCGGCTGAGGCGTGGACGGCGCCGCCGGCGGTGGCGCCAAAACCCGTGCCGCGGAAACCGGCGGCGCCGGTGATTGCCCGGCCGGCCCGCCCTGATTTTTGCACCCAACCGCTAGAACGCCGAGAAATATGAAACCCGCCGCAAGGGAAGTTCGCGCCAACATGAGGGACCATCCTTGGATTGAGGCATGCCGGCCTCCTGCCGGCGAATGATCAGAGTATATCGCCCGGCCCCGCCGATTCAATGCGCGGGAGGAAGTTGGGATTTGGCATTCCCCCACCCGGTCGCTACCCTACGCCCCGTTTCATGCCCTCGGCACCGCTGAAAATCTGCATGGTCGCCCAGAACGCCTCGCTCCAATTCGGCGGCGAGGCCAGCCTCCCCTGGCTCTTCTTCAAGTATCTCCGCCAGCGTGGCGTCGATATCCATCTCGTCGTCCACGCCCGCACCCGCCCCGAAGTCCTCGCCGGATTCCCCAACGACCACGATCGCATCCACTTCTCCCCGGAAACAAAATTCGACCGCCTGCTCTGGAAACTCGGCGCCCAACTCCCCGACAAGATCGACGTCCAAACCTTCGGCATCGTCCGCCATCTTTACAACCAGCGCTTCCAGAAAAAAATCGTCCGCCGGCTCATCGCCGAGCGGGGCATCCAACTCGTTCACGAAATGACCCCCGTCTCGCCCAAGCAGGTCAGCCTGATGTACAACCTCGGCGTCCCGGTAATCATCGGCCCGCTGGCGGGGGGAATGACCTATCCCCCGGCCTTCCGCCATCTCGAATCCCGCGGCTCCACCGCCGTCGAACTCTTCGGCCGCGCTCTCTCGCCTCTCCTCAACCGCCTGATGCCCGGCAAGAAAAGGGCAGCCGCGCTCATCGTCGCCAATGACCGGGCTCGCAATGCCCTGCCCAAGGGCGTCCGCGGAAAAATCCACGAAATCCCCGACGCCGGCGTCGATCTGGCCGTCTGGAACCAAAAGGTCGATCTCCCCCCGCGAACCGACGATAAAATCCATTTCGTCTATCTCGGCCGGCTCGCCGACGTCAAAGGCATCCAGTTTCTCATCCCCGCCTTCAAGGTCGTCGCCGATCAGGAACCCCGCGCCGTTCTCGACCTCCTCGGCGACGGCGAACGCCGCCAAATGCTCGAAGAAATGACCCGCAATTTGAATCTTCAGGACCGCATCAATTTCGCCGGCTGGGTCACCGCCGCCGATGCCGCCGTCCGCCTTCGCCAGGCCGATGTTTTCGTCATGCCCAGCCTGCGCGAAGTCGGCGGAATCGTATTGCTGGAAGCGATGGCCGTCGGCCTGCCCGTCATCGCCACCGATTGGGGCGGCCCCGCCATCCACGTCACGGATGAAACGGGAATTCGCGTTCCCCCAACCACTCGCGACGGATTCATCCAAGGCTTCGCCGACGCCATGCTCCGCCTGGCCCGCGACGGCGATCTCCGCCATCAGATGGGCCACGCCGGCCTCCAGCGTGTCCAGACCAATCTTTATGATTGGAGCCAGAAGACTGACAGGCTGCTGGAGATTTACGCGGAAGTGCTCTCCCAGCGCGCGGCCACCGGTTAGAGCCGGGCTGTCCCCAGCCCGGTCAAAGAGCAAAATTGTCGCGCGTCTGCTATAATTCGTGAAGTCGTTCACCGGAGGCCGCGTGCCGCGCAATGATGCCATTCGAGCAGAGGTTCACCGTCTTGTCCGGGCTGTCCCTTTCCAGAAATTCCTTCTTACGTTGGAAAGCGGCGACCGAGTGCTGATCGAGCATCCCGAAAACATCTCTTTCGACCCCGAGGCAAGAGATCCTGGCAGCGACGAGTTTTACGTCATCACCGGCCGAGTCCGACTCTTCAGCACGTTCGCCGCTGTGTCGAGCATCGCCCTGGCCGACCGGGAAGGCAAAGCGGCGTAGCCCCGGATGTACATCGGGGGCTGGTTTGCGATACATTGTCCCCACCGATGGAACTCCTCGACAAGATCACCTCCAAATCCGCCCGCGTCGGCGTCATCGGATTGGGCTATGTCGGCCTGCCCCTGCTGGCGGCGTTCCACCGGGCGGGGTTCCACGTGATCGGATTCGACGTCGATCCGGCCAAGATCGAAGCCCTCCAACGCGGCGAGAATTATCTCAAGCATCTGGGCGAAAGCCTCGTCCGGGACATGAAGGTGGCCGGCCGATTCGACGCCACGGCGGAGTTTTCGCGGCTGGGCGAAGCGGACGCCGTTATCATTTGCGTCCCGACGCCGCTGGGCAGCCATCGCGAGCCGGACCTTTCCTACATTCAGAAAACCGCCGATGAGATCGCCCGCCGGCTTCGGCCGGGGCAGCTTGTCGTGCTGGAATCAACCACCTATCCCGGCACAACCCGGCAGATCGTTTTGCCGGCGCTGGAATCGCGCGGACTGCGCTGCGGAAAGGATTTCTTCCTCGCCTTCTCGCCGGAACGCGAAGACCCCGGCCGAAAAGACGCCAATACCCAAACCATCCCAAAACTGGTCGGCGGAATCGACGAAGCCTCCGGCAAAGTCGCCGTCGCCCTCTACCAGCAGGCCATCCGCGAGGTGATCCCCGTCGCCTCCGCCGAGATCGCCGAGGCGGCCAAGCTGCTGGAAAACATTTACCGGGCCGTCAACATCGCCCTGGTCAACGAAATGAAAATGGTTCTGAGCGCGATGGACATCGACATCTGGCAAGTCATCGCCGCCGCCAGCAGCAAGCCCTTCGGATTCCAGCCGTTCTACCCCGGCCCCGGCCTGGGCGGTCATTGCATCCCCATCGACCCGTTTTACCTCACCTGGAAAGCCCAGGAAGTCGGCATGCCCACCCGATTCATCGAATTGGCCGGCGAAATCAATCACCAAATGCCCGACTACGTCGTCCAGCGCACCACCCTGGCCCTCAACCAACGCTCAATGGCCGTCAAGGGCGCGAAGATCCTCATCCTCGGCCTGGCGTACAAGCCGGACATCGACGACGTGCGCGAAAGTCCCAGCTTCGAATTGATCGAAAAGCTCACCGAACTCGGCGCGATCGTCCAATACAACGATCCTCACGTTCCCGCCACCCATCGCATGCGCAAACACGACCTTCAGATGCGCAGCCAATCTTTTTCCGCCCAATCCCTCGGCCAGTACGATTGCGTCATCATCGCCACGCATCACTCGGCCTACGATTGGCAAATGATCGCCGATCACGCCAAGCTGATCATCGACACCCGCGGCGCGATGCGCCGCGTCACCGGCCCCCGCGATCACATCGTGATGGCATGAACTATTCTCCCATCCGCATCACCGTTTGCATCGCCATCCTCGCCGCCCTGGCCATCATGGACCTGGTGAACAAGGGCCGCAACGCCACCCGCTGGCGGGAATACGCATTTCTCGCTCTCTGCGTCGCCGTGGCCGTGGCCTACGGCATCGTCAACGACCAGATCACCTGCCGAATCTCATGGGAATATTTCTATTACGGCAAGGACCTGGCCCCCATTCTCGGCCCCGACGTTCCGCCCAATTCCGCGGCCTTGCAATGGCAAGCCGTTCGCATCGGCGCTGCCGCGACATGGTGGGCCGGCCTGATCATCGGCGCGGTCATGCTCATCGCCAACAACCCCTCCCGCGGCGGCCCGCAATTGCCCTACACCCGCCTCGTCGCCCGCCTGCCGATCATCCTGGCCGTCACCGCCGTTGCCGCCGCGATATTCGGCGTCGCCGGCTACGATTATCTCCTCAACTGGATCAGCCCTGATTTCCAAAACATCTCCGAACTGAACCTCTGGCGCCCCCATCGCTACATGGCCGTCTACGGCATCCACCTCGGCGGCTACATCGGCGGCGCCCTCGCCACGATTTATGCCGCCACCAGCATTCACCGCCAACGGCGGTCCTGATGGCCAAAAGGCCTATCACGCATGCACCAAGGGTAGCCCACTATTCAAACCGAAGTGTCGACTCGTCTCTTTTGGAGGAATCCGGAGGTTTAGCCAGCATATTGGGCTCCTCCTCGTCTGGAAGATTATAACCAGATAGAAATTGGGCTTTAAACGCAGGAAGGGGCTTCTCACGCCTGCTATTTCGTATGAATTCGAGAAGCTCATACACGGCGGGATCGACAGAGTCGTTATCCGTAACTTTCACCTTTTATCCTCCCGGTTCTTCAATATATTCCTGAGGTAAAGCGCGGCTTCTTCTTCGAATTCTCGATGGGCGACAGGAAGCAATTGTACCCGCGGCGCGGCTTCGGATTTATCCCACACAATCGCCCTTCCGTTGCTGTCCTTGCGCTCCATTTTACGGCCTGAACTAAGCGATAGCGAGAATAAATCAAAAAACGTTCGCGGTCCAACCCCGATGAACGGCTTGAATCGCACTCGATTGTCATTACCCTCAAGTTTCTCCGATGTTACGGCATCGTCGTGAAATTCAAGAGCTTTGCTTTTCGCGTATGGCTCAACGTAAATGACTTCCTTGATCCCGGCGGCGATGATGTGCTTGGCACAATTGTGACAAGGAAACGTTGTGCAATAGATCGTCGCTCCAACGCTAGATACGTTGTTCCGAGCACAGGCCAGCAACGCCTCCATTTCGGCGTGAACCATCCGTCCGTATTCCGTTATTTCTTTAAGAGAGCTTGATTTGAGGACATCCTCGGCATGAGCCCTCTCTCCATCCGGGAATGAGCTATAACCGAAAGTCGTGGATGGTTGGCGGCTGAATAAAAGCGGCGTACCTTCGGTGGATCGTGCTTAGCGGTTCACCAGCGTCCCACGCGGGACAGAAAAGGATACGCCTCATGG
>JBEKEC010000076.1:0-16817 GCA_050014015.1 Tepidisphaeraceae bacterium
GTGTATAACAGAAAATCTCAAACCGCTTTCGATCGTGATGGGCCAGAAGCGGGAAAATGTAATGGGCATCGGCACACGTGCCGAAAAACGGCGACAGGTAGCCGATCTTCAATCGTCGCTGGAGCGTTCGATCGCGCGGCGGAGAATGAATTGCCGCACCTGCCCCCTGCCGCTTCGCCCATTGCCGGGTTTCCTCCAATATCCGGCGGGAATCGTAGTCCGGATGATGGTAGAGGGCATACAGCAGGTTCACGTAGTTATCTGAATTGTCCGGTTTGAGCTGAATCGCCGATCGGCACGCGGCGATGGATTCATCAAGTCTTCCCTGCTCCGCCAGGACAAGTCCCAGATTGTTGTACGCCTCGGCATAGTCGGGCTTGAGCCGAATCGCACGCTGGTAAGAATCAACCGCCTCGTCGAGTTGAATCTTAAACCTCAAAGCGTTGCCGAGATTGTAATGGCCCTCGGCACGATCGGGCTTGAATTGGATCGCGCGGCGGTAGGATTCAATGGCCTGGTCAATTCGCCCCTGGGCCTTTAGAACGGCACCCAAGTTGTGGTGGGCATCGGCATCATTCGGATCCCGCGCCAGGGCTAGCCGATAGATCGCCTCGGCATCCGCCAGCCGGCCGGCACGGTGAAACTCCAACGCGGTTTGCAAAACGGTCTGATCCATCGGCCCATCACGTCTCCATCAGCATCTCCATTGTACTGATGCGAAATCCACAGGATGCAAACAGCTTCCGCGCCGGCTCGTTGGCGAAGGCGGTGTCGAGGCGAATCTGGCGGACGCCGGCTGATTTGAATCGCTCGATCGCCAGCATCACCATTTGGCGGGCGAAGCCCTCGTGGCGATATTCCTCTTCCACCCACAGATCGTGGATAAATCCGAATTCCTTCAGGCGGTAGATGGGGATTTCCTCTTCGATGGTGCCGATGAGAAAGGCCACGAGCCGCTCTTCGCGATCGGCGACGAGAAAGACGCTGCGAGGATCACCGGCCCGCGCCGTGAGCCAACGTCGATATCGCTCCTGCGGATCGGGAAGAAAGCCGTACTTGGCCGGGTCCCATCCCTCGTGAAGGGCGCAGATTTTGGCGACCATCGGCAAAATGCCCGGAACGTCCTGCGGTTGCGCGGGGCGGATTTCCATGGGTTACCGACGTCAGGCGGAGACGGCGTCAACGATCAGGTGGCCGTTGGAGTTAACGGAGGTCGGAAGCACGGAAAGATTGTAGATGGCCGGGCCGTGGGTGACCTTGCCGTTTGGATCGAAACTCGAACCGTGACAGGGGCAATGGAACGAGTCGTCCGGCTGCGCGACGACCTTGCAGCGGCGATGGGTGCAGATCGAGGAGATGGCGGATAGGTCCTTGCCCTTGCGGACGACGAAAAATCCCTGTTGGCGGAACTGGGAATAAACGCCGTCGGCGGCGAAATCGGACGCCGGTCCGGCGTCGATGGAAGCGGGCTGGAGATTCATCGGCACGTTGGCGGCGCAACCGGCGACGACGGCCGCGGACAGAACGATAAACTCGCGTCGATTGACGTTCATTGGGGCGACCTTTCAATATTCGAAGACCAGGCTTGTGTATACGCCCCAATGAAAGTCCTGGCGAGCGCCTTTGTCAATCGGGAAGACATATCCCAATCCGAGTCGCGGCTGAACATCGCCAATGGCGTCGAGGTTGACTCGAAAAGCCACATTACCGAGAAGAGTGTTGTGGCCGGGGGTGTCCTTGTTCAACTCTGTATCGCCCTGGAGTTCCAAGACGGGGATGAACTGCTGCACGTCAGGCAATGGAAGCTCGTCGTGTTGGAAGGTGTAGCCGAAGACGAATCCATATTCAAACGTTTCGAGGTTGCGGTCATCTCCGGAGCCGAAGAGGGTGGAATATCCCTCGATGGTCTGGAGAGTGAAATGCTCGCCGAGCGCCAGATCGTCGAAGATTTTGGGGACGATTTCGGTGTCCTTACTGAGGGGCGAGTTGACCGGAACGCCGACCTCGATGGCGGCGCCGACGGTGTTGTCGAGGAATCCATCGCTGGAGACATATTGGAAGAGGGGGCAGCGAGCGCCGAGCGAGACGTTATCGAAAGCCTGCACGGAGGAGTGGGCAGCGGCGCCGGTGGTTGGGTCGATGTCGAGGGATGTATCCCGCTCGAACGGAACTTCCAGTTCAAGCGTCAGCAGTCCGAATCCCTTTTCAACTTCGGCGGTGATCACGTCGCTGCCCTGATCTGGGCCTTCTGCGTGGAACCAGTCGAGACGGGCTTCGTCGGTTTCCGAGTCCGAGTCATCGACCAGAAACGGCTCCGGGAATACGTCCTTGCCGTAGGCGCTCCGGGCATCAAGCAAATTGAACGGGCCGTAGCGCGTATTGATCTGAGCGGGAACGGATGACGGGGTGACGGCCAATGGGCCGGCCACGGAGTCATCCTCCACCACCGAACTGGCAGACGCCAGAACGATGAAAGACGCGAAGATCAACACGGATTGAATGAGCAGGTCCTGCCGACGGGCTTTGGAGCGGATTGGGAGCAGCACGCCGACTGCAATGGCGATAATCCCAATAGCCGCAAGCAGTTCCACGAGTGCAAAAGGTCGATTCCGAAGGCCGGTGCAATTCATGACTCATCTCCTTCGACGGCAATAATACTGGGATTGAGACTCAGTCTCAAATAAGAAGCGGTTGGAAAATGCGATTTTCCCGTCGGCCGCCGAACCGATTTTCGCGACTGCGTTTAACGATTTGGGCGATGCAATTTGAGATAATTAATCAATTCGTTCGTCGATGAATCGTGGCTGAGAATCTCAATGTGTCGGCTCCCTCTTCTTGCGGTCGCGATTGCCTGCTGATACCGCGTCATGGCTCCTTCGAGCAACGGCCTTAAAAAACGTGTAACAGAACACTCCATCCGCGCCTGTCGTCCGGTACAGATCCCTGATTCCTTTTTCAAAGACGCCTCGTTCAACTAATCCCGCCTTGATTGCCGATTGACGAACACCCTCAATCATGGCCGTGAATGTCTTCTTCGTGAACCCTTCAACCAGATCAGGTCTACTGGAATCGACGTAGACCATCCGAGGGGATACGTGGATTGAGGCAAAGCCCGCGCTGCGCAACAATGGATAAAGCTCCCTGCCCACCATGGCGTTGCCGCCGGCGCGCCGCTGTAGTTCAACCTGGCATTGGATCGCCTGGCGCGCCGCTTGGCTGTCAGGATGAAAATAGGCGGAGCCATGGTCCCCTTCGATGACCGTGATCGTACCGCCCCGCTTCAAATGGCTTTTCAATTTATGCAGCGCATCGACCGGCCGCGAGAGATGCTCCAGGACGAAACACAGAAAAATGTGGTCGAAGGAGTCCGGCCCGTACGGCAAATTGAAAATGTCCGCCTGTTCAAATTGGACATTGGTCAGACCTGCCGCCTTTGCTTTTCTCCTGGCTTGGGCGACGGAAGCTTTGGATAGGTCGACGGACGTAATCAAGGCATCCGGGCTACTCCTCGCCAGGGTGATGGTTTGCGCGCCGACGCCGCAACCGGCCTCCAGAACGCGGCTTCCGGCGGGATAGGAGGTGTCGGAGTGCAGCAACTCGACCAGGGTGGATGCCTGGTCCTGCAAACGGGCGTTTTCCCGATGATCGTAGCCGTGAACGTATGCCTTCTTCATGTTTGCTCTTCTGTGCCGAACGCCGTCGATGGGGATCCGATCATTAAAAACTGAACCGCCAAAATGTTCGCCAGTCAAACCAACGCTGTAACATCAAAACCGTCTCGTGGCCAAAGGTAATCCATCATCGATTACTCAATTCCCGCGATGGGCTTTGAAATAGTTGATCAGCCCATTGGTGGATGAATCATGGCCGGTGATTTTGCCGCGCCGACGGAGTTTGGGCAGGATCGCCTTGGCGAGCTGTTTGCCAAGCTCGACGCCCCACTGATCGAAGCTGTTGACGTTCCAGATGATCCCCTGCACGAAGATTTTGTGTTCGTAAAGTGCGATCAGCGCGCCGAGGGTTTGCGGGGTGAGTTTCTGGAAGAGAATGCTGTTGGTCGGCTTGTTTCCGGCGAAAATCTTGTGGGGGGTGAGCTTGTCCTGCTCGGGTCCGGTGATTCCCATTTCGGCGAGTTCCGCGCGGACTTCGGATTCGGTCTTGCCCTTCATGAGGGCTTCGGTCTGGGCGAAGAAATTGGACAGGAGGATGGCGTGATGCTCGCCGAGGGGATTTTGCGATTCGATGGGAGCGAGGAAATCGCAGGGGATGAGCTTCGTGCCCTGATGGATGAGCTGGTAAAAGGCATGCTGGCCGTTGGTGCCGGGCTCGCCCCAGATAACGGGCCCGGTGGAATAATCGACGAAATGGCCGTCGCGGTCGGTGCTCTTGCCGTTGGATTCCATGTCGCCCTGCTGGAAATAGGCTGGGAAGCGATGGAGGTATTGATCGTAGGGAAGGATCGCCAGGCTCTGAGCGCCAAAGAAGTTGTTGTACCACACGCCGAGGAGGCCGAGGACCACGGGGAGACTTTTTTCGAGCGGGGTGGTGCGGAAATGCTCGTCCATCGCGTATGCGCCGGCAAGCATTTCCTCGAAATTATCCATGCCGACGTAAACGGCGATGGACAGGCCGATCGCGGACCAGAGCGAATATCGGCCGCCGACCCAATCCCAGATCTCGAACATGTTCTGCTTGTCGATGCCGAATCCCGTGACTTCCTCTTCATTGGTTGAAATGGCGACGAAATGTTTCGCCACAGCCGACGGATTTTTGGCGGCGGCCAGGAACCAGCCCTTGGCCGTGTTGGCGTTGGTCAGCGTTTCCTGCGTGTCGAAGGTCTTGGATGCGACGATGAACAGCGTGGTTTGGGGATTGAGGATTTTCAATTTTTCCGCGATGTCGGTGCCGTCGACGTTGGAGACGAAATGCACGCGCAGGCCGGGCTTGCCGTAGGGTTTGAGCGCTTCGGTGGCCATGACCGGGCCGAGATCGGAGCCGCCGATGCCAATGTTGACGACGTCGGTGATTGGCTTGCCGGTATATCCTTTCCATTGGCCGGATCGGATGGCATCTGAGAATTGTCGCATGTGGGCCAGGACGGCGTTGACGCCGGGCATAACGTCCGTGCCGTCGACCAGGATTGGGCGATTGGAGCGGTTGCGCAGGGCGACGTGGAGGACGGCGCGGCCTTCGGTGACGTTGATTTTTTCGCCGCGGAACATGCGGTCGCGCCAATCCTCGATATTGGCATGGCGGGCCAGGTCCAGCAGGAGCCGCAAGGTTTCATCGGTGATGCGATTTTTGGAGAAATCCAGCAGAATGTCGCCGAATCGCAAGGAGAATTTCTCGAACCGTCCGGGATCCTGCGCGAAAAGGTCGCGCATGTGAACGGAAGAGATTTTCTGGTAATGAGCGGACAGGGCTTTCCAGGCGTTGGATTGGATGAGGGAACTCATGAGATAAGATATAACCCGGTATCGGAAATCGGACAATGAATATTGCGCTGGTCATCTTCCGAGGCGAAGAACAACGAGGCGGCGCGGAGCGCTACACGGCCGACATCGCGGCGGCACTGGGGGCGCGCGGGCATGGCGTTGTCCTGCTCTCGACGCGGTTCGGGCGGGAAATCCCGGGAGTGAACTTCGTTCCCATCGCCGCCCAATCGCCAACCCGAGCCGGGCGATATATGGAGTTCCTCGATCATCTCGACGCGCATCTGGCCGGGCGGACGTACGACCTGGTCCATTCGATGCTGCCGGTCCGCCGGTGCGACCTGTATCATCCGCACGCCGGCATGGCCAAGGCGGCGATGGCCCGGCTGATCGACCGTCTCAACCGCAAGCGCCGGCTTTTCGCGCAGGTGGAAGACGAATTGATCCACGGCCCGCAAAAGCCGATCGTCCTGTGTCTTTCCGATTACGTCAAAGCGATGATCCTCCGGCATTATCCGGACATCTCCGATCAACTCGTGACGCTGTTCAATGGGACCGACCTGACGAGATTCGATCCGGCCGATCACGCGGCGGCGAGAAAGACGATCCGCGAGCGATTCGGAATCCCCTTGGGCGCGACGACGGCGCTGATGATCGCGCAGTATTTTGAGCGCAAGGGATTGGCCGAGGTCATCGCCGCAACCGCGAATATCGCCAAGACGTCTGCGGGCGCGGCTCCGTTCGTGGTGGTGGTGGGCAAGGACGACCCCGCGCGCGGGCGTCAACAGGCCAAACGGCTGGGCGTGCAAGACAGAATCATCTTCGCCGGCCAAACCGATTCGGCCGCCGATTTCTATGCCGCTTGCGATTTCTTCGTGCTGCCCACCCGGCACGATTCATGCAGCCTGGTGGCGCTGGAAGCCCTGGCCATGGGATTGCCGGTCATCAGCACCGTCTTCAACGGCGCCTGCGAAATCATGACGGATGGCCGGCATGGATACGTTCTGCCCGATCCGGCGGACGTGGAAGCGCTGACGACGGCGATGTCGAATCTTCTCGATCCCGATACGCGGCAAAGGATGAGCCAGGCGTGTTTGGCGTTGCGGCCGAGACTGTCGTTCGAGGCCCACGTGGATCGGCTGGAGGAGATTTATCGGGCGCGATTCAAATCAACCGGTCACGTCTAAAGTCGTCCCCGTGGGCAGTGGGTGTGCCAAGTCGTTTTGAGCGTCGTCAACGGCAGCCTTGAAATCGCTTTGAAATTGCAGCGGGGTTATCCCCGCGGACTTTAGCGCGATTTGAAATGCCAACTGGGTTGCCGGCGTGGAAGACGCGGCCGTGGTGGGGCTTTTCCCGGAAAATATGTTCTTCAAAAGACTGGCGATTGAATCTTCCACGATCTGGTTTGGATCTTTCGTGGACCCGCTGGCCTTCGCGTTCTGCAACGCGGCGAGGACAGTCTGTTGTATCTGGCCGTACAAACCCGACGCGCCAGCTTGAAGATTGCCGCTGGCGCCAGTTGACCCGGCGTTCACCGGCGCCGACGCCTTTGCGGCCGCTTGGCTGGTCTTCTGCTTGGCGATCCCTTGCAGGAATTGCGTCAGGCCGGAGCCGATGCTGATACTGGGGATTGCCAACATAGGATCGGCCTCTTCACGAGCCGGAAAGGCAAGTCGAACCGGGAATGCGGCTCGTTTGCGCCCGGCCGTGTTCGCATCTATCGGACTTGGAGGTTGGACGGGGCCAATAAAAACACGGGGAGCGGTTATCGGACGTGGGATCAAGTCCGCGTACCCACCGATAGCCATCCGTGGGCTTTGGGGAGCGGAATTGGTCCGTTGGCATTTTTGGGGAGGGTTCAGTGTACCATAAAAGCTACCCGTGTGGTTTTGGGCTGGGATGGCCGGTGACAAAAGCCGCGATTCCGATGGCGTCGCGGGGGGTTTTGTCACCGTCACCGGGGGGTGTGAGTTGAATTTCCTCACCTCCGCCAATTTGTCGGCGCCGGCTTTTTCCCGCCGAGCAAGCTCGGCGGGCTTTGGAAAAAAGTATCTCCCTCTATATTTAAGGCGAAAAGGTGAAGGTTTTGGACGTGTTTTTTGGCTGGGTGGGGGGAAAAATATAAAAAGTTTCTGGCGGCGACTCTGCGAGGTCGGAGAAACGCACGTCTAAACTTGAAACAGCGACGCCCAGAGGGCGGCGGCGATTTCGATCGAGAAATGCTCTTCAACGCGACGGCGGCCGGCGAGGCCCAGGGCTTGGCGCTTGGGTGGGTCGGCGGCCAATGCGGCGATTGTTTCGGTCCATTCGGTTGGATTTTTGGGTAGGAAGCCGGTCTGGTTTGGCCGGACGATTTCGCGGTTGGCGCCGACGGGGCTGGCGATGACGGGCAAGCCGGCGGCCATGTACTGGATGATTTTGAAGCCGCATTTGCCGAGGGTCCAGCGATCCTCGGGAGTGGGTGCGATGCCGATGTCGCCGCAGCACAGGGCGGCGGATTCGGTCTCCACGGACCAGGGAACGTGTTCGGTGGGAAGCGGAGGATCGGGCAGCGGGACGTCGGCGATGGTGATGAGGCGGAGGCCGGGGACGCGGCGGGCGGCTTCGGAGAGCGTGGGAGCGAATTGGCTGAGGTAGGGCAGGGTTGATTTGCTGCCGATCCAGACGAGCGTGGGGCGATCGGTGGCGGCGTGGGATTTGAGTTGGTAATGGCTGGGATCGACGACGGTGGGCAGAACGGTTGTGAGGGCGCCATGGCGGCGGAAATGTTCGGCCAGATATTCGTTTCCGGCCACGACCCGATCGACGGCTCGGGCAATGGCGAGGAATCGGCGGCGGGTGCGCCATCGCTCGATCGGGCCGACGGGCCGGCTGTGATACATCACGGCATCGTCCACGTCGAAGAATAGTTTCTTCGCGTGCTTGCGGAGCAGGCGCACGTCGATGGGATCGAGCATTTTGCGCTGGAGGAGAACGGCGTCGTATTCGTCGGCGCGTTTGAGCAGGGTTCGGCGTGAGAACATTGGGCGCGGGCGGACGTGAACGTCGAGCGATACGCCGCGTTCGGCAAGGGCCTGGCGCAGGGCTTCGATGCGAAGGCGGAAGGAGGCCTGCTGGAGATTGTTGGTGATGACCAGGACGCGGATCACAAGGCGGATTGTCGCGATGTGGGGAAGGCAATGCCAGTCATTGGTCATTTGTCATTGGTCATTCGGGCTTGATTCGTCATTCGGATTTCGGGTTTCGGATTTCTTCCGCGTCATTCCAATTGCAAGATACGCTCCGATCCATTATCTCCCCCCGCGTGAGCACTGACGGGGCGGAGTATTCGCGGCGTGAGACGGATGCGGGTTTCCGCATTCTGAAGGGAATGGCGGGAATCTACAGCCGGGCGTTTCACCGGACGCGTCTGGTTCGACCGTGCCGTTTGCCGACCAAGGGGCCGGCGATCCTGGTGTGCAATCACGTCAGCAGCATCGATCCGATTCTTCTCCAGTCGTTTTCGCCGCGGCTGGTGCGGTGGATGATGGCGAAGGAATACTACGATTACAAGTCGATGCGATGGCTGTACGAGACGATGGGGGTGATCCTGGTGCAGCGGAGCGGCCGCGACCTGGCGGCGACGCGGGGGGCGATGCGGGTGCTGGCGTCGGGATACGTGCTGGGCGTGTTCCCGGAGGGAAGACTCGAAACGACGCGGGATTTGATTCCGTTCCAGAGCGGGATCGGACTGCTGGCGGTGAAGACCCGGGCGCCGGTCTACCCGGCGTTCGTGGACGGGACGCAACGAAACCGGGAGATGGTGGAAGCGGTCGTGACGCCGAGCGTTGTGTCGATCGCGTTTGGGCCGCCGGTGGATTTTGCGGACCTGACCGATTCCAGGGCGGGAGCGCTGGAGGCGACGCGGCGCATTCAGGCGGCGGTGGAAGCGCTAAAGAGCGGATCAAAGATTTAGAAATTCTTTCATGTGCTGATCGAAGATTTTCTGGGCCTGGGGGTCGGCCAGGGGCAGGCGAAGTTCGTTGATGACTTTGGTGCCCATGGCGATCCATTCGCGCCAGCAATCGGCGCAGATTTTTTCGTAGATTTCTCTTCCCATGGCGTTGCTGAACACGGGGCCGGGGAGCTTTCGGGCGACGCGGCCGCAGCGATTGCAGGAGACCTGCCCCTCGCCGACGGGCTGCGGAGCAGCGGCGGCGACGGATTCGGGGACCGGGGCGCCGAGGTCCTTGAGCATGGCGATCATTTCTTTTTTGGGCATCAGATCGCCGCGCGCGGCCGCGATCTCGACGCCATGGGTCAGGCGGTCGATGGCCTCGGGCTTGCGGTTCTCCTTCAGCAGCGCGGCCGCCAGGAGTTGGTAAACCTTGGCGATGTTGGGGTTCAATTCCAGAGCGCGCTGGAATGACTGGATGGCCTGGGCCGTCATGCCGGCGTCGAGACACGCCTTGCCGAGGGAGAAATGGCCAAGCTCGTTGTTGGGATCGGCCTCGGCCATCTTGCGGAACTGCTCGATTCTCGGATTGGTTTCAGACATTCGGGATGCTCCTAGCTCATGGGATTGCCGCAGGGACAGATAAAATTTCCCTTGGCGGTTGGTTTGGGGGGAACTTTGATTTCGATCTGGCAGCCGCAATCGGGACAGACGATCCGGGTCGAAGCGGCAGGCGATGGCGGCGGTTCGTCGGCGTCGTCCACGTCGGCGCGTTTGTCCATGGCCAGATTGGCCAGGCGGTCGGCGAGGGAATTTTGGTGGCGAAGATTATGTTCGAGTTTGACGGATTTGAAATCGGAAACCAGGGCCTGGGCCTGCTCGAAAAGATGCTTGAGAGCGGAATTCTTGACGCGGTACTCGCCGCGCATTTGCCGGATGACCAATTCGCTGTCGCCGCGGACGAGGATTTTGGTGGCGCCGAGCTTGGCGGCTTGGCGGAGGCCGAAGATGAGTGCGGAGTATTCGGCGACGTTGTTGGTGGCCACGCCGATGAATTTTCCGCGGGTGACCAGGGGCGTACCGTCCTGTGCGGCCAGGACGACGCCGATGCCGGCCGGGCCGGGATTGCCACGGCTTCCGCCGTCGAAATTGACGGTGATGGTTTCGGTCATGTTGGCATTGTAGAAGGGGAACCGTTGAACCGCCAAGGCGCCAAGAACGCCAAGGTGGGAAATACCAGCAAAGAGATTGAACCGCGGATTTCACGGATAACGCGGATAAGAAATGGATGAGTTCATTCTTCCCATCCGTGCCAATGCGTGTGATCCGTGGTCAGTTTGAATTCTCCGGCTGAATGGCCATCATAACACTACGGTTGCAGAATCGGCGTTGGGGTGGTGGTAACAAAATCCCCGTTTTCGATGGCGTGGCGCGGGGTTTCGTTACCGTTACCAGGGGAACCCACTTGAAAAAGCATCGGTCGGGCATATTGCCGCCATTTGAAAGGAGATTGAACCACGGATTTCGTGGATAACGCGGATAAAAGACTGGATGAGTTCGTTATTCCCATCCGTGTCAATCCGCGTAATCCGCGGTGAGTCTGAATTGTTCCGGTTAATGGTCAACCTAAAACTACGGTTGCAGAATCGGCCTTGGGGTGGTGGTGACAAAACCCCCGTTTTCGATGGTACCGCGGGGGTTTTGTCACTGTCACACGGGGTACCCACTTGAAAAAGCAGCGGTCGGCCACGCTGCGCGAGAAAGTGGAACAGTAGATAGTGGAAAGTAGAGCGGACAAAGTGGGCTCCTCTATATCTATAGCCGGGAGGTGAAGGTTTTGGACGTGTTTTTGGGAAAGCGGGGATTTTTTGGAAATGATTTTTTGACGGGGTGCGGGGATGTGGGGGAAATGGGCGAAAGCCAGGGTGGGCCGCAGCGATTCGAAACCGAGGGTAAGCGCATCGCTCACCGCCGGGGCCGGATGGAGGGAGGCCAGAAAAGCGGGCATTCAATATTCATGAAAAATGAGCCGAGCCAACGAAATCTTGAATGTCCCCTTTATTCGGCTTCCTCAAATGAACGGCAGTTCCCGTATTCCCCAAAAGTCTCCGTTGGGAAGAAACTGAAACGTGAAATGCTTTCCGACCGAGAAAGGGTTGACGTATGAGTCAAAGGTCAGGCGAATGCCAATGCACTCTGGGTAAGCAGGCACGTCCCCTCGTTTGACCGTGAAGTGGACACTCGCCCTTTCGCCAATGATGGAAGGGGAATTGACGAGTGGCAGTTCAATGGATTCAACAATTACTTCGACCTCTCGAACGTCCTTGGGTGGTTCAGGTGTTGTAAGTTTATCGGCCGCAGATAGGAACGGCTTACCCTTGCGGGAGCCATAAGAAAGCACGACAGTTTGGTCGTGACCGCGGACAGATGAGTCGGGTGGCACGGTGGCGGCTTGCGTGGATGGCTGAGAGGTCGTTGGCGCCGTTGGCTCCGTACAGTCCCCCAACAGCACGGATATCAAGAGCACGGCGAGCAGAGGAATCTTCATCGTGTCTTCTCGGCCTTAGCAACAGTATAATCGACGCGGAGGCCAGATGAAGCGTACAAAATCAAAGACGGCAGACGACGTAATCGTATCCGACCCTGACGCGGCGATGCGCCGAATGGACGCAATGATGCGTCATATCCTTGCCCTTCCGAAACCGTCCCACCGAAAACCCCGCAAGCACAAAAAGTAATTCCGAACCGCGATCAACCCCGAATACCAGCTATGGGGGTAGGATTAGTCAAGTATATAAATGCCATATCTTTAGCCGGGAGGTGAAAGTTTTGGACGCATTCTTGGGAAAGCGGAGATTTTTTTGAAATAATATTTTGTCGGGGAGCGGGGATGCGGGGAATGGGCGGGCGCGATTTTTTGTGTGGGGTTTTTAGTGCACAGCCGAGGCGTGATGGCCGATGGGGATACGCTTGAGGAAGATCACTAGGCCGATCATTAAGAACGCGCCGATTCCTAATGCTTTGAAAACGTCAATGTAGGAGAGCATCGTGGCCTGGGCTTGGACGGCTTCGTAAAGGACGGCGACGGCATGATGGGCGGCGATCGCGGGGCTGAGGCCGTGATGAACGAGTTGGGCGGCGATCGAATTGACGGCGGTGTGATAGTTTCTATTGGTGAACGTTGAGGAACTTAACAGGCGGCTTTGGTGAAATTGGGATCGGCGGATGAGCATGGTGTTGGCGAGGGAGACGCCGAAGCTGCCGCCGAGGTTTCGGGCTAGATTGATAAGGGCGGATGCGTTGTTGGTCTTGCCTTTGGGCAAACCGACGTAGGCGATGGTGTTGATGGGGACGAAGAGAAATGCCAGGCCCGTGGCCTGGAGGACGCGGGCGCCGGCCAGGGTCCAGAATGGGGCCTGAGTGTCGAAGCGCGTCATGTAGAACAAAGAGACGCCTTCGATGCACATTCCGAGGGCGACGAGCCATTTGGGCTGATAATGGGAGACGAGGTATCCGACGAAGGGCATCATGAGCATGACGGCGAACCCGCCGGGCGAGATGACGAGCCCGGCCTGGGTTGCGGTGTAACCCAAAAGGGTCTGCGTATATTGCGGCAGGAGCTGGGTGGTGCCGAAGAGGATGAAACCGACGGCGAACATGGCGAGATTGGTGAAGGCGAAATTGAATTTCTTGTAAAGTGGAAGGTCCACCATGGGATCGGGGGTGATGAATTCCCATAAGATGGCGCCGACGATGCCAAGGACGGTGAGGGTGGAAAAGAAGAGAATGAAATTGGAGGAGAACCAGTCGTTCTCCTGGCCCTTGTCGAGAACGACTTGCAGGGAGCCAAGTCCGATGGCGACTAATCCAAAGCCAAGATAATCCACCTTGAGGCCGTGCTTGAGGGCCTCTTTTCGCTGAGCGATGGCGTCGGCGGTTTCGTGCAAAAGGAGAGAGACGAGTCCGAGGCTGACAATTCCGATGGGGATATTAATGAAGAAAATCCATCGCCAGGAGAAGTTGTCGGTGATCCAACCGCCGAGGGTTGGCCCGATGGCGGGAGCGACGACGACGGCGATGCCGTAGACGGCGAAGGCCTGGCCGCGCTGGCGCGGAGGGAAGGTGTCGGTGAGAATGGCCTGCTCGCTGGGCTGTAGCCCCCCGCCGCCCATGCCCTGGAGGACGCGGAAGAAAATGAGCCAGGGCAAGGAGGGAGCAAGTCCGCAGAGCAGGGAACTGCCGGTGAATAATGCGACGCAGAGCATGTAGAAGCGCTTGCGTCCGACGACGGAGACGAGCCAGCCGCTGATGGGCAGGACGATGGCGTTGCTGACGAGGTAGCTGGTGAGAACCCAGGTAGCCTCGTCGGGGCTGGCGGCCAAGCCGCCGGCGATGTGGACGAGGGAGACGTTGGCGATGCTGGTGTCGAGGACCTCCATGAAGGTGGCCATGGAGACGATGACGGCGATGAGCCAGGGGTTCACGCGCGGAGGATTGACCGTGGGGAAAGCGGGCATGACGCATTGAACTGATTGCCGATTGCCGATTGCCAATTGCCGATTGAAAGAGAAGCCGGCGGCAGGGCCTTTGTCTTTTCAATCGGCAATTGGCAATCGGCAATCGGCATTCATTCGTTCACCTGACCTTGATGCTGGGCTGGACCGACATGCCGGGTGAGAGCAGGTGGTCGGAATCATCGTTTTGATGGGCGTCCAGTTCGATCTTGACGGGAACTCGCTGGATGATCTTGACGTAGTTGCCGGTTGCGTTCTCCGGTGGAAGGAGGGTGAAGCGGGAACCGGTGCCGTTCTGGATGCTCTGGACCTTGCCGGTAACGTGGCGGCCGGGATAGGCATCGACGCTGATGTCGACGGGCTGGCCGGGAACGATATCGGCCAATTGGGTTTCCTTGAAGTTGGCGACGACCCAGACATCGTATTGGACGATGGAAAACATAGGCTGGCCGACCTGGACGTAAGCTCCGGGTTCGATGTCCTTGCGGGTAATGACGCCGTCGGCTTCGGCGCGGATTTTGCAATAATCGAGGTTGTTGCGGGCCTGCTGGAGCGCGGCCTGGGCGGCCTGGAGATTTGCCTGGGCGGTCAGGACGGCGGTTTGGGCATCGACGAGTTGGGCCTGCGCGGCGGCGATTTTGGCGTTGGCGGCTTCCACCTGGGCGGCGGTGGAGCGCTGGGCGGCGGTTGCGTTGTCGATCTGCTGTTTGGAGCGGGCTTGCGCGTCCAGGGACAAGAATCGGTCGAGATCGCTCTGGGCGTTTTGGGCATTGGCCTGGGCAACGTGAAGTTCGGCCTGGGCCTGATCGATGCCGGCTTGGCTGATGGGCACCTGCGCCTGCGCTTCGCGCAATCTGCCTTGGGCGGAGGCTTCATTGCCCTGAGCCTGCGCGAGTGCGGCGGCGTAATCGCGCGAATCCAGTTCGACGAGCGGATCTCCCTTATTGACGCGAGAATTGTCGTCGACGTAGACGCGCTGAACGGTTGCCGACACCTTGGGGCTGACGGCAATCACGTGGCCTTCGATAAAGGCGTCATCGGTGGATTCGTATTGGCGTGCGTACAACCAGTAAAGCAGAGCGGCGATTGCCGCGGCGAGGGCCAGCGCCAGCAGCACGGTTACGGCCAGCGGACGCTTGAAGAGCGGCGGCCGCGGGAGAGCGCTCGGGCGTTGGCCGGGTTCGATCGTGGGAGTCTCGTTTTCGTTCACACGGGTCATGGCGAACTCGACTATGCCGCTACTATACGCGCGGAAACGGGATTTCGGCGAATTATATTTTTGGACTAATTTGCGGGGACGGATTCGCCGATTTTTTCATGGCCATCGCACTACGTGAGCCTACGCACCATGGCCGATAAAAACGCCGAAATTCTGGCGCAGGCCGTTGCCCGAAACATGCCGGCGATCCTGTCGCTGCCGTCGGCGGGGATGCTGCGAAACTACAAGTCGCGGCTGGTGGGCGATCTGGAAGGGGGAATACTAGTCCAAGCGCCCGCGGACGAGGCGGCCCTGATCGGCGAATTGATCCGGACCCAGACTCCTTGCGGCGTTTCGTTTCGCAGCGGGGCGAGGAAGGTGGCATTCGCCTCCCCCATCCGGCGCGTTGAGCGCGGCTGGCAAATAAACGACGACTTGTTCGTCGATGCCGTGCTCCTGGAATTCCCCGAGAAGATCAAAGCGGCGCAGAAGCGGTCCGACTATCGGGTGGAGATTCCGCGGGATACCGACATTTCACTTCGGGTGTGGAGACTGGGCCCGAGCGATCAGCTTAAAACGGAGCCTTCGGCGGCGACGGAGGTGAAAGCCCAAATCCGCGACCTGAGCTCGGGTGGAGCGGGCGTGACGCTGATCGGCACGGACGGGGAATTGCCCAAAATCTGCGAGGAGGACCGGCTTCGGGTGGAATTGAAATACGGCGGGCAAGGGCTGATCCTCGAAGGCTGGCTGCGCTCCCCCAACGCGGCGCCGCAAGGGGACAAGATCGTCACCGGGATTCAATTCAAAAAGCTGCAGGACGATCTGGAGGGCCGGCAGAAGATGGCGCAACTTGTGCGGATCGTCGGGGAACTTCAGCGTGCGGAACTGCGGATGGCACGGAGGGGATTGAGCAGAGCCGCGTGCTGAACGCTAGATGAAGGTTCGCGATTTCGGGACATGGAGAAGAACGCGCGTCGCAAGCGACGCGGCTAAACGGCGAACTGTTGTCGCCGAATCATGGAGACCTATTTAGAGGGCATTTTCCTGCTGGACAATGACGTCGTAGATTTCCTGGGCGGATTTGGCCTGGGTGAGGGCCTGGCGGAATTTGTCGCTGGTCATGAGGCGGCTGATGCGGGCCAGGGCGTGGATGTGCGGTCCGGTCTTATCGGGCGGGGAGGCGAGAAGCCAGACCAGCGTCACCGGCCTGCCATCGATGGCCTGGAAATCAATCGGCGCCGCCAGCCTGCCGATCGCCATCACCAGTTGGGCAGTACCGGAGCATTTTCCGTGCGGAATCGCCAGGCCGTTGCCGATTCCGGTGGTGCGAGTCATCTCGCGCTCGAGGACGGCATTGAGAACGGCGTTGGCATCCTGAATCTCGCCGTTTTTTGCCAGGAGGGCGACTAATTCACCGATGGCCTCGTTCTTGGTGCTGGCCAGCATCGGCATGAGGATGTTCTGGGCCTTGAGAATCTCGGTCAAGCGCATTTCAAAACTCCGGTGCTGAGAGACAAGCTGGGCTGCCAACGCCCCCGCGCCGGCGGTTTCGGCGCGAAGGAGGAATCGTACCGATGGCCAACCATCGAAGCAACCTGAAATGGTTCGCCGGAGGATAATGGGTCTGAGCCATCAAAGTAGGTGGGTTCTTACGCCGCCAGAGGGCGTTGACTCCAAAATTCCTCCCATTGGTCGTTGAGCCATGCGGAACGCAGCGACAAAACGGATTGCGCGCCGGA
>JBEKEC010000077.1:0-16401 GCA_050014015.1 Tepidisphaeraceae bacterium
AAATCAGAACCGTTCCGAAACCGCGATGCGCGCAGTGTGCGCGCCGCGGAAAAGCATGAAATCGATCATAAGTGATTTCCAGCATTGAATATCCGTGATATCCGTGTCATCCGTGGTGAATAATCCGGGTTAGCGAGCCGCATCCCAGCTTTGCGTCCTTATAGTGCGTTCAACTTGACCTCTTCCGGTTATTGACACTATAGACACTATTGATACATTGACGCGTATGGGCAAAACCCTGCAAACCATTTCCATCGCCAACGACGAACTGATTGTTCTTTCCCGCAAGGATTTTAATCATCTGATGGAAAAGGCCGGGATGCTTCCCGCTCGCCCGCACCGCGACGCGCACGGCAACGTGCCCGCCCGCGCCGCCATTGACGTTTCCATCGCTCGCGATGTGGTCAACGACCGCATCCGCCGCGGCTGGACGCAGACCGAACTGGCCCGCCGCTCCGGCGTCCGCCTTGAGACGATCAGCCGCATCGAATCCGGCAAGCACATTCCGCGTCGGGAAACCCTGCTCAAACTCGATCGCGCGTTGTCCGGAAAATGACACCGAGCTTCGGGCGTGCATTGCAACCGGCTCGCACGAGTCGGTTTCGCAGCGGTTTCAATCCCATTGGCAAATGGAACCGGGGAGTCCGCGTGCTTGAAAGCGACGACTTTCGACGGTTCATCGCGGTCTGTAATCTTCGTTGAGTTCAAGACGCAGGTAATCGTAAACCACACCCGACGTAAGCTCGCCGGCAGGAACGGTGAGCTGCATCTGGTTTTCGCCGGCCTTCAGCAGCGTGGCGTCGAACGCCTGTGCATACTGGCGCCATACGCCGGTGTCGGTGTTGTAGCGCAGCGCGTTGGTGGCGACGGTGCGGATCGTTCCGACGGTCTTGCCATTGACCCCCAAGATCAGACCACCGCCGCCATCGGCGCCGGCCAGCGCCACGCGCAGCGTCGCCTGGCCTTGCGGGGCTCTGTCCATGTCGAACTTGATTGTCCAGGTGGTCGCCCGGCCCCGGCCGATGGTTCGCCACATATCCTCGCCGCGCGTTCCGGCTTTCACCCAACCGAACGGCTGGTTGGCCGGGTCTTTCGCCTCGGGGTTGAGCCATGCCGTGGACAGGCCATGCGGAACCTCCTCAAAAAACCAGTCCTTGTGGTAATCGCTCTTGCCAATGGTGTAGGTGATGTCGTTGGGGAACAACAGGGGATAGCGCACGCACCAGCCCCAGCGCCAGTAGTCGTTGCCGTCGCCCTTGAAGAACTTGCCGCCGGTGCGATCGGGATACCCGATTTCCCAGACCTGCTTGCCATAGCGCATGGGTTGCCAGTTGATTTGGCCCAGGTCCAGGGTCTTGCCGGCCTGCACGGTGACGTTGGCTTGCGAGAATTCACCCAGCACGCCGTCGGCAAACGCATGAAGCGTGTAGGTTCCGGGACGGACGTTGGTGATGTTGAATTTTCCGTCCTCGGCGCCATCGGTCCAGAACTGGTAATAATTTCCGTCATGATCCCATGTGACCAGTCTGCCGTTGCCCGACCTCAGGGCGAACGCGCTGCCATTGCCGTTGTAATCCGGGTGCGCCAGGCCAACCGTCAGATGCGGCAGTTGAGTCGAGGCGGCCTGCGGGTCGTTGAGCACCAGCCGGCCGATTACGCTCCCGCGTTCATTCCTATGCGGGTAGTCCACGCCGCTCACCCAGTCATAGGGCCACTTTGGCTTTTCGATCCTGGCGTAGGCCAGCGCGTCCTGCCAGAGTGCGATGGCGTTGTCATGCCAGACCGCCGGTACGATCGGATTGCCCGCGGTGGCCGCGAAGGTATCCAAATCGGCTCTTGATGGATCCTTCGGATCGGCCAGCGCGTTGCAATAGACGAAGATCGGGCCGACCACCTTTTTCCAGTTTTCGCCGGTGGGGATGGCGCAGCACGTCCCGCCGGCGTAGTGCCCGGAGCACCAGTAATCCAGCAGCGTCGCCTCCATGTGGCAGACCAAATCCAGCTTGCACGCCCCGCCCCCCAGGTATTCCGTCGATGGATTGATGAAATAGATGCCGATGTGGTCCTTGGTGCTCGACCACCCGTAGGCGGGAAGCTTGTACATCACGGCGCAGTAGCTGTATTTGTGTTCGACCGAGTTCTTATAAATGCCGGTGCTCAGGATGCTCTGCTCCTTGGCATGGATCACGACGCCCGCGTGCAGGTCCCGGCTGTCGCACATGAGCATGTTGCGGTCGGCATCCACCGACAGCCAATCAAACGTGGGGCTCATTTGGGTAATGAAGCGGCTTTCGCCTTCCCCCGCGCGCGGATAACTGGCCTTGTGTGAGTATTCGGCATAGGTGTAAATGCCGCTGACGCCGCGTTGCATCGTATAGCGCACTTCAATGTCCATCCGCCCGTTCACGCCCTTGATGTCGACCTCGGCGCGTTCGCCCCCGTTTTTCGCGGGGTCGATGGTTAGAGACTGGCTCACCTTACCCGATGGCGTTTGTTCCCATCGCCCGCCTGGGCCCATGGTCTCGATGCCGCGATACACCAGAGACGTCATGTTGCTGCTGCGTTTGTCGATGGTCGCTTTGACTATGCCGTTGTTCAAAACCCAGGCCCCGCCGTCGTCGGTGACCGTCACGGGCGCGTTGACATCGGATTTGGCGACAGTGGGCGCGGCATCGGCGCGCGGCGCCGGCACCGCCAACACCAACGCGAGTAAAACACACGCAACCAAACCATGCGGGCAAATAGACGGCCCCCTTGCCGGCAGGCGCCAGTGCAATTGGAAAGCGTCGAAATTCAAACCCTCACGCATACGACCCCGAAGCCTTCACACCGCGCGCCGCCCGCGAGGCTTCGCGTTCCTTGGCGGTCTTGGCTTCGTATCCGCTGGCGCGGTAAGCCTCCAGCGGATTCGGGTCGAGATTTTTCTTCTTCCGCCATTCCGCCAGCATCGGGCGCACGTCCGTGAAGAACGCGTCGCGCAAACATTGCTCGCCGTCCACGATGTTCATCCGGGTCTGGGCGTCGCGCAGCTTCTTTCGGTCCACCAGGCAGGCCTTGGCGTAAAGTTCCTGGGCGGTGACGGCGGTCTGGATCATGGCCTCGATTTTCGGCTTGAGGTTGTGGCTTTGATCGATCATGTAGGCGATATCCGAAACGTCGCGGCCGCGGAGGTCGGCGGCGTTGCGGATTTCGTGGAAGATGCGGAACACCGCGTAGGGGTCGATGCTGCCGAGCGTCAGATCGTCATCGGCGTATTTGCGATCGTTGAAATGGAACCCGCCGAGCATCTCTTCATCGAGGAGAAACGCGACGATGTGCTCGACGTTCTGCCCCTGCAGATGATGGCCGGTATCGACCAGCACGCGGGCATTGGGCCCGGCGTCCTTGGCGAAAACGTAGCTCATTCCCCAATCGGCGACGTCGGTGTGATAGAACGCCGGCTCGAACGGCTTATATTCCACGAGCATGGTCATTCCGCCGGGCATGGCATCGTGCCATTGCCGCAAGGCGCCGTGCATGCGCTGCTTGCGCTCGACGATGTCGTCCTGGCCGGGGTAATTCGTGCCGTCGGCAAACCAAAGGCTGAGCAGATCGCTCTTGACGGCCTTGGCGATGGCGATGCAGTCCATGAGATGGCGATGGGCATGCTCGCGCACCGATTCATCGGGATTGCACACCGAGCCGAATTTGTAGACCTGGTCCTGAAAAAGATTTGGGTTGATGGCGCCGATGCGGACGCCGTGCTTGGCGGCGACGGCGGCGGTTGCGGTTGCGTCCACCCCCATCGAAAAATCCCACAGCACGTGCACCGCCACGGTCGGGCAACATCCGGTGTACCGGTGCACCGCGCCGGCATCGGCGAGCTTCTCCTCGATCGTCGAAGCCGCGGCCGGCTGAAGAAACTTGCCAAACCTCGTGCCCGTATCGGCATAACCCCAGCTTGGCGTCTCGATGTTGAATTGATCCAGCAGTTTGAAGAGGTTTTCAGTGTCCATGGCCGCGGATTATATCCATGGCCGCCCTTCCGCCGCAAAGGCGACGCAAAATTGGCAGGACGGCGACGGCCGCGCCAACACCAAGGCCACGGGCTCCAGAACCGGCTGGACAGCCCGTGGCCAGATTTCAACTCGCGGCCAAGCTCAGATCACTTGCCGCCGGCGGCGCAGAAACGCCAGCCCGCCCAATCCCAGCAGACAAAGTGATGACGGTTCGGGAATGAGCGTTGGATTCGACGCATAATACTGCGCCCAATTCAGCGAGCCCGTTGCCACATTTCCCGTCGAGATCAGCGGGATATATCCCTGGACCGTGCCAACGGCCAGCCCTCCGTTGGGCCTTCCCCAGTAAACCGCCGACTCGTAATCCGTGTAGTTGATGTTCACGGTGTCTTCGGGAATGTCCGGGTTGTTCGGATTGTTTGGATCGTTGAAGCTTGGAATGACGTCCTGATCCGGTCCGCCGGTTTGGGTGAGGAACGGACTGCCTGAATCTCCCGAAAGCGCCAATCCACCGCCATTGGCCGACGGGGCCTGAGCCAGCGCCGTAACCATCGGCTCAAAATAGCCTCCTTCATTGTTCACCGAAGCGCTAAAAACAGTATTGGAAGTGTTGTTTTGGAATCGACGGATTCCCGCGGGCGCGGTGGCGAGATATGCGTTGCTGGCCGTGTCGTACACGGCCCCCAAACCATAGCCGACCTGCGTGTAAGCAACATTTGCCACATTGCTGTTGGGCGGATTGACCGCCGGCGGCGTGGCTGCCGGGGGAGCGGGCACGAATGCCGTCAGATGAATCGGGTTGGCGGCAACGAGATTCCATTCCGCCAGTGCCGCTCCCGCGAGACCGGCTGGATTTACCTGCGCCTGGACGATGGCCAAATCCTCGGACAAGCTGTTCGGATTGTTCACCGCATCGTTGAGCTTGAAGAATTGCACGCCTCCGGTAAGAGGCGCCGTCAGCGCAAAAGTTCCCCAGGGGGCGCCGACAGCGGGTACGCCATTGCCCTGGCCGAAATCCACGGTGGTAATTCCGCCGGAGGCAACGTGCTGATTGGTCAGGATGGCGAGCGTCACCGATCCATTAGGGGCGGCCGGACTTACGCCAATGACGCTTCCGCTCCCCAGAGTATTGTTGCTGGTCAGCGCCACCACGTCATTGAGCGTACCGGCGACCGGATCGGTAACGATCTGGTACTGAGGCCCCATCGCGCGGGCAGCGCTCGGCAAAAGCAACGCCGCCGCAATTCCACTGAAAAGAATGCCAAGTTTTCCCTTGGTCCTATTCATATGTGCTTCTCCTATCCGGGTTTACCCCATCCACTCACACTGGTTGCACGATAGATTATTTTGTCAACAGCGCCCGGCTGATTGCCAACCGTTAAGCTATCTCGCGTTATTATGACCAGGTTCATGCACTCCAGTCAAGCAAAAAATGTGTTTGTGTCGCATAACGGGAACACCATTCCGCAATCGCAACCTCATTCGATGGTTGGAACGAAATCCCCCCTTGCCCAATCCGTCATACCCGTGCGGGGACGTCGCCTCCAGCCCCTCGCAAAGGAGCGAATTCCATGGTGAACAAGCTGAATTGTGCCGTCATGCTCGCGGCGATCGCGATCAATTCCGCGGCCGCGGTTGTTGCAAATGGCGCCCAAACGCCCCCGTTTACGGTATCCAAGGAAACCACGGCGGTAACTGGGCCGCTGCTCGATGACGGCAGCGTGGACTATGTGGCGGCACTGAATCAGCGCTACGGCCAAGGCGTCACGCCGGACAATAACGGGTTCGTCCTCTGGCTGCGCGTGATGGGAACGCGCGTTCCCCAAACCATTCGCAAGCAGTCGCTGACGCTGTCCGGGGTTCCGGAGCAAACGAATCTGGGTCCGGGATGGACGGATTACAACAACAAGACGCCGCTGGATGATCAGCCCATCCGAATGTGGAAGGCGGAAGAATTTCCCGCGTATGCGGCGTATTTGACACGCCAGGAAGACAGCCTTGCCCTCGCCGCCCAAGCCGCCGACAAACCGCAGTGGTGGGCGCCATCCGTTTCATTGGATGGAACGGTCATGCAGGTCATGCTGCCGGAATTGAATGTGCTGCGACTGGTATCGCAAACGTTGTGCGCCCGATCCTTGCTCCGGGCACAGCAGGGCGATTTCGACGGGTTTCTGGCGGACGTGGTGACGGCCAAACGGCTCGGCCGACGAGCGGTGGGTTGGACCTTGATTGGTCAGTTGGTCGCCAACCGCATCGACGAAACCGCCGACCAGGCCATCGGCGCCACCGCCGGTGCCGGCACATTCTCCGGCGAGCAGTGCGCGAAATTGGCCAAGGCCATGGATGCCATGGAGCCGATTCCCCCGGTTTGGCAAACGATGGATGTCGGCGAGCGATGGTCCATGTTGAATTTCGCCGAATTAATTGCGATGGGGAAGCTGTCATCGACTTATGGCGAGTTGACAAGGGCATTCAAGGCGGTGGACCGGGATTCGGTGGATTGGAACGTCGTGCTCCAGCGGCTCAACGCCGTGAGCGATGAACTCACGGAGATCATGAAAATTCCCTCGCTCAAGGATGAGCAAATCGCCCGCCAGATCTTCGATTGGAAAATGGAGAAGGTAAAAGCGAACCAGCAATCTCACCAAAACCTGGCCAAGACGCCGGACGAAACGAACCAAGCCTACACCCAGCGCGTGGCCGATGCGATTCTGTCTGCGATTTCGCCAAGTCTCTGGCGGGCCCAGGACACCTGCCGTCGCGGCTCGATGCGCCAGACAATGGCTCGGGCAGTGGTGGCAGCGGCGCAATATCGCGCCGACAAAGGCAATTGGCCCGACACGCTGCAAGTTTTGGTTCCAGCCTATTTGCCGCAAGTACCCCTGGAGATGTTCTCAGCCACCGGCACGGAGCCGATCCGATATCAGCGGACGGACCAGGGCATCCGCCTGCGGGCCCGCGGGCCGAAGCTTGGCGATACACAGCTTGATATCACCGAGGGATCGGGACCGGACACGCAAGTAGAGGGACCGTAGAGCGGGCAGGATTCCATTTGGAATCCATAGGAGAGAAAGTCTCGCGCAGAAGACGCAAGGGACGCCAAGGGAGGCGCCATCGCATTTGAGCCGGCGGTTTGTGTTCAAAGGATAAACATTCACGGGAAAAACATCCCCCTTGAACCCTTGAACCCTTGAACGCAAACCCGTTTGGCCCGGCATATCGGAGTCCAGATCGGCGTGATCAACCAAATCTGCAACGAAAAGCGCGGCATCTCGCCCGCAATGGCCCTAAAACTCTCCCGCGCCCTGAGAACCACGCGGCAATTCTGGCTCAATCTTGACAACGCGTACAACCTGGGCCGCATCCAGGTTAAACGCCGAATCAAGCCCCTCATCCGCGTGGCATAAGACGCGGTGAATCCACTCCCGAACCCTTGGAATTCGGCCCATTGGAGAAGAAGTCTCACGCAGAGGCGCGATGGCGCAGAGAAAACCCGGCGAGCTTTGTCTTCGACCCTGCCTTCGGCTCTGAGGCTCAGACTCGAAGAGAGGCTCAGACCCGAAGGGCGCCTCTGCGTGAGACTTGGCTGGATTGGTCACCCATTTCGTTGTCGTGGAATACCCCCCCATCGGCTGCAACTTCCGTTTCGCCGTGAAAACGACGGGCCATCCGCGACTCGGTTGAGTCACACCAATTGCCTTCGCCGTTGGCGCAGGAGCAGGCTCGCACCGGCGATCAGCACCAGCGAACCCGTCGCCGGCTCAGGTACCACCACAGCGATGTCGTACGGGCTATTCAACCCCGAGACTAGCGTGGCGTTCACGGTCGCTCCCGATGTGGTGTATTCTCCAATCCTGTTGCTGCGGTTGTTGACGGCAAACAGGTCTGATCCGGACACGGCAACGCCGATTGGGAAATCCAAACCTGTGACCAGAGAGGCATTCACAGTCGCCCCGGATGTGGTGTATTCGCCAATTGTGTTGTTGCCGCCGTCGGCGACAAACAGGTCCGATCCGGAGACGGCAATGCCGTATGGGTCAACAAAACCCGAGACCAATGAGGCGTTCACCGTCGTTCCCGACGTGGTGTATTCACCGATGGTGCCGTTGCCTTCCCCGTTGTCTTCGTTAATGACAAACAGGTCTGATCCGGATACGGTAATGCCGTAGGGATTAACCAACCCTGAGACAAGTGAGGCGTCCACCGTGGCTCCCGACGTGGTGTATTCCCCAATGGTGCCGCTACCTTCATTCGTGACAAACAGGTCCGATCCGGACACGGCGATCCCGGTTGGAATACCCACCAAGCCTGAAACCAGCGCCGCATTCACCGTCGCACCGGACGTGGTGTATTCGCCGATTGTGTCATTGATTTGGCTCGCTACAAACAGGTCCGATCCGGATACAGCAATGCCAAATGGGGCACTCAAACCCGAGACTAGCGAGGCGTTCACGCTGGCTCCCGATGGGGTGTATTCCCCAATCGAGCCCGCGCCGGCACTGCCGTCGCCAGAGTCCGTGACAAAGATTTGCCCTCGTGCGGTTATTGGCATGAATGCCGCTCCCGCCGAGAGGACCAATGCCATGACCGACAGGGAGCTTAAGCCGCATTTCCGCGCCGCCACCATCAGAATAATCTTGTGATTCGTGTTCATTCCCTCCCTTTGTGTTTGCAAATTTGTTGGTTCAGTGTGAAACGTGACTGGAATCGGCCAGCGTGGTACATCAGCAGGTAATTCCGCGCCGCTGGCGGGCGAGCAAGCCGAGGCTGGCCAACACGAACAGCGACGCGGAAGCGGGTTCGGGAACGGAAACTGGCGACCATTCCGCGGCGAAAGTTCCAGTGAAGCCGTTGTATGTGCCGTCCGCGGTACCGAAGACATCACCGGCGTCGTCGATCGTGTAGGCTGTAGAGTCCGTCCAACTGCCGGACGAGGGAAGCAATGTTTGTAGATCGACGGCACTGCCGGCGCTTCCGCTCCAGAGCAAGGCGTGACTGTTGTTGCCCGTGCCGCTGCCCGCGCCGTAGCCCACCTGCTGGGTGCCGTTGGTGCCGAAGGCAAAAGAGCTTGCGATCCCACTGAAGTCGGTGGGATTGAGATCGACAGCGCTGCCTGCCGTTCCGCTCCACAGTAGGGCATGGGAAAAGTCGCCCGTCCCGCTGATGTAGCCGAGGCCGTAGCCCACCTGCTGCGCGCCGTTTGTGCCCCAAGCAACGGATGTTGTAATCCCGTTCAGGTTGGTTGGGTTGAGATCGACGGCACTGCCGGCGCTTCCACTCCAGAGCAAGGCGTGATCGCTGTTGCCCGTGCCGCTACCGTACCCGTAGCCCACCTGCTGGGTGCCGTTGGTGCCGAACGCTGCGGAGCCTGTGATCCCACCCAGGTCGGTAGGGTTGAGATCGACAGCGCTGCCAGCGGTTCCGCTCCAAAGAAGGGCGTGACTGTTGTTGCCCGTGCCGCTGCCAGCGCCGTAGCCCACCTGCTGGTTGCCGTTGGTGCCGAGGGCCTTGGAGGCGGTGATCCCACCCAGGTTGATAGGGTTAAGATCGACAACGCTGCTGGCACTTCCATTCCACAGCAGGGCATTGTCGCTCGTTCCGCTGCCGTAGCCGAAGCCCACCTGCTGGTTGCCGTTGGTGGCGTAGGCTTCGGAGGCAGTGATCCCACCCAGGTTGGTAGGGTTAAGATCAACGGCGCTGCCGTCCGTTCCGCTCCACAGGATAGCGTGGTTCTGGTATCCCGTGCCGCTGCCACCACCAACGCCCACGACCTGCCCCCCTGCGGCCGCCTGTGGATTTCCTGAGAGACCTGCTCCGCTAAATCCGGTGGGCAAATTCAACGGGTACAACACCGAGCCGGTATAGACCGACCCTTTGGCGAGCCGTGAGGCATTGAACACCACGGCAAAAACCACAGGCAGAAAAGTCATTAGGTGCTTCATCTCCACTCTCCTAAAAGAACAACATGGCTATCTGAAGACCGCGCCGTTCATGCCAACGACCCACCTAGCCTGGAATATTTCCTGGGTTCGGCGCGCGGTTCAGAAATATGCGGATGTTTTGCTCGCCGTAGCCATTGACCGGCGAGGAACGAACGGCGTAGACGACGCCTTCATTGACGAATTTCGTTTCGCCGCCAGGGGCGGCTTTATACTCAAGCGTTAAGCCCGGCTGGCCGTCAAACGAAATTCTGATGTCGTAACCAGTGTAATGCCCGCCTTGCGTTTGAATTTCAAATTCGCTCGCGACATCTGAGAGTTGAAAATCCTTTTGTTCTTCCTTTGATGCCGCGATGTCCCATTGATGGAAATACTCGTTGTTGTCCTTATGAGGATGTCCCCACCGAATACTGATGTGTGCGTTCTTATCTTGATCGCCCCAGCACTTCGCGACGATATGAACCTTCCTTGCAATGTCTTCAGCGAGTGCTCGCTGTGGCTGATGAAGGAGCATCAAGGCAGTCAAACCAAGCATCGCCGCGAAAGCTGTTCTGTAATATCGTACCATTGGGAACCTCCCTAAAAACGCTTTCGCATTCTCTATTTACGACAGGCCCAACCCAAAAAAATGAGCCGAATACTCTTGGCCCGGCGAACTATAGCGACTCATTTCATCGCAACAAGCCGCTATTTACTGTGTCACTATTTATAGGGACACCTCTCGTGCCCACAATTGGATTTGCGGCTGGCCAAAATCCGCAAAAGCAGTTCAAAACGATCATCCACTCCAAGTTTGTCAAAGATTCGATTCAGATACGTTCGGATCGTGTAAATGCTCAAATTCAACTCGGCGGCTATCTGCTTGTCTCGCATGCCTTGAAGGATCAGTTCCACAATTCGGCCCTGTCGTCTCGAGAGGCCGAGGGAACGAATGATCGGATGCCACTCCTCGATATCCAAGACCGGTGCGTCGCTCCGTTTGCTTCTGGCGGGTATTCGTTGACGACCCATGGAAAACGCTTCTATCGCGGAATCGGGTCGGTTTCAATCGCCCACAAATGTGGGGGTGTCCGCGGCACGCGGCCCAGCGGCGACAACACGGAGTCCGGCTGAGATGGTCATTTTGAAATGCTTGCCGTGTAGCGGGACATTATTTCGGCGCGACTCTCCACGCCGAGGCGGCGATAGACTTGCTTGACGTAATCGCGCACCGTGTACTGGCTCAGGCGCAGCGTTCGGGCGATCTGCTTCTGCGATTCCGACGTGAGCAGCATTTCCGCAACTTGGCGCAGACGAGGCGAGAGAACGTCAAAAGGCCCCGCGGACGTTGGCTCAAGCCGTCCGGTTTCGTAGAGGTGCCGTAGTTCCCGCGTAAGCCATAGGACAATTGAACGCTCGCGCGCATTGTGCACGCGCTTCAGGTCTGTGCGATGCACGCTCAACGCGGTGACTGCCGATGCGTCTTTCCGGCGGAACAATCCAATCAGGGCATCCCGATGGCCCACACGATGCAGGAGGTCGACGACATTCGAATAGGGTGTTGGATCGCGTCCGGCCAGGAGTTCGCACATTTGCAAGACCGAAACGCCGGTCGAAGTCCTGCCCAAATCCATCACCGGGTCGTCGAGAATGGAGTTTTCCGTGCAGGCGAAATACTGCAAAACCGGCCTGGGAACCTCGGAACCGGTGGCGGCAAATAGCCATCGTGGCAGTTTCGAGGGAACAAAGTCGGCGATTGCGGAATAGAAGCCGATGTCGCCCCCGATCAGCTTGGCCATGCCATCTACCAAGTGCCGCCCCTGCGCCTGGGGATTGGAACGCAGTTCCGCAGCCTCCCAGGCAAGCCGCACGGCGGCAGCCACTTCCAAGGCAGAAGGCATCTTGGATTTGCCCATTTGCGATCCCCCAGGGGTTAACGCAAGCAAAAGGCGCGGAAAAGGTTGGAGTAATCATCCCAAATCTCAAAGACATTGCAAACTCGGTCAAAACATCAACTAGCAAGCACTAAGTTATTCCCCAAAAACGGTTCGCTCCTGTTCCGTTTGCCGAGACACCCCCAAATCTACGATGGCCTCGTTGTTGAGCTCGCCTGAGACACTTTCGTTGCTGTCTCATCGATGCCCATCCGCAAAACAATCATAACCACATTGATGGAAATTGGTTACGCCCATTCATAAAGCTTGTATGCTCTAACAATACACTCTAAAGTGTCTCAAAGTGTCTCATTCTGTCTCATCGCCCAGCCATGCCGCGCCATGGACCCGCTCCCCCTCCTTTTCCACTGTCCACTATCCATTATCCACTGTCCACTGCTCTCACCAGAAACACCTGCACCAAGCCCGGGCCGTGGACGCCGGTGACCAGGGCGCCTTCGATGTCGGCGGTCTTGGAGGGGCCGGTGATGACCGTGACGTTCGGCGGGCGAGGCTCGAGGCGGATTTTCTCCAGGAGATCGATCAGGTCGGGAACGATTGTCGCCGGCTCGACGAGGGCGACGTGGATCGGGGGAACCAGCGATATCGCTGAGCCGTGATTGGGATTGGAGCGAATGACCAGCGAGCCGGTCTCGGCGACGGCGGCGTAAACGTCGGTGAGGCCGCAGTCGAGTTCGTAGGCCGCGTCGAGCGTGGAAACATTCCAGCGATGAACGGACAGGCCGGCGTCTTCGAGAGATTTTTGGATTTGCAACCGATCCAGCAGCGGCGAGGCGGGAATGCCGATCTTGGCGCACTGGTGCAGCCGGAGAAACTCGATGAGGCGAGATCGGATTTGATCGGCGGGGACTTGCTCGAATAGAAACTTCGCCCCGACGGCGGACTTGGCGAAGAGATCGACGAGGTCCGCGTCCTTGGCCGCCAACCGGGCGATGGAATCGGGAATCTGCGGCGGCGTCGGCGGGTTTTCCAAAGGCCGCGATCGGCCCAGGGCTTTGCGAACTTTTTCGATCATCGGATCTGGCATTTCGCTCCTCATCGCGCCGTCGCGGCCAGCTTGGCGGCGGGAGTGCAGGCGTAAACGGTGCGAGCGTTTTGCAAGTCAACGTGGACGACCGGCAACGGCACGCTCGCCGAGGTGAACAGATACGGCAATGCGCCGGCTTGTTCCAGTTGACGGGCAAGGTCCGGCCAATTCTTTTCCGTCGCGGGATAGCAGGTGCGGTCCACGGCGAATTCGACGAACTTGTTTTCCAGGCGGGAACGTTCATCAACCAGGAAAACCGAATTGGCCGGCAGCCGGGCGGCGAACTGGCCGACGTCGGCAAAGTCGGGGGAATTGGCGTTGATCTGGGTGACTTCGACGGCGACCTTGAAATAGCCGGGCGGATGATCGCCCTTCCACCAGATCGCGGCCAGGAAGATTGCGGCGGCGCCGGCAACTCCCGCCAGGAAGCGGCGGATTTTGGGTGAAATCGCGAGCGTGCCGAGGATCGCGCCTGCGGCAAGTGCCGCCAGGACGTGCCAGAGAACCCAACGGTGCTGCCGCATGATGACGGCGAATCCGGCGGGAATCCGGCCCCAGTTTTCGCCGCCGGTGGGGATTGAATCGTGATGAAGAAGGAGGATCGCCAGGAGCATGGAGGCGAGCCAGGTTCCCAGTGCGAGCCGGTCGCCGCGGACGGCGCGGGAGATGAGGTTGCCGAACATGAGCCAGGCCGCGGGCCAGCCGATCAGGGTTGCGGTCATCGGTTTGGACGTGGCCAGAAGATGCGGGACCGAGACGGCGGCGGCCCAGGCGAGGATCAACCACAAGGCCAGGCATTTTTCCTGACATGCGCGGAGGAGGAAAACCGCGGCCGCGGCGATGATGGCGGGATAAAAGACGTGGAAAATGCTGATCCAATAGTAGAAGACCAACTGGTCCCAGGGAGCGGCCCAGTTTTCGACGTTCTCGTTCAAGTGATGCAGGATTTGGAGGTTTTCGCGGGCGAATTCATGCGGGAAGCGGATGGCGGTCCAGATGAGCCAGGGGGCGATCGTCACGATCGTCGAAACAAGCAGGGTAAGGATTCCCTTGCGCCGAAGGGATCGAACCGCAACGATGGCCAGGACGGTGGTGATGAGGGCGGGGTAGGTTTTTGAGAGGAATGCCAGGCCTTGGGCGATGCCGCAGAGGATGAGGAAAAGCCGGCGGTGCTTTTCATCGCCGCTCGATGTGGGGAGGGCGCGAACGAGGAAATAGATCGACAACTCCGTCCAGAAGAGGAGGGAAATATCGACGTGATCGCTGAAGACGTAGCCGTGCACCAGCATGAGAATGACGGGATTGAAAGCCTGGAGCGCGGCGGCGACGAGGGCGGCGGTGCGATCCAGCAGCCGGCAGCCGATCAGATAGGTGAGCCACGCGGCCAGGGTGGAAAGAATCGCCGATGGGAGGCGAAGGGCCAGGGTGTTTACGCCAAGCACCGCATAGGACACGGCAATCTGCCACAGGGCCATGGGGGGTTTGTGAAGCCAGACATGGTTGTTGAGCCAATCGTCGCGGTCGTAGGCAAGGAACGGACGATCGATGAGGGTTGGGGTCAACGGATGCTTCAAGAAATTTCTGGCGACGATGGCGTGGAAGACTTCGTCGAGGGGTTTGACGGCGACGTGGTCGAGATGGTGGAGTTTCAGGGCCAGCGAACCGGCCAGGATCAGGATGAGAAGAGCGGCCGAGAGCCGGGAATTCACGCTCGATCCTTCCAGACTTGATGAAAGGTTCGCCGTGCGGGCGCCGGCATGTCGCGAACCTGGGTCCAACCGGCGACGAACGTGGGCAGGGCGCGAATCCAACCGGTCTTGCCAGCCCGCCGGCGAAGCTCGAATTTCTGCGCCGCGACGATCAGGCGGTATATTGACGGGCTTCTCATCCCCCGCGCCCAGGTCTTGTAGATCAGCCGCTCGAAAGCGCCGCTGAGGCGCTGGGTGTGGATGTCTCGGCGGAGACTGATAAGAAGCCTGGGAATGTCGATCTTCACCGGGCAGGCTTCGTAGCAAGCGCCGCACAGGCTGCTGGCCTGGGGCAAATCCTTGAATTTGCCGAGGCCCTGAAACAGCGGCGTGATCAGTGCGCCGATGGGGCCGGGATAAACGCTGCCGTAGGCGTGCCCGCCGATCTTGCGATAGACGGGGCAGGCATTCAAACACGCGCCGCAGCGGATACAACGAAGCGTTTGGCGATATTCGGGATCGGCGAGGATTTCGGTCCGGCCGTTGTCGAGCAAAACCAGGTGGAATTCCTCGGGCCCGTCCTTTTCGCCGGCAGAGCGCGGGCCGCCGAATAGGTTGGTGTAAACGGTCATCGGCTGGCCGGTGGCGCTGCGGGCCAGGAGCTTGAGCATGACCGCCAGGTCGGCCAGGCGGGGAACGAGCTTTTCGATCCCGACGAGGCTGATCAGGACGCGCGGAGTGGTCAGGGATTGCCGGACGTTGCCCTCGTTCTCCACAACGCAGACCTGTCCCGTTTCGGCGACCAGGAAATTTCCGCCGGTGATTCCCAGATCGGCATGACGGAATTTGTCGCGCAAAAAAGCCCTTGCCTGGGCGGTGAGCGTGGGCGGATCTTCATTGTAGGGGCTGCTGAAATACTCGCTGAAAAGCCTGGCGATCGACGCCCGATCCTTGTGCATGATCGGAGCGACCAGGTGGCTCGGCTTGTCGTGGCTGATCTGGATGATGAACTCGCCCAGGTCCGTCTCGACCAGATCAAGCCCCGTGCCTTCGAGAAAATGCGCCAACTCGATCTCCTCGCTGGCCATCGACTTGCTCTTGATGACGCGCGTGCAGCCGGCGGTCTTGGCGATGTCGGCAATGATGCGTTTGGCGGCGTCGCCGTCGTCGGCGAAGTGCACGTGCCCGCCGTTGCGCTGGACGGAAGACTGTAATTGTTCGAGGTAGTAATCGAGATGGTCCAGCGCGTGCTGCTTGATCTGGCCGGCCAGCGACCGCAGGCCGTCGGCATCGCGGAGTTGGAGCATGGCTTGCCGGCGGCCCTGGTATTGCCGCATGGTGTTGGCGCCGAGGGCGGTTTTGAGGCGTTCGTCGGCCGCGGCTTCAATGCTCAGGGCTTGAAAATTAAACGCTTCGGTGGCCGACGCCATGGCGCGATTGTAACGGGCGCGGCGCGAGAAAATAGGGCAATGGATAATGGATAGTGGACAATGGACAACGAAAAAAGGGTGATGAGACACAATGCGACACTTTGAGGGCTTTGCCTTTTAACCACCGTTTGCCCACAGGCCGGGGCGTCTGCCCACAAACGCCAAAACGGCAACCAATTTCCTTTTTGTCGGGGGTCTGTCAATAAAATGCTAGACCCCATAATCCCCATCCAGAGAAACGTAGGCGTACTTCCTAAATCTGGGAGAGCTATAACCGAAAGTCGTGGATGGTTGGCGGCTGAATAAAAGCGGCGTACCTTCGGTGGATCGTGCTTAGCGGTTCACCAGCGTCCCACGCGGGACAGAAAAGGATACGCCTCATGGA
>JBEKEC010000078.1:0-15038 GCA_050014015.1 Tepidisphaeraceae bacterium
ATCCGGCGCGCAATCCGTTTTGTCGCTGCGTTCCGCATGGCTCAACGACCAATGGGAGGAATTTTGGAGTCAACGCCCTCTGGCGGCGTAAGAACCCACCTACTTTGATGGCTCAGACCCTCCCGATACGATTAATTCGAAGGCGTCTTGCCATCCTGGCGGGATTCTGGAATATGCACGATCATCCGCAGTGGCATTTGAAATGCGACTGAGTCTTCAACTTCATCCGGCGGACCGGGCGATCTTCGCGATCCTGGCCCTGGCTGTCGCCTTGTCGGTCGTCGCCGGCGGCAGACCGGAAGTCCGGTCCCTGCTGTTGGCCCACTTCGTCCTATTGGCCGGCTACGGCCTGTTCGTGTTGGCCGCGGTCAGATGGAGCCGAGCCGGGTGGGTCTCATACGTGCGGCCGCTGGCTGCCATGTGGACGATCTTCACTCTTTATTACACTGCCGGCCGGCTCGGGATGGCGGCGATGCCTTATCGAGCCGACGCGTCCCTGGCGCGCATCGACGCGTGGATGTTCGGCGGAATCAATCCCACATTCTTTATCCAGCGTTGGCAGACACCGGCGCGAGTCGAATTCTTCGCGTTCTTCTACGGCCTGTTCATCCCCTATATCAATGTTTCCCTGGTGCTGGGGGCATTGGGCCGACCACCGCTGGAGCGAGATCAGTTTCTGGCCGGCTGGGTGTTCACGTATTGCATCAGTTACCTTGGCTACCTGTTCCTGCCGTGCCAAGGTCCGGGCGGATTCTTTGCCGGCTCCTACACCGTTCCCCTGCGGGGAGGTTTCTTCTACTCCCTGGTTGTCACGGCCGTTGCCAACTCCGGCGGCCTGATCGGCGTATTCCCCAGCCTGCACGGCGGCTCGTCGCTTTACTTGTGCCTCTTCGACCTGAAGACCAACCGCCTGCGCGGCCTCACCTATTTGCCCATCGTCGTGATGATCTATGGAGCGACGATTTTCCTGAGGTATCACTATGTCATCGACCTGGTCGTCGGAACGATCATCGCCGTGAGTTGCACGCATCTGGGGCGATGGGCTTTTCTTCGGTGGGCACAATCACGGCGGGATGCTGGGTTGCCGGCATTGCCCGGAGGTGAGGGCGATGTTCTATCGGATATTCCGGCTGATAGCCGCGATTACGCTGCGGCTGTTCTTCCGGCACGTTGACGTCGATGGTCCGCGCCAGTTGCCGGCCGGGCCGTTGCTGCTGGTATCGAACCACACCAATTCGCTGGTCGATCCCCTCATTCCCCTGATCGCGTTGAAGCGGCGACTGACCTTGACGGGCAAAAATGTCCTGAACAA
Organism: Tepidisphaeraceae bacterium; assembly: GCA_050014015.1. Classification (GTDB taxonomy): domain Bacteria; phylum Planctomycetota; class Phycisphaerae; order Tepidisphaerales; family Tepidisphaeraceae; genus PALSA-1353. Next base: position 1,313 of record JBEKEC010000078.1, read on the forward strand.
GAACCCCTTGTTGGCGCTGCTGAACTGGGGACTGAAATCGATTCCATTTCATCGGCGGGAGGATATCGGCAAAGGGGCCGACCCGCGGCAGAACGTGCGGAGCATGCGGCGTTGCCGGGAGATTCTGGCGCGCGGTGGCGCTGTCTGCGTTTTCCCCGAAGGCATCAGCCATTCAGACATGAAGATGCGGCCGTTTCACTTCGGCGCTTCGCGAATCGCGCTCGACTTCGTGCGTAAGGACGGCAATCCCGGCAACTTGCAAATCGTGCCTCTGGGACTGCTCTACACGGCCAAAGGCGATTTCCGTTCCGAAGCCTGCCTGCGGATTGGCCAACCGTTCGATGCCGGCCAATGGGTTGCCGCACATCCTGAAGCAAACCAGGAGGAATTGACGCAGGAGTTTCGCCGGAGGATCGAAGCATTGACCATCAGCTACGACAACCGTCGCGAGATGCTGATATTGAACTGGGCCAACGATATCGTTGCCACGGAGGCACAAATGCCCCAGCCGCTGGGAAGCACCCCGTCGCGGACGATGGAGTCCTTCAACCGTCTGGCCCGGCTGCAAGCGGGATACCGAACCCTGCTCGCGGACCACGCAGAGGAAATCGCCGCCCTGTCCGAGCGCGTGCGGCGGTATCGTGCCGAGTTGAAGCACCGGGGAATCGATCCTGCCGAAGTCTTTCTGCCGATGCACCCGCTTCGGGCGGTTCTCTTCCTGATGCGGGAACTGGAGCTGATTCTGATCGGCGCGCCGCTGGCCTTCTTCGGGATCATCAATCATCTGTTGCCATACCTAATCGTCCGCAACATGGCCAGGCGGCTGTCGTCGGACAAGGACCATTGGGCAACAAACGTCGTCTACCCGAGCTTCATCGTTTTCCCGCTGTTCTATGCGATCCAACTCGCGGCAACGTGGCTGCTGCTGCCGGCGATGTGGGCGGCCGTCTATACGATTGCACTGCCGTACACCGGATACTTACGCATTGCTTTACCAGGACCGCGTCGGCAGCGCTTGGCGGCGAGCGCGGACGTTCGTCTACTTCCTGTTTCGGCCGAAAACCCAGCAATGGCTTGTAACCGAGGGGCAGGAGATACTGGCCGGAATCCAGGCGCTGGCTCGGCATCTGGAACCTGCAAGTGCCGGACAACCGGAAAAGGATCGCCCATGACCGACGTAGTATTTTTCGATCAGGCCGATTTGGCCGCTGGGTCGCTGGTGGGCGGCAAGGGGGCGAATCTCATCCTGCTGACGTGCGCGGGGTTTCCTGTGCCGCCAGGATTTGTCGTGACTGCCGAGGCCTATCGACGGTTCCTGGAACAGGCGGCCTGGCTCAATGCGGCGATTGCCGAACTCGATTACCGGCACCCTGAGGTTCTACGGGAACGATGCGCACAGATCCGTCGGCGCCTGATCGACGGAGAGTTGCCGGCCGACGTTCAGGAGTCTATCCGCGCGGCTCTTCGGAGAATAGAACCCGAGAGTCTGGAACGAATCGCATTCGCCGTACGATCCTCCTCGACGTTTGAGGATTTGGCACAGGCCGCGTTTGCCGGCCAGCATGATACGTATCTGAATGTGCGCGGCCCCGAACGGATTCTCGAGCGGGTGCGTGCCTGCTTTGCATCGCTTTGGGAAGACCGCGCCGTTCTCTACAGGCACCATCAGGGCTTTTCGCAATCCGAAGCCAGGATGGCCGTCGTCGTGCAACGGCAAATCGAATGCGACGTCGCGGGCGTTGGATTCTCCATCGATCCGATCGGCGGCCGAATGGACCGGATTATCATCAACGCCAACTACGGCATCGGCGAGTCCGTGGTCTCGGGCGAGGGAGAGATCGATCAGTTCGAGATTCTCAAACCCAGTCTTGAGATCGTGGGACGGACCATCGGCCATAAGGATCGCCACATTCTGGCCATAGAAGATGGCAACGTGGAGAGCCGTCCCGTCCCCGCCGAGTTGGCCGACCGGCCCTGTCTTACCGATGACCAACTCGTCGCGATCGCCGATCTTCTGAAACGGGTCGAGGATCACTACGGCTGGCCGCAGGACATCGAATGGGGAGAAAAGTCGGGGCGGCTGCATCTGCTTCAATCGCGCCCCGTGACCACGATCCAGCCGAATTGGACTCGGGATGAATCGGCCGAGCGCTTCCCGAATCCAATGACTCCGTTGAGTTGGGATTTCATCAGCGTGGCATTTCGCGCGTCGTTGAGCCACTCGCTGTCGCTCATGGGACTTCCGGCGCTGAAAGGCGATTGGTTCCAGATTTTCGATAACTACATTTTCGGAAACCAGAATGCCGTGCGGCTGGTGGCCATGTTCCGGCCGCTGAAGGCCCGCAACGCGGCCGAACTGGTCGCGGAGATTCCCGCATTGCGCCGGCGGTTTGCGTGGGTCATGGATTTGCCGGTGAACTGGGCGCGCGACCTGGATCGCTACCTGATTCGACTCGGACGCCTGGAAGCCCGCCCCGACCCCGCGACGCTTGAGGAGGCATGGAGCTTTATCTCTGACGTACTGGAAACGGCCGCGGATTATTTTCGGCCGAACATCGCGATATCCATGACGCAAACCGGCCTGCATCGGTTGCTTCATGCCCTGATCGCAATGGTGGCCGGACCTGCCCAGGCATTGGCGATCCTCGACGGACTCCTGACGGGATGCCAGACCAAAACGTCGATCGTCAATCGAGAAATCCACGACATTGCCGTCCTGGCCGCGCAGACGCCGGCGCTTTGTAAGGAGCTTCTCGAGCGAGGCGGCCGTCCGTTTTTCGAGGCAGACCGTCTGACGGGGTATCCGGCGTTTGCAGCCCGTTTCCTGCGATTTATGGAGGATCACGGGCATCGGGAAGTGGACATGGATTACAGCCAGCCGACCTGGTCCGGCCAGCCCTGGGTGGTGCTGGATTCGCTGTTGCTTCTGTTGCGCGCGCCGACGGCTGAGAATCCCACGGAGAGTATGCGCGCCCAGCGCCTCCGTTACGCCCAGACCGAGCAGCAGTTCATGGCCGCGATTCCCGACGAACTGCGGTTCTTCTTCCGCGAGCTGATCGGTCTGACGCGAACCTATACGATGCTGGACGACCTTGAGCATTACCAGACAACGCGAATCAACCCGCTGGCCCACCGGGCCGCACTGGCGATGGGACATCTGCTGAGCGGCCTTGGCGTGTTGGATGAACCGCAGGATGTGTTTTTCTTGAACAAAGCGGACGTCGAGGCTCTCGTGGCCGGGCAGACGCCGGCGGTGATTGAGAGTTGTCGCGAAAAGGCGATCACAAACAAAGCGTCATATCTTCGTGCCTTCGCGCAAGCACCCGAGTGGACGCAGCAACAAATCCGTTCAGCAGACGACGCGACGTCCGGCAACCTGTTGCGCGGATTGCCCGGCAGCCCCGGCCGTGCGATTGGACCCTGTTTCCGGGTTCGCGGTCCCGAGGATTTCGGTCGATTCCCCAACCGGGCGGTTCTTGTTGCCCGGACCACCAATCCCGCCTGGACGCCGCTATTCTATGCCGCATCGGCGGTAATTACTGAAAGCGGCGGACCTTTGTCACACGGTGCGGTGACAGCGCGGGAGATGGGCCTCCCGGCCGTCATGTCGGTACGGGGGATAATGAAACTGATCACTGACGGGCAAATGGTATTGGTCGACGGGACAAGCGGCACTGTGGAGATCAAAGGCGAGCGATAGATGTCGCCTTTTCCACGGCCGACCGCCGCGCTTATTGCCAACGAGCAGACTGTCTATACGATTACGCTGCAACCACGGCCAGCGCGGTCCGATGTGTTGCCCGGCTGGCCGAGCTCTACCGCCAAATGACGCTCGACGCAAACGAGGGAACCAAATGATGAAGCCCACACGTCGCCATTTTCTCGCGGGCCTGGCGGGATTGTCCGCGTCGATCCTGGCCGGCCGGCGCGATTTCGCGGCCGAAACTCCCTCGGCGGGCACAAATGGCTCGGTGCTGCCCATCGATTATTTGCTCGGCAATCTTCAGGTCGAGACCACCGCATCTCCGTTATCCGCCGGCACCTGGTACAGCACGGAAAATCCCGGCGATGGATTCACGTTCAAATTGCCCCCCGGCGGCCTGGCGATCTCTCAATGGCTCAGTCTTGATCTGCTGGCCGAGGGCTTTTATCTGCTGGTGTTCATGCTCTCGCTTCAGGAGGGGGAGGATGGACCGAAGATGGATTTTCAGTTCGGCGCTCTGGCCGAGTGTCAGGCCCGCCTGCGGATGCCCCTCACGGCCACCTTGCAAAACCAATGGCTTTTTGAACGCGAGGGCGCATTGCTCAAGCCCATGGCCTGGGGAGACCGGGTCGAAATCTCCCGCGTCGATCGGCTGACAATCAAAGTCTATCGAAAGATCGAGGGCCCCGTCCGATTTTGCATGACCCCGCTGCGCCTCACCGGCGCCGAGCCGGGCCGGCTGACCGCCCCGCTGCTGCCCAAAGGCGCGTTGCTCGATGAACTCGGGCAATCGTCGCTCCGCAATTGGAATGGGAAGACGCCATCGGCCGACGAGCTGACGGCAATCCTCAAATCACAGCTTGCCGCCAACGATGCCAAATGGCCCGACGCTTTTTCACGTTGGGGCGGCATGAGCGCGAAATCCGCGCCGGACCTTGGCCCATCGACGGGATTTTTCCGCGTCCAACGCGATGACAAGCGCTGGTGGCTCGCCGACCCTGACGGCCGCCCGTTCTGGTCGGCCGGAGTTGATTGCGTCAACCACGACGCCGGTACGAAGATCGACGGGATCGAGCCGGCTCTGGCGTGGTTGCCGCCGCGCAGCGGTCAATACGCCGCCGCGTACGGCCGCCGCGGGCTTGCGAATTTCAATCCGCTCGTCGCGAATCTCATCCGCGCTTTCGGTCCGGATGATTGGGAGAAGAACTGGGGAAAGATCGCCCTTGCGCATTGGCGCCGCATCGGTTTCAACACGGCCGGCAACTGGTCCGAATGGCGAGTCGCATCGGCCGCCGCAATTCCCTACGTCCGTGAGCTTCAGTTTGAGCCGCGGAACCTCAAGCTCGTCTACCGCGAGTTTCCGGATGTATTCGCCCCCGATTTCCCCACCGCCGCCGCCCGCTACGCCGAGCAACTGCGTGAAACCGCGCTCGACCCCGCTCTGATCGGATACTTCCTGATGAACGAACCCCACTGGGGCTTCGCCAATCAAACGCCGGCCGACGGGATGCTTTTCAATACCGAGTCGTGCGCTTGCCGCGATGAGTTGGCCAGGCATCTGAAAAGTCACTACGTCGATGACGCCGCTCTGGCCGCGGCGTGGCGTATGCCCGTGACATTCGACCAAATCACCCGAGGCCGATGGTCCGCCGTGCTCTCCGATCCGGCCAAAACGGACCTTCAGGCTTTCAGCACGGTCATGGTCGATCGTCTCTTTTCCGTCCTGACTGATGCGTGCCGAAAAGTTGATCCCAATCACATGAACCTCGGCGCGCGATACTACGTTGTCCCGCCCGAATGGGCGTTGGCGGGAATGAAGCGTTTCGACGTTTTCAGCATGAACTGCTATGCCCAGCAGGTGCCTGGAAAGGATCTGGCTCACATCGCGGCCGTCACCGGCCGGCCCACGCTGATCGGAGAATTTCATTTCGGCGCGCTCGACGTCGGCTTGCCCGCCAGCGGCATCGGCAGGGTCAAAAATCAATCCGCCCGCGGCCAGGCGTATCGCTTTTACGTCGAACAAGCCGCAGCCGATCCCAACTGCGTCGGCGCGCATTATTTCATCCTTTACGATGAATCCGCCCTCGGCCGGTTCGACGGAGAAAACTACAACATCGGTTTCCTCGATGTCTGCAACCGCCCGTACGAGCCTATGGCCAAAGCCGCGCGGCAGACTCACGAGCGCCTTTATCAAGTCGCGGCCGGAGATCTCGCGCCGTTTTCCGATGCGCCGGAATATCTAACGAAATTATTTTGCTGAAGCCGCGCCCCTTCATCATCGTCGTGGCGATCACCTGATCGGAGAATCGTATGTGGAAACTAACGACTATTGCCTTCATCGCCTCGGCTTTGTTTCTGGAATGCGGAGTGCGTTCGACATTGGCACAGACCGCCGCGACGAAGCCGGTGATATGCGTGCCCACTACGTCTCTCAGTGCGACCGCGGATGGTGACTACTTCGTCGGACCCGACTATGCCAACGCCCCGGAACTCACCGCCAAAGTCGGCGTGCCCAAAGGCGTCGTGAAAACGTTCACGATGGATTCCAGGGATAGCAAGACGTATCCCGGAATCAGCAAGACCGCCCGCGGCACGGTCCCGTACACTCGCAGGGTGAGCGTCTATATCCCAAGTCAATATGTTCCCGGCACGCCCGCTCCATTTATCATCTGCCAGGATGCCAATAACCGGCGCGAGCTACCCACCATCCTGGATAACATGATTCACTATCATCGCGTCCCGGTGATGGTCGCGATCTTCATCGGCAATGGCGGCGGCGATGCCCAGGGCAGCGAACGAGGATTGGAATATGACACCGTCTCCGGCAAATACGCCGAGTTTGTCGAAACGGAAGTCCTGCCGAAAATTTCCGCGGATTACAATATCACCTTCACCAAGGATCCCGACGGCCGCGCCGCCATGGGCTGCAGTTCCGGCGGCGCGGCGGCGTTCACAATGGCGTGGTTCCATCCCGAACTCTACCACCGCGTGCTGACCTACTCGGGCACGTTCGTGAATCAGCAATCGCCCCCGAATCCTGAATCGCCGCACGGAGCCTGGGAGTATCACGAACGCCTGATCCCCGGCGCGGACCCCAAGCCGCTTCGTATCTGGATGGAAGTTGGCGAGAATGACAACCGATTCACCGACCCCGAATCCACATTCCACAACTGGGTTCTGGCCAATGGCCGCATGGCCGCGGTCCTGAAGGCCAAGGGGTATCACTATCAATTTGTGTTCGCCAAGGGCGCTCGCCACGTCGATCAGCGGGCCGTACGCCAGACTCTGCCCGAAGCCTTCGAATGGCTGTGGCAAGGCTATCCGAAATAGTCGAAGTGCCCGCCTATCTTTCCAGCGTAACGGACATCAATCCGATCACGACGGTATTCGATAATGTCCTGACCGTCACGGATTTCAGCGGCTTGCCGGGATCGATCGCAAAATCGACGACGGTCGCGGCACCACCGCGCGGCCGCGCGAATCCATGCGGAAAATACTCTCCGCCCGTTCCGAGGCAAACCCGCATCGGTATCCGCCCCTCCCGTCGAAACGCGTAGTCATCCGAAAAATAATCCTGTTCGATCGGCCACCAATTTTCCGGATTTCTCAGCGCCACCCGTTGTGCCGTGCCATCGGCAAAGCCGACGACGATCTCCCCGTTGTCGATGTCCGTTTCCATCGGGTTCGTCGATCCCGCCATGAGCAAATAGGCACGTCGCGCCGATCCCTGCAGCGGGACGGTAATCTCATGGGGATAATTATCCCACCGGCTGGTGAAGGCAATGTTCTTCGCATTGGTATCGCCGGGAGTGCGGAATCGAATTCCACCGGCTAGTTTCAAAACGCCCGCCGCTCCCGCCGCGCGGCGGAGGCCGGAATCGTCGATCTGCGCCGTTTGCGTGAACGACGCCCAATTGCCGATGCCCTGTACGGGAATCTGCAAAGAGCAATAGGGCGAACGGGGTGAAAGGTAATGGTTCTTGAAAATCCGCGTGACACTGTCGTTGAAGATTCCGGAGAGATCGATCATCTCGCCGGAGTTGGCGGCGGGAATCGTCGAAGCCGCGGCCGCGCGGCCGCCGGATCGAATCTCGAGATTCACCGGCTTCCACCAGGACAGATCACCCTGCCGCACGTGGGCGAAAGCCGTTCGATGGCCCGGGGTCCCGCCGACCGTCGCGGTGAACGAATCTTCCGTTTTGGCGATGGAGGTCAGGAGTCGTTGCGGATCGAAAATTTCGAGCAGTTTCGCCGGCGAAACGTCGATGTGGCACATTTCGCCTCGGCCGGCGACGTCTTCGGCACTTTCGCCCGCCGGCGCTGCGCCCGACCAGTTGATGGCCACGTCAAATCTCGCGGCGGCGGCGGCGGCGCGAATCTCAATTTCCGGCGCCCCCACCGATTCAACGTTCTCCCATTTCACGGCCCGCCCATTGACGCGCACATCCGCAAATTCCGCCCGCGCCGGCCAAACGAGCCGCAAGGCCATCGGTCTGCCAAAACTCGGCTCGATCGTGAACCGATCAGTCGGCCCGACCCACGAAAATTCATATTGCAAATCCGGCGTTCGAATCGAGGCGTGATCCCAATCCGGTGGAAACCCCGGGCGCAGGATCAATTCCCCAGCCAGCGCATCCGGCTGAATCCCGAACAGCCCCTCGATCAGCGCCCGGCTGGTGATGCCCACGGTATCCCCAAAATCCCGGTAGGATTCCCCGCGATTGGCATCGTAAAACGACAGGTTGGGGAAATCGCCCGGACAGATTCCCATGTACGTCGCATCAAGGATTTCCCCCTTGAAAATGCTCCACGCCTCGCGGCCGCAGCCGGCTTCCCAGTACGCCAGCGCCGTGTGCGAATTCTCTCCCATGCACACGTTGTTCAGCGACCATTCGTATGGAAGCCAGTCGGAGGTCGGCAGAACGAAGAAATCCCCCATCGGCACACCGGGCCCGCGCATGGGAATGTGCGCGAAATGCGCGTCCACGTATCTCAGGCTTTGATACGCCTGAAACTTATCCGGCAACCCGCAATCGATCGCGTGATAGATGGTCCAAAGCGCCGCGTCCGGATGCACCCGCCCCAGTCCCAGCAAGTCCTTGTACTCCGCATACCAGCCACGATCGCCCAACCACAGATTCTTCTGCATCGCCTCCTTGATTCGACCGGCCTCGGCATCGAACGGACCGGGGTCCTGGCCGATCAGCCTCGCCACTCTGGCGGCCAACAGGTTGTGAAAATAGTTATATGCGGATGAATGCGCCGCTCCGCCGCCGTTGTATTCCAATCCGTCGCTCGCCCAGATGCAGGCATATCCTTCATAGAGTCCGTCCCGGTCGAAGCATCGCTTTTCCCACGCCAGATGACGGACGATCACGGGCCACATTTTCCGCGCGAAATCCAGATCGCCGGTCCAGAGCAGATGGCGATAAAGCGCATCGATGAACGCCAGGTTCATGTCGTAATGCGACTGCGGAACGTTCCCGTTGCTGTGGAGCATGACCCAATCGTTTTCCGCCAAATTCTTGGCTGGATCGGCTCGGGCGGCCGCGGGAACGTCCGGGCTGGTGTTCTGCAATGCCGCCCAATGAGAAAGATGCTCCAAAGCGCGGTCGTGCCACGAAAGGGCATCCAGCGCGTAGGGCCCGCGCCAGCCCAACAGCGCCGTACGCCATGCGTTCGCCCCGTGCATGAACGTGGGTGGCTGCCAGATGTCGTTCGCCGCGATGCACAATGCGCCCGGGATTGCGTTGATGAACGGATCGGGAGTATCAACGACGATCCGCTCGGCGATCGACCTGCGATAAGTTTCCGATTGATCGAACACTTCCCTAAGATCGGGCGCAGGCCGCGTTGTCGCCGACGTCGCCCCATTCCCCCGCCATTCCACGCACAAATAGCGGGCGATTCCCGGGCCAATTGGACAATGTCCGATGACCACCTTCCGGTCCCCCTGGCCGGCAGCCAGCAATGCACTAAGCGCATTCCATTGATCCGGATTCCCGACCGATTCCGATCCATCATCCGGCCCGCGCCCCGCAAAAACGCCGGCGCGATTCGAATAGGTAAACGACGGTCCGCTGATCTGGACCTTCGCTCCCGCACAATCCTCCGGCCGCAAGTCCCAGATTTTCGCCATATCTGAATTGTCGTTAAGATCAAACCGATTCCGGGCCCGCTCGCCCGTTCCTCCGCCATAAGCCCACACCAGCGAAATTCCCTTATCTTCGCCAAACCATTGGGCGCGAAGGATCAATCCCAACGTCCCTTGCATCGGTAGCGCCGTGATCCGCACCATCGCGCTTCCCCAAGCGGGATCGTCAATTTCATAAATCTCCGATCCGGCCCGATACCGCGCAACGACGTGCGCGCATTGATCCAGCCATTTCGCGGTCTCATTTCCCCGGAAACCCAACCGAAGCACGCCCCCCTTCCCCGGCGTGCAAAACGCAAACTCCGGCCGGTCGCCCGCTTCCACGCGCCCTCCGGTATGCGCCGTATACAGTGGCCGATTGAAAGTCATCGTCCCGTTCAGGATGACCAAATCCCCGTCTTCGGGTTGATATCGAATCGGGCGATCGATCGAGTCCGCCCTCAGTGCCACGGCCTCCCTCGCCGCCGAAGTCTTCGCGAATAAACACAGTATCCCCACCATCGCGGACAGCGCCATCTCATATCGGAAATGCAAACGATCGTTTCTCAATTGATTCGCTTCCTCTTCTCTCGTCAGGCCTTTGGATTTCGCAGTCGCGCCAGTTCGCTGCTCATCGTGGTGAGCTGAGGGCTCATGTCGTCGCGCGGAACACGGACGTCTATCACGCACACCCCGTTGCGGTGGAGATAGTCGAACAGAAATTGGCCGAGCGGCATATTTCTAGGAAAGGGACGCCGGGCCGCAGCTTTTCGGGCCATGTGCACGCTCCTTTGCGAATTGTAAGGTGGAATCGCCGCCATGTCTTGGCCGATGCTGCACTGTTAACAGAGGCGGCGCACCAATTCGAAATTGCAGTGCCTGGTTTCGATCTCACCGCCGGCGTTTCGCTTGATGGCTCCATCAGGGATAAACGAAAGCAGAACGTGATCGAAATCCGGAGAAAGGTCTTCGTAGCCGGCGCCGCGGAGCAGTGAATGGTGCCGTTTGACGAGCTGTTCCAACTCCGTCGACGTCAAAAGGCCCATGGAGCAGGCCTGCCCAGCGCCGATCGGGCTCCAGTCGATCGGGCTATTGGGCGCATCCCGATCCTCCGAGCCGCGCCAGTATCCCCATATCGTCACGTAATCCGAGCCTTCGTGGAGTGCGGGCCGTCCATCGGGCGCCAGGATGTCACGGAATTTCCGGAACCGTCGCCCATCCGGCGTCTTGCCGACTTCCGATGATGCGCCCGTGACGTAAATCGCCCTGGGGTAGGCGGTGGGGATTCCATTCCGGCTCATTTCCAGGGCGAGGTCGAACTTCTCAAAGGGACTGTTGTAGCCATGCTCGATCATGGTCTCCTGAATTCTGAATGGCACGTTGCCTGAAGGCACGTCGCCGACGCGCGACACTTTCCAGACCAGATGCAGTCCGTCCTTGGTCCTGGAATACCAGGTACGGCCCGAAGCCGAGAGAGATATCTTTTTGCTTCGCCAGCGTTCGGGCAGGAAGTAATCGAATAGGCGAGGATCCTTGCCAACGACCCAAAGAGTTCCACCGGTGCTGGCGGCCTCGCCATAGACGAAATCGACGCCAAGTATTCTTGTCCGCACCAGAGGGGAAAGGGTGGCCTGATCGCCCCGAGGCTCAAAGCGGTCGCGCTGCAACAAGAGGTAACGGTTGCGTGCGGCGCTCTTGACCTCAAGTTCATGGGCCGGGCTGCGCGCCAGCAACTCGTAATCCACGATGGCACAGGCGACTTGGCCGTCCTTCCTCTGCACCAGTCGCCCCCGATGAATCCGAACAATCGCGTGGGTCGGCTTATGGTCGATTACCGTGAAGCCTTTCTCATTGAGTTCCTGAAGGATGCGCGATGTCAGCGTTTTGAGGTGCTCGCTGGGTACCAAGCCATCGAACAGATGCCTTTGCTGGGCTTCGACCGCGTCGATTCCGTCGATCCAGCCGTACAGCATGATGTACGACCGCAGAATATCGATCTCGACACCGGCATGTTGTATGCCCTTGCTGACGATCTTTTCTCGCGATCGCCCCGTTTGCCAAAGCTGCAACCGCTCGGGCGGAATGTAAATGGCCAGCGGCCGTTGAGTGAGCATTGGGAACCCGACCGGTCCAATGCGGCTTGCCCGCAGTTCCTCCAGCAGGGAGAACTCTTCAAAGGGCGTGTTGAAATCCGCATTGATGGCACTGTTGAGCGAGAGCGTGTCCAGCGGAACGTCCTGACCGACGCGGGACCACTTCACGACGAGTTGGATGCTGGGACTGGGATGCCCGGGAATCGGCCTGGTTCCCAAGCGATAAACGGTTCCGCTTCCCGCCAGCGGCACGCGATTTCGCTTGAACCACTCCGGCTCATACCAATTCTGCGGATTCAAGTGATCCAGAAACGGCATGCCATGCTCGGTGACATAGAGATCGCCGCCGTCCGCGGCGCGAAAGCGCACATAGTCCACCCCCATGAGCCGGAGGAATACGGCCTCCGGCGGCAAGGGCGCAGGCAATGGAAGCTTCCCCACGCCCAGGGTCTTGGCCGGCATCGGTGTGAACTCGTCGGGGATTGTGTCGTTTTGTTGCATGTTGGCACGGGCCGAAAGTCGCCGTCCGCGAGGCGTCAGAGCGTTGACCAATTCATTATATCGGTGTTTCCGCCTCAACAACCCGTGCGAATTGGCTTTTGTGGGATTGGCCGACACCTCCACCAACGTCGCATCATCTTGCGGCGAGACCATTAGGCGACGCATGATTCGGATCATATCGCCGCGTCCAGACCTTTGTGAATTCGGCGCCGAAGAAGAGGCTGAATGACGAGTAGTAAATCCAAGTTAAGACCGCCACCAACGACCCAGCCGCGCCGTATACGTTGTGGATGCGGGCATCATTGAAATAAATCGCCAGCCCAAACCTGCCGGCACTAAACAGGATGGTGGCAATCAACGCCCCATGCCAGACGTTCTTCCAACTCAGTTGGACGTCCGGCAGAAACTTGAATAGGGCGCCGAACAGCGTGAATTCCACGGTGCAGGAAATTGCCATGCCGGCGAGATAGGCCGGCCATTTATCCGCGCCGGCGATACGCTGTTGGAAGGCCGAGAGAAATCCGCTGACGAATATGAAGAAGACGAGCAGAAAGCCAAGGCCAAAGACCATCGCCAGCGACAGGAGCCGAGTGCGGATGAACGTAAGAACCGCCTGATGTGCATGGCTTGCCTTGTGTGCCTTGAATTCCACGCCCCAGATGCTGTTCATTGAATTCTGCAACTCAATGAAAACGCCGGTGGCGGAGAATAGCAATATAACAGTGCTGATTGCCATTGCCAGATAGCCGGTGCCCAGAGTGACGTTGCTTTCGAGGATTGGCTTGATCGCGTCGGCCACCTGCGTGCCCATCAGGTTTGTGATCTGCTTGATTATCTGTTCGCGGGCAAATTGCCGGGCGTGGGCGATTCCCATGACCCGGATGACGATGACCAACAGCGGCGCCAGAGACAAAACAGCATAAAAGGAAACCGCCGCTGAGAGCCGCAGGGCGTTGTCCTGGCGCCATTCCGACGCGGCCCGCCTAAAAAGCAACCCGATCGATGCCAGCCGGGACGTTGCCCGCTGCCAATAGAGTTTGCCGTCCAACCGCCGGCCCTTTGCCATGGCCCCAGACTCCTCGTTATCTCTACCTATGACCGTGACTGGGAAATAGCAACGAGCAATATTCAACGTTCGCCCTGAGTCTTCATCAAAACGAAGAGTATGCTGGATAGGGTCTGAGCCAAGTTTGTAGGTGAAAAAGCCCCGCCTTGGGGTTGGAATGGTTGTTCCATTTTTCAACCGTCTAACCCAAGGAAGGGCTTATGGATATTACCACAGCAGCACAGGATGTG
>JBEKEC010000079.1:0-16636 GCA_050014015.1 Tepidisphaeraceae bacterium
CCTGCCTGGCCATCACGCAGAATGGCCACAATCTGTTCTTCGGTGAATCGCTTCTTCATCACAGCCCTTTCCGGGCCGCGATTCTATATCATCAACCTGGGACATTTTCGGGGCGCAGGACAAATTACCACTTTGGCGAGAACTTCGTTGGGATTTGAATTCAGAGGCCACACCAAGAAAACGGCACCAACAACTCTATCATAATCGGAATTGTCGTCGTCAAATTCCTTAATCCGTTTTTGAACGTCCTCCCGCGTCGGTTTTGGTTTTGTTTCCATCTCCATGCCCTGAAATGTGGCAAAACTGTAGCAATCCCCGGTCTTCGCCACAAGCCTACACGCACATCCCGCCCGCCGCAAGCGTCGCCATGATTTGTGGCACGTCCGCGACTCCGCCCGGATGAATATTCGGTCCCTCTTATCCGTGTTATCCGTGCCCATCCGTGGTTAAGATTCCTGTCATGCGCCACGAAGACATCACGCAGGACGTCATCGGGACCGCGATGGCGGTGCTGAATGAACTCAAGCCGGGCTTGGATGAAAAGCTCTACGAGAGAGCGTTGGTCATTGAATTACAAGCCATGGGACACCTCGTCGAACAACAGCGGGAGTTCCCAGTCCAGTATCGCGGTCAACTTATTGGCATGCTTATTCCGGACCTGATCGTGGATGAGAAAGTTATTGCCGATCCGAAGGTTGTCACTGCTTTCAATGCAACCCACCTGGCCCAAATGCTTGGCTACCTGAACGTCACCGGCTTGGAGGTTGCCTTGCTCCTCAACTTCAGCGAGGTGACGCTCCACTGGAAGCGAATCGTCAATGACTCCAAGAGCCCGTCAGCCCTCTCGTGTGATATCCAGGTGAGATCGGATTCTGAACCACGGATGGGCACGGATGGGCACGGATAAAGCTGGCATCCGGCAAGGCACTGACGGTCCTCCAGAAAACCACTTGCCAAAAAATCCCGCCAGACCCCCCGCCGCCTCCGCTTGCCGGGCCCCTCACATCCCACCCCATTCTTCCACGGTACATAGCCCGGATTATTCATCACGGATGACACGGATATCATGGATACTCAATGCTGGAAGTCACTTATGATCGATTCCATGCTTTTCTGCGGCGCACACACTGCGCGCATCGCGATTTCGGAACGGTTCTGATTTATCCGTGTTATCCGTGGTTCCTCCGAATTATCCGGCTCAGCTCCCTCGCGAGAGCCGAGGATTCCAGCGCGTCGTTAATCCGGCTGCGTCCAGTATTTCGAAATCCCCCGATACTCAAACTCCGCCTGGCGCTTGGCAAACTCAATGCTGATGTGAAACGTATCCGTGCTAACTTTCCAATCTTCGTCGCAATAGAAAAGATAAAACGAAGCCTCTCCATCAAACTGACAAATGGCCAACGCTTTCGCCGGCCCCAAAACTTCCCCCGCTCGCCGGTGCGTCGTTGCTCCAGTCGGTACGACAGCCTCCGAGACCTCCGCGAAACATACCAGTCGCGCTCCATCAAGCTCTTTGGGTGGCGGTTTCATACCGTCATCCCGCTCTCCGCATCCGCTTGCCGCGCCGCTTGCATCGCATCCCATTCTTCCACGGTAATCAATGCCTCCCGAGCCTGGCTCCCCTTGTACGATCCCACAATCCCCGCGCTGGCCATCGCCTCGACCAGCCGGCTCGCCCGGCTATACCCGATCGTCAGCCGCCGTTGCAATAAGCTCACGCTCCCGCGCTTGGTCTCCAGCACGACGCGCACCGCGGCATCGAACAGTTCATCCTTGGCCGCCTCCTCGTCCACCGTTGTCCCAGCCCGAATCTGCATCAGTTCCGGCTCGAACTGCGCCTCGGCCGACTCTCTGACCAACTTCACGCTCTCCTTCATTTCCTTGTCGTCGATGTACGTCCCCTGCCCGCGTGTGGGCTTGCTCGCCCCGGGCGGCAAAAACAGCATGTCGCCCTGCCCCAGCAGCAAATCCGCCCCATTCTGGTCCAGCACGATCCGGCTGTCCATCTTGCTCGCCACTCGAAACGCGATCCGGCTCGGCATGTTGCTCTTGATCAATCCCGTCACCACGTTGGCCTGCGGCCTCTGCGTCGCCACCACCAAATGTATCCCCACCGCCCTCGATTTCTGCGCCAGCCGAACGATGAACGCTTCCACTTCCTTCCCGCTGGTCATCATCAAATCCGCCAATTCGTCGATGATGATAATGACGTATGGAAGCTGCTTGGGAATTCTCGCTTCCTCCTCCTCCGACGACGGCTTGAACCGCTCCACCAATTCCTCCCGCGTCAGCGCGTTGTATCCCTTGATGTTCCGCACGCTGGCCTCCGCCAGGATTTCATAACGCTCGTCCATCTTCTCGCACGCCCATTCCAATACGTTCGTCGCCCTGCCCGAATCGTTGATGATCGGGCACATCAGGTGTGGAATGTCCTTGAACGGCGCCATCTCCACCACCTTCGGGTCCACCAGGATCAGCTTCACCAGGTCCGGACGCTGGTGATACAGAATCGACATGATGATCGAATTGATGCACACCGACTTGCCCGAGCCGGTCGTGCCCGCGATGAGAAGGTGCGGCATCGCCGTCAGGTCCGCGATCAGCGGCTCGCCGCTCGCGTCCTTACCCAGGAACAGCGGCAGCGTCATCTTCCGCGTCGCATCCGGCGCCGCCTGCATCAGTTCCTTCAACCTCACCTTCTCCTTCTGCTCGTTGGGCGCTTCGATCCCCACCGTGTTCTTCCCCGGCACCGGTGCCACGATCCGCACGCTCTCCGCGCGCAGCGCTCGCATGATGTCGTTCGATAACGCCGTCACCGACGACACTTTGATCCCCGGCGCAAGCTCCAATTCGTACATCGTGATCACCGGCCCCGTGTCGATCTCCACCACCCGGGCCTCGATGTTGAACTCCCTCATCGCCTGCTCCAGCATCGCCGCCTTCTCACGTACGAATTTCTCCTGGCTCTCCGCGAATCCGTATTCCGCATCCGCCAGGCAATCCCACGCCGGAAGGTGATATTCCCCCAATTCCTTCGGTGGAACCGGGCTGGTTTGCCGCGGCTTCACCATGCTCGGCAACTTCACGATGATGTCCGCCCGCGGCGCCGGCTTCGGTTCCTCTTCCGGCTGCGCGTCCTCGTCTTCCAGGTCGAACGCCTGCAACTGCGCCGCCTTGTCCGCCTTCAGCAGCACCGGCGACTTCACGTCATCGTCATCATCGTCATCCTTATTTCTCGCCGCCGCCGGTTTCACCCGCTTGGCCCCCAGCCGCTTGAAAATCGCCCCGAAAGCCGGAAACGAAAATCTCATCTTCGGCGCCGCCGATGCCACCGTCGTGCACGCCTGCGCCGCCAGCCCCGGCGCGCGCAGCACCAGATCGTCCGCCGCGAGCAGCAGCCCGATCAGCATCGCCGCCAGCAGAATCAATCGCGTTCCGACCGTGTGAAATCGCGCCTGAAGAAACGCCGAGGTAAAGATGCCGATCACCCCGCCGTGTCCTTCCGGGAATCCCGACGCCGACCCCGGCATGAAATGATGAACCAGCGCCGCGAACGCGCCCGAAACCATCGCCAATCCGAGGACTCTCAGCCACGGATCGCTCAGCTTCGCATGATAGAACGCCAGCGCCAGACACACCCCGCTGAAAAATATCAACGGGAAAATCCCCTGCCCGATCGCCAGAAAGCACCAGTACGCGACGAACGCCCCCACCGGCCCGCACACGTTCTGGATCGGCGGATATGGATAAACCGCGTGGCTCGGCCAATCCGTCGGATGGAAGCTCCCCACCGCGAAAAACAAAAACAGCCACCCCGCCGTCACGATGAACAGAATCAATGGCCTGACAATGTGCGATCGTTGCAGCATCCGTAAAAACTCGATTCAATGCCCAGTATGCCCAAACCCACCCTTCCCACGGGTGGTTTCATCAAGCTCCGTCACCTCCACCATTTTCACCGCCGGCGCCGGCAGGATCACCATCTGCGCGATCCGCATCCCCCGTTCCACCGTGAACGCCGATTTGCCCAGATTGATCAGCGCCACCTGCACCTCCCCCCGATAATCCGAATCGATCGTCCCCGGCGTGTTGATCATCGTGATTCCATGTTTGCTCGCCAGCCCGCTCCGCGGCCGCACCTGCCCCTCGTAACCCCTCGGAATCGCCATGGCAAATCCGCACGGGATCAACCGAATGTCTCCCGGCTGAATCACCGTGGCGCCCGCCACCGCCGCGCAAACGTCGAAGCCCGCCGATTGCTCCGTCATCCGCGTCGGCAGAGGCAGACCTTCACCGCCCGCCAGACGTTTCACCTGTACCGTTATCGGACGAGCCACGCCCTAAACTCCAGTGTGCGGTAAGCAGCCTTTCCCTTCCAAAGCCCACGGATGTTCATCCGTGGGATAGGCTTGGAATTAACGCAACAACGCCACCGCCCTCTGGATGAGCATATCGGCGAAGTCGGCTTTGGACCCATAGGGTATGCCCTCAACCCGGCCATCCGGGTAAACCAGCGAAGGTTGAATGGAATCGGACCCGATCGTCGCGATCGGATTGTAAACCATCAAATCGAGATTCTTTTGCCGCATCTTGCCCCGGACCCGGTCCAGATCGGCCCTGGATTCCAGGCTGAATCCGATGGTTCGCTGATCCGGCCGCTTGATCGCCCCCGCCGCCGCGATGACGTCCGCCGTCGATTCCAATTCCAGCGTTCTCGGCCCCTCCCGCAACATTTTCTCCGCGCTTGCCGCCACCGGCCGGTAATCCGCCACCGCCGCCGCCATCACCAGCAGATCGTGCCTGGGAAATTCCCTCAGCACCGCATCCAGCATCTCCGCCGCCGTCTCCACTTCGACCATTCGTGCCGCCTTCGGAAATGTCACGGAAACCGGCCCGAGTATCACGGTCATTTCATGCCCGCCCTTGAGGCCCGCCTCCGCCAGTGCCTTCCCCATCTTCCCGCTGCTCCGGTTGCCGATATAGCGCACAGGATCGATCGGCTCGCGCGTAGGCCCGGCCGTTATAAGAATTCGCATCGTGATATTGTAACGCCCCTTTCCCCTCCGCGGCAGAAGCCCGCAACCCAAAGAGTTCACCGTGAACAGTTCAACCGCGAAGGAGCGAAGGAGCGAAGTTGCGCGAAGAATTATCAATCTGACTTCGCGTAACTTCGCTCCTTCGCTCCTTCGCGGTTAATCTTCCTGAGTTGCGCCCACCATCCGCGCGGCCGGCCGATACGGAAACAATCTCTTCAACCCATTGATCGGCCGCTCAAACCCATACCACGACGCCGACGCCAGCAGCACCGTCACCGAGAACATGATCACCGGCCGCAACGGGAACGGAATCTCATGGGCCGTCGAGTGGCCAGAGACGTGATTCACCAGAACCGGAATGAAATTGTGCATGAGATAAACGCCATAGCTGATCGTCCCCAAATACACCGCCGGCTTGAAACTCAGGATTCTCCCTATCACGCCGCCAAACCCGCTGTACGCTCCGTCAATCAGCCACGCCGACCACAGCGCGATGGCCAGCCCAAACACCACCGCCGTTTCCGCGCCCGTTGTGTAACGATCCGCCACCACAATCGCGAAGTACGAAACGAGCCCGACGACCAACCCTACGTTCAAAAGTCTGCGTTTGAGTTTGTATCGCCCGATGAAATTCAGATACGCCACCAGCCCCCCCATCCCCAGCATATCCAGGCACGCCGGCGTCAGCACCGATGCTTGCCAGTCGTTCCCCCCGATCAGCACGATGACCGCCCGAAAAATCGGGGCGATGCAGATCGCCGAAACGATCGCCCCCCCAAGCCATTTGCGCGGCAGAAAGAGAATCACCAATGGCCAGAATAGGTAAAACTGTTCTTCGACTGCCAGCGACCACAGATGGGTCACTGAATAGCTTCCTGTTGCGCGATGGTAGAAAAAGACGTTGGACAGATAGCTCAGATTCCAGCCGACGCTTTCCCTCATCGCGCCGATCCCCGCCAGCCACGTCAGCAGAATCACCAGGTAATAAATGGGAAAGATTCGCAGGAATCGCCGTCCGTAAAAATTCCCCAGCACGCGCCATTTTGAACGCGCGTCGATCTCGGCCGATTGACGCGCTTGAAGAAGAATCCCGGTGATGAGGAATCCGCTGAGGACGAAGAACACCCGCACGCCCAGCGCCCCCAGCTTGATCCAGCGAATCGTGCCGGGGTCAAAATGCTGGATCATGACCCCGATGACCGCCAGCGCCCGAATCCCATCCAATTGAATTCGATGTCCGTCCGGGCGCGCCGGCTCGACGGCAAGAGCGTCGATTCCCGCGCGGGAGTCTCCCCGTGAAATTGCAGCAATCGTGGACATCCTCAAAATGGGCGAACGTTAACGATGCCTATATCGCCGGCGACAGACCGCTGGACCCACCAAACTCAAATGTGAAACCCCTCCCTTGTCGCCGGAAACCTACCATTTCATTTCCCAAAACGCCAGCACAAATCGGGCGATTCCCGCCAACGCGCCCCAGCGCAAAGTCTCCATTTTCACACCTTTGCCACGGAGGCGAAGCCTTCCGTCACGGAGGCGAAGCCTTCCGTGCCTTTGCGTGAGTTGTTTCTTTTGAGCAAACTGTTTTCAATCAATCCGGACCGCGGTATCCTCCGGCAAATGCGTGGCACTTGCCGCAAAGAATTTCCCCCTCCCCAAATACTTTCCCCTCCCCATGTACTCAGGGGGAGGGTTGGGGTGGGGGTCGAACGTCAGAAGACCTTCATACCAAGACCCTTATTCCTCCTGATTCCGATGTGGATGTTGGCCACGCAATTGGCGCTGGCCGATTCCGCCGACAACACCAACACCCTCAGCAGCGCTGATGGCCAATATCAACTCGTCGTGCCCAAGACCTGGGAATCCAACGATTTTCATCTGTCCAACGTCCAGATCGGCGCGATCAATAAGCACCAGGGCGAATACGCCGAGGTGATCGTCGAGCGCCAGGAAGATTACACCGATTCCCTCGACCAATACGCCGATGCCAAGCGCGATACCATGGCCATGAGCCTCGACAATCCCCGTCTTTTGCCCGGCGTCCGCCTGAAGATCAACGACCACGATGCCGTGCGTTTCGAGATCCACGGCCAATTGCCCAACTCCGGCGTCTCGATCGCCTATTCCCTGACGGTTATCAAAACCAAATCGCACTACGTTCAGGTCGTCGGCTGGACCGAGGAGTCCCATTTTGCCGCCCACCGTGCCGAGCTTGAATCCCTGGCCCCTGGATTCACCGAAACCTCCGCCGCGGGCAAATAAGTCTGCCTATCAAATGCGCGCTTGCCGGGCCTGGGGGCTGCAAACGATGAACAAATGTTAAGCCGACCAGAGTACAGTTCCACGTCACAAATCCATATCATTCTATGAAATCAGTGGCTTAGGACATTTTTGAACGCGGAAATACGTTTGGCATCGACTTTGTTCTTCCTCCCAGCGTAATCATCATGGTGATGGTTATGAGTGACTGAGCGAGTCACTCGAAATTTATGGAGCGCGGTTGGTTCCCACGGGCAGTGTCGTCCGGCCGACGGTCGGCCGGACGACACCCTGGCCCGGGGTTTTTTGTCTTCCTGTTAACGCCCACGGCGCCGACAATCCAAAGCCCTGGGAGCTTGCTCCCTGGGAATGCCACATCGCTTCACCATTCTAATTGACCCACCCCCGAATTTTCACCCGCCCCCCGCAGAACTGTCGCTCGGCCTCGTCGTCGGTTTCCCCCCGCTCTCCGCATACAAAATCATGTGTTCCATCAGCGATGTCGCCGAATCCGGGTCGTACCCCACGATCCCGTCCATCGGCTCGCCCACCAACCCCGCGCTGATGTCTTCCGCGCTATAAAAAACCCCGATGCGGCCCTCGATCTTCATCCCGCGAATCCGCGGCATCTTCAAATTCTCCATCAGCGAGTGCCGCGCGAAGTTCCGATACCCAACCTCGTCGATCTTGCTTCCGATTTCGCTGTACAGCACGTGCCCCGGCCTGAGCGGCTGATCGATCTGACTCGCCTCGTCAAAAAACGTCGATTGAAGCTGGCTCCGCACGTCGTCGTTGAACGTCGACGACCCTCCCGCCGCGTCCACGATCAACGTCCCGCCGTTGGCCACGAACGAGTGCAACTGAATCCACTGGCTGGTGCTGAGCTTGACGTGCCCCGCGCCGGTGAGATGCGCGACTTTGTAATCCGTCAGGTCCGCATTGGCGCCCAGCGCGACGGATTTGACCTGGAGATCGAGTTGATCCCGGTTGTGCATGACCGCCGCCAATCGGCGCCACCCCCCCGGCTCTGGGTCCCACGTGCCGTCATATTGAATTCGCGCGACCTTCAGCGACCGCGTCGCCTGGATGCGCGAGCTCGGCTCCACGATGTACGAATCCCCCTTCTCCCTGATGTTCTGCTTGTCCGAAGCATACAGCAGCAAATCCGCTCCAAGCTCGAACAGCGTTTCCTTCGAACTCGTCAGCTGCGCCTGCCATGCCTCCGATGCATCCGCCTTCGGCAACAGGACCATCAACTCTCTCACCCCGTTGCTCAATCCCAGGATCGTCGGCGGGTCCGTCCACCCCGACCCCAGGAACTGCTCTTTTTTCAGGATACAGTGATCCATCGGCAACTCGCGGAACTCCCCGATCCCCGGAAACAATTCCGCCGCCAACTGCTTCACCGACGTCGAGAACTCCGCGCTCCCGCGATCGGCGTTGAATAGCACCATCCCCCCCTGCTCGATGAACGTCTTGATCTTCTGTTTGTCCCCCTCGCCAAACCCCAGCGCCTTGTCCCCGGTCACGTACAGGATCGACGCCTCGTGAAGGTCCCCCGCCGGCGCGTTCAGGTCCACCACCTGCCAGTTGAGAAATCGATCCAGTTCAACCTGCTTGCCCATCCATCGGTCGAAATTCGCCAGGTCGCGCGGACGCTGGTTCCAGTCCCCCTCCACCCGCTGACCGCCCGTCGAGTCGAAATACTCCAATTTGTTCATCCCCACCGGGGCCCGCCCATGCGTCAAAAACAGGACCGCCAACGCCGTATCCGCCACCGTCGAATTCCACGAGCCGTCCGATTTCTGGCTGCGCACCAGGTTATCCGCGCCCTGGCCGTACCAATCCGTGTTCCCGAAATATTTCCGCCCGCTGGCGGCCCCCAACTCCCCCAATTCGTACAACGCGTAATACTGATATCTCGACTTGAAAACCTCCGTGAAATGCGCCCCCAGCCACGCCAGACCGCTGTCGATATTCGCATCGCTCACGTTCCCCTTGCTCGATGGACTTGCCCCCATGGAAAGCGCATCCTGTGCGATGAACAGCGTCGCCAGCCCCGCCGCCGTCATCGGCAACGTCTGAGCTTTGTCCGTCGGCGCCTTCCCATAGTTCCAGCTTCCATCCGCCTGCTGCGCCGCTCTCCATCCGCTGTCAACGCTCTGCCAATAACTCGTCGGAATCTCCACCCCCTCCTGCGCGCACGCCCAAGCGCCGAAGACCCCGTACTGGCTCACGCCGTGGTCCGGCGGATTGTTCTGCCCATCCACGCGCGCATCGTACATCCCCGTATCCGATGAAACGCTTTTAACCAGCAGCCGGCCATCTCTCCGCAGCGCCGCCTTCACACGCTCGTCCGGCAAAAGCAACCGCCACGCCTGGCACCGCATTCCCAGCGTATAAACGCTCGTAAACTCATGGCTTTGAAGATACCGGATCGCCATCTCAAGCCTGGGAACGTCCCGCCGTTCGCCCACCGACAGCAACGCGTACGTTGCCGTCACCGTCATTCCACCCGGTTGATCCTGTGCCGGTGAAACGATCCGCCTCGCCCGGTGCGAACTCTCCCAGTTCCCGTTCCTCTGCTGCACGTAAAGGTAACGCACCGCCTTGTCGATGGCGTTCTGAACCTCGTCCGGCGTCGCCGCCATCGACACCCTCGCGCATACCGCCACCATCGTGATGCATGCGACGGCCGCGATTCGCCCCACCGCAAAACGAATCGGGCGTGGCCATGTTTTGTGGCACGCTTCCCATCTTATCCCCCTCCCCCTGTACTCAGGGGGAGGGTTGGGGTGGGGGTTCCGCAGCCATGCCACAAAATATGGCCACACCCATCGCATCTCAATTCCCTCGCCAAAGCAACAGCGGCCGCGCCGACAACACGTCTTCCACCGTTCGCTCATCAACGCTCACGCCGTCGATCGTCACCGCTTTCGACGCCCCCTTGGCTTGTCCAGCCGGAACGTTCGACCGCGCCGTCAGCAATTGCAACAGACTCGGATTCGGAGCGTATCGAACGACCGATCGGCTGCTAAGCCCCGCCAGGTGCGCCGCATAATCGTATGCCTCTTCCGGATACCCGATCTTGTCGATCAATCCCCGCGCCAATGCATCTTCCGCGATGAACGCCTTGCCGCTGAAGACATCCCCTGCAGTGTCGCTCAGCTTCCCCTTCCGCCCCGCCATCACCACCGCCTTGAACTGTGCGAACACCCCATCCACCAATCCCTGCAAATACTTCTCATCCTCCGGATTCTTCGGCTGAAACATCGACCCGGCATTCTTGTATGAATGCCCCGCCGTCGTCGCCGTCAGCGTCGTCTCCGACACGCCCCACTTGTCGATCATCTGGCTCACGTTGAACCGCGGAAACAAAACGCCGATGTTCCCCGTCAGACACCCCGGCTCCGCAATCAGATAATCCCCCGCGACGGAAACGTAATATCCCCCGCTCGTCGCCATTCCCTTCATCGCGATCACCACCGGAACGTGTTTGCTGGTCTTGAATCGGTCCAGACGGTGGTACATTTCATCCGACGATGTCGCCGATCCCCCCGGCGTGTCGATCTCCACCACCAGCGCCTTCACCGCCGAATCCTTCTCGACCTCCTTCATGACCGTTTCAAACGCCTGGGCGCTTTCATCATCGATCAATTGATCGATCCCCACCACCGCCACCTTGTCCGGCCCTGCCCCGGAGATGACGCTCTGGCGAACCTCCGTCGCCGCCCCAACCACAATCACCCCAAACAGCACCAGATTCACCACCACCGACCCCACCAACGCCACCAGCAGTAGCAGGATCAAAACCCACCGCTTCCCGCGCCGCGGCGGTGGCGGAGCAAACGGCGGCATCGGCATCGGCATCGGCGGCATCCCCACCATCGGCATCCCCGGCAAGGGCATACCTGGCGCCGGCGGCATCGAAAAAGCCCCCTGCGGATCGACCGGACCCTGCCCCGGTGGTAATGGTTGTGTCATATTTCAACAAATTCTACCAAGTTGAAATGAGAATGCCGAATGCGCAAAACCCTTTCCCTTTCCCGTGCAACTCCATTCCCGAAAGCCCACGGATGGCCATCCGTGGGTTTCCCTAAATTTATTTCCAAAAAATCCGCGCTTTCCTCAAAAATACGTCTAAAACTTTCACCTATCCGCTAAAAATATAGAGGGACCCTTCGCGCCCGATCCCCCTCTTCGTCATTCGTCATTCGGATTTCGGATTTCCCATGAATTCCCTCCCAATCCCCCGTTCCCCCGCTCCGCTCTCCAGCGCCCCTTCCCCTCTCGCCGCCGCCATCGGAAACTCCCGCCGCGCCCCAGTTCGTTCACTTCCCCACCCAAAGCCCAGGGAGCTTGCTCCCTTGGGGACGCCCACCCCCGCTTTCCCCCTGGACGCCCTCCCCCATCCCCTCTCCGCCCTGGCTTCCTCTCTCGCCGCCGCCTTCAGCCTCCAACCCGCCTGCCTCGTTCTCCCCATGCTCACCATTGCCGGCGCCGCCATCGGAAACTCCCGCCGCGCCGAATTCTCTCCCGATCTTTCCCATCCCACCGCCCTCTGGTCCGCCGTCCTGGCCAACAACCCCTCTCCCCTCTCCCGCGCCACCCAAATTCTCCTCCAGCCTTTGATCGAGCGCCAACGCCAGATCACCCTCGACATCCACGCCCGATACCGCGAGCACGTCTACGCCCTCCACGACTGGCACGACCACCGCGGCTCCAAGGGCCGCCCGCCCATCTTCCACCCTCTCCATCCCGCCAAGGACTATCAACAATATTTTTTCACCGATCCCGACTTCGCCAATCTCCACCGCTATCTCCGCCGCCAGCCGCGCGGCTGCCTCTTCGTCCACAACGATCTCTCCAACCTCTTCCACTCCCCCAACTCACAATTCCTCGCCCTCTTCGACGCCCCCCATTTCACCTTCGACCACGCCTGCTCCCTGCCCGCCCGTTTCGTCCTCAACGCCTTCGTCGCCATCACCGGCTCCATTCCGCCTTATGACCCTTCGCGCATTTCCAACCCTTCACACCATCTCATGGCTTGCCACTTCCTCCTCACCCGCTGCGTCGAATCTCCCCCCACTCTCGCCGGCGCTCCCGTCGATCCCCAGCTCAAATCCGACTGGGCCGCATTGCTCGACCGTCTTTACTTCCTTGAATCTTCCAACCGCGACACCGACCCCGCCCCCCAGCTCGTTCCCCTCGCCCCCAAGTCCCGCCCAGTCCTCGCCGCCGCCCAGCGACGCCTCCTCGAATTCGCCCATCGCCAGCCAAACCCTCTCTTGCAAAACCATCTCATCCAGTTCCTCGACTACATCCCGCGCATCGCCCTCATTCACCAACTCGTCGACGCCGCCTCCAACGCCGACGACTCCAACTCCATCACCCCTCACTACATCGACGGCTACGCCATCACCTCCGCCGCCCGCATCGTCGATTTCTATGCCCACGAACTCTGCCAAATCTACGCCGACGCCAAACCCGATCCCAATTCCCAAAAAATCCGCGACATCCTCCCACTCATCCAAAAACGCGGCGGACAAATCACCGTCCGCCAACTCATGCGCTCCCGCTACGCTTTCCGCAGTGCCGCGCTTGCCCGCCAATTCCTGCAAGACCTGGCCAACAAGGGCCATGGCGCACTTACTTGGCACAAAACCCGTGGCGGTCGCACTCTGATATTCCGCGCCATTTCGCCCATTGACATCGACAATGTCGGCCCTGGCGCCATCAAAAACCGCGACATTGTCGATGCCCCCAAAAACCAGCCAAAAATGCGAAAATCTCCAACGCGAAGAACGAAGAAACGCTCCCCCAGTCGGTCCCCCGGTTAGCCGCGTCGCTCGCGACACGCGTTCTCCTATCCGTGTTATCCGTGCCCATCCGTGGTTAGAATTCCTGTTACCTGAGCATCAGCGGCTTGGAGATTGCCTTGCTCCTCAACTTCAAACGGGGTGACGCTCCATTGGAAGCGAATCGTCAATATCTGCAAGAGCCCGTCCTCTCTCCCGTGTGATGAACAGGTGAGATCGGATTCTGAACCACGGATGGGCACGGATAGAGCTGGCATAAATAAACGCCATTGAGTCCCCTAACCGTGCCAAGCCATCCAACGCTTCCAACAATCGAGCAAGGGCCTGAGCTTGGGCGGATTGAAGATTCCCGCCCTGATCGAAGAAGGCCGTTCCTGAAGAAGACATCTCACGCAAAGGCGCAAAGGCGCAGAGGTAATCTTCTCTCTGCGCCTCCGCGCCTCTGCGTGAGCCATGTATTTCGTTCCGCCGCCGCCGCAGGTCACTCAGAGTTTCTAACAGAATGAACCACAGAGGGCACAGAGGCTACGCCAGAACACAGAGATAAAGCCGCAAATTCAGTATTCCTCTGTGCTCTCCGTGTCCTCTGTGCTACTGACGTTCCAGTTTTGCGCGCGGCGACAAGATTTCTTGTGCGGTGTAAAGCACCGATCTCCATGCGAAGATTTTCCAAGATCACGCCGCTTCGCCGCTCTACGGCCCATCTTCAAATTCGTTACCGCGAAGACGCGAAGGGGGTCCCGGCGATTAAACGCCGGGTCCCGCGAAGTTACGCGAAGAAGAAAACAAGAGTTGATTTTAGCTTCGCGTAACTTCGCGTCCTTCGCGTCTTCGCGGTAAAATTCTTTGGGTTGCGGGCGCAGCCTGCGCTAGGTTCTCTGTGTCCTCCGTGATCTCTGTGCCAGTCTTTTTCTTAGAGTCTTTTAGTCTCAGCAGGTGCTCGTTCACTTGGAAACGATTTGTCGTTTTGGCGGAATCGCCCCGCATTCCGGACACCGATCCGGCGTGGCGCGCAGGTCGTAGCCGCAGCGGACACATTGCCCCGCGTAATATCGCCGCCAAGCTCTGTGTCTTCTGATGCCGATAACGCCCCCCGCGATGATTAAGGATGACGCCAGCACCCAAATCGCAACAAAACCCATGGCCAACGACGTCGGAGACCGCAAGAAATAGCCCGCTATCAACAATAGCGCCACCAGCGCCACCGGAGCCAGATATGCCCAATGCGTCCGTAGAAATGGTTGATACACGAGAATGCATCATACCAATTTATGCGTCAATTTCCCTTCAGCTTCTCCTCATTCCGGGTGTGCCAAAATTTCCGCCAGAGCAGAAATTGAACCGCCATGACGCCAAGACGCCAAGGTAGAAATTGCGCATTGGCATGATCTTACCTTGGCGTCTTGGCGTCATGGCGGTTCAATCGTCTTTGCTCCCGGAAGAATTGGTTGCGCATTGGCATGATCTTACCTTGGCGTCTTGGCGTCATGGCGGTTCAATCGTCTTTGCTCCCGGAAGAATTGGCAGTCCCCTCATTCTCTCCTATGATGATTAACCCATGTTCGACACCCTCACCGACAAATTCTCCGGCGTATTCCGTTCCCTCACCGGCCGCGGCCGGATCAGCGAGGAAAACATCCGCCAGTCCATGCGCAGCGTTCGCACCGCCCTGCTCGAAGCAGACGTCAATCTCAAAGTCGTCAACGATTTCACCGAGCACGTCATTCAGAAAGCCATCGGCCAGGAGGTCATCAAGAGCCTTCAGCCCGGCGAGCTGATGGTGAAGATTTGTTATGACGAACTATTGAATCTCCTCGGCCCCGTGGACACCCGGATTTATTTCGTTCAGCCCGGCCCCACGGTCCTCATGATGTGCGGATTGCAGGGATCGGGCAAAACCACCACCTGCGGAAAGCTGGCGAAATACCTGCTCGCCAAGGGGCATCATCCCATGCTGGCCGCCGCCGACTTGCAGCGCCCCGCCGCCGTCGAGCAGCTTCGCGTCATCGCCGGCCAGGTCGGAGCCCCCGTTTACACCGATGATTCCAAGATCGCCTCCCACGGCCAGGTCCCGCGCGGCGCGGCCGTGGCCATCTGCCGCGCGGCCGTCAATCAGGCCAAATCCTCCGGCAACGACGTCGTCATCCTCGACACCGCCGGCCGATTGCACGTCGATGACGAATTGATGGGCGAGCTCCGCGAGATCAACGCCCAGCTCCAGCCTCACCAGATTTACCTCGTCCTCGACAGCATGAGCGGCCAGGACGCCGTCAACAGCGCCAAGGCCTTCAACGACCAATTGGAACTCGACGGCCTGATCCTCACCAAGCTCGATAGCGACACGCGCGGCGGCGCCCTTCTCTCCGCCAAGATGGTCACCGGAAAGCCCGTCAAATTCCTCGGCGTCGGCGAAAAACTCGAAGCCCTCGAGGAATTCCGCCCCGAAGGCATGGCCTCGCGCATACTCGGCATGGGCGACATCATCGGCCTCGTCACCGAAGCTCAGAAAAATTTCGACTTGGAGGAAGCTGCCCGCCTCCAGCAGAAAATGGAGAAGGGCCAGTTCACCCTAGACGATTTCATGTCGCAGATGGGCCAGATCGGCAAGCTCGGCTCCATCGGCAAGGTCATGGGAATGATCCCCGGTATGAGCAATCTCACCAAGTCCGCCAACATGAACGATGCCGACGTCGAGCGCCAAATGGGTCACATGCGCGCGATTTACGATTCCATGACCCGCGAGGAACGCAAAAAGCCCGACATTCTCGAACACAGCCGCCGTCGTCGCATCTCCGCCGGCGCCGGCGTCGCCGTCCAGGAGGTCGGCCAGTTCATCAAGCAGTTCGAGGGCGCCCGAGACCTGATGCGCGTCCTCGGCGGACAGGGAATGATGGGCAAAATGCGCTTCATGCAATCCGTCATGTCCGGTGGCTTATCCAACCTCGGCATGCCCGGCGGCCCCATGCTCCGCACCAAAAAATCCGGTTTCATGGAAAAGAAAGACCGCAACAAGAAAAAGCGGCGATAACCGCCATGCATGACCCGCTGGATTTGATTCACCGCGAAGGAGCGAAGAAGCGAAGGTACGCGAAGGGAAGAGTGGGTAATGGGATATGGAGAATCGACCAATTCTGAGGTGGAACGAATCGCGAAAATCGTTGTGGATGGCATTTACACCGTGCATCGCAAGCTGGGGCCCGGCTTGCTCGAGTCCGTCTATTCGATTTGTCTGGCCCACGAACTGCGTAAGCGCGGCTTAAAGGTCGATCGCGAGGTGATGCTTCCGGTTATCTACGACGACATCAGGCTTGAGTGCGCCTTGAGATTGGATTTGCTAGTCGAATCCTGCATCGTTGTCGAAGCCAAGGCCGTCGAAAAGCTCATCCCCGTATTCGAGGCCCAACGGGTCTGAGCCAAGTTTGTAGGTGAAAAAGCCCCGCCTTGGGGTTGGAATGGTTGTTCCATTTTTCAACCGTCTAACCCAAGGAAGGGCTTATGGATATTACCACAGCAGCACAGGAT
>JBEKEC010000080.1:0-13794 GCA_050014015.1 Tepidisphaeraceae bacterium
GAAGAAATCATATCTCGATCTATTTTTTCTTCGCGCAACTTCGCGCCCTTCGCGCCTTCGCGGTTAAGCTTTTCCGGAGCTTATCCTGAACGAGGTGGATCATGAAAAATGAGACGGTGACTCTTCCCCGGACGCAGCACGCGGTTCAACTGGTTGGGCCGGGGCAATTGAAATTGAACGATGCCAAGGAGGTGTTTCGGCCGGGGCCGCGGCAGATTCTGGCCAAGGTGGAATGCGTCGGGCTTTGCTTTTCGGACCTGAAATTGCTCAAGCAATTCTCGGCGCACGCCCGCAAGAGCGAGATCACGGGCGGATTGTCGAGCCAGGTGCTGAAGGAAATTCCCAGCTACGTGCCGGACGATAAGCCGACGGTGCCGGGGCATGAGGTGACTTGCCGGATCGTCGCGGTCGGCGGGAAGGTGACCAGGCACAAGGTTGGCGAGCGATGCCTGGTGCAGACGGATTATCGCGATCTGCCGACGGCCAATTCGAACGCCGCGTTCGGATACAACTTCGAAGGGGGATTGCAGGAATACGTGCTGATGGACGAGCGGGTGGTGGTTGAGCCGGGGACCGACGAGCGATTTCTCATTCCGGCGCCGGAGGACCTGAGCGCGTCGGCGATCGCGCTGGTCGAGCCGTGGGCATGCGTGGAAGATTCGTACGTGAATCCGGAACGGCAGACGATCAAGGCCGGCGGGCGATTGCTGGTGGTCGCCGACGCCGGATGCAAGATCGAGGGATTGGCGGAAGCGATCGCTAAAAACACGCCGGGATCGATCACGGCGATTTTGGCAGATGAATGGCAGAAGCGGGCGATCGGATCGCTCAAGCCGGCGTCCGCGGTGGCCGGCGACGTGGCCTCGCTACCGAACGAAGGATTCGACGACATCATCTACTTCGGGGTCGGCAAGGAGAAAATCGACGTTCTGAACGACAAGCTCGCGCCGCGGGCGATCTTCAACGTCGTGCTGGGCGGGAAGAAGATCGGCAAGCCGGTGTCGGCGGGCATCGGGCGCGTGCACTACGGCATGACGCGATGGATCGGAACGACGGGAAATAACGCCGCCGAATCATATAAGAACGTTCCGGCGACGGGGGAGATTCGACCGGGGGAGAAGATGCTGGTGGTAGGCGCCGGTGGGCCGATGGGACAAATGCACGTCATTCGCACGGTCTGCTCGGGAATCAAGGACGTGTCGATCGTCGGAACGGACGTGGATGATGCGCGCATCGAAGCGCTGGCGAAGAAGGCCGATCCGCTGGCCAAGGCCAATCGCGTGTCGATGAAGCTTCTGAACACGCAGAAGACCCCGGTGACGGAGAAGTTCAGCTATTTCGCGCTGATGGCGCCGGTGGGGGCGCTGGTGGCAAGCAGCGTGCGCGACAGCTTGCCGGGATGTCTGATCAACATTTTCGCCGGCATTCCGGCGCCGACGAGGCAGGACCTGGATCTGGATACCTACATCGCCAATCGCTGCTACATGTTCGGCACGAGCGGATCGGTCATTGGCGACATGAAGATCGTGTTGAGGAAGGTGATCCGGCGGCAACTGGATACGAATCGGTCGGTGGACGCGATTTCCGGAATCGCCGGGGCGGCGGACGGAATCGCGGCGGTGGAGAACCGCACGTTGGCAGGGAAGATCATCGTCTATCCGATGCTGCACGACGTCGGATTGATCCCGCTGTCGGAACTGCCCAAGCGTTTCCCGACGGTGGCGGCCAAGCTGGATAACGGCGCCTGGAGCCTGGCGGCGGAGCAGGAATTGCTTCGCGTCGCGGCGAAGTAGGCAAGGAAAAGAAGCCGGCCTGCGGCGGGCTTTCGGGGCGTCTTCAGGTATTCAGAATTAGTTAAGCGATCGGCCCCGCCGGATGGGGCGGGGCTGATTCGCTTGGCGTAGGTGTAAAGCTGGCAAAACTTCGCGGGAGTCCCGGATGATCCAATTACGTTGAACGGCGGCGACGGTGTGCCAACATGCCGATGGCGCCCATGGCGAGCAATCCCGTCGTTGCCGGCTCCGGCACATCCGCCAGCAACCCGTTGGCGGCGGCGAAGGCGTCCAGCGCCGCGACGTCGCCGGCCGAGGCCGCGCCGCTGTCGCTCTGGTTGAAGTTCGCCGCCAAGTCGGTGAAGTCGGCGGCGTTCACCAGTCCGTCGTAGTTGAAATCGCCCTGATCCCAACCGGTGACGGGCTGGTTAAAGTTCGCCGCCAGAATGGTGAAGTCGGCGGCGTTGACCAGGCCGTCCAGATTGGCGTCGCCGAGAAGCGTGTAGGCCACTTCGATTTGGCCGGAGACCAGGCCGGAGACCTTGCCGTCCGCCCCGTCGGCATAGCCGAGGCCGTAGGACAGGCCGTTGGTCTTGGTCTGGGCCGCCGTGGAAATGATGCCCGGGCCGTTCCAATGGCCGCCGTTGTAGCCGGACTTGATGTACCCGGCGATGGTCGAGAACGGATCGCTGGAGCCGTAGGTGATGATGATGTGGTTGTTGTTCACATCCAGCACGCCATTGCCGGCGATCGTGAGCGACCCGATGTTCACGCTGCTGGTCGGGGCAGGACCGGTGCCACCGGAGATGGTGGAGGCAAGCTCAAGCAGACCGCCGGTGATGCTCACCGGCTTATTTGCGGGCAAAGCGACTGCGGTGCTGACCAGAAGCGTCCCGCTGTTGAGAGTTGTTCCGCCGGAATAGGTGTTGGTGCCGGTAAGCTGCAACGTGCCGGCCCCGGACATGGACAGAGCGGCGGTCCCGGTGATGTTCCCGCTAACGTACAGAAGGTCGGTGCTGCGGGTGACAGTGACGTCGGTATTGGAAACCAGTTTCACCGGGGCGGTAATATATTCAGTGTAATTTGGGGCTGATCCACCGCCGGAAGTGGCGGAGCCACCGGCCACGTCGTTGATGGCGGCGTCGGCGCTGTTGATGGTGTTGTCCATGACGAGACTGCCGCCGGTGCCCGGTGCGATGTTGTACGTATATTGCAACGAGTTGAAGGTAAGCAAGCCGAGTGTCCAGGTAGCGTCAAGGGTGGTTGTGGAATTTCCGGTCTCGAGATCGGCCATTGTCGCGCTGGCGCCGGAGGCGCCGCCCACCACTCCACCGGGCAATCCGCCGATCCAATCCGTCGCGGTCGGCGAAGTGTTCGTGGTCCAGCTCAGACCATCGCCGGCGGCAGCCCACGTCGACGAAACGATGCGGATATTGCCAAACGTTATGCTTCCACTATCGCTGCTGTTAATTACAAGATTGAGCTGCCCGTAAGCCGGTGATGCGGTGTAGCTGTAAGGCAAATACCCCGTCCAATAGGTGCCGTGGTTGACACAAAATGAGCCGAGATCATCGCCATAGGATCCGTTATCTTTGGCGGCGAGCGTCTTGCCCGGATTCACCCAGCCCGTGCCCAGATTAGTGGTGTTGGTATAGGTCGAGAACTCCAGGGTCATATAGCCAGCTGGCAGAGTGGTCCCACCGTCGGGGGAAGTAAAGTCTATCGCCAATGCATGGCCCTGTTGCAGCGCGGTGATTAACGCCGCCCCGGGGCCCGAACCAGGCTGCAAGTCACCCGTTTGAATCCCGTCGTACCCGCCGCCATAGCTATTAATGGTCACCGACCCCGGCTGGCCGGGCAGGCCGGCATAGGACGTGCCATAGTTGGGGTCGCCCGGCGTCGCGTTGTAGTCGTTGGGGTAATCGCCAAGCCCGTTGGTCGCGCTGGTCGCGCCGTTCAGGGCCGTATTTGAGATTGTCACCGGCCCATCCGACAAATAATTCCATGTTTCGGTATTATTCACGTGCCCGTTGCCGTCATAATCGCCCCATCCCTCCCAGCTATTCACTCCTGCGACATCGGTGCGCGGGGTTCCCGCGAAATCGTTGTAGCTGGTGTAAAGCGCGGTGTCCGCCCGAACGATTCCCGCGCTGGCAATAAAAGCACTTGTCCCGATCAATACGATAGCTCGCGACCTCCTCATTTTCTGCTCCTTTCGTCGATGATTCTCGACTGTGTTTCCGAACCTCCGTTCAATCCGCTATTGACGTTTTGACGTGGAAAATATATATGAAAGTATATCGAATTTGATTTGCTTGTCAAAGGATTTTTTTTGCACGGGAATAACACACGGCGGACGACAACCAATCCGCCGCGTGCCGGATTCCCAGGGTCCTGGCACCCCTTTTACGCCCGGCAGGCGCCGAATTTTGCAAGTTGTATTGGTTGCCGGAGCCGTTCTCACTTGGTATTTTGCAAATGACTACCGAACTGGAAACTGAAGAAATCGTGCCCAAGCCGGCCTCTAAATACAGAATCATCGGTGGACAGCCATTGCCCAATGTCCCCTGGGAGGACCGCCCCAGGAATTGCACCGATGTGGTCTGGCGATATAGCCGTAATCCAATCATTCCCCGCAATCTCACCAAAACGTCCAACAGCATCTTCAATAGTGCGGCCGTCCCCTTTCAAGGGGCATTCGCCGGTGTGTTCCGATGCGACGACAAGCGCAGGCGCATGGGCCTCTACGCGGGCAGGAGCGATGACGGATTCAGTTGGAGAATCAGCCCTGATCCCATCCATTTCAAATGCGAAGATCAAGAACTTGCAAAATGGGAATACGGCTACGACCCCCGCGTCTGCTGGATCGACGACCGGTACTATGTCACGTGGTGCAACGGATATTACGGCCCAACCATTGGCATCGGTTGGACCCGGGATTTCAGCACGTTCCATCAACTCGAAAATGCCTATCTTCCCTACAACCGAAACGGTGTGTTGTTTCCCCGCAAAATCAACGGAAACTTCGTGATGCTGAGCCGGCCGAGCGACCGCGGGCACACGCCGTTTGGCGACATGTTCCTCAGCCAAAGCCCCGATCTTACCTTTTGGGGCAAACATCGATTCGTGATGGCGCCCAAGCAGCCGTGGGAATCCACCAAGATCGGCGCCGGCCCTATCCCGATCGAGACCAGCGAAGGCTGGTTGCTGATCTATCATGGCGTGCTTACCAGTTGTAACGGCTTTGTTTACAGCTTCTCGGCGGCCCTTCTGGATCTGGAAAAGCCCTGGAAGGTGATCCATCGCGCAGCCCCGTACCTGATGTCGCCGCAAACACCCTATGAATGCGTCGGTGACGTGCCGAACGTGGTTTTCCCCTGCGCCACGCTTCTGGACGCCCCATCGGGGAAATTGGCAATTTACTACGGCTGTGCCGACACCGTCACCGGCTTGGCATTCGGCAATATCCACGAAATCATCGACTTCATAAAACTGAATTCAGCCCCATAATCCGGCTGATACGGGGGTCCCGGCCGGTCGCTGGCGTTAAAAAGCGCTACTTTCCCCATAATCGCCATCAAAAATCATTGACGAGGCGTTTTTCATATATATGATGGTGGCATAATCGCGGGAATTCGAGAGGAGCACACATGCCGGTTCGACGCATCAAGCGAGGATTTACGCTGGTCGAATTGTTGGTGGTTATCGGAATCATAGCACTGCTGATTTCGATCCTCTTGCCGGCGCTCAACCGCGCCAGGGAGCAGGCAAATCTCGTTGCATGCTCATCGAACCTCCGCCAGATCGGCACGATGCTGCAAATCTATGCCGCTGATAATCATGGCTATCTCCCCTACGGCTACGCGCAGATGAAAGGGGGCGATGGTGACTGGAACCACGGATGGTGGGACACCCCCTGTTGGACTTGGCCGGATAGCCTGACCCGTCTCTCAAATAACGTTCCGCCAGGCAGTGGAAACACACCGGTTTGGAATCCCACCGGTGGAGGCCTGGCACAATATGAACAAAACATGGCTGCCGACTATTTGGCGGTTTTTCACGACTATGACACGTCGGGCCTGCCATACAATCCGAGAGTTTCGGACTACATGTGCAATCCCGTCATCATGCCCGATACCGAACTGTGGGATGACCGGGCCGTCGTGCTGGGTGTAGCCACCAACGGAAGCGGCAGCACTCCGGGCAGCGGCTTTATTCCGCTTCGTCAAAACGGAAGCATCCGTCGGCCCACCGAAACCATGGAGGTCTGGTGTGGGCCACAAAACCTAACCAACGGCAGCTCGGCCCAATATATCTGGAATGACGGTTGGGTCGCCAGCCAAATTGACGAGGGAGCTGTTGGCTGGACTTCATACGGGTATGGTTTGTACTATCCCGTGCCGGCCGATTCAGTGAATTACAACACGGCGCATTACATCAATCCCATCGCGCCGGGCAATCCAGGCGGTGCTAATTGGTCTTCTGCCAACGGGAACGTTACGAAAAAGGCCCTGGCGTATGAAAACCAGGACGACATGAACACCGCTTATTCTGCAGTCTGCGCCATGCGCTTTCGCCACATGGCCAACACCACGGGCAACATGCTTTTTGTCGATGGCCATGTCGAGTCGAGAGTGTTGGGTACAGTGGTGGCGAAGGATATCTCCGTCAATTCCATAACCCCATTTGCGGCGGGACCGGGCTTGGGACCGTGAACCCCTCCGATCCAAGAGCGACGATCCATTCCTGGGCAAATGCCCTATGAGCTTTATGGCTATGAGCGTCCGCGAGAAGCTGAGCCGGGGCGCTACGGGCGTGGCGGTCGGAGTTGTGCTGCTGGCTGTTGCCGGGGCGAGTATCGCCTACCATTTCTGGCCCAGCGGCCAGCGGGCCAATCCCTACAAAGCCTTTTACACCGATGACGACGGCCGAACATATTACAAAGACAGCATTTTCAATTTTCCGCCGTACCAGCACGATGGCAAGACCGCCGTGTGGGCGATGGTGTTCGAGGACGATGCGGGCCATGATTTTGTGGGCTATTGCGAGCGCTATACTCCCGACGTCAGGAAAGAGCTTCAGCAGAAGTATGACGAGGGCGTGCGGAATAATACCCCCCGGGCCGTCCTCGACTTGATGAACATGCCTTCGATCTCGGTTGGCGGAATGGAAGTTAAGATGGTTGGCGAGGGAAATCCCTGGCTTCCTCGTTCGAGGATGGAGCATCCTGTGGTGAAGGTGCCCGGCGGCGGCTACGGTTATCCGGTCATGCCCTGAATCCGAATGCTTGAGCACGCTCTACTTCAAGCCGGTGGTCGCGATTCCCTGTATGAACGTTTTTTGCGCAAGGAAGAACAGAATCAGCACCGGCAACATCACCAGCATCGACGCGGCCATCAATAAATTCCAATCGGTCCCACCCTGTTGGCTCTGAAAAGCCTGAAGCCCCAGCGCCAGGGTGTACTGATCGGGACGCTGGAAAAACAGCAGCGGGCCGAGAAAATTGTTCCATGCCCACATGAACGAGAAGAGCGCCACGACGGACAGGGCGGGCCGGCTCAGCGGAAGCATGATCCGCCAGAAGATGCCCCATTCGCTACAGCCGTCGATGCGCGCCGCCTCGCCAATGTCGTCCGGAATCGTGAGGAAAAATTGGCGGAGAAGGAAGATGCTGAAGGCGCTGCCGAACCACGCCGGAAGCCACAGCGGCTTGAACGTGCCGAGCATTTGCAGCGGCGTGTGATCGCCGATGAATCGGAAGACGATGAACAGCGGCAGCATCATCACCGGGAATGGGATCATCATCGTGGAGAGCATCAGGACGAAGAGAAATCCGCGGCCCTTGAATCGAATCTTGGCAAATCCATAGGCGACGATCGAGCTGGACAACGTCGTGCCCAGAACGGTCAGGGCGGCGATGATCAGCGTATTGCGCGTGTAGAGCGGGAAATCGACCTTGTCGGAAGTGATGACCTTCGCAAAATTCTCCGGCATCAGGGGATGGGGAATCAGGCTGGGCGGGTTGGTCATGGTCTGATCGACGCGTTTGAGGCTCGTGGAAAGCATCCAGAAAAACGGCAAAAGATAACCCGCGCAGATGATGAGGATGGCGAGCAGCGCCGCCCAGCGATGCGGATAGCGCCTCCGGCGCGGCGCGGCGGGGGAAGCCGCGGTCAATGTCAGAGTTTCCTGGGGAATCTGGCGAGTCGTCATGTCGAATTCCGTTCACGCCGTCTCGGCAATGGTCGCCGGCTTGCCTC
The DNA here is from genome assembly GCA_050014015.1 of Tepidisphaeraceae bacterium. Classification (GTDB taxonomy): domain Bacteria; phylum Planctomycetota; class Phycisphaerae; order Tepidisphaerales; family Tepidisphaeraceae; genus PALSA-1353. The sequence goes on from JBEKEC010000080.1 coordinate 8,033, forward strand.
GCCGCGCCTCGAGGGTCACTCGAATTTCCTGGGATATTTTCCTCGTGAGCGGAACGCGCAGAACGAAGATAATGGCCAAAACCAATCCGAAGATGGGGATGGCGGCCAGCATCAGTCGGATCCAGAGAACGGTGTGCGCCGTTTGCGCTCCGCGCGCCGCTTCGAAGCCAATGGCACTGAGGACAAGACCGGTCAGGAAGTTTCCCAGCGAGTTTCCGAGCTTGCCGATGTATTGAGAACAGGCGGTGAAGGAACCCTCTCGGCGCTTTCCGGTGTGCAGTTCATCGTAGTCAATGACGTCGGCCCCAATAGAACCCGACAACATCCACAGGCCAGAGGCGGCGAACGCCATGGTGCCCGAGGCGAAAACCTGGAGCCAGGGATGCGCCGGATTGTACAGATACCAAGACCCGCCATAGCCGAGAATGCCGACCAAAGCGGCCACGATCAAGCCATTGCGTTTGCCGAGGAAATGCGCGACGCGATTGAGGGCCGGCGCACCCAGAAAGCCCCCGATCATGTTGCCGAAGCCCATGCTGGTATTCCATTTAAACCCCAGCGCCGTGTCGCCCCCGCACACGTAATAGATCGTCGCATAGAGGCCCAGCGTGCCGACCATGCTCGTTCCCAGGTTGAACGATGCGCCCATGAACAGCAAATTGCGGAACGGCTGGCATCTCAGCGTCTCGTAGAACGAATCCTTGAGCGGCACGTGCTCGGTCGTCTTCAGGACGATGCTTCCGTAATACGGTTCTCTGAGCCGGAAAAACATGATGATCGCGAAAATCGCCATGATCACGCCCAAAGCCGACGTGTACACCTGCATTCCTAAAAGCGTGTTGTGCCTGGTCGTGCCGGGAATCAGGAACCAGCTCAGCGTGGTGAATTGCAGCGCGCAGAACATCGCGATCTCGAAAACCTTCTGCATCACGCTCCGGTAAGTCATGAGGGAGGTGCGCTCGTCGTAGTCGGGGGTCAATTCATTGGCCAGGCTGTTGTAAGGAACGGTATAGGTGCTGAAAATTGGAATGTAGATCACCGACGACAGCAGCATATACCAGAAGACGGCGGATGCGTGGAAGAACGTGATGTCCGCCCAGTGAGGCGAGACGAGAAACAGCGATGGAAGCCCCAGCCCGCATAAAATGCCGGAAACGAGAATGAAGGGTCGCCGGCGCCCATATTTCGAGCGGAAGTTATCGGAAATCCACCCCGCCAGCGGGTCGGAGATCGCGTCGTATATGCGGATGAGCGTAATGGCCAAACCCACCTGCCGGGGATCAACCCCCATGTATATGTTAAAGACTCCCCACGCCGCGCCGGGGTAAAGCCAAAGTCCCCACATGTCCAGCGCGCTTCCAAGACCGTAGGAGATCTTGGTAAGAACCGGGATGCGGTCACGTGGTTCGGAAATGGGATTCGTTGCCGCGAGTATCTGCGCCATCTTGGCTCCTTAAAATGGTTACTGCGCGGTTGCAAGCGCGTGGCCGGCCCGGCGCCGTTCATCCAATTCCGCCTTTACGTTCGCCATTGTTTGTTCATCCAGGCGATAGAAGAACGCCAGGACAATCACCGCCACTACGCCGGCCGCAACGGGGATGATGCTCATCATCGCCCTCAGGCCGTGGAGAACTTGGGGCGTTTGCACGACATTGGGGACGAAACCGGTGGTGCCGAGGATCCAACCGGCGATCATGCTGCCGACCGCCCAGCCCATCTTGTTGGACATGATCGAGGCGGAAAACACCAGCCCGGTGGCGCGGCGCCCGGTTTTCCATTCGGAATAGTCGGCGGTGTCGGCGTACATGATCCACAGCAGCGCCGAAATCGGGCCGCCCACGAAAGAGCCGACGATGTTGAAGCCGAAAATCAGCATGAGGTCTTCGGGGCCGAGGAAATAGTACGCACCCGTGCAAATCAGCGCGGTGACGAATAGCAAAAGCGTGGCGCGTTTCCGGCCCACGATTCGGGTGAACAAGGGAACCATGGCCGTTCCCAGGAGCGACATCACCTGGCCCGACGAGTTGAATGCCGACGCCAGATACTCAAAACCATATTGATGCGTCTTTCCGAAGAGTGTTACCTGGCGCGTTCCCACGTAATATTTGAAATAGTGGGTCGTGATGCTGGAGCGGATGCAAACAAACAGGATGAGAAGGATGGTGACGGCAAACAGGGCAATCCAGGGTCGGTTCCTTGCCAGATCCCTTAGATCGTCCTTCACGGAGATTTTTTGCTTGGCGATGGGCTGAACGCGCTCGCGCGTGGAGAGGAAGGTGATCAGGAAAAACACGGTTGCGGCGGCGGCGTAAACGGTCAGGGTCAACTGCCATCCCCGGGCTTCGTTTCCGTGCCCGAGGTAATGGGTCGCCAACGGCAATGCCGTGGCGGAAACAATAATGCCTCCCAAATAGGCGCCGATGAACTTGGAGGTCGCGGCATCGGAACGCTCCGCGGGATCGCCGCTGATCACGCCAAGCAGCGCGGTGTACGGGATGTTGATTGCCGAATAAAGGAACATGAACAGGATGTAGGTGACGTACGCGTAAACGAGCTTGGCGGGACCACCAAAACTCGGAGTGGTGAACGCCAATATGGCTCCGACACCCATGGGGACCGCGAGCCAGAGCAGATAGGGCCTGAATTTCCCCCACCGGGTTTTTGTCCGGTCGGCCACCATTCCCATAATCACGTCGAATATGGCGTCGGAGAAACGGGAAACGAAAAACATGATCCCGGCGGAGGCGGCGCTCAGGCCGAATACATCCGTATAGAAGTAGAGCAGGTACGTCGAGATCGTGCTCCAGAACAGGCAGGAGGCGAGATCACCGAATCCGTATCCGATTTTCTGGATCAGCGGCAGTTTTCCGACTTTGTCGCCCATAGATTTCCGTTCCGATTCGTAAATGACGATGCTCCGTCATCGGCCCTGATAATGAACCCAACTCCTGCTCGTCCAGAACGCCAGGCCGGTCAGGGCCAGCACGATCAATAGCATGATCCAGGCCATGGCACTGGCGTATCCCATTTGCAGATAAGCGAACGCGTTGTCGTACAGATACATCGAGAGGAAATACGTCGAGCGTGCCGGACCGCCGTTGGTCATAATGTACGGTATCTCGAAAACCTGAAGCGTCCCGATGATGGCCATGACGAGATTGAAAAATATCACGGGGGAGAGCAAGGGGATCGTGACGTGCCAGGCCCGGCCCAGAAGGCCGGCGCCGTCAAGTTCGGCGGCCTCGTAGAGTTCAATGGGGACGTCCTGCAACCCGGCGAGGTAAATCACCACCGCATTGCCGACGCCCCAGAGACTCATCAGCGCCAGAGCCGGCATGGCCCAGCGCGGGTCGGTCAGCCACGGCGGGCCGGGGACGTGCATCTTCATCAGCAGAACGTTGAGCAAGCCCAACCGCGGATTCAGGAGCCACATCCAAACCATCGCCGAGGAGACGATGGGAACCAGCGAGGGCATGAAGATGACGGTTCGCCAGATTGCGCGGCCGGGGACCTGTACGTTCAGAAGCATCGCCAGCCCCAGGGACACCAACAGCCCGGCCGGAAGCACCATCGCCGTGTAATAGAACGTGTTTCTCGTCGCCTGCCAGAAAACCCTGTCGTGCAGCAGGTCCAGGTAATTGCGCGCTCCAATAAAACGGGGCGGCTGCAACAGATCGAATTTGCACAAGCTGAAATAAAACGACACCGCGATCGGCAGGAACGTAAACGCCACAAATCCAATCAACCACGGCGAGACGAACGCCACACCCTTGCCGAATTGTCGGATTTCGCTGTTCACTGTGCCATTTCGTCCAGATCGAGATTCGTATTGGCCGGCAAATCGAGCGCCTTGTTCAGCTCCTGCTGGCACCGCCGCTGGGCATCGGAAAGGATTTGCGCCGTTGTCCCTTCCAATAAATAAGAGCGTTCCCCCACCTGCCCCAACTCGTCGGCGATCTGCGGCCAATCGATCAGCCTCGGCAGCCCCCGCGCGTTGGGGCTTGCAGCCAGGGCCTCGAAGACGTCCACGTACGGATTGGGATGATTCTGAAAATACTCCGGACTTTCGACCGACAGGGGGGATAGATTGCAGTGATCGGAGCTGAGCTTCTCGATCTGGTCCTGACGGCTGGCAAAAGCGATGAATTCCATCGCCTCGTTCTTGTGTTTGGAGGTGCTGGGGATCACCCATACGTCCATACCGGCCGAGGTGACGTTCTCCAGGCCCGGCACGCCGGAGGGGAAAGGCGCGGCGCCCCATTGGCAGTATTGCTGGCGCATTTTCGCCGGCAACCATTTCCACTCTTTGGCCGAGACTTTTCCGTCAACGAACGTCACGTAGATTTCCTTGACGCCCGCCGGCCAGCGGAACATCCGCGCGCCGCCGGGAACTTGCGGTGGGACGGTATAACCGCCGGTCGGCGAATTGCCGGGTCCGAGCAATTGCTCGACCTGCTCCAGGCGCATCCCCGGCTTGAGGCTGTCGAAATCCTTTTCACGCTGAAGCTGATCCGGCGGGATGTGTGCGCGGTCCATGGAGGGCTTGTACTTTTCAATGAACGCCGAGACCCACGCGCCCTGCGGCTCCATGGCAATCCAACCAACGAGAAAAGGATTCTGCGGCGTGTCGAACAGACCGGTGGCCCCGCTGCTGAATCCGCTGCGGAATTCGGCCAGGGCCGGCTCGCCCAGCCGCTCGCTGTACCCGCGAATCCAGTTGTACGCGGCGAACATCTCCGGCGAGGTGAGCAATACTTTCGTGCCATCGGGATTGGCGATTTGCGCGCCGAACCAATAGCTCGTCAGGGCGTTGCCATTGCCCATGTCCGGGAGCAATGGAATATAGCCGGCGACCTCAAGACGTTTGCGTCCGCCGCGCGTGACCCACGTGTCGATCGCCGCGGCGTATTTGTCCAGCTCCGCGAGCGTTCGAGGAGCGCGGTTTGGATCCAGTCCGGCCGCTCGAAGCTCAGCCGCCTTCTGCTGAAAAATCTCCTTGTTCCACAGCAACGCGGTGCTGAATACCGTGCTCGGAATGGCGTACAACGTTCCGTGGTACTGGCAGCCATTGTAGTAAACGCGTTTGTACTTATCGCGCGTCAGGCCATTACGCCGGGCATAATCATCCAACGGCTCCAGCGCGCCCATCGATGCAAACTGCAAGACCTGGGTATCCCAGAGGCCCGCGACGTCCGGTGGAACCCCCGCGGCCGTCGAAATCAGCGTCTTGCGGTCGATCTGGCTCATCGAGACGAAATCAACCCAAATCCCTTTTTCCTTGCCCACCGTGCTGTTAAAAGCATCGACGATTTGCTTCGCCTGGTCGGCTTCGAGACCCGTCCACTTGTCCCAATATTGGATATGCACCCGCGCGCCCAACCCGCTCGACCTGGGCCGCGGGCCGAACACCAACATCGCCAGTCCCGCGGCGATCATCATTGCCATCAAGGTCCTTGATAGAATTCTCTTCACGATTTGCGTCCATCACGCCGCAGGGCTCCGTGCCGCGGCTTCTTCCCGGCGAGATGCTTGCCCAGTACGGTATCGACAACGTCGTCTGATTTCGAGGCCGGGGTTGTCGATATTGTCGCCGTGGAAGCTGCTGAAGCAATTACCGGAGCTGCGGCGGCCGGAGCGTTTGCAACGGCGGCGGCGGGAAGCGAAATCCCCTGGTTGAAATTCGCGGCCAGATCGGTGAAGTCGGCGGCGTTCACCAGGCCGTCGTAATTGAAGTCGCCCTGGTCCCAACTGGTGGCGGGCTG
>JBEKEC010000081.1:0-13658 GCA_050014015.1 Tepidisphaeraceae bacterium
ACGCTGCGCGGGCGGATGCAGGCGTCGCCGTTGATGGATGCCCCGCGATTTGCCCGCAACGTCGAAGCGGCCTACCGGCAGATGTGGCGGAATTGGTGCGAGCAGGGCGGAAATTCGGGTTTGCAATGCTCGGATCACACCGTTCGCCCATCGGCGAGCCGGCCGCTACAATCCAGCCCAGAGATGTCCCGCGAAAGAATCCGCCAACTATTTGAATCCGCCGTTCCCCTTCATCGGGACGGAGACCTCGACGGTGCCGAAGCCGTCTACAAATCCATCCTCGACGAATTCCCGAATTATCCCGACGCCCTTCATCTCCTGGGCGTCGTCGCCCATCAGCGCGGCGAGAATCACGCCGCCATCGGCCTGATCCAGCACGCCATCGACGTGGTTCCCAATAACCCGGAATATTACGGCAATCTGGCGGTGGTATGGATCGCGTTGCGGCGGTATGGCCCGGCGGCCGAGGCGAGCCGGGCCGTGCTTCGTCTGGACCCGAAGAACCCCGGCGCGCACCGAAACCTTGGCCTGGCGCTTTGGAAATCCGGCGATTTGGACGCTGCCGCCAAAGCCACCCATATCGCCATCGAACTCGATCCAAACTCCCACGAGGCCTACGGGAATCTCGGCGTCATACTGGCGCTCCAGGGAGACCGCCAGGGGGCCATCACCGCCTATCGCAAGGCCTTGCAACTCCATCCCCAGTGGCCCGAAACTCATTCCTGCCTGATCTATGCCATGCAGCAGCACGAGGCTTATGACCAGAAGGCAGTTTATACGGAGTCCAGGAATTGGAACCGGCTGCACGCGCTGCCGCTGAAGCATCTGATCAAGCCGCATCGGGTTGATTCTTCGCCGGAACGCAAGCTGCGGATCGGCTGGGTGTCGCCGGATTTCCGGCGGCACGTGGTTGCCCGTTGCCTGCTTCCGGTGCTCAGGGCATTTGACTGCGCCCGGTTCGCGAATTTCTGCTATTCCGCGGTTGACGAGCCGGACGAGATGACCCGCGCCTTTCGGGCTTCGGCCGATCATTGGCGCGACATTTATCCCCTCGATGACGAGGCGGCCGCCGACCTGATCCGCGAGGATGGAATCGACGTCCTGATCGATCTGGCCCTTCACACTGGCAATAATCGCCTGCTGCTGTTTGCCCTCAAACCGGCGCCGGTTCAGGCGTGCTATCTCGGGTATTGCGGCACCACCGGCCTGGACGCCATGGACTTTCGCATTTCCCATCCCCACCTCGATCCTCCCGGCGCCGATCTGTCCGTCTATTCCGAGCAAACCGCCCTGCTTTCCCGCAGTTATTTGTGTTATCGCCCGGACGAGTTCGACGGCCCCACCCCCGACGTTGGCGCCCTCCCGGCCATCCAGAACGGGCACGTGACGTTCGGCTGCCTGCACGGTTCGGCCAAAGTTTCCGCCGGCATCATCGACTTGTGGAGCCAGGTCCTACGCGCCGTCCCGGAATCACGAATGATCCTGTACGTTCCCCCGAGCCCGCGCCGCCAATGGTTGCTCGACCGATTCACCCAATTGGGCGTCGACTCCAACCGCCTCGAATTCCTTACCAACGTGCCGTGGCGGGCGTACGTGGAAACGTTTAACCGCATCGACGTTGCCCTGGATACTTTTCCCTATAATGGCGGGGTCAGCGCCTGCGACGCGCTTTGGATGGGCGTGCCGATCGTCACCCTCATCGGCGCGACGCCCGTGGGCCGCATGTGCTACAGCATGCTGTGCAACCTCGGCCGCTGCGAATGGGCCGCCCAGACCCCGGCGCAATACGTCGCCGTGGCCGCCGGCCTGGCGGCCGATCTGCCAAAACTCGGCGAGATTCGCGCGTCGCTTCGAGCGGCGATGGAGTCCTCGCCCATCATGGACGCCGCTTCCATCGCCCGCGATTTGCAGGACTTGTTGATAAGAATCTCGGGCAAAAAATGAGCAGGTCGCCGGAACGCATTTGCCGCAAGCCGGCAACGGGATTACTCTGATCGGCGAGTCGAAACGGGTTGGGTGAGGATCGAGCACCCTGGCACAACGGTGTCGTTCATGGTGAATTTATCGCAGCTTGCTTTGCAGGCGATTTCACGTGCCCAGGCCGGGCGGGTCAAAGAAGCCGAGGAACTATACCGCCAACTGATAAAACTCAGTCCCAATCCCACGGCCCGCATCCTTCTGGCCAGTCTTTTGCCCCCGGTCTATTCGTCGATGGAGGACATGCGTTATTGGCGCAAGCGCCTGGAAACGAACGTGCAGGCGCTTGTCAGCCAGGGGGTGCGCCACGATGTCGCGGACAACCTGGCGGTCCCGGAATTTCTTGCCCAATATCACGGCCTCAACGATCGGTCCCTTCAGGAAACGCGGGTGAAGTTGTACGCGGCGCCTCAGAATCGTGATTGGGGCAGGAAGCGTCCGCGCGCCGCCGCCGACAAAATTCGCGTCGGAATGGTCTCCAAATATTTCCGCGACCACACGATCGGCCGGCTGAACCAGGGTTTGGCCGCCAAACTACCCCGCGAGGATTTTCAAGTTACCTTGCTGAGCGTCGCCCCGCGCCGGGACGAGGTCGCCGACTTTTTCCGCAACAATTGCCACCAGTTCCTCACCGTGCCCGCCTCGATGCCGCAGGCCCGGCGGATGATTGCCGATCTCCAATTGGACGTCCTCTACTACACGGACCTGGGGATGGACCCCGTTACATATACCCTGGCCCTTTCCCGCCTCGCCCCCGTCCAGTGTTCCACCTGGGGACATCCCGTGACATCCGGCATGTCCACGGTTGACTATTTCATTTCCGCCCAGGGATTGGAGCCCCCCGGATCGCAGAACCAGTACACCGAACGGCTCGTGACGCTGAAAGACTTGGCCGTTTACTATTATCGCCCCGCCCTCGCCGCGCCGCCGGCCGCTCCAGAGCAATTCGCCTTGCCCGCGGGCACCAACCTCTACGGTTGCCCGCAGAGCCTCTACAAGTTCCATCCGGAATTCGACCAAATCCTCGCCGGGATTCTACGCGCCGATCCCAAGGGAATTCTCGTCCTTCTGGCCGCACCTCAGAAGGAATGGGAACACGCCCTGTCTCAACGATTTGCCCACTCCATGCCGGACGTCTGCAAGCGAATCACCTTCGTTCCGCGCCAGGATCGCCAGGGGTTTTTGCAACTCAACAGCATCTGCGATGTCCTGCTGGATCCACTGTACTTCGGGGGCGGCAACACCACTTACGAAGCTCTGGCTCTGGGAACTCCCGTGGTCACTTTGCCATCGGGAATGTTACGCGGGCGGCTGGCGTATAAAATGTACGAGACGATCGGGTTGATGGATTACGTGGCCAATGCTCCGGAGGATTACGTTCGCCTGGCTGTGCAATTGGGTTCAGACAAAGAGCGTCGGCGGGCCGCGCAACAGGCTATCCTGGCAAGCAATGGTCCACTGTTTGAGAACATGTCCGGGGTCAAGCAGTTAAGTGAGTTCTTGAAGTCCCAGGCGGTATGAACCGGTTGGGAATCTGGGTGTCTTCGCAATATTCGGCATCCACCGGGAATGTTTCCCGGCGTCCGAGGATTTTCCCGAAGCGCCGTCCGAGCCGTATGGGGCCGTCACCGCGCTTATCTTCGCTTCCCGGCGTCGCCCTATCCCCTGGGACGCATCTTGTACCAGTCCTCGCGCGCCTTGGCCGACAGCTTCTCGGAATAGTACCCTTGCATCGGTGCCACGAAGGGGCGCGCTTCTTTAGGCTTGGTGAATGCCGCAAGCTGGACGGAGTTGGGAGCCAGCTCTCCCCGCTTGGCCATGTCGTGCACCTGCTCTATGCGCTCGATCTCGACGATGCGCGCCGGGGACAATTTCCCGTAAATCCATGCGATGATGGCGTAATCATTGGTCACCGCGAGATCCATGATGAGGGTGGGATTATAATTGTAAAAACCGTGGTCCAGCCAGCCCACGAACGGGAAGGTGTGAAACATCACTCCACCCGGCAGAGTGAGGTCATGTATCGTCTTAAACATCTGATATTGGTTGAAGACGTGCTCGGCCGTCCCGGTGTTGATGGTGATGTGGAAGCGTTTCTCGATCGGAACCACATCGTTGAGGTTGTATTTCAGGGCAGTAGATGTGCCATGGAGATCGATGGCCGTAATGCTTTGGTAGTCAAGGAAGGTCTTGTAAAAGATTTTGGCGACGTCGAACAAGTGCCGGCGTGGATCCATGCGCCGAAACTCATTCAGCGCTGCCGTGAGCTGCGACGCAACCTCAGGAGAAGTGAAACGAGGGATGTCTTCGATCAGCCGGTTGAGCGGCACGTCCCCGTACCAGTTGGCCTCGCCGAGTTCCAGGACATCGGGTTTGGCGGGGAGCGATTTTTTCTCGGCCAATGCCCGCCACAAGGTGTACTCAGCTACGGTGATCGCCATGAAGGGTTCTCCCACGTTGAGGTCGTGCAGCATTGAAGACAGCGGGTGGCCTGGCACGTCCTTTCGGCTTCAGGTCTGTTCCCGCATCTGGCCGCCGAAGATAGCTCATAACGGATGCCGTCCTGCTGCCGCCCTCGCGAGGTGCGCCAGACTGCCGCCACAAGAATACCACGGAACGCTCGTCGCGACGCGCGGCGGTCAGCAGCGACGACGGTTACGCGACTTCGACGAGCGACGCAAAGGTTACCGGTTGAGGTACCGCACCTTCATCGACGGCATTATAGAAGAGTTGACACGGTGGGGAACCATAGTTGCGTAACCAAGGAAAATAGGTCCTTCCGGAATCGTAGCGGGTGCCCCTGGAGCGTTACTCCGATGCGGCGGCCCAATCCTATAAATCCACTCCGAATCGGTGCGACCCGCTGCAATGCCGGAAGCGCCCAAATTCAAAACGTGAAATCCAAAACACTGGCCGTTTGATCCGGCCGAATTTCATGATCCGGACGTTAAGTCCGTTCCGCCCTCCGCATCTTCGCAAAATTCGGCATGCGCCGGGAATGTTTCCCGACATCCAATGTCGCTTGGGATGTCGCCTAACTCCTTGAGTTATTGACAACTTTCTCCACAAAAATTAGCCGGCGCGATAAACCCACTGTGAAGATGGGTTATTTCCATTAACTTCAACGGCAAAAGGTGTTTACGGATCAATTGACCAGCGTCGTTATTTCGGCGTGACGTATTAGCGCAAAATTTACCTCGAATGGCCGCGTTTCCTTGATTTTTTTGTTGCGTTTCTCAATACCCGCTGTAAACTTCTTCTCGTACCACTATGTAGTGGTGCGGCCCCCTCAGAGGCCGAAGGCGGATGGAAGGGCATATATTCCAGCCTGAAGCCACACCGGGAGGCGGAGAAAAACCGGGAACGCCAAGGTTCCCAAGGCACGCCTAATTTGCGAGGTAGATTATGCAACCAGCCAAGAAGAATGTAGCGAAGGTTTTGTCAGCCATTTCGATGGCCGCGGCCGCGACGCTAGCCGCCAAGTCGGCATACGCCGCGAGCGGGATCCTGCTCACGCCGCTCTACGGTCAGGCCCAAAGCGGGAGCGCTGCCGGCACCACCGATGGCGTCTTTATCGAAAATTCGGCAAAGCAATTTGCCACCGCCACGTTTGAAACCATCTCGAACAGCGGCCCCACGACGATCAACGTGCCGGTCGGTGATTATCTGTTTCTGTCGGTGGATGCCGTCCTGACGGGCAATCCCAATCCCGATGGCGGCAAATTTACCGGCGCAACGCACGGTGCGGCGGGTGCAACTCAGCCGGCGAACATGGGGATGTCTCAGCTCGCCATGACGGTTGTGTCGAGTGATACACACGCAGCGAGCCTTCAGCCGGTGCTAAGTACTCAGATACCTGGTAACCCCAGTTATGCAGAGGGATTCGGGTACTCCAGCACGGCTATCCTCAACCTGACTAATGGCAATAAGACTACTGGTCAATATGTTCCGGCTTGGACTGGGACAAGCAGTGTTGGCGACACGGAGACCGGCTTTGGCAGCGCCGGTGTAAACGACGGTATAGGCGGCGGTAACACCCAGCAGCCCTCGAACACCACAGCCGGCGCGAACCTGATTGGGATGTTCAGCGGCACAGCCGTAAGTACTGCCCAATCAACTAATCTGTTCACCAACCTTCGGTTTCAGCGTATGGGCACCGGCACCGTAACGCTGTCGCCTACGGTTGACGCGAGCGGTTCGGGATATTGGAATCTTTCCACACCCGGCAATACGAACACAGGTGCACAGTCCGTATATACGTCAATACCGATTAGTGCGAGCCAGATCCAGCAGCTCCCGGTGTTGGTCATCCAGACGTCGGTTACCCCAACGAGTCACGCGATTGTGTCGCTGACCGCCGGGGACGCCCCTGCGGCAAACTATGGCTCACAGGTCGGCAGCACGCTGTCAGTTGTCGGTAGTAATGGCAGTTACGTACCGGTACAGACCAGCTTCACTGCTGTTGCGACGGGTTCCGTGGAAGTTGACCCCTGGAGCCCGGTGACCGACACCGAGGTCTTCGGCGTCGATGTTGCGAGCGGCGCCCTTGGTGCTCTGGTGGCTGCAATCAACAGCGGCGACGCGAACGTTCCGGCGTCGAAGGTTGTGGCCAGCACCATCGGCCCATCGCCCGATCCGTTCGGGAGCCAGTATAACCTGTTCCTGACGTTCTCGGGCACGAACCTTCCGGGTTCGGCCACGGACACCCTCGGGCTTGATCTGAGCAGCACGAACGACGCACTGTTGAGCGGCTATACGTTCAGCGCCGTGGCGGTCGTTCCTGAGCCGATGAGCCTCGGTCTCCTGGTGCTCGGCGGCGTGGGTCTCATGGCCCGCCGCAATCGCCGGAAAGCCTGATTCGTTTCGCAAATTAGGAAGCCTTAGATTTTGCCGGCTGGACATCGCGTCCAGCTGGCTTTTTTGATAGTTGCAATTACCGCGGTATTGATCGATTTCGTCCGGGAATTGACGGCGCTTGACAGCGGCACTCCAAATATGCGACTCTAAATGTGGAATCGCTCGCGTGCTGCTGGGCAGCCCAAAGCCTTAACCCGGTAGGTTGGCTATGGGGTGTGCAACAGGGAGGAACACCTATGGTCAAGCGTCATTCCCGTAAACACGTGCATCGATGGCCCAATTCAATGAAAACGCTTAAGTACACAATTTTGATTCATCCCGGGGAAACCGGTGAAGAAGCCTTTTGGGTGGAAGTCCCGGCCCTGCCAGGCTGCTTTACCCAAGGCCGGACGGTCGAGCAGTGCATGGAGCGCGCCCGTGAAGCGATTGAGGGATATCTGGAATCGCTGTCCAAGCTCGGCGAGCCCATTCCCGAAGAACCGGAGCGGGAGGATGCCGTTATCAGCAAGGTGCAGGTCAAGCTCCGGGTGCCGGCAGGAGCGGCCGGCTTCCAGCGGTGACGGCCAAGGATGTCGTCGCTGCTCTCAAGCGCGGCGGTTTCCGGGAGGTTCACCAAAAAGGCAGTCATCTGTATCTCTGGCACGACGGCAAGAAGCTTCTGACGGGCGTGCCGATGCATCCCGGAGACTTGGGCCGGGGCTTGGTGAAAAAGATCATCAAACAAGCGGGACTATCCGAAGAAGAGTTCCGTTCGCTCATTTAACCGCCGGCGGCATGGATCGCCGGCTTTTTGATGGTTGCAATTTCTGGAATACCCTCGGGCCATGCTGAAAATTTACGGCGAGCGAAACACGGGCACGAACTACGTTTGGCAATTGCTGCAGGTGAATCTCGACGTTCAGATTTTGGCCGGCACCGCGCCAACGACATGCCAGAGTGAAGCCGACAAAGACGCTTTCTTCAAAGTCAGCTTCGCGAGCAACCTGGGGTGGAAGCACTGCATTGCTCCCGACCAGAGCATCCTCGGCGATCCCCGTTATGCCGACGTCCAGTTTGTGACCGTTACCAAGAACCTGTATCCGTGGCTCATTTCATTTTTCCGGCGGCCATATCATTACCCGGGCGCGAGCCGGAAGTTCTCGGAATTCATTCGTTCCCCGGTGCCGTCGGTTGGGCGGGAACGGCTTGCGGCGCCCTTGGCCAATCCAGTCCTTCTATGGAATGCCAAGTGTAGGAGTTACCTCGGTCTGCCGGAATCGCGCCGCTTTCATGCTCGGTACGAGACGCTGCTGGGCGATCCCAGGCTATTTGTTGAGGAGGTTGCGCGACGTTTCGGCCTAGGAAGGAGCCGTCTCTTCTTCAGCAACGTCATGCTAAGCACGAAGGGTGTTCCCGCGCAATTTCCCGATTATCAGCGCTTCTACCTTGGCGAGCATTGGAAAAGTGCGTTTTCGCCGGAAGACCTTGCCTACGTCAGAGGTCACCTCGACGTCGACCTGATGAATCGGCTCGGTTACGCGGCGCTCTAGTAAATCCTGGACAAATGGCCAACGGTTCGCCATCAGGGCCATCGTTTGGGGGCGTCGGGGTTTGGGTGCTAATCCGTGGTGTCAATCAGGCCGCTTTGTCGAGTATATTGTTGGCTAAATAATGAACGCTCGGCAGCGTCCGTTGTGTCATGGGAGATCGCGGAGTTGAGTCTATATTGCGTTGACGACAGTTGTGGATCGCATGGAATCGACAATTCCGATCTTCATTGGCGGCGCAGGCCGATCGGGCACCACATTGGTGGTGGACATGCTGGGACTCCACCCCGCCTTGTCCCCAATTTACGAGACGGCTTTCGTTCTTGAGATTGCCCACTTGTTGTTTGGGATTCGGCCGTTGACGTTGGAGCAGATGCGCTTGGAAGTGACGAACTGCATGGACAAATGGACCCTCCCCTTGCCATTTCCGCCGCACAACAAGCGCCCGTACGAACAATTCCGCCACGGTCCGCATTACATCCTGTTCGATCGTCCCTTTGCGATGCAGAAGACGGTTGAGTTACTCGACAGATTGGCCGCCGGGCACGACCGCGTCGAATCCTTTCGCGCCTTCGTTCTGGCGCTTTTTGAGGAACATGCCCGCCGTGACGGAAAGCCGCGATGGGTCAACAAAACGCCGGCGTACGTGCTTCAGTTGCCCCTGATCGGCCGCATTTTTCCCGGTATGCGATTTATCCATTGCATCCGCGACGGCCGCGACACCGCGCGTTCGGCGATGACTCGCAACTGGGGCCCACGCGATTTGAAGGACGCCGCCGCCTGGTGGGTCAACAGAGTCCGGCAAGGTGTCGAGTATGGCCGCCTGCACCCAGAGCAGTATTTTGAGGTGCGGTTTGAAGACCTTCTTTTGGAGCCGGAAAAAACGCTCGGGGGGGTGCTTGCCTGGCTGGGCGAAAACGCTGATACCGCGGACATCGTCCACAAATACCAGGGCGGCTCCGTCCGCATTGATCCCTCAAGAATCGGCGATTGGCGGCGGACCTTCAGCGACAACGATCGGCGGACTTTCCAGGACGTGGCCGGCGAGATGTTGGCGCACTTTGGCTACCAGTAGACGCCAAGCGCACAATGGACGGTGAAAGCCCTGTTCCGGCTACCAGTCTTCCGGGGCGTATCCCAGTTCTTTCAGCAGCGGCCCCGCTTCGGATTTGAATGCGATTCTATCCGCCGGAGACATGTCCCGTTTCCATCGGCCGATGGAGGTGTCGTAGATGGGCTTGGTGGCCTGGTCGGTGCTGGACTCGCGGGGCTCATGGGCACGGCTCTTCTTATGCGCCTCCAGGATTGCCGGGTCCCACGCCTCGCCGAGGAAATCCAAGACTTGGCGCATGATCCCTTCGACGTCGGCGACCAGGGCCTCGTATCGGACCTCGATCACGCGGCCCGCCAGCGCCGGGTCGGCGGCCTGTTGCCGCGCGTGCTGCACAATTCTGCGCCAATACCCCGCGGCCTTGGCGACGTTCTGAACGTAATCCCGCTTGGCGCCCGTCCGCGGATCGAACCAATCCATGGTCACCAGCGAGCACGCCACGTCCCTGCCGTCGCGAATCACGTGGATGAACCGCGCATCGGGAAACATTGTCCCCAAAGGCGCCATGCTCAATACGTTGTGCGGTGTTTTCTCCGCCCATCTCGGCTTGCCCGACGCCCGCCGAAAATTCGCCGATAAGCTCTCCACAAACTGCCGGAAACACCCTTGGACGTCCGCCAGGGTATTTCCGTACGCCTCCGTCACGGACCCCATTGCCAACGTCAACTGGTACAACTCCGAGACGTACGGCAGCACTTTCAGTTCCGGGCCACAGCATATCCGCCGATGCGCGTCCAGAAGCACGCGCATCAAGGTTGTGCCGGAGCGTCCAGCTCCGCCGACAAATACGTGGCCGTTCTGCTGTTCGCCGCTCATCGCCTGGCTCACGATACGTTTCCGCCGGGCATTATCAAGTCGCGTCGGGTGCGCGTCGCTTGCCGCGGATAATTCCTCCCTCCCCTTGTACTCAGGGGGAGGGTTGGGGTGGGGGTCGAACATCGAATGGCCCACGAAACCCCCACCCTGACCCTCCCCCGGAGTACCAGGGGAGGGGAAGATGAAGACACGCAAAACATCTCACGCACCCCTCGCGTCCCCAACGGGGGCGATCATGGTTGTTCCGGCCTCCAGGTCCGATAGAATCCCGTGAGATTTAGAGAATTTCCAATGGCCCAGGACACTATAAAGCAGGCGATGAAGACGGCGGTTGAGCATCACCAGGCGGGCCGGCTGGCCCAGGCCAGGGCGATCTACCTCCAAGTCCTGGCGATGGATCCATGCCTGGCCGATCCGCTCGATCTGTTGGGGGTCATCGCCATTCAGACCGGGAAATTCGACCAGGCCATCGGGTGGATCCGCCAGGCGATAGCGATCAACCCCCGCATCGCCGGTTACCATAGCCATCTGGGCAATGCCCTTCGGGGCAAGAACCAGCACGATGAAGCCATTGCCGCCTGGCGCGTTGCCTTGGGCCTGAACGGCGACTTCGCCGAGGCGTACGTCAATCTCGGCAATGCGCTGCGCGAAAAAGGACAGCTCAAAGAGTCGGTCGAGGCCTGCCGAAATGCCGTGCGGTTAAATCCCGGTTCGTTTGAGGGCCTGACGAATCTGGGCGCGGCCCTACAGGAAACCGGCCAAAGCGATGAGGCCATCGCCGCCTTCCGCCAGGCGCTGCGGATCAATCCGAACGTGGCCGAAATCCACAACAACCTCGGCAATGCGCTGGCCGGCAAGGGGCAACTGGATGAGGCGATCGCCGAGTTCCACCGCGCCATCGAACTGAAGCCGGATTCCGCCGAAATCCACCACAACCTGGGCGGCACGTTGTGTAAGATGGGGCGGTTCGACGAGGCCATCGCCGCCCATCGCCAGGCCCTGGAACTAAGGGCTTATTATGCTGAGGCATTTAGCAGCCTCGGCGTCACCCTGAACCAAATGGGCAGACCTGACGAGGCGATCGCCGCCTGTCGGCAGGCCATGCGGCTCAAGCCTCATTATGCTGAAGCGCACTACAACTTGGGAATCGCTTTTAAGGAAACGGGCCAACTTGACGAAGCCATCGCTTGTTATCGGCAGGCCATTCAATTCAAGCCTGGTCTTGTCCGAGTGCACGACAATCTGCTTTACGCTCTGGCGTTTCATCCCGGCTACGACGGCAGGATGATCTGTGAGGAACACCGGCGCTGGAGCCAACAATTTGCCGAGCCGCTGAGTTCGGAGATTCGATCGCACGACAATGACCGTTCGCCGGACCGGAAACTGAAAATCGGGTTTCTCTCCCCGGATTTTGGCGACCATCCCGCCGGGCGATCCCTGCTGCCCTTGTTTGAAAATCGAGACCCCGGGCACCTTGAGATCGTCTGCTACGCCAATGTGCAATCGGGCGACCTCATCACCGCGAAGCTCAAAAGTCTTGCCGATCAATGGCACGACGTTCTGGCAATGAGCGACGAGCGGGTGGCCGAGAAAATTCGCCGCGACCGAATCGACGTCCTGGTGGATACGGCCCTGCACACCGCCCACAACCGCCTGTTGGTTTTCGCCCGCGAGCCGGCGCCGGTCCAATTGACCATGCTCGGGCCCCCGATGACCACGGGTTTGTCGAAAATGCACTATCGGCTGACCGATCCGTACCTCGATCCGCCGGGCGTCAGCGATGGCGACTACACCGAAACCTCCATCCGCCTTCCGCATTGCTTCTGGATTTATCAGCCGCCCACGATCGGGACTTTGCCCAACGAGCTGCCCGCTCTGACCAATGGATTCGTCACCTTTAGCTGCCTGAACCAGTTTTCCAAGGTCACGCGCCCCGCGTTGGAACTGTGGCTCCAGATTCTGCAATCCGTGCCGAAGTCTCGATTGACGATTCAATCCCAGCCCGGGGTTCACCTGGACATCGTGCGCAAGCTGTTCCACGACGGGGGGATTTCGCCGGATCGCGTGCAATTTGTCGCCAAGACTTCCCAGGAGGAATATTTCCGCCGCTACCACGATCTGGATATCTGCCTCGATCCATTTCCGTTCAATGGTCACACCAGTTCGATGGACGCGTTATGGATGGGTGTGCCATCCGTCGCGTTACGCGGCCGAACCGCGGTGGGACGGGGCGGCGTCTCCATTCTTTCCAATGTCGGTCTGACCGACTGGATCGCCGACACTCCGGAGCAATATGTCTCCCTCGCCGCACAGATGGCCGGGGACCTGCCGCGGCTGGCCGAACTGCGCCGGACCCTGCGTGCGCGGATGCAGGCTTCGCCGCTGATGGACGCTCCACGTTTCGCGCGCGACGTTGAAGCCGCCTGGCGGCAGATGTGGTGGAATTGGTGCGAGCGGGGCGGGAATTCGAGCTTACAATGCCCGGCCAGATGACCCTTCAGCAGCAACTCGCATCCGGCTGGTCGCATCATCAGGCGGGGCGACTGGCCCAGGCGGAGGCGATCTATCGTCAAATCCTCGCGCAGAATCCGAATCATGCCGAGGCGCTGAATCTGTTGGGGATGCTGGCGGCGCAGACCGGCCGGTTGGACGCGGGGATGGAACTGATGCGTCAGGCCGTTCGGTCCAAGCCCGATTACGCCGAGGCGCACAACAATCTGGGCATCGCCTTACAAAACAAGGGGCAACTTGACGAGGCGATCGCTTCCCATCGGCGGGCCATTCAACTCAAGCCCCAATATGCCTCGGCATATAATAATCTTGCAAACGCCTTGAAGGATAACGGGCAACTTGATGAGGCGATCGCCGCCTGCCGGCAGGCCATTCGCCTCAAGGGCGATTTTGCCGATGCGTACAATAATCTGGGAATCGCCTTAAAAGCCAAGGGGCAACTTGACGAGGCGATCGCTTCCTATCGCCAAGCCATCCGGCTGAAGGTCGATTATGCCGTCGCGCATAGCAATCTCGGCAATGCCTTGAAGGACGTGGGGCAACTTGACGAGGCGGTCGCTGCCTATCGGCAGGCCATTCGGCTCAAACCTGATTACGCTCTGGCGCACGGTAATCTCGGCAACGCCTTGAAGGACATGGGACAACTGGAAGAAGCGGTCGCTTGCTTTCGGCAGGCCATCCGGCTCAAGCCTGATTTCGCCGAAGCGCACAGCAATTTGATCTACGCCCTGCATTTTTATCCCGGCTACGACGCGAAGATGATCTATGAGGAGCACCGGCGCTGGAGCCAGCAATTTGCCGAGCCGCTGAGGAAGTTCATTCAGCCGCATCTCAACAACCGCGATGCCGAGCGCCCTCTG
>JBEKEC010000082.1:0-13293 GCA_050014015.1 Tepidisphaeraceae bacterium
GGGTCGGTAAAATGCCTGGCTGCCGCCGTACTCGATAGTCGGGCCGTCCTTATAGCGCTTGACGATGGCGTCGGCGGCTTCAATTGGGTTGAACGGCGTGGGCGTGTATTTCGGGGCATCGGGTGCGGGAACGTTTTCGCATTGATCGCAATTGAAGACGTTGTAGTAGCGGAGCAGTGGCACCTTCTTGATCTCGCCTGTCTCCCTATCTTTGACCTCGTAGGGCTTCCAGAAAACGACCATCGACGATTTCTCGCCCCTCCTCACATTCCCGCCACGCTCCAAGGCTTGCTTGAACGTGAGCCAGTAGGCGGATTCATAATTCTTGGCATACGCGGTGAAGGCCAGAAGGAATACGTTGACGCCGCGGTACGGCTTTCCCGTGTTGAGGTTTCGCGGGTGGAGCGCGGCGGATCGGCCGAGAATGGGCGACCGCCACGGAACAACGCCCACGTCGAGCATCTCGATCACCTGATCGGTGATGCGCTGGTATAGGTCACTAGGCCGCTGCTGGCCAAGCCGTGAAGACGTGTGTACTTCGCTTCCTGAATCTCTCATAGGCTTCCGGCATGACGCGGAGACTACGACGGCGGATCGCGGAGGCGCAAGCGAAAATGATTCTTGACGGGTGCAGGGGCATTGTTGTCCAGTTGGGTCTTCATGGGCTGCGGCGACCGGGAGTTTGAGCAGAACATTGACGAGGTACTGAAGGCAAATGGCCTGCGGTTCAAGGGAATCCGTCTGAAGTGCCGTCAATGCGGCGAACCGGGGTTAGCGGGTTCGGTGAGCCTGGCAGGAACATTCGGGTGGATCGAACTGAGGCAGATTTCCGGTCCCGATTATGAAGGGTTGTGCATGCGTTGCGGCAAGGGCAAGGTTTGATCGCGAGACATCCAAGTGGCGATACACTTGATGCTAACCGGAGAAAGGGCTAATTCGATTAGCCTCAATTGCGGTTATCATCAAGTAAAGCTTGGGCCGCACAGTGGCTCGACTGCTTCGCCTCATCAGCCCAATCAGGCAAGGAAACCAGCAACAAATTACCGCGTTATTTGGTGTTTGTTACTTTTCTTAGTTGGCGTTGAACAATTCGCTGTGGTTGCAAAGCCGGTGTAGCTTGACGATGGCGTTGCGGGGTTCGTAGATCAACAAGAGATTTGGCCGGACGTGGCACTCCCGACAGTGAGCGAAGCGGCCGGTGAGCTTGTGGTCAAAAAAGGAAGCCGGCAAGGGCAAGTCATTTTGGAGCAGGGAAAATATCGCATGAACCAGCCGCATGGCATCTTCGTCCCCTTGGTGTCGTTTGTAATCCTTGCGGAACGAAGTGGTGATCTGCAGTTCTGCCATGGATCAAACAGCTAATCGGACGAGTCCTCTTCGAGTGCGCGGATCAGCTCCGCGGCGGTGCGGTAAGTTGGAAGCGTACTCGAATCCTCATTGAGGGACGCAAGGGTTTCGGCGCTGGGTTGGAGATAGCTGCTACGACGCGGCATCGGCAGATGCCTTGGCCGAATCGACGACGCTGGTTTTCTGCGGGGCGAAATGCGTTTGCTGGGAGTTCTCGGCATACGAATCACAGTAACGGCGAAATTCGCCGCCGGGTCAATCATTTTCGACGGCGGTCACCGACCGCTTCGCATCAGGAGTCGATCCGCCTTCGGCGGGGATTTGGCCGCATTGGGCCAAGCGGGCGGTGAAGCCAGCAACAAATTACCGCGTTGATTGGTGTCGGATGGAATGCTATCAGTTCTGTCGGCGGCGACCATCGGCGACAAGGATTGCTTCGATGGCCTGCCCGGTAAGGTGTTCCGCCTGGAAAGCGTTGAGGGCGAGCCGGAAGACGGTGGTGTCGCTGATTTTGTAGCCCATACTTCGCGCTACTCCCCTCGCCTTCTCAAGCAGCCGGGCCTCGCTCTGGGTAAACCGCACGGTGAGCCGTTCGAGATTTGATGCCACGGCTGGCGTTTTGATTTTTTGGGTCAGCGGTTGTTGATCCCTCGCCGAAATCGTGGGGATCGGGGTTGGAATCGGCGGCTTGGTGGCGCGTCGATCGGCCTGGACGCCCTTGCGTAGAAGAGCGTCGAGCGCGGCGTTGGCGTGCTCGGGGGATCGCTGGGTCGGATTCTTGTTGCTCATAATATGTAAAAGCCGCGTATGTGCATTAGCCGCTATTGCGAGAGAAGTTCAATGCAAAGTTCAAGGACCTCTGCCCTCTCCTGCCGTTCAAGCCATTTCCAGCCGAACCGATTGGCTTTGCTGTAACTGGCGCGTTGATGGATCATAGCCTTGAGCGTCGGGAACGGAATCTTGTCTTTGGCCTCAATCATCTCACGTCCAACGATGGTGTTAGGCCGGACCTGGTTGAAGACGACGACGGTCTTGGCGGCGGGGTCGCGTTCGCGCTGGACGATCTTGGAAGTTGCCAGCGTCGAAACCAAGTCGAAGAATTCCGGCCGGGTGACGATCACCAGAAGATCCGCTTCGCGGATGGCCTGGACGGTGGCGGCTCGTTCGATGTCGGGACTGGTGTCGATGATGACGAAATCGGCGGCGGGATTGATGGGAATGCCGAAGGACTCGGCGACTGCGGTGGCATTGCCCTGGGGGTCACGATCATCGATTCCCACGTCCTGCCCGCGGTCCTTGAGAATACAGGCGACGATCATGGAGAGTGTGGTTTTCCCGGTGCCTCCCTTCCCGTTCACGAATGCGATCTTTTTCGACATAAAAGCGGCTTATATGCAAAATGATTAAAAGCATTTAATATGCTAGTCAAGCTTTTGTGACGGATGAACGAAGGATGTTGCGAATGCCACGTGCGGGGCGCCACTGCAACTGCGGACTCATTTGGCATAAAAGCGGCTAATAGGCTTTTGCGGTGCGCAGCGTCTTGGATTCGGTCGTGCTCGATCCCCTGGAGTGAATAGCCGTTAAGCCGCTACTGATTGAAATACCTAAAAGCCGCTTATGTGTAAAAGCGGCGAATAGCATGGGTGAGACGTGTTGCCGGCATTTGGAAGTGAGCGCTGCCATTTGACACAAAAGCGGCTTATGCGCAAAAGCGGCTATTGTTGCCAAAGCGCTTTCGAAGCGGGATGCATCCCTGCCATCCGCGCTGCGGATCGTTCCTTGGAAAGACGTTGACGTGCGCCACCGCAACTGCGGACTTATCTGACATAAAAGCGGCTGATGTACAAAAGCGGCTTTTATGCCTTCTCAAGAGAGGGAGTGAAGTTCGGACGCCACCACAACTGCGGACTCATTTGACATAAAAGCGGCTTATACGCAAAAGCGGCGGATAGGTGGGAACACGGCCTTGATCGCGGGGTAGGGTAGGGGATTGATCGCACAAAAGACCCCGTGGCCTTGTAAGACCACGGGGTGCAGGTTTCTTGCCTTGCTGGGCACAAGCGGCGCTCGGGGTTGCATCCCTGCAGAGCCCCTATCCTCCGTTGTGCAGTGCCAAGCGTAGGGCGCGGTTGAATGAACGCAAGCACAAATTTGAGGCGGTGCAGACACGGTGGCCCGATCGAGAGCGATCGTGATGCGTGGCAAACCAGTGGACAAGTCAGTAGACCTAAGGCAACTCACGGGCACTTGACGCCACAAAATGCTGCTGCAAGACTAAAGTGTCTGGTGTCCACGCACTCGCGGACGAGTCATATTTCACCCCGAATCCCGCTCGGGACGTCAGACAGATCGGCCTGAGCACTGTAGGCGTTGGAGAAGTGGTGAGGAAAAAGCATGACCGACCGAGAGAAAATCGAGATCCTCTTCAAGGAATATGAAATCCTCCGCGACGAGATAGTTCAGCGCATAAGTAATCGCTTTTCGTTCCTCACCTACGCTGGTGCGGTCGCAACGTATGCGATTTTCGGTGTGCAAACCCGGACTACGCTGCAGACGGTTGTGCTTATTGTGGCCGCAGTAGCGCTGCTGATAATCTGGTATCGGTTCGGCCTGCTGATAGCCAGGTGTTCGCATCGCATAGCGGAACTCGAAACGGAAATAAACGGTATAGCTGGAGCCGAACTTCTAAAATGGGAAAACCAGCAGCATAAGCGAGGTCTCTTTCATCGATTTCATTGGTGAGAGGAAGACGAACGCTGGGAACATATCGCGACCGTAGCGCACTTCAGGTTGTAATTCTTGGCCTAGTCCTGCTCGATTCCGCTCGGATACTAGGGTCGATCCACGAGGATACAGGCCTGTGCAGTGTTTGATTGCCTGTCTGGTTCAAAGCGAAGCATCCTAGCGGGGGTTCGGGGGTGGCAATGAACCCCCGCAACTTATCTTTTTTCTTATTCTCTCATTCTTTCATTATGGGGAACCCGCCTGCGGAAGTGGCTGATGACAGCCCGCTTGCAATATTGCCCTGCCACCGCAACTGCGGATATCGCCACCAAATCTGCGGATTTCGCCGCCGCAACTGCGGACTTTGCCGCACCATCTGCGGATGTTGCCATGCGAACTGCGGATTTGCCACCGGAACTGCGGACTCGGAAGAGAAAGCGATAGACGAGGGGAATCAAAGCTGCGGCTTGGGCACCAAGGCGTTGTCGATCATTTTGACCACCGCGTCGTGAAAATGCAGGACCTTTTCTTCCTCCGATGTCGGAGGACGTGGCTTATAGCCGGTGGTATTGCTGGCGCCGTCGCGGAGCTTTTG
This sequence comes from Tepidisphaeraceae bacterium, assembly GCA_050014015.1. Taxonomy (GTDB): domain Bacteria; phylum Planctomycetota; class Phycisphaerae; order Tepidisphaerales; family Tepidisphaeraceae; genus PALSA-1353. The sequence goes on from JBEKEC010000082.1 coordinate 4,670, forward strand.
CCGGAGTTTGGCGAGTTCGGCAAGCTGTCCAAGTTTCATCTCCTTTAGCTGAGTGAAGGAATAGTCGGCAATGGTTTTGGGGAAGGGCCAGCCGATGCCATCGACGCTGGGGCCAGCCGGCTTGCGGCGGTTCTGGCGTTGCTGGCGGGCATTGCGGCGGGCTTCCACCGCCTCCTGGTACTGATCAAGGTCGGAGAAGGTTTTCTGGTTAAAGGTGATGTGGAGCCGGCCGTCGCGCCATTCATGGGCGCTGATGATCTGGGCCTGCTGGGCAAGAACGGCGCTGTCGGTGATGGCACTCTTGATGCGGTTCCAGTTGCGTTTGGAAACCTGCGAGGTCATTCGCAGTTGCAGGGCCAGGGCGACGAGCTCCTCCGAGAAGGACCAGTCGGTGCGCGGAACGTAGTTGGTGGGGGCTTCCGCCTGCCGGCGCCCTTCCTCCAGGCGGATGTGTCCGACTTCTGAAAAAATCCAATCAAGAAAGGCATGCGTGTGCTTGTTGTGCCGGCGGGCGTTGCCGGAAATGGCCAGACTGATCCGCTGGTAGAGCATGGCGGGCTTGTAGAAATAGAAGCTGTCGTGCTGGTCGTACCAGATCGGATTGAACTCTAACTCGATGAGATTGGCGTTCTTGAAGTTCTGGATGAGCGGTGCAATGTCCTCGGGTGTGAGAGCGCGGGCAGAGCGGGGTAGGGGACGCTGGCTGTCCTTCTGGGTGGCGCAAAGCCACAACGGCGCGACGCGGGTGACCTCATGCCATTTGCCATTGACAAGTGTGTGGTACTGGATCAGCCAGGGGAGCATGCCCAGAGAAACCAGTGCGGCAAAGGCTTCATCGCGTTCGTAGCTGCTCATCTCGGATTTATTGCGTGTGTTGCGTTGGCGTTTTTGAACTCCATAGGCGCGGAGCCAGTCATCGGGGGTAAAGACGATCCGCTGCGATTTGACTCTGGTGGCGGTCAGCAGGAAAAGCCCCGCCTCATAAGCCCGCTGCTGGGGGATGGAAAGATCAAAGCCCACCACCGCGATGCTGTGCTTGTCCACGTCCTTGCGGATGTCGGCGGGCAGGTTGCGATAGGTGTTGTCAAACAGTTCCAGTTGCGGCTGATCGGCATTGAACCGCTTGCCGCGGAGCTGGTTGGACAAATGCCGTGGCGAACGCGGAAAGCCGACGGTCCAGTCGATGGGAGTGGGGGTCCAATCCTTGCCTTTTTCAAGGTGTGAAGGCAACGACTGGGGTGGGGGATTCACGATTCAACGCTGTCAGGAAATGAGGCGGGAGACAAGCAAAATGAACAGGGCGACGGAGAAAGCGGGGCTTTCCGGCTCCGGGGAATTGGTGCAGGACGGTTAGGAGAAGGAAAAAGAGTGGGGGAGGGGGCGAGAGAAAAACTTGAGGGCTTGATGGTTGTCTCTCGCCCAGTCTTCGATCGTCAGTTGCGGTCTGCCCTGTTCCCGGCAACGCATGTCAAGGGAATTTTCGCGAATTCTCGGCGGATTTGATCGCTCCGCGCGGCTCCGCGCGGGCGCGTTTTACTTTTGATTGCGGTCGCTGCATTCGGGTTGCGACCGGCGATCCTGAAAACCCGTGTAAACTGTCGCCCGTGCTCATGGATGCCGCGGCGAGGTCGCTATGATATGGAACATTAGTCAGGCTTGCCCTCAAGTCTGCGGATGGCATTGGCGGGCGGGATATTGCACGCCCGACACCATTCACAGAATTCCGAAACATCGACGCGGCGGTTGCCGACTTCGCAGTTGTGAACCCAAGCCTGCGGCTCGTGCAGAACGGCACCGATTTGCCGCTGGGTAAGCCCTGCTTCCTCACGCAACATGCGTAGGAATCCGGGGACAGCCGCGTATCGGCGGCGATGTTGGGCCTTGGTCGCCATCAGTAATACCAAGGCTGACAAGAAATTCATTTGACAATAGTTCATTGTCAAGGCAGAATGAGCAAAATGATGGCCCTCGGCCTCGAAATAGGAGGTTTGACCGTTAAAACCTGATGTCCGAAACATCCAGCAGGAAGCTCGGCCTTGTTGTGGCCGTTTTGGTTCCGGGCTTCATTGGTCTGGCGGGCGTTGCACCGCTAATGCCCGCGGTATCCGAATGGCTGCGGCCGGTCAGTTGGAGCGAATTTGGGCTAGGCCCGCCGATCTATGCGATTCTGGCCGCAACGGCATCGGGAATGATTATTGGGTGTGTCCGCTGGCTGGTGATTGACCATATACACCATTGGACGGGGCTTGTTCAGCCCGCGTGGGATTTGAGCGGGCTACAGGATCATCTTGACGCATTCAATTTCGTCGTCGAGGGCACGTACCGATATTACCAGTTTTACGCCAACACGGTTGTCGCCGTGCTGTGGGCGTACCTCGTCAATCGGTTATGCGAAAAGTCGTCGTTCCTCGGTCCTGGCACTGACTTTGGAGTGCTGATTTTGTGTGCGATTCTTTTCGCTGGCTCCCGCGACGCTCTGGCGAAATATTACACGCGCTCGGTTGCGCTGATTGGCGAAGTCGCGGGGAAAGATTTGGAGGATATCACAATGACAAACGGATTTGATCACGGGCATAAGTCGGCAGGTTCCACAAAGACCGAAAAGGCAGCGAAATCCCAGAACAAGCCGGAGCCGCAATCGTCCAAACCTGTGCAGGCGGAAGTGAAGGGGACTCAGCCCCCGAAATAAGCCGCGTTGTCGGCTGGTCAGAACTGCAACGTTTAACGCGAGAGGAGAAGGTGCGTCATGAGGATTCTTCGTTCAATGGGAGCGGTGTTGTCATGGGCGGTCGCAATTCATGGCGTCGTTTTCGTAATGGCGGCCCTTATCGTGGTTGGCGTTTACACGAAATTGGCCGCCGCGGATGACATTGTGCAGGTAAACAGCCAAGCCGCCCTTGATCCGACCGATTCGGTCGATTGGGGTGTCTTGGGGGCAGAAGGTTCCTACCCGTCTGATCCGTTTAGCGTCACTTCTATCCCGGATGGAATCTCAATCACTGGCAGTACGGTCGCTAGTTTGGGCCAAAGTTTTTTCCGATTCGATCAGACTTCTAATCCTGGACCCGACGGGTGGTACGGGGATTTCAATCCCGGTGATCATCTCCTCTATACATCGGGCACCTCAATTACTCTGCAGTTCACAACGCCGGTATCGGGCGTGGGCGCGGAAATTCAGTCCAATATCATCGGGAGCTTTACGGGAACACTTGTCGCAACCGCCTACAGCCCGGCCGGTGGCAGCCTTGGTAGCTACGATGTTTCGGGTATTAGCTCATACGGCCCTTTTGGCACCGCGCCGTTTCTGGGCATTCAAGACCTTAGTGGAAAAAACATAAGCAGCGTCGTGTTCTCTTCGACGAATGCCGGGTCGGGGTTCGCGATCGATACCCTGCAACTCTCGGATGCGGGCCTTGACGCCGCCGCCGTTCCGGTCGCCGCGGCGACTTCGACGCAGACCGCTTCCGTTGCCGGAGATTATTCCACTCCTGGCACGGGGCAGACGTTCACTTATGCTGCCTATGAAATCCTCCCCGGTGCCGTGGCCAGCCTTGCCCTGGGCGACACGCTCGATCTCACGAGCGGCCCGCTTTTCGTAGCTGCGGGCGGAACGTTCAACGCCAGCGGCACCGTAAACGGCAACATCATCAATGCCGGCCTGGTTCACATTACGGCGCCTAGTTTCAGCACGTTCACCAATCAGGGCACCGTCGTATTTCAGCCGCCGACGGGCGGAGCGACCTATTCCTTGCAGAGTTTTACGAATGATGCCGGCGGCACATTTTTCGGAGGAGGAGAAGCGGCCAGCCCCGTTGTCATCAACCTCCCGGCGGGGCAGGCGTTGCAGAATCAAGGCGAAGCGGTTGTTGGCGACCTGACCGTTAATGGAAGTTACACGCAGACCTCCACCGGCGAAACGCTCTTTGACCTCGGCGGTCCCGATCCGATCTACGGATACAGCCAACTCACCGTGAATGGCACGGTCGATCTCTCCGGCACCATTCAAACGGACTATATCAACGGCTTTTACCCCACGGTTGGCGAGACATTCGACCTCTTGATCGCCAGCGGGGGCATCACCTTCGATTCAGGCTGGGCCGGGATGCCGGAAGAGCCGGGGTTCACTTATGCCCTGGTCGATGACGGCACCGTTTTCGAAGCGACCTTCACCGGCGTGGTCCCCGAGCCCGCCTCGCTCTCCCTCGTCGGCCTCTGTGGCCTCGGACTTCTGCGGCGTCGAAAGGAGTGTGTCCGTGGGAGATAAACGTGAAGGGACTATCCCGATCTACGAAACGATAGGGGGTCAGATTCTAACGAGGGTTACGATGAGAATTACGATTCGCCACATTATTTCGATCGTCATGGCCGGTCTTTTGGCTGGATGCGCGACGGAACGGGTGATGTCCACCGGGCCGAAACTGGCGCCGACTGACCCGTCATCGGTTAAGATTTACCTGTCCGAAAAACCGAATGTTCCATACGAGGAGATCGGGCGGGTGAGCGTTGACAAATACAACAACCTTTCGATCGCCCGTTCTCCAGATGACATGAACGCTGCGCTGAAGCAACAGGCTGCTTCCATCGGGGGGAATGCGATTATCGACGTTACCGAAGATTTTGCCAGCATGTCTGGAGTGGTCGTGGCGTTCAAGTCTGAGAGTAAATAATCGTCTTGAATCAGGGATTACGCGGTTCGTGGTACGAAACGCACAATGTTTATTATGTTTAATAGATGCTAACTGTCCGAGCATACACGTTCTTCATTCTAAGCTGATTCAAACCAATGCGTCATCGTTATTGACCGGCTTCTGGACCTGGCTAACTTCAACGACGCCTCCCAACAATGGAACAAGCCGGTATATTTTGTCGGCGAACTGTTCGAATACGGCGAGGTCATGATGGCTGATCATGATGACCTGTAATCCCAACGCACGGCCCGCTTCCTGCACGATTTTAACGAGCTTCGGGACAAGATCAGGTCGAAGCCAGCAATCTTGCTCGTCGAGGACCATAAACCTTCGGTGCTGAATTGGATCGAGGGTTGTGAGTGCGAACAAGCGCAGGCCCACGCTGAGAATGTTGGCGACGGAACCACCTTGGCCGCGGTAAACGTCTTCCCGATAACCCTCATGATCGATCCAAAACTCCACGGTAGCGGTGCCTCGCTTGAAATCTGCATCCGCGCGAAGCCGGATCGGCTGTTCGAGAATCTCTTGGAGCGCGATGGTGATCTTCTCCTCGACAATACCGAGTAACTCTTTGAACAAGCGCTGGCTCAGAAGTTCAAGCGCATCCGTGACCTTGTCGGCGGTCGCAAGGTAGCCCGATAGTTCTTCAAGACGGCCCCGAACTTCCGCAGCCTGGTGTTCACGCTCTTGGCGCCTTCCCATCAACCTCTCCAACCGCTGCCGTACCGCGGTCGGCGACTTCAATGGTTGCGTGGTGACGCTGAAGTTTGCGCGTTCTTGTACGGGTGTGGGAGTCATTTCCGGGGTTGTCCTCCGTCACCTGCGCCGGAAGCGGCTTCAGAAAACTTGCCTTCGACTTCAGCCAGGCCCTTCTCGATCTTGTCAAGGTCCTCCTGGTATTTGGCTCTCTTCCGAGCGTTCTCATTGATGATTCCGGCCAGCTTTTCTTGGAGCTTAGCAACGTCATCAGTGCCATATTTCTCCCGAGCCTGGGCCTTGAGTTCGTCCAGTCGAGTCGTAGCGCTATCGCGCTGGGTTTCGGCTTGGATTTTCTTCCTGTTGAGTTCATGGTACCGCTGCTGAAGCTGTTCGATAGTCTGCTGCCCGGCGTTGGGGGGCGTTCTGGCGTCCGTTTTAGCCATTGTCAGTAACCTCCTGCGCAAGAGCCATGATTTCAGCAGCGATGGGCTGCTCAAATTGGCTTAAGTTTTTTTCGAGAAAGGCAACCAAACCGGCACCACTTTCAGTGCGACGACCCTGTAACTCGGCGAGACCAGCAACAAACTTGGACGCTGGCCCGTCCGTCGCCATGTCTACAAGAATCGAGTGGAATACCTCATCGAACGGACGGTGTGGCACCTCAACAAACTGCCGCGTATAACCCCCATTCGTGACATCAATGCGAAGGACAGACGGGATATGGTCCTTCGTAGCGTCGCTCCGCGACCGCCGGCTGATATTTCCGGGCGTCATCCAAAGTGTCCTGCCCGTTTGAACATCCTGCAAATGGCGGTGGATGTGTCCGTTAATCACGAGATCAATCCCAACGATCTCGCGTGGCTGTATCCGGCCCTGCTCCTCATATCCGGGCACGATGATGTCGTGATGCGCAAGCCAGAACACGAGCGGGGCCCTACCGTCGACTCCGTTCGGCTCCTCAACTCGATCAGGAAACTGCTGCCGATACGAGGAACCGCCCACGAAGACAGCTCGTCCGTTCATCGTCCCGCGCCAAGGCTGGCCGTCAAGCAGCCGAATGCGCCCGGCCTTCACAAGCAGTGAAAGTGAATCATTATCGCAGAGTTCCGGGTCGGCGCAGTCGTGATTGCCATAGAGGCCGATGCACTCGGTGCCGGCCAGGAGGTCGATTAGTCGTCCCAGCATCCAAGTCGGATTATCTCGTGGCTTGTCAAAAAGGTCGCCGAGGATCGCGGGAAGAAGTCGATGGGTTTGGGCGTACAGCAGTCCCCATTCAAGTTTGTCGAGAATGACGTGCGGATAATCGTCCTTGCGAAAACCAGGAGTCCGTCCCTCAAGGTGGGGATCACCGATGACAAACAGGCCGGTATAGGCAATAGCGTCAGACATGGGGATGCCCTCCGGCGCACGACCCGGCATGGATGACGACCTGATTGGGATCGAGCGGGCTGCCGCACGTGGGGCAAAGTTGTTGCTGCTCGGCCCAATTCCGCAGCAGACGTTCACCTTCCCGAAGCGCTTGCTCTGCCTGTTCCAATTCTTGGATACGCGAGGCAACGGCCGCTGCGGCGCCGGCGAGATTGTGGATTGTGCCCTCGATGTCGCGGGTGTCCACCATTTCCGGCGCAGGGGTAAAGGTAATTAAATGATCGTGAATAGTCTCGGTGCGCCGCAGGTCTGCCACCGCTCGCGTGAGGGCTTGTAATTCCTTGGTCAGAGAAACCTCGTCGTTCAATTCAGGAGCAATCGGCAACGCCTCCAAGGCTGATAGCTGTAGCTCCGACGTGGCAATGTCACGACCGAGCGATCCAATCTCTGTCACAGTCATTCGTAGGGTCTCAACCTCGATCATCATTGGGGGTGGGACGAGTTCGCGTGTGGCGATGCACTCCCCATCCAGGCGAAGGGAGATATTCCGAGCAGAGTTTAGGTTGCGGATGAGTTCCCCGAGTGGTCGGTCGTCCGTGGTATCAGGGCATTGTTGTAGTGCCGCAAGAGAAGCCGCGCGAGCGGACTGCCACTTCACGTCCAATTGCGTTTGCGCCAGCGCCCCGATGACATCTTCTAATGGCTGGGGACTTGTGAACATCGGCGGCAACGTCAAGGTTTCCAAGGCGGTCGCCTCGGATCGGTAACGGTTGCTCAATGCGATCACCTGGTCTAGTGTCCGGACATCCTGCGTGAGTTGTTCAATACTTGAAGCCAACCGCCCAAGTTCCTCGTGTTGGGACTCTACTTGCCCAACACCGATCTCGATCTGATCCGTCGCCGCAAGAACCGCGAGGTCGGTTGCCAGCTTTTCCGCGCGGGCCTCCAATTGTATGCGTTCTCGGCGAGCGTCCACCATCTTCTGTTGGTGCCGCTTCTGCATTTCAACCAAGCTTGCTGCGTCGGATGAAGACGCGAAGAACTGGGCCGCCTGCGAGCCGGGCTTGTCCAATAGGAAAACTGGCGACTTTTGCTCGCCGAAGTGAACGTCGAACTCTTGGTTGCCTTCAGCCGTGACCTTCGGCAGACGAAGCACATCGTGAAGGCCGTCTGGAAGCGAACCGCGGCCGAGTCGGTCGAACAACTGCCCATCGACGGTATACCGCGGAGAGTTGTTTTTGCGGCACCACTCGACGATGTGCCCGTCGTCGGTCTCAACGGTTACTGAGCATTCCTTTTCATTGTGGCGAGTGACGTAGGTCGAGTTGTCGTTGTGACAGAGAATCTGAAGCGCTGCCACAACAGCGCTTTTCCCGCAGTTATTAGGTCCTACCAGCACGGTCAGACCGTCCGCCGGTTCGATAACCGTGTGGGCGTGCGACATGAAATTGACCAACTCAATGCGCCGAATCACAACTTGGTTCCTTGGCGGGCCTTCCAAGCCCAAGACCTGCCAGCAAGTGTACAAGAACGCCTAAATAGCTCCACAGAAAATTGAAAGTGGCCGATGTTGAGCAAACGCCCGATGCTTCAATGGGTCCGCGGCTGCGCCTTTTGGTCGAGGGAATCGAAGTAGGCGAGCTTCAATGGGTCCGCGGCTGCGCAGCCGCGGTAGCGATTTCGGAAAAGGCGCGGCGTTGCCGCACGCAATGGCTTCAATGGGTCCGCGGCTGCGCAGCCGCGGTAGCGGCGATCAACTGGATTCAACGGGGATTCGCGGTGAAGGGCTTCAATGGGTCCGCGGCTGCGCAGCCGCGGTAGCGATGGCGATGCGGTCGGTGACGGGAGGCCGATGATGCGCTTCAATGG
>JBEKEC010000083.1:0-13099 GCA_050014015.1 Tepidisphaeraceae bacterium
TACCGCCTGCATGCGAAAATTGTTGACCATTCTCAACGCCATGGCCCGCGACGGCCTTACATGGAGTCCAAAATGTCAACTCCAAACCACTTGAAATTAGACACAGCCGCTTCGCGGTAATCTTTATAGATAAGCCCGACAAGTTCGAGCGTGTTCATCAGCGCCTAACCTCCACCGAATTGAACATCAACATCGCATTCGCCGCCAGCGGAATCCCCTTCACGTTCGGCCGAAACAAATACGCGTTCACGTACGTAAAAAGCGGAATGATCGGAGCTTCGTTCAGCAAAATATTCTCCGCCCGCGAAAGCAGCCGCAGCCGGCGGCCCTCGTCGGTTTCCCTTTGCGCCTCGGCGCACAGCCGGTCGTACTCGGCGTTGCTCCACTTGGCATCATTGTCGTCGCTGTCGGTTTTGTATTTGTCCGTGAACGTCGTCGGATCGTGATAATCGCCATACCAACCCGCCCGCGCCACCTCGTATTGCTGCGTATGCAGCTTCACCCCGAAGATTCTCACTTCCACGCCCTCAAGACGCATGTCGATTCCCAGGTTATTGAGCCATTGCCGACGCACGATCTGCGCGATGTCCGCGTGAATCCCTTCGCTGCTGTACAGGATCGTCAGATTGGGAAACCCCTGGCCGTTGGGATACCCGGCCTCGGCAAGCAGCTTTCGCGCCTGCTCGGGATCGTACGCCAATCCCGGCGGCGATGAATACCCCTCGAACACGTTCGGCGGAACGTACGTCCGTGACGGCGGCTGGCCCAATCTCCCCACGTTCCGCACGATCGGATCGCGGTCGATCGACATCGCCAGCGCCCGCCGTACACGCACGTCCGCCAGCGGATTCTTCCGGCCGTCCGGAAGGTTCGCCAGGCAATTCAGCGAGTAAAAATACGTCCCGAACGCCGGGAAAACGTGCAGGTCCTTCCGGCCTCCTTTGGCCAGAATCTGCGCCGCAAGGTTCGGATCCACGTCCGACAGCCAATCCGCCTCACCCCGGTCGTACGTCCGGTACGCCGCCACCCCGTCATCCGCATAAATCTGGTCCACCACCCGGCTCTTCACGTTGGCGCGATTCCAATAGTAATCCGACGCCACCATCCGCAATCGCCGTTTGAAGCTCCATTGCTCCATCCGATACGGGCCGTTGCTCACCAGATTCGGCGGACGCGTGAAATCCAGCCGGTAGTGCAAACCGTCGCTTTCCCTGAACGGCCGCATAGAAGGTTCGTGCATCGGGAAGAACGGCGGAAACGCCAGCAGCGCCGGAAAAAATGGCACCGGGTCGCACAGCGTCACCACCAGCGTGTGATCGTCCAGCGCCTTTTCGCCGACGATCGAAAAATCGGGCGCCGGCCGCGTGGTATCCCCCTTCTCCCTGGCCGCCACGTAATCCGCAAACTCCGACGAGTATTGTTTGGCGCCCCGCACGTAATAGTGCAGATAGGTGTATTCCCCCGGCGTTTCCAAAAATCGTCGCCATTCAAACAGAAAATCCCCCGCCGTGACGCGGTCGCCGTTCGACCACCGCGCTTCCGGCCTGATATGAATCGTCCAGACCGTCCGCGTCGAATCCATCGTCGCCCGATCCGCGCACCCCAGCACGGGTCTCAGCGTCACCGGGTCCAGAGCATACAACCCCTCCCACAGCGCGTACGCCACGCGGATGTCCTGCATCCAGCTCATGCCGTTGGGATCGAGGCACTTATTGTCCCCGCGATTGACGAATGCGAAATCCGCCCGCCCTCCCCCCGCGTCGTTCGACCAATACACCGCCCCCGCCGCCAGCCCGGCCAGAATCACCGGGATCGTCAGTAGCCGCATCATTGTGACGGTTCGCTCGTCGGCGCCGAGCTGGGACCAGACGTAATAAGCGGTGGATCCTTCAAATCAGTGAACGTCAGTTTCGCCTGCGGAGGCACCGCGTCGCACGTAGCTTTGATCGTAGCCGCCGGCAAGCCTGCGCTCAGCTTGCTAACCTGATCGCAAACCCCTTGCAGCGCAGTATCCTGTATCATTATTGCAAAGTAACTCAACCAAGTCCCTTCCGCCTTCAATGCGTCAATCAACTCCTGGTTGGGCGCCTGACCCGGCACCGCCGCTCGTTGTCCCATAAGCGAGACCAGATTCACCGCGTACTGGACCGCCTGAAGCTGCTGATCGCCGCTCATCGCGGGCCAACCCGCCTTGGCTAGCAGCAGACTCGACGCATAGGTGTCCGCGTCCGGATTGGCCGGAACGCCCGTGGTTATGTAAACCTCGATCCTCAATTGTTGCAGGCGCATATTGCTGATGATGAGCGCCGATAGGTTATCGCCTTCCGGCATCGTGCCCCCCCACTGTGTCGGATTGATGGCGCGATACGCTTGATCGGCGATGGGCCCCGCCAGCGGGCCATCCGAATTGGCGCCCACGCTTGCGACGATCGCCGCCAGAAGTTTGTCCCTCGTCGCCGCCGCGAAATTGGGATTCTGAAGCGACACCCGCAGAATTGCCCACGCCGCCTCCTCCCCCACCAATACCACCCCCTGGCATTTGTCCGCCAACAGCTTCTCCGCCGTCGGCGTCAAATTCATCTTCGGGGCGTTTAAGTCCTTGATTACCAGCCCGATGTTGATCTTTGTATTGACAGGCGGGTCCCCCTGCGACAGCACGCTCACAAACGTCTGATTCAGCGTCTGGGAATATGTTTCCTGATAGCGTGCCGTGGCCGTCCGTGGGTCCTCCGTTATCAGCCATTGCCGAACCATCGCAACCGTCCCCGGATCCGTCGGGTTCTGAACCAGCTTGTTCACCTCCTCGCTGATCTTTTGCGCGATCTCGGCGGTATAAGGCTCCATGTTGTTCAGTTCCGTTTTGGCTTGGGCGGAAATCCCCGGATCGGGCGGCACCGGCGCCACGTCGCCCCACACCCGCAAAGACACCAGCCCCATTACGGCGACTAAACTTATTCCAAAACGTCGAATCATGCTCAGGATTCTCCGGCGAGATTCTGGCCAGAGATTGAACCGTAACCGCCGGTAATTTAAGTGTCAAGAATCACCCCGACATTCTGACCGCCCCGGTGTGTCGCTCGCTTATGGCAGTTAAAACTGAGAATTGCCGATTGCCGATTTCCAATTGCCGATTGCCGATTAATGGGCAGGATCGCCTTATCGCAATTGCCCCTTCTTTCAATCGGCAATTGGAAATCGGCAATCGGCAATCCTCCTCATTGCCCCCACGCGTCCCGAGCCGTCGGCACCAGGTAGCTATCGTAATTATACGCCGGCCCAACGTCCCTCCCGATATATCCCGGCCCGTCCACCGGGCGCGCCGCGGTCAGACGATGCGGCGCTATCGCCGTATAAATATTGTCGTTGCCCAGCCCGCAATACGGCGTCGTCTCAAATGACACGTCCCCGGACGGATGCAGCACGTTCTGCCCCGCCTGATGGTGGTTGCGCGAATTCCCCTTCGCCAGCTCAAACGGCGGCGCATCCCGCGCCGGCCCCAACACCCGGTCCCCGTCACTGTCATACCCCGGATTCTTGTCCGCCATCACCGCGCATTCCTCTTGCAGCCGGTCGCCGCTGAACGTCAGGTTGTACGCATCCGTAAACGGTGAATCGTACGAATAACTCAGATTTCGCGCCGAACGGAAGTTCCACCGCTTCGACGCCGCCACCGCCATCCCCAGCCCATCCGTCATCGTATCCGCCTGGTCTGAAGTGCTGGGACATACGAACACCGAAAGGTCCTTGATGTATCCCCCGCGCACCAGCAGCCACAGCGATGCCGTGATGTCGTTCCCCTTCACCCCGCCGTCCGGACCCGTAAACGCCACGTATCCCATCGGCTTATGCGCCGAATCGTACGGCGACTCGGGCAATGGTTGAAAACTCGATTCGTTCGCTTTGCCGTATTCCTTCAGCGCCACCCCGATCCGCCACAGATGCGCCGCGCAATCCGTCCGCCTCGAATCCTCCCGCGCCATCTCCGTATACGGAATTATGATCGCCGCCAGGATCGCGATGATCCCGATCGCCACCAAAAACTCGATCAGCGTGAAACCCTTCGAATTTCGAATTTGATTCGAATTTCGAATTTCGAGTTTCGAATTTTCATCCTCCGCTTTCCGCCTAAGCTGTCCGCACGCCGCGTCAATATCCCTCCCCCTGCTCTTCCGCACGTGCGCGTTGACCCCGCCGTTTCTCAGGATCGTCTGAAACCGCACGACGTCCTGGGCCTTCGGCCGCTCGAACGCCAACCCCTCCACCTCGTTGTACCTGATCAGGTTCACGTTCGCCCTCAGCGTCTTGCAGATTCCCGCCAGTTGCCTCGCCTGTTCCGGCCTGTCGTTCACCCCGTGCAGCAGAATATATTCCAGCGTCACCTCGCGCCCCGTCTGCTCGAAATAATACCGGGCCGCGTCCAGGATGTCCGCCAGCGCAAAATGCTCCGCCCACGGAATCAGCTCCCGCCGGAGCTCCTCCGTCGGCGCGTGCAGCGAGATCGCCAGGTTCAGCGGTAACTCCTCCCGCGCAAGCTCGCGCATTCGCGCCGGCATTCCCACCGTCGAGATCGTGATCTTTCTCGCCCCGATGTTGAAACATTCCGGATGATGCATGATTCGCACCGCACGCATCACGTTGCCATAGTTGGCCAGCGGCTCTCCCATCCCCATGAACACCACGTTCGTGATGCGCTCCTGCTTTTGGGCCAGAAGTCTGTTCATTAGAAAAACCTGCTCTACAATCCGCTCCGCCCCAAGATTTTGCTTCAATCCATTTAATCCGCTTGCGCAAAATTTGCAGCCTACCGGGCATCCCACTTGTGAACTAATGCACGCAGTCCGCCGGATTCCATCCGGAATTACCACCGATTCCGCCATCGCTCCCCCGCCCCAATCCGTCAGTATCTTCCACGTTCCATCCTCACTTTTCTGTTGCCGCGTCACCTGGCCAAGTTGAAAATCCATCCCTTCAGTAAGCGTTTTTCTATCGGCTTTCGGCAGGTTGGAAATTTCGCCGGGATCCGCTCTCAACTTGTGGTAAATCCACTGACGAATCTGACGGCCTCTATACTTTGCCCATCCCCACCCATTCAGTAGGCGCTCCATCTCCTCCGGAGAAAACGAAAAAAAATGTCGCCTTTCGGAAATAAGCATCGCGTGGTGCATATTATGTAGTGTGGAAGCGAATGAGCAATGATCGGTGGACTAAGAAGGAGGCCCGCATGCAAAGCCTCGATCAGAGCGTGAGCAGCCCGCTGCAAAAATACGCCGGACCAATCCCGGAAAAATCCGCCGTCAGGATTTTCCCGGATAAGTCTCCGAGCACGGCTTCATCCACCGTGTCCCAGGCGGCCAACTCCTCTACGCAAACCGATGAAATGCTTCTGGCTGCTTATCGCCACGGCGATCGCGCCAGCTTCTCTCGAATCGTCGAACGCTATCAGCGCGAACTGTTTCATTTTCTCATTCGCTTCGTCGGCGACCGCGCCGCCGCCGAAGATCTCTTTCAGGAATCTTTTCTCCAGGTCCATCAAAGCGCCAATCAGTTCGATCCTCAACGCCGCTTCCGCCCCTGGCTCTTTACCATCGCCGCCAACAAAGCGCGCGATTATTTGCGGTCGCAGGCGCGGCGACCCGCCAACCAACTTCAGGCTGCCATTAATCCCAGCAATGACGACAGCGGCGAATTCATCGACCTCATGAAAGGTGCCGCCCCCGGACCCAGCGCCCCCATGGAACGCCGCGAACTCCAGGAATTGGTCCAAAAAACCGTCATGGAGATGCCCGCTAACCTCCGCGAGATCCTCCTGCTATCTTATTTCCATCAATTCTCATACAAACAAATCGGGGAAATACTTGCAATTCCCCTGGGGACGGTAAAATCTAGGTTGCACGCGGCGGTCGCTTTTTTCGCCGATCGCTGGCGATTGCTGAACCAGGGAACTTTTGATTCGTAGGTACAAGAGAAGGCATCGCTGTTGAGTTGCTGAGCCATATCGCTATGGCGTGATGCAAAAACTTGTTGTCCCGCTGGTCGCAGTTCATATATATTTTCGGCTCATGGACTTACGCCCGTGCGGCCAACACGGACGAAAAATGCGGTCAGGCGGTTCTTCGGCCACCCCCGAAAACGAGGGGATGTTTATGCAGAAGAAAAAACTCAACCTCCAGGACGGCCAAGCCGTTGATTTGCTCCTCGACCGCCAAGCCGCTAACCCTTCTGACAGCGGAGTCTTTGTGAAATTCGTCGATGTACAACCTCAGCGCGTCCAAGAAGTTAGACATATCCTCAATCTGCTCAAAGAATTGCCCGTTGAGGATCCCCCCTCCGATCTCGCTGGACGAACCGTCCGCCGCGTCGTAGACACCCTCTCCTCCGCCGATGGCTCCACAATTCTGCGCTCCGTGCCCCCAAACCGCCCCGGAAATCAGCAGCCATTGTCCTGAAAATTACATCGCCAACCGTGGGTTGCTTTCGCAATCCAAAGCCCTGGGAGCTTGCTCCCTGGGGATGCCAAATCGCTTCAACATTCAAATTGACCCACTACCAACGCATCCCCCAGCCTCGCGATTTCCTCTTCCCTGTGTTCACAACTCAGCGTCACCCGCAGCCGGCTCGTCCCGCGCGCAACCGTCGGTGGCCGAACCGCACCCACCAGCAGTTGCCTGTCCAATAACCGTTCCGACATCTCCATCGCCGCCGATTCCGAACCCACGATAATCGGCACGATGGGCGAATCCCCCTCCGCCACCTCCCGGCCCTTTCCCCGCAGCCCCGCGCGAAACCTCCGCGACAGTTCCCTCACCCGATCTTGTCGTCCCGGCTCATCGCGCATCACCCCGATCGCCGCCTCGATGCTCGCCGCCATCGCCGCCGGAATGCTCGTGGAGTAAACGTACGCTCGTCCGAAATTCAAAACCGCCCGGCAGAAATTTCCCTTGCCGCAAATCGCGCCCCCAACGCATCCCGCCGCTTTGGAAAACGTCACCACGGATACGTCCGCCATTTCCCCAAGCCCACGCTCCGCCGCCAATCCCGCGCCGGCCCGGCCATAAACTCCGCTCGCGTGCGCCTCATCCAAAAGCAACACGAACGGCCGCCCTCGTTTCAATTGATCCAGCCCCGCCAAGTCCGCCTCGTCCCCGTCCATGCTGAAAATCGATTCCGTCACCACCACCTGAATTTGTTCCTCATCCGCCTGTTCCAGCAATCGCCCGAGCTTGCCCATGTTGTTGTGGGGAAACACTCGCCAAGGCGCATCACATCCGCGCACCGCATCCAGCAGCGATGCGTGAGCCAGCTTGTCGATGAGGAATCGAGCCCCGCCCCCGCGCGGTCTCCCCTCGCGCGATCTCCCCAGCGCCGCCAGCGTCTGCACCGCCGCCAGGTTCGCCTGATACCCGCTGGGAAGCAGCACCGCCGCCTCCGTTGATTTCCACAGCGCGATCGCCGCTTCCGTTGCCGCGTGTTGCGGTGAGAATCCGCTGATCAATCCCGACGCCCCCGCCCCGGCGCCGAATTTCTCCGCGCCGGCTCGCAAACCTGCCACAACGCGCGGATGATGCGTCAGTCCCAGATAATTATTCGAGCAGAAATTGACGCAAACCCGCCCGTCGATCTCGACATGAACCGCATCGATCGGCCGAACCACCGGACGACGCCGAAGCAGCCCCGACTCCGCCAACTGCGACAGCTCTTTCTCCACAACTGCGTCGAACCAATCCGCCATCGAACCAGCCGCCGGACTATTCCTCGCCATCGTCCTCGCCGGGGTCAGCAGTATCGGCGACGTCACCAGCCCCATCATTCATCGCCGTACCCGTCATTTTCGCCAGCTTCTGCTTCATCAGCCGACCCACCTTGAATTTCACCGTTTGCTTCTCCGGAACCTCCACCGGCTCCAGGGTCTTGGGATTCTGGGCCTTTCGCGCTTTCCGGACCTTGGTCTCAAAAACACCGAAGTCTCGAAATTCCAGCCGGTTGCCTTTGCCCAGCTCGTTCACGATCTCGTCTAGGAACTGTTGGACAACCCGTTTTACCTGAACACGGCGCTGCGCTGCCTGATCAGCGATCCGGTCTATCAATTCCTTTTTCGTTATGGTAGCCATGGCTCCCTCGAGTTGAAGTTAACGCACGATGGGAAACAGACTTAAACTAATATCGCCTCTCGGAAGCCTTAATGCAAGAAGAAAAGCGGCTTGTAACACCCCATTTTGAACCGCAACCGCTTACTAAGTGGCAGGAAGGTCCTGGGTCAACCTCACTCCCGAAAGCCGACGGATAGCTATCCGTGGGTTCTTTTGGCCTTCGAAAATCCCAAATTGACCCACTACCGGTAGGAAATTCCAAACGTTTGGCTAACAGCCTGGCGTTGATAATCGTCGCCGTTTCCACCCCGTCCGCCCCATCCCCCGCCGAAATCTGAATACCAGTCGTTCGTCTGCAGGAAATAATAGGTGGTTGTCCCGTCCTCAAATCCCGCGAACGCCGCCGGCCCCCGCCCATCCCGCGACAGGTCCAACCGTGGCATCCCCGCCAACACCGGTGGATCAAACGCCAGCGCCGCCGCCGACGCAGGTGAATACGATCTGCCCTGTTGCACCGGAGCAACGCCCCCTGGCTGCGACGCACATCCCACCAGCGCCATTGCCACAATCACGATGAACCCAACCCAACGCATGCCCTTGCCATTTCAAATCCAGTGCCATCCGCCATTACACGCGCAACCAGCCCCATTTTAGTCCTGTCCGATGCCAACAATCCGGCCTGTTTCCCAAAATCAACACCACCCCGTTGTCCCCGCACCACGCGCCGCCCCCGCACAACAATATCTCCCCCACCAAAGCCGGCGGAGCTTGCTCCGCCGGGCTCCGCCAACCCCCCCCACCTTCAAATCTGAAAATCCAACACAAAATCCCCCTTGATCCGCGCCCGCCGGTCCCAGCACTTCAGCTTCGACGGATCGGCGCCGATCTGGCGAACTCACCACCCCATTTTCTGTCTTGATAGATGTCACTGTTTCAGTTCCGAATCGCTCGTCACAATCTGCACATCCCTCTTCACGCCTGGCTGGGCCGCGACGTTCCGAAATTCAATCCACTCGTTCGCCGTGCGCCTTTCGACCCAGAACTCCTTCAATTCCCCAGGCTTGACGTCAACGAAATGGAATCCTTGTTCATACGACCTCCCCCGCATCCCCGGTTGAAACGGAATCGCCACAAGAACGTCCCCATTGCCGTCACGCCCACATAAACGTTTATACCCCTCGCCCAAAACCTGGTCCCAGCGCGCCTTCGGCCCGCGCAGCCCCACATAAGTTCCCCCGCGCAATGGTTCCGCTTTCGATAAATATACTTCGCCCTTTCTTACGCCCAACTC
The DNA here is from genome assembly GCA_050014015.1 of Tepidisphaeraceae bacterium. Classification (GTDB taxonomy): domain Bacteria; phylum Planctomycetota; class Phycisphaerae; order Tepidisphaerales; family Tepidisphaeraceae; genus PALSA-1353. Next base: position 9,379 of record JBEKEC010000083.1, read on the forward strand.
CTCCGCCGCCGCTCGAACCCCCGTCGGCAACCACGGCCCGGTCGCAAAATTAAAACGCGGATTCATTACTCCGGTCGCGTTCTCGACGCCCATCCCATAAAGAACGTAAACCCCATCGATCACCTTTCCCTGCGAATCCAGCGCAGTCACGTACCACCGATCCGTCAGCTCGCTTGCCTCCGTTCCATCCCGCGTTTGCAAACCGAACCTCACGACCAGGCCCACGCCCTTGTACTTTGCCTCCGCGGCCCTCCCGCTCTTTTCCATTCCCGCTCTTTCAATTGCATCATTCTGATCCATTTCCACCGCCTCACCCACATTCCTGTCCCTCTCCCATCGCGACTTCGCCAGAATCGGGTGTTGATCCGGCGTTCCATCCGGCAACCACCACGTTTGAATCACGTGTCCCTGAACCAGCCCCATCACTTCCACCGACACCCCATCCTTCAGCGTCCCCGTGTACGACTTCACCAACCCGGAGCCTGGCTCCGTCGTCGATTCCTCTCCCCGCTCTGCAATCACTCCACCCTCGAACGCCACCAGCACCGCCAACGCCACCGCCGCCTTCTTCAACATTGCCACCTTCATCATCGTCATCGCTCCTTTGGCAATCCGTACTGCCGATGCACTGGCATCGCTGGTCATTCGTCGGCGCACCTGCCTTTTCGACCATTCTCCCACAGCTTTACGCCGCCACCTTCAAATCTGAAAATCCAACACGAAATCCCCCTTGATCCGCACCCGCCGCACCCGCACAACAACTCCCCCACCAAAGCCGGCGGAGCTTGCTCCGCCGGGCTCCGCGGAACCTCCCCACCTTCAAATCTGAAAATCCAACACAAAATCCCCCTTGCTCCGCGACCTTCGATCCCGGTACTTCAGCTTCGGTGGATCCGCGCTCACCTGGTTGAATTTCGGCACGCTGGCCGTGATGAACACGTTGCCTCCGATCGTGCATCCCTCTCCGATGACCGTTTCCCCGCCGAGGATCGTCGCCCCGGAATAAATCGTCACGTTGTCATGGATCGTCGGATGCCGCTTCTGCCCGCGCAGCAGTTGCCCGAACGCCGGCGCCAGCGCTCCCAGCGTCACGCCCTGATAAATCTTCACGTTATCTCCGATCTCCGTCGTCTCCCCGATCACCACGCCCGTCCCGTGATCGATGAAAAATTTCCGCCCGAGTTTCGCGCCCGGATGAATGTCGATCCCCGTCAGCCCATGCGCATACTCCGTCATAATGCGCGGCAACAGCGGCACCTCCAGCTTGTGAAACTCGTGCGCCACCCGCTGCACCGTGATCGCCAGCAAGCCCGGATAGCAGAATATCGTCTCATCCGTGCTTTGCGCCGCCGGATCCCCGTCGAACGCCGCCTGCACGTCTTCCGCCAGCATTTCCCGCACCGCCGGCAGCCGATCGAAAAAAACCGCCACTATCCGCACCGCTTCCCGATCGCATTCCTCGCATTTATCGGCGTCCCCGTCCGATCCGGGCAGTTGCCGCTTATATCGCAGGCAGCACCGAACCTGCTCATATAGAAGATCCGTCACCTCGATCAGCAATTCCCCCATCCGATCGCTCACGTTCTGGCTCGTCAGTCCCTGCTGCCCATAGTAACCCGGATAGATGATCTGCCGCAGCAATTCAATCGCCTGCACGATCTCATCGCGGCTCGGCAGGAACACCCGGTTCAGGTGTTGCATGCGCGGCTCGGCCACGATGCTCTTCACCAGCGCATCCACGACGGTCGGCAGGCGTTTATTCAGGTCGTTGCGATCCATGGCGTAAAAAATTCGAAACTCGAAATACGAATGACGAATCAAATTCGAAATTCAAAACTCGAAACAAAGGTCGTTTCGGTCATTCGAATTTCGAATTTGATTCGAATTTCGAATTTCGAATTTCGAGTTTTCCAATATATCCCTTGCCATACATGCCGGCAAATCCATAATGCGCCGGCAATGCCATCGGACCTAATGATAGGCATCTCCGGGATGCGCGGCACCATCGGCGGATCGCTGACTCCTCTCGTCGTTTCCCGCATGGCCGCCGCCTTCGCCGCATTCCTCAAGGCCCGCCAGCCACCCGACGCCGCCCGCGTTAAGGTCGTCTTTGGCCGCGACACCCGGCCAAGCGGAACCTGGGTCCGTGACGCTGCCGTCTCCGCGCTCCTCGCCAGCGGCCTGGAAGTTATCGACCTCGACGTCGTCTCCACCCCCGGCGTCGCCATGATGGTTCGACACCTCGGCGCCGACGCCGGCGTCATCGCCACCGCTTCCCACAATCCCATCGAATGGAACGGCCTGAAATTCCTCAACCGTGACGCCGTCGCCCCTCCTCCCGCCGACGCTCAGGCCATCGCCGATCTTTACCACGGCAATCACGCCCATTACGCCCTCGTCGAAAATCTTCTCCCCCTTCGCCGCGACGCCCAGACCCACGCCCTGCACGTCAAACGCGTCCTTGACCACGTTGACGTCCTCGGCATCTCATCCCGTCGTTACAAAGTCGTCCTCGACAGCGTCAACGGCGCCGGTTGCGTCTCCGCCGCCACGCTCCTCGGCAAACTCGGCTGCCAACTCGTTCATTTGAATTCCACCCCCGACGGCCGATTCCCGCACGACCCCGAACCGACCGAGAAGAATCTGATTTCCCTGTCCGACGAGGTTCGCCGCCACCACGCCGCCGTCGGCTTCGCTCAGGACCCCGATGCCGACCGCCTCGCCGTCGTCGATGAAAACGGCGCTTACGTCGGCGAGGAATATTCCCTCGCTCTTTGTGCCAAATGGATTCTCTCCCGCCGCCCCGGCCTTGCCGTCACCAACCTCTCCTCCAGCCGAATGCTCGACGACGTCGCCGCCGCACACAACAGCCGCGTCCTCCGCACTCCCGTCGGCGAAACCAACGTCGTTCAGGCCATGCTCGCCAACGGCGCGGTCATCGGCGGCGAAGGCAACGGCGGCGTCATCGACCCCCGCATCGTTCCCGGCCGCGACAGCCTTGTCGCCATCGCCTACGTCCTTCAGCTCATGGCCGCCTCCAACCTCTCCATCAGCCAACTCGTCGCTCAGATCCCTCGCTACCAGATCGTCAAAACCAAATTCCCCTGCCGCCGTGAAGACGCCCAACGCGCCGTCGAGGCCCTCAAATCCCACTATGCGTCCGAGAAAATCGACACCCAGGATGGTATCCGCGTCGATTTCCCCCTCGCCTGGCTCCACGCTCGCCCCAGCAACACCGAACCCATCATGCGCATTATTGCTGAAGCTCCCGACCGCCTAAAAGCCGAAAAATTGATTGGCGATGCTCAGGCCGTCGTGAATGCCACTTTGTAGCCCCGGCCTGTTGCATGAAATCGCCAGCCCCGGTTAACTTGAAGGCGGCGTTTGTACGTAACAAAACTCCAGCTTCCTGACTCCCTGAAAGGTCCCACACCATGCACTTTCCCAAACCACTGATCGCTCGATCCCTCACCGCGATCGCCATCGCTTTTTTGCTCTGCCTGTTCCTCCCCGCGGCGGCCTCCGCCAATGAAGCCGGACTCCGCATGCCCGACCTCAACCAGGCCCGCTTCTTCGGCAATTCCATCGGCGGACATACGCTCCTCGCCTGGGGAATCGCCATCTGCGGACTTGGCTTCCTCTTCGGACTTGTCATTTACAGCCGGCTCAAAAACCTCCCCGTCCACGAATCCATGCGCGAGGTTTCCGAAACCATCTATCT
>JBEKEC010000084.1:0-12721 GCA_050014015.1 Tepidisphaeraceae bacterium
GGCTACGCCCGCAACCCAATAAAGATCTCACGCAGAGGCGCAAAGGCGCAGAGAAGCAAAAGAAGTCAAGGCCTTTGTTTTCTTTTACTTCTCTGACTTCTCTGCGCCTTTGCGCCTCTGCGTGAGATCTTTCTCCAATGGATTTGAAATCGAATCGAGCCGGAGTGCAAATGAGCGTTGCACCCCCGAAGCTGCGTGATCTTGGAAAATCTTGGCGTGGAGACAAGAAATGGCGGGATATCAACGAAGGACGCGAAGTTGCGCGAAGTTGAATTGAAGTTCCTTCGCGCAACTTCGCGACCTTCGCCCGGGCAGGCGCAGCCTCCCGGCCTTCGCGGTAATCTGCATTTGAGGCGCGTCATCGCAACAAAGGGAACTATAGTTGCGGCGTCAGGGTCCGGAGGTAGTTGACTACCGTCCAGCGATCTTCGGTCGAAAGTAGTCTCTGATTGGCCGGCATCGGGGAGTGGCCTTCGCTGATCTTCCAGAACACGGCGCCGTCGCTCTGCTGGCGCAAGGCGGGGTTGGTCAAGTCGGTCGGTTTCACGGTCAGATTTACGGCGGCAGGTCCGTCGCCTTTGCCGGCATCGCCATGACAGAAGACGCAGTTCTGAGCATAAAGAGTGCGTCCGGCGGCGATGGACTGGGCAGTGGCAGGTATGGGGTTAAGCTGTGCGGCGGCGGCAGGCGGAACGGACGCGCCGCTGAGCGTCGCGGGGGGCGGGGTGGTTTGGTTCTCGTTTGTGGACAAATTATTGCAGGCAACCAGCAGTCCGAAGCACAGTGCCGCAGCGGTCCGCGGCCCATTCGCCGCACGAAACAGTTGCCATGTCATGGATGGCCTCCTACGCCTGGGCTTGTTGAGATTTCCGATTTGGCCGTTTGCCGGCGAACGCCGTCAGCATTTTCGCGTAGTGTAACGCCGGGCGCGCGTCCAGTCGAGCGGAGTGGAACTGGGACGGGAAGTAAAAGGCCGGTCGCCGCCGACCGGTCACAAAATAGGGCCCGTAGGCAGTCGGCATTGTAATGGTATAATGATCAATAACAGTTGGAGTCCAGACTTATGACCCAAACTTATACCGCCCGCGTATGGAAGGAAGACGACCTGTTCATCGCGCAGTGCGCCGAGATCGACGTCGCCAGCCACGGCAACACCGAGCAAGAGGCGCTGGCCAATCTTCGGGAGGCGCTGGAACTTTATCTGGAGCCGCCAACGGCGACGATTATTCCGAAAGTTTCCAGCATAAAGGTGGAAGTTGGCGCGCCTTAGGCCCCTGCCTTATCGAGAGGTCCGACGCCGTCTCCAAGCGGCCGGATTTGTCGAAATCAGCCAGCGCGGCAGCCACGTGAAGTTTTTCAAATCTACTCCCGATGGGACGCGTGTGGCCATTGTCCCGCGGCCTACCTCCGAGGTGCCGCAAGGCACACTCCGTAGTATTCTCAACTAGGCGGGCCTGACGCCTGATGAATTTGAAAAACTTTGAGGACACAAGGTTCGGGTCGGCGATGGGTGCGTGAGACATTCTGCAACTCTCTTCTTCCCCTCCCCTGGTACTCCGGGGGAGGGTCAGGGTGGGGGTTTCGTGGGGAAGCCCAAATCGAAGTTCGACCCCCACCCCGACCCTCCCCCTGAGTACAGGGGGAGGGGGAAATTCTTTGCAGCAAGTGACACGCACCCGCCGGCGACAAGGGCTCGGATCGGCGATGGCAATCGCGGGGATTTTGTTTAGTCTGTTCAAGCATGGCGTTTGAGATTTCGACGGTGCGGCGGTTTTCGGCGAGCCATCAGCTTCGATTGTATGATGGGTCAGTGGAGCCGCTGCATGGGCATGAGTGGGTGGTGAAAGTCACGGCGGCGGCGGAAAAGCTCGATGCCATCGGGGTGGTGATGGATTTCCATGAATTGGAACGGTTGGTCGATAAAATCATCAGGCCGATGGATGGCCGGCATTTGAATGAGTTGGGGGCGTTTGCCGATGTGAATCCGACGGCGGAGAACGTGGCTGGGGACATCGCAACGAAGCTGGAGTTGCCGGGGGGGGTGAGGCTGGTGTCGGTGGAGGTGTGGGAGACGGCGGAGAATTCGGCGGTTTATCGGTCGTAAATCGAGTGGGATATATGTTTGACCCGCGCTAAGCCGACTAATAGGATGAAGTATCAGTTATGAAGTGCGAAAAGTGCGACAGGCAGGCGACGGTACACCTGACGGAAATCCGGGGCGGCAAGAAGATTGAAAAACATCTCTGCGAAGCGTGTGCCGCGCAAATGGAGGGGTTTGCGCCCAAATCGCATACGCCGATCAACGAGCTTTTGACGAATTTCGTGCTGGCGCACAGTGGGATGGCGAAGGAACAGACGGGGAGCTGTCCGCAGTGCCAGATGTCGTGGTCTGATTTTCGGCAGACGGGGCTCTTGGGTTGCGAGCACGATTACGAATTTTTCGACAAGGACCTGTCGCCGTTGTTGCATCGGGCGCACGACGGCGGGACGCACCACGTGGGGAAGGTTCCGACGCGCCGGGGCGGGACGAGCGTGCCGGTGAAGCGGCTGGTGGACATCAACCGGCTGCGGAAGGAACTGAACCGAGCGGTGGAGGCGGAGGATTACGAGAAGGCGGCGAAGTTGCGCGACCAAATCCGGGATGCCGAAGCACAAGTCTGAGCGTTTATGAAACTGAGCGATCTAACCAGCCAGGCGGGCGAATGGCTCCGCGGCAGCGGGCCGATGAGCGAGATCGTGATTTCCTCGCGGATTCGGCTGGCGCGGAACGTGTCGGGGTATCCGTTCCTGACGCGCTGCTCGAAGAGCAAGCGGCAGGAGTTGGAGCAGAAGATACGGGACACGATATTGGAATCGCGGCTGTCGCCGAAGACGCTGTACGTGGATTTGGAATCCGCGCCGGAGGTGGACCGGTTGCTGCTGGTGGAGCGGCATTTGATCAGCAAGCCGCACAAGGACGCGCAGGGCGCCCGCGGGGTGGCGGTGGGAGAAAACGAGACGCTGGCGATCATGGTGAACGAGGAGGACCACCTGCGGATCCAGGTGCTGCGGAGCGGGTTGCAGTTGGAGGAGGCGTGGGAGCAGATCAACGCGGTGGACGACCAGTTGGAAGCGTCGCTGGATTTCGCGTTCAATGCGAAGTTCGGCTATTTGACGGCGTGCCCGACGAACGTGGGGACGGGTCTTCGGGTGAGCGTGATGCTGCATCTGCCGGCGTTGAAGCTGACGGGCGAGATCGAAAAGGTATTCCGAGCGGCGAAGGAGATGCGACTGGCGGTGCGGGGGCTATATGGGGAAGGAACCGAGGCGACGGGGGATTTCTACCAGATTTCCAATCAGACGACGCTGGGCAAGAGCGAGGACGAGATCATCGGGGATTTCAAGCACGTGGTGATCCCGAAGATTATTGATTACGAGCATCACGCGCGGAGGGCGCTGTTGAGCGAGCGGCCGCAGGCGCTGGATGACAGGGTGTTCCGGGCGTTGGGATTGCTGAGAGCGGCGAGGCTGATGGAGGCAGAGGAGACGCTGACGGCGTTGAGCCACGTTCGGCTGGGGGTGAACCTGAAGCGCGTGAAGGACGTGGACATCAACAAGGTGAACGAGCTGTTCCTGCTGACGCAGGAGGCGCATTTGCAGAGGATCCTGGGGAAGAAACTGGAAGGGGATGCGCGGCGTGCGGCGCGGGCGGAATTTATCCGAGCGAGGCTGGGGGAATAGAAGAAGAAGTGCAAGTTGCAAGTTGTTAGTGCAAGTGAAGACAAGAATACAATCAACTTGCAACTTGGAACTTGTCACATAGAAGAAGTGCAAGTTGCAAGTTGTTAGTGCAAGTGAAGACAAGAATACTATCAACTTGCAACTTGTAACTTGGAACTTGCAACTTCCCCAGCGGGAGGCGGGCTGAAGCGGCGGCGGAAAAAGCGGCGGATGCGCTTGCGGCCGAGACGCGCAAATTCCATCAGGAAAAAGAGGATCAGATTGGCGTCGCCCCAGGGGATGTCGGTGGTTAGGACGCCGCTGAACCACTTGGCTAATCCGAGCAGGTCCTTCTCGCTAATGCATCGGCGAACGTCCTGGGGGAACATGTGAATGACGGGCTTGTCGCCGCTGCGCAGACTTGGGCGCTGAACGGTGTAGCGGCCTTGGACAAAATCGGCGACGGCATGCTCGTAGCTGACGTGGACGTGCTTGCCAAGATGGTAGGTGGCAATGGTTCGGCCGTTGAATTCGATGACGGTGAATTGGCCTGTTTGACGGTCCTGGATCCAGTCGAAGCCGCAGAGGCCGTTGAAGCCGGTGAGGGCGCCGATGTCGGCGGCGATTTTTTCGAGACGGGGGTCGCAGAAATATTGCCGGATGCAGGAAGGGCCGAATCGGCCGGGCCAGGTTCGGGTGGCGTAGGCGCTGGTGTGGCACATAAGGCGGCCGCGGCTATAGAGGGTGTTGGTTTTGCCGACGGCGCCGTGAACCATTTGTTGAATGACGACGGGTCCGGTGTTGGAGAGTTTCTGGTAAACGGGCAGGACATCGGAGTTGTCGGAGACCAGCATGACGCCCGCGCCGGCGCAATCGACGTCGCGTTTGAAGAACAGGGGGAATTGAAGCTGGTCGGCGGCCATTTTGGCGTCGGCGGCGGAGCGGCAGACGCGCATGGGTGGGACGGGGATGCCGGCGGCGACGGCGGCCTCCATGAAGGCGGCCTTGCGGAAGATCATATCGGCGCACTTGAACGGATCGACGGGGAAGACCTGAGGGAGCCATTTTTCCTGGCGGCAAAGAATGCCGGCTTGAAGCGCAGGTTCATCCCCGAAAACGACCCATGGCAGGACGGGGCCATATTGGAGGATGAGATTGCTGAGCGTCTTGGCGGCGGAGGCGGGATCGATCGGGCAGGGGATCACGCGTTGGACGAAGCGGGAAGCGCAAACGGGGGCGTACGGATCGCCCAGAACGGTGACGCGGCAGCCGGCGTGATGGAGCAGCGAGGGGATGCGGGCGAGGCTGAAACGATCTTCCAAGGCGACGAGAACGACCTCGCGGCGATTGCCCCCCTGCTTGTGACGTTGCCAAGACGACATATATCCGTTTTCGGCCGGTGACAGGATGCCAATGACGTAGCGATGGATGACCGAAGTCGAAAGAATTAACGGCGCATTCCCAGGGGAAATCTTCTCGATTTGAGTGGATAAGTCCAGCAAAAGAGGGGGCCGGGGACACTCCCAAAACAGGGAAAGCGTGTTATCAGACGAATACCAGCGGAAAGAAGGGAATAAAGATCAGACCGGTGATGGGCGAAAAAAAATTTGAACCGTGACCAACTTCACAATCTTTTCGTCGTTTAGCTGATAGGGAAAGTTGGCCAACAAGCTCAGGCGTGGTTTTGAAGGGAATATTGTGGCGGGCTGGCGGGTTTGCTCGATGAAAGGCTAACGGACAGGCACGCGAATTGCTTGCTTGCCGTGGTGGAACCAAGCGCGGCGGGCATCAGTGGAGCAGAGGCCATGATCACGATCAAACATTTCATGGATCCGGTGGAGAAAGAAGATGGGAACCGGATATGGGTTGAGCCGATCGGGCTGACCATCGATCTGAAAAAGTGGTGCAAGGTGAGCCATACATTGTGCCACGTTGCGCCGCCGCGCGAATTGTGGGATTGGTTTATCGACCACCCGGATGGGTACGGGTTTTTCCGGGGCCGGTATCACGAATGGCTGAGACAAAGCCCGTACCGGTCGGCGTTGCAGCAACTGGCGTGCGCGGCGATGCGGGAGAATATCACGCTGCTTCACCAGTCGGAGGATGGGGAGCACAATTCGGCGACGGCGTTGTACGAATTTTTGTCGGAGCTTGAAGCGTACTGCCAGCCGGAATGAGATTTGGATCAATACGGCGAGGAATACGGCGAGCAAGCTCGCCGGCTACACGAATTGATACACTGCCGATTTTTCCACTATGATCTGGCGGCGATTGACGCCGATCAGTGGAAAAGAAATCAACAAGCACATCCTCGGAAGGAAGCGGCGCGGCCGAACTCGGCCGGCAGGCGTTTCGGGCGTTGCGGCATCGCAATTACCGGTTGTTCTTCGGCGGACAACTCATTTCAGTCATCGGAACGTTCCTGACCAACACGGCGATGGGCTGGCTGGCGAGCACGTTGACCAGCGATCCGCATCGCAAGGCGCTGTTTATCAGCGTGGTGCTGTTCGCGTCACAGATTCCGCTGTTCGTGCTGGGACCGATCGGGGGCGTGTGGGTGGATCGGCTCAATCGTCAGAAGCTGCTGGTGGGAACGCAGACGTTGTCGATGCTGCAATCGTTCGCGCTGGCGGCGCTGTCGCTGAGCCATCACATCAACATGTACTGGGCGGTGGGTCTGGCGTTGGTGCAAGGGTTCATCAATGCGTTGGACATTCCAGGGCGGCAGGCGTTCGTGGTTGAAATGGTGACGGACCGCCAGGACCTGGCCAACGCGATCGCGCTGAATGCGACGATGGTGCACGGCGCGCGGATAATCGGCCCGGCGGCGGCGGGGTTGCTCATTCACTGGGTGGGAATGGGATATTGCTTTCTTCTCGATGGCTTCAGCTACCTGGCGGTCATCGCGGCGCTGATGGCGATGCACATAAAACCGCGGCCGGCGCGGACGAAAACGTCGGTGCTGCACGAGTTGTACGAGGGATTGCGCTACGTGGCGGGGTTTCCGCCGGCGCGGGAGCTGCTTCTGTTGATGGCGATATTCAGCCTGTCCGGGGCGCCGGCGATCATGGTGCTGATGCCGCTGTTCGGTTTGCATTTTGGCGGAATCGGACGGGGCGACCTGGTATACGGATTCCTCGGCGCGGCGTCGGGGTTTGGGGCGCTGATGGGAGCGATCCGGTTGGCGCTGCGGAAAACCGTGCTGGGATTGGGGAGGCTGATCGCGTGGTCGTCATTGATCTACGCGCTGGCGGTGGCCGCCTTCGCGATCTCGGACCATCTGGCGTTGTCGATGCTGATCATTCCTTTCGCGGGATGGGGCATGATCACGAATTTCGCGTCGTCCAATACGATTTTGCAAACGATCGTGGACGACGACAAGCGTGGAAGAGTCATGAGTTTGTTCGCGATGTCGTTCATGGGAATGACGCCGTTCGGGGTGCTGATCGCCGGAGCGATGGCGTCGCGGCTGTCGAGCGATCCGTTCACCGGGGCGTCGCGGACGTTGCTGGTGATGTCGGCGGTCTGCGTTGTCGCGTCGGTGCGGTACTGGACGAAGCTGGCGCAGATTCGCGAGTTCATCAGGCCGATTTACGTGAAGCGCGGGATTCTGCCGCAGATCGCGGCGGGGTTGCAACTGGCGGCGGCGCCGGCGCCGACGGAGACATAACTCCTCATTCGGATTTACAATGCCCGGGAACATGACCCTTCAGCAGCAGCTCGAATCCGGCGTGTCGCATCATCAAGCGGGCCGGCTGGCGGAGGCGGAGGCGATCTATCGCCAAATCCTCTTGCAGGCTCCGTCTCATGCGGAGGCGCTGCATTTGCTTGGCGCGTTGGCGAGCCAGACGGACCGGTCCGCCATGGCCATCGAGCTGATTTCGCGGGCCATCGAAATCAAACCCTCACTCATTGAAGCCTACAGGAATCTGGCGGTCGTGCTGAGCGAAAATGACAGGCTGGACGAGGCGATTGCGCTGCTGCGTCGGGCGATCGATATCCAACCGGGATATGCCAACGCGCACAGCAGTCTGGCGGTGGCCCTGGCGGAAGCGGGTGAGCTTGAGCAGGCGATCGCGGCTTTCCACCGCGCCGTCGAGTTGAGGCCGGGCGACGCCAATCTCCACAGCAATCTTGCCTACATCGTTCAATTTCACCCCGGTTATGACGCCGGCGCGATTTTGGAGGAATGCCGCCGGTGGTCCAGGCAACACGAACGTTCGGTTTCTTCCGCACGGGCCGATTCTTTCCCGAACGATCGTTCACCCGATCGCAGGCTGCGGATCGGCTACGTCTCCGGGGATTTTTCCGGGCACATCGTCGGGCGCAACGTTCTGCCGTTGCTGCAAAATCACGATCGAGGGAAGTTTGAGATTTTCTGTTATGACAACTCCTGGCTGGCGGACGACATCACCCGGAAGTTTTGCGCGGCCGCCAACCATTGGCGGCAGATCAATGCCGCCGACGATTCCCAAACGATCGAAATGATCCGGGAGGACGGCATCGATATTCTCGTCGATCTGTCGCTGCACCTGGGGCACAATCGCCTGACCGTCTTGGCGCGCAAGCCCGCGCCCGTGCAGGTGACGTTCGCGGGCTATCCCGGCACGACCGGCCTGGACGCGATCGATTATCGCCTGACCGATCCATTCCTCGATCCACCGGGGCACGGCAACTCGTTGTATTCCGAGAAATCCATCAGGCTTGCGCATAGTTTCTGGTGCTACGACCCGGTGGCGATGCACCCAGCGGACGAATTGCCCGTCGCCCCGCTGCCGGCGCTGGCCGCCGGAGGAGTGACCTTCGGATGCCTGAACAATTTCCGCAAGGTGAACGAGCGCGTGCTGGAGCTGTGGTCGATTGTGCTGAGGGCCATCCCTGAATCACGACTCATTCTGCTGGCCCCGCGGGGGAATTCGCGCCGCCGGGTGCTCGATCGGCTGGACTTTTCGCGAGTGGAATTCGTGGATCGCCAGGATCGGGCTGCCTACTTAAAAACCTGCGATCGCATCGACATTGGATTGGACACTTTTCCTTACAACGGCCACGCAACGAGCCTGGATTGCCTGTGGATGGGCGTACCGGTAGTGACGCTGATCGGCCGGACGGTCGTGGGACGAGCGGGGCTGTCGCAATTGACCAACCTGGGTCTGACGGAGCTGATCGCCCAGACGCCGGAGCAATACGTGCAGATTGCCGTGGAGCTTGCCAAGGACCTGCCGCGGCTGGCGGAGATGCGCCGGACGCTGCGAGCGCGGATGCAGGCGTCGCCGCTGATGGACGCGCCGGGATTCGCCCGCGATATCGAAGCGGCGTACCGGCAGATGTGGCGGAATTGGGTGGATGGTTAATTTAAGGGATGAAGCGATTTGGCATGCCCCAGGGAGCAAGCTCCCAGGGCTTTGGGGAGTTGAATGGAGACAAATCGGGCGATCGCGCTTATAAATTCGGGCGTGTCGCCTGAGGCGCTGGAAAAACTGCTGCGGGATTTGCCACGGAACGGAAGGCTGGTCAAGGACCGAGGATATCGGCAGGTCTGGCGATTCGAGTTCGAGGGGCGGGGTTATTACCTGAAATTTTATCCGCGGCGGGGAATGGGGTTGAAGCGGGCGTTGCGTGGCAGCCCGGCGGTGCGGGAATTCGTGCGGCTCCAGGCGCTGCAGCGCGCGGGCGTGCCGGCGCCGCGGGCGGTGGCGCAGCTTTCGGGATTCCGATTGAACGAACAGATCGGGGACGCGGTGATCCTGGAAGCGATCGAGCCGGCGACGGCGCTGGACCAGCACGTCACCGAACTGGGTCTGAGGGGTGAGGAGATTCCGGATCGGGCGAGGCTGGCTAAAAAGGTGATCGAGCTTGTGCGCCGGCTTGGCAAAGCGCGGCTGGGGCACGACGATCTGCATCTGGGCAACATGCTGCTGCACGATGACGAGGTTTATCTTCTGGACGGTTACGCGGTCCGGTTCGGCGGGCTGAGGATGAGCGACGTGATGAAGCTGGCGCACAGCGTGCGGGGCATGGCGAGGCGAACGGAATTGCAGCGGGGATGGAACGAGTTGGGGCCGGGGGGAAGAATGCCCGTCGGAAATGCGGTAAGCCAGCGGCAGTGGCGGAAATTCATGGAGCGGGCGCGGGAGGAGAATGACTATTTCGGGCTGCTGAAATCCGGGGCCTGGCGCGGGGTTTTCTTCAAGCAGTACAAATACGCGCGGCGCTGGTCGGCGGCGAGTGGGATGCGGATTTCGGACCAGGATTGGGAGCGCGCCTGGCCGAAGTTGTTGCGCCAGATCGAATCGGATGAGTTGGCGGTGATCAAGCGTGGGGCGAGCGGGGACGTGCTGGCTGGGGAGGTGGAATTGGGGGGCAGGAAGCTTTCGGTCGTGGTGAAGCGGCCGTTCAAGCGATATTGGTATCGCTACGTGAACGAGATTGGCCGGGGAAGCCGGGCGTGGCGGGCGTGGCACAAAGCCTGGGCACTGGTGGTGCGCGACATCCCCACGGCGTGGCCGCTGGCGGTCATGCAAAAGCGAGCGCTGGGATACATCACCGATAGCGTGATCGTTTTGGAGCGTGTGGAGGGTTCGGTGCTGGCGCACGCGGATTTGGATGCGATGCCGGCGAAGGAGCGGGAGATGCTGCTGCGGCGCACCGGGCGCATTCTTCGGCAGATCGACGAGCTTGGTCTTTCACATTTTGACGCCAAGGCGACGAACTGGATCGTCCAGGAAGACGCGAAACTGGGCGTCAGGCCGGTGCTGGTGGACGTGGACGGCATCCGCTTTCGGCGCTGGCGGGCGCTGGGGATCGAACGGTTGTTGCGGGCGATGCGGGACCATCCGCAATACACGGCGGCGGATTCGCTGGCGCTTTGCCAGGGATATGCGCCGTTTTCGCGGATATCGGAGGAGGAGAAGGGATGAGCGGAGTTTCGGCCGGAAGGTCGGGAGCATGCCCGCGGCGGGTGCTGATCATCAAACCCAGCGCGATCGGGGACGTCGTTCACGCTTTGCCGATCCTGCCGCGGCTGCGAAAGCTGTGGCCGGGGGCGAAGCTGAGTTGGATGGTGACGCCGGGTTGCGCGGCGCTGGTGGAGCGGCATCCGCTGGTGGATGAGGTGATTCTGTTCGAGCGGAAGCGATTGGGGAGGGGCTGGCACAGCCCGGCGGCGTTGTGGGAGTTGGGGGCATTCCTTGGGGCGCTTCGGCGGCGGGGATTTGATTTGGTGATCGATCTTCAGGGCCTGTTCCGCAGCGCGTGGGTGTCGATGTTCAGCGGAGCGCCGCGCAGGATCGGATTTTCCAACGCGCGGGAGTTTGCCCCGCTGTTTTACAGCGAGTTGGTGGATTGCTCGTGGGACAAGGAACATGCGGTGGACCGATACTTGAAAATCGCGTCGGCGCTGGGGTGCGCGAATGGCCCGGTGGAATTTCAATTTGCGGTGGATGATGAGGACCGGCGTTATATCGAGGGACTGATCCCGGCGGGGACGGCTTACGCGGTGCTGATGCCGGGGACGAATTGGCAAACCAAGCGCTGGCCGGTGGAAAAGTTTGCGGGGATGGTCAGGCCGCTGAAGGAGCGATTTGGGTTGGAGACGGTAGTCGTGGGCGGGGCGACGGATGCGGGACTGACCGGTCGAATCCCGGCAAAGTACGATCTAACGGCAAAGACCAACCTGCGGCAAATTGTCGCATTATTGGAAAATGCTGGGCTGGTGATCGGAAACGACACTGGGCCGGTACATATCGCGGCGGCGATGGGAATTCCGCTGGTGGGGGCGTATGGCCCGACCGATCCGGCCCGCACTGGGCCGTATGGGCGGGATGACAGCGTGGTACGGCTGGATTTGCCGTGCAGTCCATGCTATTCCCGGACGTGCTGCCATCGAAGCTGCATGGAATGGCTGGAAATTGAGGCAATTCTGCAAACGGCGGCGGAACAAATCGGCAAACGGCGATGCGTCTGAGGGGTGCAAAAGATTGCTAACATTAAGATTTCGTTAGTTGCCGCTAAAAGTTTGTTCGGCCTGAGCCGGGGGGATACACTGGCTCACAAAGATCCAAGGAAGGCCAAATTTATGCCAGCGCAACTTCGGGCCGCATTCCGGGCAGTGGTGCTCCCGTCGTCGGATGCTTATCCGCAGGATACGCCGACGCGGCGATTGCTTGGACAACTCGGCCATGACGTGGCGCGCGCGGATTCGCCGGACCATGCGCTGGAACTGATGGCATCGGAACACACGGATTTGCTGGTGGTGGACATCAGCGACAGCGCGAACCGGGAACTGTTCGATGCGTTGAGCGAGATGCCGGCGTCGAAGCGGCCGAATCAGGTTGCGGTTTTCAGCGATTCGATTGACGTGCAGCTTCGTGAATGGCGTCGGAAAGTTGCGCCCTGTCACGTGCACGTCTTCCTCAAGCCGCTTCACATGCACGGACTTCTCAACGTTCTGCGGCAAATGGAGCGCCGGCAAGCCGGGGCGGATGCGTAGTCTTTGGGGGCAATGAGATCAGTACAGGCCATCCCATCGCTCGGGGTCTTCCTCGGGACGGAGAATTGCGTCGACTCGATGGCGGAGGGGAATGGGCATCGGCCTGCGCGGCGGGGGTTGGGGAAGATCAAACAGACTGCCGGGCGCGAGTATGGGCTGGGTCTGACACCTTCGCCGCGGCGACATGGCGAAATGCGTTGAATCGAACAGGTCTTGGGGACTGGCGATGACACAACTCATGGCCTGGCTCCTTCCGCGACGATCGCGTCCGTGTCCATTTTCCACGGGTCGGATCGGTCGGACGGGGTTGCTACCATTAGTGGTGCGGGAAGGTTTTTGGCGCGTCTGATAATGTGAGGGTCGGCAATTCCGATAAGTCGGATCGGGGGGGATTCGATTCGATTGACGCCGCTTGGAGCTATAACCGAAAGTCGTGGATGGTTGGCGGCTGAATAAAAGCGGCGTACCTTCGGTGGATCGTGCTTAGCGGTTCACCAGCGTCCCACGCGGGACAGAAAAGGATACGCCTCATGG
>JBEKEC010000085.1:0-12470 GCA_050014015.1 Tepidisphaeraceae bacterium
TCCGGCGCGCAATCCGTTTTGTCGCTGCGTTCCGCATGGCTCAACGACCAATGGGAGGAATTTTGGAGTCAACGCCCTCTGGCGGCGTAAGAACCCACCTACTTTGATGGCTCAGACCCGCCGAAAAGTGTTACCGCCGATTTGCTTGGCATCCCGCGAACCAGCGGTTAATTTGGCGTCCGACCGAGAGGCAAACGCCAACTCCTATTCCAATTGGCAATTGGCAATCGGCAATAGATCGCGGAGTACACCGAATCATGCCCACGAATTACATCGTACCCCCAAAGCTCCACAACGAACTGGTCGCCGCCGCCTATCGGCATCGCGGGTTCAGTCCCGACGAAGCCGCCGCCGCGGCGCGATTTTCCGAAATCACCGCCTGGCACGGCATCAAGACCCACAACGCCATCAAGGCCCTGCATCTCGACGAACTCTTCGGCTCCAAAGCCGGTGGATGCAAGCCGGGCGCGAAAATCGAAAAACTTCCCTCCAAATACAAGGCCGTCCAGAAATGGAACGCCAATCGCAAGCTCGGCCAAGCCGTCGCTTTCCAGGCCATGGATACGGCCATGAAGCTCGCCGATGAATTCGGCGTCGGCGTCGTCGCGGTGGATAATGCTTTCCATTACCTTTGGGGCGGCGGCTACGTCATCGACGCCGCCAAGAAGGGTTACATCGCCTACACCGCCTGCACCGCCGCGCTGGCCGAGGTCGTTCCGTTTGGTGGGAAATTTCCCACCCTCGGCACCAACCCGCATAGTTGGGGATTTCCAACCCAGGACGTCATCGGCTTTCCCATCTGCATCGACTGGGCCACCAGCACCGTCGCCATGGGCCGCGTCCAGCAGTTCCTGCGTGAGGGCATACCGCTTCCTCCAGGCAGCGGCGTCGATAAGGAAGGCAATGAAACCACCGACCCCGCCAAGATCGCCGCCCTCATGACTTTCGGCCAGCACAAGGGCTACGGGCTGTCGCTGATCGACGAGCTTTACGCCGCCTACATCGGCGGATCGCTGCCCACCATTCGCAACCGCTGGGACAAGGTTCCCCCCGGCGAGAAGGGGACGTGTTGCTTTTTCTTCCAGTGCATCCGTCCCGACGCGATCTCCGGCGGCGCATTTGCCGCCGGCCGCTCGCAAGCCGACAACGTCAAGGCGGTTCTTCAGGACATCCTCGGCCATGGCAACCAGGGCGCGATGTTCCCCGGCCAGATCGAAGCCAACGGCGCCGCCCTGAGCGCCAAGCACGGCGGCCTTCTTTTTACGGAGGCGGAGATCGACGCCTTGCAGCACATCGCCCAGGAAGCACAATTTAATTTCGATCGCACGCAGTTTCGCAAAGTGGAGATTTAGAAGAAAGGCCTCACCGCGAAGGAGCGAAGAAGCGAAGTTACGCGAAGAACCAATTCATAAAAAAAGCTCATGTTTAAATTGATTCTTCGCGTAACTTCGCTTCTTCGCTCCTTCGCGGTAAAAGTCTTTCGCGGTGAATGTTCTTGGGTAGTTACGCTGGAGATTTAGATATGTCCTACAACGGTTTCGATATTTCCGGAAAAGTATGCCTGATCACCGGCGGCACCAGCGGGCTGGGCAAATCCATTGCCCTCGGGTTTGCCAGCGCCGGCGCCAAGGTCGTCGCCGGCTCCAGCAGCGCCGCCAAGGTTGACGCCATGCGCAAGGAATTGGGCGCCGGCCACGACGCCATCCAAATCGACGTCGGCGACGAAAAAAGCGTCGCCGCGGCGGTGGATCACACGGTCAAGCGTTACGGCCGGCTCGACGCCGTCGTCAACGCCGCCGGCGTCATCAAGAAAGAGCCTTCGCTGGACATGAGCGTCGCCGATTTCGAGCGCATCGTGCGGATCAATCTGATCGGATCGTTCATCGTCGCCCGCGCCGCCGCCCGCGTCATGAAGGACCAGCCCGCCGATTCCCGCGGCCATCGCGGCTCCATCGTCTTCATCGCCTCGCTCAACAGCTACATTTCACTCAGCGAAGTCCTCGCTTACGCATCGAGCAAATCCGGCGTCCTGGGCCTCGTGCGCGGATTGGCCAACGAATGGGCGCGGCTTGGAATCCGCGTCAACGCCATCGCCCCCGGCCTTTTCCCCACCGATTTGAACCGCTCCCTCATCGAGAACACTCCCCGCGGCGACTTTATGAAGGAACACACCCCGCAGGGACGCTTCGGCAATGCCGAGGAACTCGTCGGCGCCGCCATCTATCTCGTTTCCCCCGCCGCCAGCTTCACCGCCGGCCAAACCCTGATCGTCGACGGCGGCTTCCTCGCCCGCGGCGTCGGGTTCCCCGGACCAACCCCCAGCGTGAAAAAATGATCGAAGAACTCAAGGCCCACATTCAAGACGTCCCCGATTTCCCCAAACCGGGCATCCTGTTTCGGGACATCACCCCATTGCTCGCCAACCCTTCCGCATTGGCGCTTTCCATCGAGCTTTTGGCCAATCCCTTTCGCGGAAAGCATATCGACCTCGTCGTCGGCGCCGAAAGCCGGGGGTTCATCTTCGGCACCGCCGTGGCATGCTGTTTGTCAGCCGGATTCGCCCTGGTAAGGAAGTCCGGCAAACTTCCCCGCAAGCGGATTTCCACGATCTACGATTTGGAATACGGCCAGGACACCCTTGAAATGCACGCCGATGCGATCGATAGGGGCCAGCGCGTGTTGATTGTTGACGATGTCCTGGCCACCGGCGGAACCATGAAGGCCTGCTGCGATCTGGTGCATCGTCTTGGCGGTGAACTGGTCGGCGTCGCCGTGCTCATCGAATTGGTCGGCCTCAATGGCCGCGCCAAAATTGCTCCCATGCCCGTACATTCCGTGCTCCAGTATTGATTTCCCCCGGCGAAGTGTGTCCGCCAAAACGAACAATCGTCGGCACGAATGCAAACTTCAGTCGCCGCGGCTAAGCGCCCGTATCCTGGCCCATGAAGTTCCCCAGCCCCATTCTGGCGATCCCCGCGCCCCGCACGCTCCCCAGGACTCCGCGCTTGGTGCTCTGGATGAATTCCAACAACTCCTGAACCTCCGGCAACATGGGCACGGTCGCCCGAATCGCCGCTACCGCGCCCGGCAACGTGCGGTTCACGTGGATGCAGTGATACGCCGATCGCACCGCGTGAATCGTCGGCCCCGACATCTCCGCCCGCTTGCACCCGATCGCGTTATACCCCTTCAATCCGCCGTATCGCACCGCGGCAAACGGTGGAATATCGTGCGAGATCGCTTCCCCGCCAGCGATGATCGCCAGCCTGCCAATCCTCACGAACTGGTGGATCGACACGTTGCCGCCCAGAAACACTTTCGCTCCCACGACGCTGTGTCCGCCCAACATCGACCCCTGCGCCAGCATCACGTCTTCCGCCACCTCGCAATCGTGTCCCACGTGCGCGCCGGCCATCAGGTAGCAGCGATTCCCCACCCGCGTCTCGTGTCCCGCGTCCGGATTGATCGAGCGGTGGATCGACGCCGTCTCCCGGATGACAACCTCGTCGCCCACGATCAGACGGGTATTGGCCCCATCGAAGCGCGTATGCTGCGGCGGAAGCCCCACGAACGCCGCCGGACCGATCCGGCATTTCCGCCCGATCGTCGTGTTCCCGTGAATGTGGCAACCCTCCAGCACCGCCGTCCCCGGCCCAATGGTCACCCCAGCCTTGATGATGCTGTAAGCTCCGACCGTCACGTCATCCGCCAACTCGGCTCGACGGTCCACGATTGCTGTTGGATGAATCTGTGCCATACGGACCGCTGGCCACGACCAAGTCACTCCCCGACGCCCATGCATTCTATTCGGCGCACCCCATCTTCACAAATGCCCGTCACGGTTCACCGCCAAGCCCTCATCGCGAGCCGCATTCGGCCTTTCTCCCCTCCGCCCTGTACCCCCGCCCTCGAATCCGGTAGAAAATTGGGCGTCATGATTGATCCCTGGGTCCTGTTTGGCGTCGCGGCCGTTCTGCTGCGCGTGGGATTCGCCGTCTATCTCGCGGGAATCTCCCGATCCAAAAATACCGTTTCCACCCTCTTTCGGGCCATCGTCGAAATCGCCGTCGGCATCCTCGCCTACGCGGCCATCGGCGCCGCCATCCACGGCTCCTGGCGCGAAATCGCGCATCCCATGGGTTCCACCGCCCTGTTTCTTGCCGCAACCTTTCTCATCGGACCGGCAATCGTCTCCGGCGCGACCATCGAGCGTTCCCGCGCCATCGTCGGCATCGCTGCCGCCGCGATCCTGCCCGGTATCCTCACGCCCCTGACGTGGAAGCTTCTGCAATGGAATTGGCTCGTGGATCACGGCTTTGTCGACGAGGCCGGCGCCACGTTCATCCACTTTTCCGCCGCCCTCGTCGCCCTCGTCGCCGTCCTGGCCGTCGGACCACGCATCGGAAAGTACAACCGCGACGGATCCACCAACGCCATCCCCGGTCACAATCTTCCGCTGGCCACCGGCGGGGTCTTGCTCATCCTGGCCATGTGGATTCCCTACGTCGCCGCCTTCGCTTCCAACCAAGCGGAGGCCGCCTTCAACGCCATCCTCGCCGGCGCGGCCGGCGTCGTCGCGGCGTTTGTTTATTGCTCCATCCGTTACGGCCGGCAGGACGTCTTTCTCGTCTATGCCGGAATGCTGGGCGGCCTGGTCTCCATCACCGCCGGCGCCGATCTGCTCATTCCCGCCCGCGCCGTCCTCGCCGGCGCGGTCGCCGGCATCATCGTCCCTTACGCCGTCGTCAAGCTGGACATGATCTGGAAAATCGACGACCCCGCCGCCGGGATTGCCATCCACGGCTTCGGCGGTGTTTGGAGCGCCATCGCCGTCGCAATCCTCGCCCGCGGCACCTGGGCCCAGCGCGCCAGCCGGCTCACCGCGCTGGCCGTGGCCCTGGCCATCGTCGCCGCCCTGGCCATCGCCGCCTCGGCCCTGCTCTTCTTCCTGCTTCGCGCCACCGTCGGCATTCGATCCCGCGAACCCGACGAATTCGACGGCCTGGACCTTTCCGAATACGATCTGAACGCCTATCCGGACTTCCAGCAGACGACAATTAAGAGTTACCATTTGCGGGAGATGTGACCAAGCGCGTGGTAAGATGCGAACCGGCAGATATAATCACGGTGGGTAATGCAATGTCCAACGAAGCAATGGTCTTTGTCAGCGAGCCTGGAACTTCCAAGAGTTCTCGCGAGATCGTCAGATATCCCGCGTATCTGGCGGCCGTGAAGTCTTTCGTCAAGCAGCACCAACATCGCAAAGAACAGCCTGTGCATCTGGCAATCTACTACGCCGGCAAGCGGCACGTGGCGGACGTTCAATTACTGGAAGTCGTGGGAGGCTTCGGAAGCGATCGTGTAGACCCTGGCAGGAAGTTTTTCGAATTCGTGTATGGATCGACCCTAGGTTTTCCTCTTCCGTCCAAGGCTTACCTGCGGCTTATCCTCACTAACCCCAAGGAATTCCAAGAGGCTATCGCCTCCAAGTGGAAAGCGATCACCGAGTTGCGGGAATCCTTTCGCCGAGGAAGGGCGCAAGTGATTTTTGCCGATCGGCTTGGGCGGAAATTGAGAGGGCTGCTCTAGCGCGGCGTTCTTTGGCGTGGATCGAACAGGCGATGTCTGACTTGCGGGCGGCACATAGGTTGGAGAACCGCAACGATCCCCGCACCTTCTGCCAGGCGATATCCAAGTATCAGCAGGCAGTCGAAAAAGCGGTAAAGGGCGTGGCCGCAGTATTGCAACACGGAGGCGTTTTCTCCAGCGGACCCGGCAACAGGCATGCGGTAAATCCCTTGATTCTGGCTCTCTTGAATGTCCCGCGATCCGATGAAAACCGGGAGCTGATTAAGAAAATGGATCAACTGTTTTTGCCACATCGACAACGCGATATTGCCGACTTGGATGCCCTTGCTCCGGTATACCCCGATCCGGGCAAACTTCACGCGCGCAATCATGAATATCCGTTTCAGGACAGTTCCGGCGCGTGGCATCCTCCGTGCGAACCAAACCATCGCGACGCTTTTAAGATCGGCGAGGTCAAGAGGTTTAGCGTTACGGCCAACCGAGTTTGCGCCATTCTCCAAGAAATCGTTTTGGCGCTTGAACTGATCTATCCGTGACGGATTACTCACAAGGGAATCGCGCATCCAAATGGCACTAGAAGTCGGAATCGTCGGTCTTCCCAACGTCGGCAAGAGCACCCTCTTCAACGCCCTCACCGCGGCGGGGGCGCTGGCCGGCAATTATCTATTCAAAACCATCAAGCCCAACGTCGGCGTCGTCGCCGTCCCCGATGAGCGGCTCAAGATCATCAACCAATTCCAGGAAACGGAAAAAATCGTCCCCGCCTCTCTGCGCGTCGTGGACATTGCCGGAATCGCCCGCGGCGCCAGCACCGGCGAAGGCCTGGGCAACAAGTTCCTCTCCCACATCCGCGAGGTCGATGCCGTCCTCCACGTCGTCCGCTGCTTCGCCAGCGCCGACGTCATCCACGTCGACGGAACCGTCGATCCCATCCGCGACATCGACACCCTCGACATCGAGCTGGCCCTGGCCGACCTGGAAACAGTCGGCCCGTCGCTCGACAAGGCCGAGCGACTTGCCCGCAGCGGCGACAAGGAAGCCCTCGCCAGGGCCGAGCTGCTCAAACGCGCCAAGGAAGTTCTCAATCAGGCCAAACCCGTCCGCTCGCTGGAACTGAATCCCGACGAGCGCAAGATCATCAAATCCTTCGGCCTCATTACGGCCAAGAAGGTCCTCTACGTTGCCAACGTCGATGAATCGGACGTTCACGGCCAGGGTCCGTTGGTTTCCGCGATGCGCCAGCGCGTTGCCGCGGAGGGAGGCGCCGTCGTCCCCGTTTGCGGAAAGCTCGAAGCGGAATTGGCCGAACTGGCTCCCTCCGACCGCGCCGAGATGCTCACCGCAATGGATTTGAAGGAGCCCGCCCTGGCCATGCTGGCCCGCGAGGCGTATCGCCTGCTTGGCCTGCACAGCTTCTTCACTACCGGCCCCGATGAAATCCGCGCCTGGACCATCCCCATTGGCGCCACCGCCCCGCAGGCGGCGGGGGTCATTCACACCGATTTCGAACGCGGATTCATCCGTGCCGAGGTCTATACGCTCCAGGACCTTCAGCAATACAAAACCGAACCCGCCATCAAGGCCGCGGGAAAAATGCGCGCCGAGGGCAAGAGCTACGTCCTGCACGACGGCGACATCGTGCACTTCCTTTTTAATGTCTGAAACCTCGTCCAAACCTCTTCGCGACCGCCCAGGAGATTTCATGCCAGCTTCGTTTGTGGCAAACATAAGACGCCGGGTGTATGAGCATCGGGCGCGCTGGACCGCCCGCCATCTGGCGCGGTTCATTAAGCCCACCGACCGCGTGCTGGACATCGGAGCCGGCGATTGCCGGCTCGTCGTTCAGTTGCAAAAAAAAGTGGGCTGCCAAGTCGTGCCCGTGGACGTCGAAGACTTCAACGTGACCGATGTGCCGCTGACCTTGTTCGACGGCCGGCGATTGCCTTTTCCCGATGACAGTTTCGACGTCGTGCTGCTCATATTCGTCCTGCACCACGCGGAGGATGCCAAGGCAATCCTCACCGAGGCCCGCAGGGTTTGCCGCCGGCGCGTGATCGTTTTTGAGGATGTCACGTCGAATCTTTGGGATCGCTTTGTCTTCCGCACGTTCCATCGCTGGCTCGCCTGGTCGGAGCGGATTTCCTATCCCTTCCGCGAATGGAAACCGGCGCAGTGGCTGGAACTGGCCGACAGCCTGGGATTTCGCGAGGAATCGAGCGACTTTCTCGGCCGGCAGCTTGGCGTCTTTTCCTGCCGTCACGTGGCCTTTGTCTGGAACAAGACCGCTCCATAGAGCAGACGATTCACGTCGCCCGTTCCTCTGGGGCCGATTGACGCCGCGCATCCGCTCGGGCAGGCTATGTCAAGAAACCGGGCATGCAGAATATCGTCATCGACAAGCCCTACGTTCCGGTGCCGCCGCATCGCGGTCGGATTTGGCCGACCATCCTTTCACTCTATTCCCCGCGGTTGCTGCGAAAAAAATACGGCGTGATGCGGGTCGAGTGCGTCAATGCCCAGCGGCTTGGGCAATCCATCGCCGCCGGGCACGGCATCCTGCTGACGCCCAACCATTGCCGGGACGAGGACCCCCTGCTGATGGGCATCCTTTCACGCGCGGTCCGCTCTCCATTTTTTGTCATGGCGAGTTGGCACGTTTTTATGCAGGACCGCGTGCAGGCGTTCCTGCTGCGGCGCGCCGGCGCGTTCAGCATCTATCGCGAGGGGATCGACCGCACCGCGTTGAATACGGCCGTCGAAATCCTCGAACGCGCCGAGCGCCCCTTGGTGATCTTTCCCGAAGGGCACGTTTCGCGCACCAACGATCGGCTCAATGAACTGCTCGATGGAACCGCGATGATCGCGCGGTCCGCCGCCAAGAAACGCGCCAAGCTCCAGCCGCCGCGGAAGGTGGTCGTGCATCCGGTGGCCATCCGGTATCGGTTTCAGGGCGACGTCGAGCCGGCAATCACCGCCGTGTTGGACGAGATCGAAACCCGCCTGACCTGGCGAAAGCAGAAACAGCTTGCACTGGTCGATCGCATCTACAAAACCGGGGGCGCATTGCTGACGCTCAAGGAGTTGGAATATCTGGGTGAAGCCCGCGGCGGCCAGGTCGGGCCGCGATTGGCCGGCCTGATCGACGCGATTCTCGCCCCGCTCGAACAAAAATGGCTTGGAGCGAAGCAGGAAGACGCCGTTCCATCCCGGGTCAAGCGCCTGCGCTCGGCCATCCTCCCCGACATGACCAAGGACCAGGTTGATGAGACTGAGCGCCAACGGCGGTGGAAGCAGCTCGCCGACTTGTACCTGGCCCAGCAGTTGTTCCACTATCCGCCGGATTACATGAGCACCAATCCAACCCCGGAGCGATTGCTGGAAACGGTGGAGCGATTCGAGGAGGACCTGACGGATCGCGTTCGCGTCCATGGCCCGATCCATGCGACGATCACCGTGGGCGAGGCGATTGAGGCTTCCCCCGCCCGCGAGGGCCGCGGCGGAGATGACCCGCTGATGGATCAGATCGCCGCCCAGTTGCGCCAGATGCTCGGATTGGAGGCTTGCCCGTGAATGCCCCCGGCATTGCGATGGCCGCATTTCCCGTGCTTGCCGCGCGCGTCGTGGCGATCGCGGGCAGTCTCGCCCTGTGGTTCTGGACACAATGGCTTTTGGCACGGCGGGCGCCCGCCACCGGTGAAGAAGGCGGTGTGATCTGCGATGGAATTCATCGCCTCACCGCCCGGACCAACCGCCGCCTGCTTGACAATCCACATCGCGCGAACGCGCTGCTTTTCTCCAGTTCGCTGGTCATCGACTTGCTGGGGTTCTATCTCCTGGCATCTGCGATTTTCGGCCCGACGATCCAGCCATTTCTCGGATTGCTGATGCTCTTCGCACTGCGCCAATTCTGCCAGGCCTTTTGTCCTCTGCCTCCGCCGCCGGGGATGATCTGGCGCAGTCCCGGCTTTCCGGCCATACTGGTCACCTATGGCACCTCCAACGATCTGTTCTTCTCCGGCCACACCGCCATTGCCGTCTACGGCGCAGCCGTTCTGGCCACGGCCTTCGGCCCGGTCGGAGTATTGCTGGGCACGTTGATCGCGTTATTCGAGGTGAGCGCGGTCCTGATCCTGCGAGCCCATTACACGATGGACGTTTTCGCCGGCGCGGTGACGGCCCTGTACGTCCATCGGCTGGCGATCGATTGGGCGCCGACGATTGACGGCTGGATTGCCCACGCCGTTGCCGCCGTCGCCCGATGAATCCGGGCTTTTTGCAGGGAAACGGACTTGCCCGCCGTTCAATTCGGAGGTTCTTCCTACCTCAACCACACGACGAATGCGACCAGAACGCCGAAATACGCCCCCAATGTCAGAACAATACATCCAACGGCAAAATGGAACGGGTCAAGGCTGTTCTGTTCTGCCGAATTCTCCAGGCTCATGGTTTGCCATCCTTGGCTCGTTGCGGTTCCCAAACGTCCGATATATCAGTGTCGGCTTGGAGAGCGCAACGGCTGCACAAATTGAAGGGGTCTGCAAACTCTTCCGGGAAAAAAGAGGATTGAACCGCCATGACGCCAAGACGCCAAGAAAAGAGGGGGAGAAGCGGAAACTAAGGAGAGAGTGAATTTCTCCTTAGTTTCCCCTCTCCCCAGCTGGTTTTTTACCCTTGGCGTCTTGGCGTCATGGCGGTTCAATTTTTTGTTCTCCCGGAACTTTTGGCAGACCTCAAATTGAAGGGGCCGGTTCGTCCGGTGGACGCTCGGTCGGTTTTCTCGTAACATCTCCGCCGGAAACCAGCCCATCCGAATCCAGGTTTTTTCCACGGCAATAAGATGAGGCATTTTGATTGCGTTGTGATCGGTTCAGGACCGGGCGGCCAGAAGGCCGCGATTCAGGCGGCGAAACTCGGCAAGACGGTCTGCATCATCGAAAAAAGCAACGTCCTCGGCGGCACGTCCATCAACACCGGCACCATCCCCTCCAAGGCCTTGCGCGAGGCCGTCCTGCATCTGACCGGTCTCAACCGGCGCAGCCTTTTTGGCGAAAGCTATCGCGTCAAGCGAACCATCACCATCGCCGACCTGGTCTACGTCAGCGAGCAGGTCGTTCACACCGAATTGGACCTGATCCGTAACCAGCTCGAGCGCAATGGCGTCGATCTGATCTGGGGAACGGCGAAATTCGAACAGGAAATCGTCATCCGCGTCGAGCGGCCGGACGATTTCGAGGTCGTCAGCGGCGACACGATCATCGTCGCCACCGGGACCTGTCCCGCCCGGCCGCAGTCCGTGCCATTCGACAATAAAACCGTTTTCACTTCCGATGAACTGCTCAAGCTCGATCACATTCCCAAAACCATGATCGTCGTCGGTGGAGGCGTGATCGGAATCGAGTATGCCTGCATGCTGGCGGCCCTGGGCGTGAAGATCACGCTGGTGGAAGGCCGCGGCGAGGTGCTCGGGTTTCTCGACGCGGAGATCACCGAGGCCTTGCAATACCAGATGCGCCGGATGGGCGTTACGCTGCGCCTGGGCGAAAAGGTCCACAAGATCGAGCGGTTGCCCAATGAGGCCGGCAACGGCCCGGCCGTGCAGGCAACGCTGGAGAGCGGGAAAACCCTCCATGCCCAGACGCTGCTGTACGCCGTCGGCAGGCAGGGAACCACTTCGGCGCTCAACCTGGAACGCGCCGGCCTCAAGGCCGACGACCGCGAGAGGCTCAAGGTCAATGCCAACTATCAAACCGACGTGCCGCACATCTATGCCGTCGGCGACGTGATCGGGTTTCCGGCGTTGGCCAGCACCGCGATGGAACAGGGCCGGCTGGCGGTTTGCCATGCCTTCGGCGCTCCCTCGCGCAGCATCCCCGAGTTGTTCCCCATCGGCATCTACGCGATCCCCGAAATCTCCATGGTCGGCAGGACCGAGAACCAACTGACCACCGCCGGCATCCCCTACGAGGCGGGCATTGCCCAATACCGAGAACTGGCCCGCGGACAACTCCTCGGCGACACCGACGGTATGCTCAAGCTCCTGATCCACCAGGAAAACCGTCAAATCCTCGGCGTCCACGCCATCGGCACCGGCGCCACGGAACTCATCCACATCGGCCAGGCCGTCATGGCCCTGCAAGGCACGCTCGATTATTTCGTCAACAGCGTTTTCAACTATCCAACCCTGGCCGAGGCGTACAAAGTCGCCGCCCTGAACGGAATGAACAAGCTCCAGAACACATAAGCGGGGCCATCCCCTCACGCTTTCCATTTTTTGTCCCCCGGATTTCATTGACGAGCATTTCCTATCGCGGATAATTCAGAGGAACCACGGATTTCACGGATCACACGGATAAATCAGGACAGTTCCGAAACCCCGATGCGCGCAGTCTGCGCGCCGTGGGAAAGCATGGAATCGATCATAAGTAAATTCCAGCATTGAATATCCGTGATATCCGTGAAATCCGTGGTGAATAATCTGGGTTAGCCGTTCTTGCCATTTCCGTATGTCGCAAATTCGGATCTATTTTTCCGAGTTTGCGTCTAAAAATGTCCCACTTTGTCCTAAAATGTCCCATCCCACCCCCCCCTCCCCCTGCGCGGAGCGAGACTGGAGAACAGGTGAGCAGGAGAACAGGTGGTGGGGGGAAGAATAGAGAGGCGAAGATGGGCCAGTGAACCACACGGTTCCGAACAATAACCTAACTGTCGCTGATTTGCAAGGAGAAAATTCGAGGCGGATCTGCTTGCTACTTGAGGAAAGGGTCTGAGCCAAGATTGTAGGTGAAAAAGCCCTGCCTTGGGGTTTGAATGGTTGTTCCGTTTCGCAACCGTCTAACCCAAGGAAGGGCTTATGGATATTACCACGGCAGCACAGGATGTGC
>JBEKEC010000086.1:0-12979 GCA_050014015.1 Tepidisphaeraceae bacterium
CCAAGGCAACTTGGTCTTCACTACATTGGGATTTGCGACGAGGAACCCGCGCCCGGAACCAGCCACGCCAATTCCGCCCCTCGAAAAAAACTATTAGCCTCCAACTGACGAAGTTGGGCTAGCATGCGCGAAATGGACGCCGTTGACCATTGGACCGAAAATCCCCGGCTCGCCCAAAACGAAACGCAAGCGAACGAAACTCGTAACTCTTCAGCTTAAAAAAAAAATAGCAGCGACAGGACTCGAACCTGTGACCCGGGGCTTATGAATCCCCTGAAAAGTGCTGTTTTCGCCTCAAAAACCGCGTTTGAGTGGCATGAAGATACCTGGAAATGCACCTAAGAAACAAGGAAAACCTGTGTCCGACACGGGTCCATGTTCTCCACACGTGAAATCTTGCAGCCCGCGCGCCGCCTCACACCCATATCCGCATCGATATCGGGCAGGGATCCCATGTCTCGCCGTTGGTCGTCATTTCGTAGAGCAGCTGCTGGCAGTGTTCTTCCGGAAGTAGCTGGCCCGCTGGGGTCACAAATACCGTCTCAAGATGGAAGCCTGATCGTACGGCAACCTGCTTGCTATTGGGGAAGTAATTGCCTCTCAGCCCGACACAAAGCGCGTCGTTGACCCGCAGGAAATGCCGAAGCGATGGATGACATCGGCTCTCTGTACGAACATGGGCTAGGGGTAGCCCGAAACCGTGATCGGGCCATTGCCTGGTACCGCATGGCTGCTGCCGCCGGCGACGAGGATGCAATAGAGCATCTGGCAGCATTGGGTGTTAACGCACGCGATCCTGCCTCAACGCAACCACATCTGAGCTATAATCAAAAATGGTGGATGGGTTGCTGACGAATAAAAGCGGCGTGCCCTTGATGAATCGTGTTTTTTGTCGTCTTCCATCATTGGTGCCCGCTTGCTTTGCCGGGGCGACCGATTAAAACAACTTGCGATGGACAGCATCGAACTTCTGTTTCTGGGCACGGGCACCAGTACTGGCATCCCCATGATCGGATGCCATTGCGAAACCTGCACCAGCGCCGACCCACACGACCGTCGCATGCGACCGTCCGTCGTCATTTCCTACGGCGCCACACGGGTGGTGATCGACGCCACCGCGGAACTGCGACTACAGTGCGTCGCCAATGGCGTGGACGTGATCGACGCGGTGGTTTTCACGCATGCCCATGCGGACCACATCATGGGATTGGACGACCTGAGGCGGTTCAACGTAACGGGCGGTGGGGCGCTGGACTTGTGGGCCGATGCGACGGCGCACGCGGTGCTCAAGCGGCGCTTCGGCTATGCGTTCTTGTCCGCGCCGCCCAAACTCGGCATGTTTCGGCCTCACCTGAGGCACAGGGCAATCGAAGGCCCATTTCAAATCGGCCGCATGACCTGGACACCCGTGCCGTTGCTTCACGGTCAGATGCCCGTCCTGGGCTTCCGCGTCGGGCCGATCGCCTATTGCACGGACGTGAGCACGATTCCGGCGGAGAGCTACAAGCTTCTGGGGGGGGTGCAAATCCTGGTTTTGGATGCCTCGCAACATAAGGTGCACCCGAATCATTTTTGCCTGGAGCAGGCGGTGGAGGCGGCGCATCGGGTGGGGGCCAAGAAGACGTATTTTACGCACATTTCACACGCGTTGCGTCACGAACCGACGAACGCGACCTTGCCGCCCAACATCCGCCTGGCCTACGACGGCTTGCTGGCAACGGCCGACGTTGCAACCAGGAGTTGAAGCGCAACGGCACGGCTGCCAATCGCCGGAAATTACCGAATATGACGTTTAGGCCTGCCTTCGGTAAAGCGAAGATTGAATGACGACGATGGGTTTGTTATTGTAAAAGCAGTGGCTCACGACCGTCGCGGGCTGGAAGTGAAATGGGAATTGTTGGCGGGGAGGCCAAGGCGGCAACGATGGATTCGCCGCGGTGATCGATGAATCTGGCAAGGAATATTTTAATCCCAAGTCGTTTCATTTCCTGGCGCGTCTGGCGGAGCGATTCCGCCGAGAAATGGCCTTGACTTGATCGGTCGCACCACCAGTCGCATGGCCTGCCCGGAACGATTGCGGCAAACGCCCGCCGCGCTAGGCTACACTTTTCCCGCGGAATGGGAGGCGCACGCCGCCACGTGGTTCTCCTGGCCCCGCCCGGAGGGCGTTTCCTTCCCTGGGGCATACCACAAGATCCCAGCCAATCTCGCCGCCATCATCCGCCGCATCACTCCCCGGGAGCGCGTCAACATCAACGTGCCCAATGACAACTGGGAATACGTTGTCCGCGCGCAGTTGCGTCAGCACGGCTGCCGCCTGCGAAATATCCGTTTCCACTATATCAATACGAATGAAAACTGGTGCCGTGACCACGGCCCGGCGTTCGTCGTCAAGTCGACCGGTCGCCGCCGCAATCTCGCGGTCGTCGATTGGGACTTCAATGCCTATGGCGGCACCTACTTTCCTTGGGCTGAGGATGATGTGGTGCCCTCCCGGATCGCCTATGAGCTGGACCTGCCCGTCTTTTGCCCCGGCATCGTGATGGAAGGAGGCAGCGTCGATTTCAACGGCTTGGGCACCATCCTGACCACCGAGTCCTGCCTTCTGAGCCCCAACCGCAATCCCACCCTCTCGAAAACCCGAATCGAGCAATACTTAAAAGTCTTTTACGGCCAGAAACACGTCTGCTGGCTGGGCGAGGGCATAGCCGGCGACGACACCGACGGGCACGTCGACGACCTGGCGCGATTCCTGAATCCCAGGACCATCGCCATCGCGGTCGAGCCCGATCCCCGCGACGTCAATTATGCTGCCCTCCAGGATAACCTTCGCCGCCTTCAGTTTTTTAGGGACCTGGATGGCCGCCCGTTCAACATCGTCCAGCTTCCCATGCCCGGCGTCGTTGAATACGCCGGCTATCGCCTCCCTGCCACCTACGTCAATTTCTATTTCGTCAATGGCGCCGTGCTGGTCCCCACGTACCGCCATCGTCGCAAGGACGCCAAGGCGATGGAGATCCTGCGAAAACACCTTCCCGGCCGCGAGATTATTGGCATCGACTGCACCGACTTGATCTGGGGATTGGGCGCCATCCACTGTCTTACCCAGCAGCAGCCGGCGATCTAGCGGGCCTGTGCACACACTCCTTTCTGGGCATTCCGTCGAGTGACAGCCGGCCGATCACTCTCCGGTCGCGCGGACGAAAATTATCCACGGCCGGCAGATTTTCTCCGCTTCATTGATTGCATTTACGGAAAAATGGGAAAGCGAACGTCTGGCCAAAAGCCTGGCGCCGGTGCCGCGTTCGCGTGACAGCGCTTCAATTGGGATGCGCTGAACGTTTGAGCCCTGAAGGGAAAGGTTGACGCGATGGAGTTACCTGTGTCCGTCTCTGGAAAGGAGTCAAACATGTCTCAAGTCAAGCGCCGGATGGCCCTGGCGGTCATGGCTGCTTCGGTAGGCCTCTTCACCGCGGCTACGCGTGCAGACGAGGATAACAGCCAACTACAGCAGAGGATCGATCAGTTGGAGGCGAAGATTGCCAAGCTTGAGGCCGCGCAAGCGGGCGCACAGAACGGTCTCACGCTTGTCCGGGTCATGGTGGAAGCCGAGCGCAACACTGGAGCGGGCAGTGGAAATATGGGTTACGATCCCATCACCGAATTTCACATTTACAGCGATGATGGCAATTACTACCTTCATCCCTGGGCCCTGTTCCAATTCCGTGGGGTGATGAATGACCTGCAATCGGTGCAGCACCGCGACGTCACCAGCATCATTGCCGGCAACACCGGCATCAGCGGCCTCAGCCCCCAGCAGGGCAGCCCCGAAAATGACGGCTGGGAAGTCCAGCACTTGATGCTGGGCGTCAATGGCCACCTGGCCACCCCCGATTTGCAATACTTCGTCAGCTTTGACACACTGACCACCGGCGGCGGGGCGTACCTGGACGACGCTTACGCCACCTATCGCCTCTTGCAGAACACGCCCCTTTACGTCAAGGCCGGGCAATTCGTCGACCCCCTCTGGCATGAAACCAACGTCGATGACGCTCACCTTTTGCTGGTCGACCGATCCATGGCCGCCGCCCTCGTCGGTGGCACCTTCCTCTCCCCGCAAGGCATCGGCGGCGATTCCGAGCGGGTGCAGGGCGTCGGCATCGCCTGGCAGGGCGACATCCTCCATGCCGAGTCGGACTTCCACGATGGCTATGACAGCCAGAACGCCAGCTTCCTGAATTCCACCCCCGCCCTTCCCGCCGGCGTCGCCTTCCCCCTGGTGGAAGACTTCGGCTGGTCCGCTCGCGTGGAATACAAGGTCATGGGCGACTGGGGCACCTACGGCTCCATGACCGCCAAGCGCCCAATCCGATACCCTGGTCATCGGTGGTGGTATGGAATGGACCGAGGCAAGGCTCACCGCCAACGGAGCCACCGACAACAGCTTCGATAACATCTGGCTGACCCTCGGCGGCCAATACACTAGCAAGAGCGGCTTGAGCATTTATGCCGCCGCCATGGAAGACTATGCCTCCTGGTCCGGGACCAACAACCCCGCCGGCCTTAACGGCGACTTCTCCAATTTCGGGGCTTTGGTGCAGGCCGGCTACCTGATCAATCCGAACTGGGAAGCTTTTGCCCGCTACGGCTTGACCCTGCTGGCCAGCCGTTATGCCCGGATCCTCGGCTATGGCACGCAGGTGGTGCCCAACGGGACGGATCAACGTGCCGTGCATAACATCCACGAATTCACCGTGGGCGTGAATTACCAGTTGTTCGGGCAGCGGGCCAAGATCACCGGCGTCTTCAGCTTCCTGCCCACCGGCTCGCCGGTCAACGCCGTGCCGCTGGGCGTGCTGCGCAACGACGACCACACGGAATGGGTCGGGCGGGTGCCGTTCCAGTTGATGCTGTAAGCCCCGATAGTCAAGTGCAATCTCCAGCCGCGGGCCGGGCGACAAACCGGCTCGCGGCTTCTTCTTGCGCAAATGGCGGTTTTGCGGGGTGGGGGTGTCGGCCCAATCGCTGGCGCTAAACGCGCACATTTCATCGACGGCGCAACCTCACGGTCGTCACCGAGTAATTATTGCGAGTGAGGACAAAACTATGTGTGATTCCAACGGCGAACAAGAGGCCCAGAGGCGGATTGGGCAGGTCATGCGAGCGATACGGCATACCATGCCCGCTATTGACTTCAATTTCTCGGAAATCGGGGCGGCAGAAGTGAGGGAAGGGCTGTTGGATGGCCAGCCCATAGAACGAGCCGTCTTCATATTGAGGTCGCGCGGCTGCGAGTGGGCTCTGAAAGGCGAAGGATGCACGATGTGCGGGCACTTTGTGGGCACACGTCGCGGCGCGCCCATCGACGCCGATTTGTACGTCCGGCAGTTTGAGCGGCAACTGGAGCAGTTCGATTTTGAGCGGCTCCCCATGCTGTGCCTGTACAACTCCGGGTCTTTCCTCAACGATGCGGAACTTCCGGCCGAGGCGCGGACGCGCATTTTTCGCAGAATCGCGGGGATCCGCGGCATCCGCCATCTGGTCATTGAGTCGCGGCCCGAGTACGTCACTGAGGCGGTCCTGCAAGAACTGTGCGACATCCTGGGCGACAAGACGCTGGAGGTCGGCATGGGATTGGAAACCGTCGATGACCAGGTCCGATCGCTCTGCCTTAACAAAGGCTTCGACAAGGACGACTATTTGCGAGCCGCCAACGCGGTTTCGCGGACTGGCGCGCGGTTATTGGCGTATGTTCTGGTCAAGCCACCGTTCCTACTGGAGTCGGAAGCCATCGAGGATGCGGCGCGCACGGTGGCGTATGCCTTTGACAACGGCGCGCGGGCGGTGTCGTTGGAGCCGGTCAGCGTGCAGGACTATACGTTGATTCAATATCTGTACGAAGCCGGTTACTACCGTTCTCCATGGATCTGGAGCATTTTCGACGTGGTTCGCAAGACCCATGGGCTGGGCGAGATACGGATCGGGGGATTCAAGTTCCTTCCGGTTCCCAAGATCTTCACCCACAACTGCCCCCTATGCGATGCCCTGTGCCTGAAGGAGATCTTTGCGTACAACACTGGTGCAGGCGTGTTGGGCCTAAACGCTCTCCATTGTAGTTGCCAAGAGGCATGGCGACGTGACACGCAGATGACCGACCCGCGCCCGCTGTCGCAGCGCGTTTGTCGGACCCTGCGTGATATCAACCAGCGGCACGTGCTGGAGCAAATAAGGAAGGCGACAACTTTGCGGACCGGGGCCGCGCCTCTTGCAGCTGAAAGTGGAACCGAAGAAACTGGAGCGTGTCGGCCTCAACGTCCCAGCCCAATTGGGACCGGAGTGCCGCAAGGGCGTTTGCGGATCTTTGAACAACCGGCAGTTCATCGGGACGAACGACTGCCGATAGAAACGCGCTCGCGGCTGCCGCGACGACGTGGACGCCTGACGCTTAGGCACCAAGCCGTGCCCGTTTGATCCGGCGACGCGACTGCCGGATCTGGAGAACCGAGGCGACCTCTCAGCAATATGGCAAAGATAATCTGGTCCTGAGCCGTGGCTCGTCGGAAGGAGTATCCCGTGCGCTGCTTTATCCTGCCGGCCTTGATTATTGCCTGGAATTACGCGCCGTTGGGGGCGGATGGCGCCCCGTCAACGAGGCCCGACGACCACGCGATCGCATGGCGATTTGAGCATGACGCGGCCGGCCATCTCACCGCGAAGATCGATCCGGGCGGCAAGCGCACGGATATTTCCTGCCAGTCGCGGGCTGATAAGACTCAACGCATTACCATCGGCTCCCCGGACAGCCAGGTCGTGCGCGATTTTGATGCCCGGGCGCGACTGGTAAAGATGACGGATCCGGCTGGCGTGGTGGACTATCAGTGGGATAGCCTTGGAGAACTGAAAAGGGTTCAGCGACATGGCGGACCGAAAATTGAATACGAGTACGATTCCCTGGGGCGATTGGCCGCCTACACGCTGGGCTCGACGCGAATCGGGTACGAGTATGACTATCGCAGCCGAATCGTGAAGATCGCCACGCCATTCGGGAATATCGCTTATGATTACCTAAATGGCCAGGGCAAGATATTGCGCACCCTTCCGAACGGAGTTCGCACTCTCTGGGAGTACGGGCCTGATGGCAAGCTTCATTCCATCATTCATGCCGATACGGGCGACCGGCTGCTGGCAGAGTTTGATTATACCTATGGCGTCAATGATCGGATCGTCACAATTGAAGAACGAGGCGAAAGCGGCCGGAGGCAGGTCCATTATGCATACGATCAGGCCCAGCGATTGACAAACTGCAATGAATCCGGCGGAGAGACCTGGCAAGCCACCTACGATGAGATGGGGAATCGGACCCGGTTGACGATGGGGGACGGGCGTCGCATCGACTACCCGTGCGATTGGGCCGGCCGACTGTTGTCCAACAACGGCAGCGAATGCGATTGGGATAGCTCGGGAAATCTCGTGCGGGCCGTCCTCGGCGATGCCGAGCGTCAATTTGAGTACGATCACGGGAACCGCCTGAAAAGTTGCAATCGGACCGAGGTTGTTTATGAATACGATGGCGACGGCAACCTGATCGCGCGGACGGCGCGGGGAAGCCGCATGAGTTTTGTTCCCGATCCGTTGAGCGACAATTGGCGGCCGCTGGCGGCTAGGACTCCAAACGGCAAACAGCGACTCTATTTGTGGAGCGGTTGCAGCCTGCTGGCGGTCGTCGATGGCGACAGCCCCGCGTTCCTGCTGCACGATCAACTCGGGTCCGTGCGCCTGCTGGTCAATGCGCAGGGCGGTGTGATCGCACGATGCGGATATTCTGCATTTGGCACGCCCCAAACGTCCCGTAGCGCCGACGATCTTACCCCGGGCTTTGCCGGGCTATTTTGGGATCCGGTGGCCGGCGCCTATCTCACTCGGGCGCGAGCTTATAGCCCGGAACTGGCGCGATTTCTGCAAATGGATCCGGAGCATCGGGTCATCACCGGCTCGCAAAAGAGCCTGTCGGTTTATGCCTATTGCGGGGACGATCCGGTGAATTTCGTTGACGTGACTGGAGCCGATGCCGACTCGTTGGTGCCGCCCGAGGATTCGCCGGTGTCGGAGCATCTGAGCGATCTGACCAGCGACCATGTGACGGACCTGGCATTTCAGGTGGGTGAGATGCTGCCGGGCGCCTGGGGAGAGGTCGGCGAATTCGCCTCCAACCTGCACGAGTGGTGGGGGCTGGGCATGGGAGCGATGGACGCCGCCGACGCCTGGGCGACTCATCGGGGCGATCCCGGGACCGCTTGGAAGGTTGCCTCTGTCCCGTTGGACTTCTACAGCCTGTTGAGCCCCAGCGAACTGCTCGGACCCGCCGCCGGTGGCATCGCGACGCTGGGCGACACCGCCTACACCTTGGGCCAGGACGTGCGCAGCCGAATGATGCAGAATCGGCTGGAGCGCATGACCAGCTTCGGCGGCGCCATCCCCCGGTCCGTGAACGACATCAACGAGGAATTCGCCGATCATACCGGCTTTTTCTCCGCCGGCGGAGATCGATTATCCATGCGGGGCAGTTGGAGCCTGAGCGATACCGGCAATGTTTTCACCAGCCGCTCGGGCCAATCGACGCTGTGGGCGCGGACGCAAGTCAACGGCCTCAGCACCGCCAACGGCTCCCTCATCACCGGCACTTTCGACCGCTCCGAAAGGCGCTTCGAAACGGGCGGGAACGTCTTCAATGCTTTCGAACCCACCTCTGAAACCATTACCAGATATGGTCACGACGTTTACCAGATCGTGAGAAACGGCAGCATGATCGTTACCGATGACCGGGCGTCGGCAAACATGCAGCCGGGCATACCCCGGATTCCAGTTGGCTACGTTTTTCCGGAACGCCCTGACGACATTGTGAAGAAGAAGCCCGACGTGTTTCCGGGGCCCTTCTGGCTGGACTGGACAGGTCCCTCGCCCGTGGGCGGCGTGTATCTCGGCGGGTCGGGCAGGTCCCTGGAGGGTTTGGGGCAACTGAGAGGCATTTCCGTCGATGCCAAGACCGGGAGTCTTATTCTCCTGGCCGACCAGGGCGACATCAACCTCCCGCCGCTTCGTATGGACGACGTGGTCACCATCTTCCGCTCCGTATATCTTTTTGGTGAAGCCCCGTCGGTAACGATCAACCCACGTCCCAACGATCCAACCGGGCCGGTCATGGACGTGGTGCATGGCACGGCTACGCCTGACACGTACGTCGGTTGGGTGCTCTTTGAGGCGGACCGAATGATGAAGGGGTACAATCTCGGGCGGGACAACATCACCAAGACGGACATCGTCACCAAGGCGCCAAACTATGCCGACGTGCTGAATACCCTCTATTTCGGCGACAAACTCGCCGACGGCAACGGCCAGGAGCGTTGGGAGCGTTTCTGGATCGTTCCGGCCCAGACCAGTCGGTTCCAAGCCGCGACAAATTCGCTGACGCTTCTGGACGTTCCCCTGAAGGTGCGGACGCAGAAAATGGTGCTAAAGGGCGGGATTCTGGAGGACGAACTGGATGGCGCGTCCTCGCCGGGCGCCGTGGCGTTCGTCGATTGGTTCACGAGTCATCTCGCTCAGATTGAAGCCGAGTGCCTGCTGCAGCCGCCGCCGGAGACCGGCATCGCGGCGCCGGTCCCAGTGTACACGGAACTGCGGCGCATTGCCCTGATCACCGCCATCGCCGAATCGCTTCGCGACCAGAAGGTTCCCATGCCGGCATTCATGAGAGATTATGCGGTCAAGAAGATTTCCATGCCAACCACCACCCCGTCGCTCACCTTGGCCAAATCGAAGAAGACCGACAACGAGGAGTTGCGGGCGTCGATTTACGGCGGTGTGGACCTGGCGCCCGCCGACGAAGTGAAGAAGACTCTTCGCTCACCCGAGGATCTCAAATCGCTTTTGCCCGAAGAGCAAAAAGTGGCCGCCAAGCAGCTCCACGAGGCAAGCGAGTTGGCGACGGCAACAGGCAAATTGGCGGCGAAGCAACCGTTTCTTGTTCCGTTTGCCGTGGCGACGAAGGACAAGACTTATGAAGCGCTGAAGCTTCCGGGTGCCGACAGCAAGGCATTGGCTCCGTGCCGGATGCAGGAATTCGACCTCGTGGCGCCGTCAGAAGGGGGGGTGTGCGCGGCCCTTGTCAGGAGGAGCAATTCGTTTTTCGATCCAAGCGGCGAATGGGGTCGTGGCTGGACCATGGATTTGCCCGTCCTGGCCATGGTGAAGGTCCCGGTTACGCGGACGGAGAAGGAGACGGAATTCACCCGAGTATTTGATCTGAGCACACCGCTGAACAGCATTCATGCGCGATTTTCGTGTACGGCGGCCGTGGCGAAATTCCATGCGGACCTGCCGGTGCCTGACGAGCCATGTGCGGTGCTGGCGCTGGCGGACGCCCAAGACGCCATGGTCGCTCAAGCCGAGCATGAGGTATTGCTCAGGGACGGGCGAAGCTGGTTTTTCGACGCACAAGGAAGATTTGTCGCCGAGCGCTCGGCGCCGGTAACGACTCTTTACGCTCGCGACGAGGCGGGGCGCCTCTGCCGGATTGTCGGCTACTATGGCGAGGAGTTGCGGGCCACGATTGACCTGAAATACGATGAAACCGGCCGCTTGCAATCCGCCCAAGCCCAAAACCTGGAGGGGACCAGGAACCATCGCGATCCGACGTCTATTGCTTATGAATATTCCAGCGACGGAAGCCTGAAAACCGTCACCTCTTCGTTCGGTCGAGTCATTTACGGATATAAGAACCGTCTGGTCCAAACCGTGTCCTGGAGTGCCAAGACGGCCAGCGGTGCCTGGGGCGAGCCGCAGATCTTACAGCAGAACGATTATGCGCCCAACGGGCAGTTGATAGCCCAGACGATGGGAAACCGGAAGGCGGCCCTGGACGTGCAAGCGGAGGCCGATGGCTGGCGCATGACCATTACGCCCAACGACAACGCCGCTGACGCCCGGGAACTGCATTACGATGCGCAATTGCGCCCTCTGCGACTGGTCCAGCCGGACAATAGCACCACCCAATGGGAATACCTGGCGGATCGCACGCGGACCATCACCACGTCGCCGGACGGAACCTATGTGTGCTCAACATTGTCGGCCGACGGCAGGCAAAGAGTCATCGAGAACGCTGATCGGGCGCAAATGCTCCAGAAATTCGACGAAGACGGCATGCTGACCCAAGTGGATCTCGATGGCCAGAAGATTTTTTCTCTGCAATGGCATCCGAGCGGCCAATTGTCGTCGCTCGACTTCGACACGCATTCCGTTGTTCTGGCTTATGACGACGCGGGGCGCGTTGCGAAGATCCAGCAGGTCTGCTGGAGCGATAATAAAAAAGGCCACGTGTTGGCCGAAGAGACGTTGAACGGCGACGGGCGCGTCTCGGAAATCAAAGACGACAGCGGCGCCGACATCCACGTTGCCGTGGACCCGGGCGGCAACCTGACCGGCTTGAGTTGCAAATGGGACGGGAACGACTGGCAGATCAACGTCACCAACACGTCCGACGGGCGAATTACGCGGGTGCAATCGCCTTGGGGGAGCGGGACGTTCACCTACGCGGTTGACCGATCACTAAGCCAGGTCAAGCTCGAAAAAGAGCAGGCGATCGCCACGGTCGAATACGAACAGGGGCGCATCAAAACTATTACGCAGTTTGATCAAGGAAAAATCCGGTTCGATTACTATTCGGGGGGTGAACTTCAGGGAAGACTTAAGACTCTGCAAACATCGGCCATAAAGGTGGGCTATGCCTATCGTCCCGATGGGCGCCTGCAATCGGTGGACTGCGGTCAGTCGGCGCGAGTCAGTTACAATTACGATGGTCCTGGCAACGTGCAGCGTGTGGAATGGACACCATTACAACCGCAGTGCCAAGAAAAATGATGCTGTTTACACAACGTATAGATACGCTCAGAAGGGTGATGACCTAACCATTATGCGCTCAATGCGTTATAAAGAGTAGTCAAGGGCAGAACAGCCGAGATTATTGTTTCTTCTTGTGTTTATGTCATATGCTTGTAGAATTCTGGTTGCCATTTGTTAGCTGGATTGAAGCCGTGAAATCGGCGCCTCGGAGGAAACCAATAGTCTCTGCGTGGGTGTTGATACGGCAAGAAGCGAATCTCTCGGTCCACCGGGTACCTGCCGAAATGCGGCGACAAATCATATCCCCACGGATTGGATGGGCGGAAGGAGTCATTTTTTATGGGCGATCTAAGATCGCATGTCAGGCCCGCGCTGATGGCCTGTGTAATGGTGTCAATGCTGGCTAGAGTCGCCCTGGGCGACTTCGCCAAAGACGTCGGGGAGGTGCAAGTCGGTCCGGTGGCGCCAACCAATGCCATGAATCCGGCGGCGACATCGCGACGTTCTATGCCAACGGTGGCTTGACCACCGCTCCGGGAACCATCTTTGCCGCCCAGGGTCTCAACCTCGAACTTACCGGTGGCGACGATTTCGCCCAGCAGGTTCGGGATTACATTTCCGGCAAGTCTCCCTTCCTGCGCGGGACGTTCTCCATGATAGGCATGGCTTCGGAAATGATCGGGAGGGACCCGCGAACCAAAGGAGTGGTGTTTCTACAACTCACTTGGTCGTTGGGCGACCACATGGTTGGCCGCAAGGAGTTCAAGAGTCTCAACGACCTCAAAGGTAAGACGATTTGCCTACAGCAAGGCGGCCCGCACGTGGGATTTCTCGACGATCTCCTGGACATGGCCAAGCTGAGTTGGGATGACGTAAAGGTCGTATGGGCCAAGGACTTGACGGCCAGCAAGGACCATCCGGACGACAACC
The DNA here is from genome assembly GCA_050014015.1 of Tepidisphaeraceae bacterium. GTDB lineage: Bacteria > Planctomycetota > Phycisphaerae > Tepidisphaerales > Tepidisphaeraceae > PALSA-1353. The sequence continues at coordinate 12,829 of JBEKEC010000086.1, forward strand.
CGGCGGCGATGTTCCGAAAGAATCCCCAGATTGACGCCTGCTTTGTCATCAGCCCGGACATGGCATCACTGTGCGGGGACTTGGAAAGCGTGGGTAATTCCGCCAAGGTGCCGGGACAGGTCGACGGGGCTCACGTGGTGGTGAGCACGCA
>JBEKEC010000087.1:0-11676 GCA_050014015.1 Tepidisphaeraceae bacterium
CAAGGCAACTTGGTCTTCACTACATTGGGATTTGCGACGAGGAACCCGCGCCCGGAACCAGCCACGCCAATTCCGCCCCTCGAAAAAAAACTATTAGCCTCCAACTGACGAAGTTGGGCTAATAGCGGTGACGTGCCATTACGATGTTCTGCCATGGCTCGAGCCGGATTGGGTGTTGGACATGGCGGATGGATCGCTGTCCTTTAACCCGATTGGCGCCGATGGCGCCCGGGGGCGGCTTCGACGACCGCAAATCGAATTGGAAATCGTGCGCTGCCGTGGCTCGGCGTGGAAGTTATTCAGCCGTCATCACTATCTGAGCGGGAAATTGCATCCGTCGGCACAATGCTTCGCGGGATTGGTGGAAGGGCGGGCGGCGGCGTTTGTGGCGGTGCTGCCGTTTCCGCATCCGACGAGAAGCGGGTGGCGGGAGCACCGGTGCGTTTGCGTGCCGGATTTTCAGGGGATTGGGATTGGGAATGCGATGAGTGAATTCGTCGCCTCACTGTTCGCGGCCACGGGCAAGCCGTACAGGAGCGTGACCAGCCATCCGGCGATGATTCATCACCGGGCGAGGTCTGCGAACTGGCGGATGGGGCGGGGGCTGTCGCGGATTCGGCGCTCGGCTCGGAGAAATGGCGCGATGGCGGCGTGGGATAGGACTCTGAGCAGCCGGCGGATGACGGCGAGCTTTGAATACGTGGGGGAGGCGAGAGTGGAGGAGGCGGGGAGGTTTGGGATTGGGGTGCGTTGAGCGGATGGGGAAATGCGGGAAATGCAATGCGGGGGAGGCGAGACGTGGAGTTTTATGCGAATTTGTATCTCGTCGGCTTCTGACAAAGTATTTATTAACAGGTGGTTATGGCAAGATAGGCCGCTATTTTTCCATTTTCGAAGTTGACTACGCGAGATCAGTTGTCGATAATTATAGCGACTGTTGGTTTGGACACCGATGCGGTTGGGCGATCAGTCTGGGAATGTCTTCGTTAGTTGCTGATCGTCCCTTTAGCGGTGGCTAGGCGCCTCAGGCTTAGGAGAGCGGTCGCGACGCTCCCAAATCAACACGCCCTTTATCTTGCGATAGCCATTTCTCAGCCACCCCGTAATGACGCTGTAGCATTTTCCGGATTTGTGGAGTTCGATCACGAGTATTCGATGATGCGGTAATTCCGCGTCCGCTCGTCGCGCAAGTATTAGTCGCTCCGGATCACGGTCGTCCCGATAAACTGAATCGAACGTGGTCGCGACGCCATACACGAAGTCTTGAACGCTCCAATAATCTACCCTCGACATCTCTTCGTCGTGTGATGCCAGAATGTGCCTGATGCCATGTCCGTTATTCGGACCACGATGGCTTCCGTGAACCAAGCGAATTGGCAATGACTGAATCTGTAGAAGGTCGGCAATCTCCTTGGCGATAATTCCGAAATCGGTTCCACCTCCGAGGTCGGGCGGCACCGGCGCAAATTGGTCGTCCAAGTGCGGCGAGAATCCGTCCGTTTCGGTATTTCTGTGAAAATCGTCAATATCCAAGCGGCACCGCAAATCATCATACTCGACGGCACTGGAATTACGGACATTGCGCTTGAACCGCAATCTCGTCAATAACGGTCTGACACTGTGAAACGGAAGTGACTTAAGGCTGCCCGGTCATTTCGGGAAAGGGCGGAGGCGGGCGGCAGCGACCTTTGAATATGTCGGCGAGGTGAACGGTGAAATCGCGAGACGATTCGGAATCGGGAGCGGAAGTGAACGGTTTGACGGACCCGGTGCGCCTGGAGATTCATAAACTGGCTATAAATGGGGCGACGAATCGAGACATCAGCGAGTTATTAAAAATCGGCGAGCCGGAGTTGGAGGAGAGGTTTGGGGCGTTGCTGGTGGAGGCGCGGGCGGAGCGGCGGGTGATGTTGCGGAAGTTGCAGAACGCGGCGGCACAGAAGGGGAACGCGGGGATTCTGACGCTGTTGGGGAAACATGAGCTTGGACAAACGAAACCGGGAGCCAGCGACGATCATTGGCCCGAACCACAATTGGACCCAAAGGTGGGATAAGCTGCGCGCACACGCGGAGCAAATTCGGCTATGGAATGACTGGACGCGATTCAAGCTGGTGCCGGCGGGCCGGCGGAGCGGGAAAACGGAACTGGCCAAGAGACGGCTGGTGGAGCATTTGTTTCGCAAGACATGGCATGGGCAGCCGGGGCGATATTTCGCGGCGGCGCCGACGGTGGCGCAAGCGAAGCGGATTTTTTGGGACGACTTGAAGTTGTTGGTTTGGCCGGAATGGGTGAGTTCGATTAGTGAACAGCAATTACGGATCGAGACCACCATGGGGTCGCAGGTTTGGGTATACGGGATGGATAAGCCGGAGCGGATGGAGGGCACTCCGTGGGATGGGTGCGTGATCGATGAGATCGCGAATTGCCGGCCGAAACTTTGGGAAGCTCACGTTCGCCCGGCGCTGGCGGACCGGCATGGGTGGGCGTGGTTAATCGGGGTACCGGACGCGGACTCGCCGGGACAAGAGGACTACGAGGGGCTGGTAATTGGTGCGCAGAGCGACGGTGATGAGGAGTGGGAATGTTTCAATTGGCCGTCGATTGACATTCTGGGTCCGGAGGAGATTGAGTCGGCGCGTCGGCGGCTGGATCAACTGACGTTTGAGCAGGAATATTTAGGGCGATTTGTGGGGCCGCCTTGCAGCGCGTTCGCGAATTTCGATCCGGTGATTCATGTGAAGCCGACGGCTTACGATCCGTCGCTGCATATTTGCTGGTCGCTGGATTTCAATGTGAATCCGATGTGCAGTGGCGTATTGCAGCACAATAGGAAGCTGGTGCGGGTGATCGAGGAGTTTTCGCTGGCGAATGCGGATACGGACGCGGCGTGCGACGCGTTTCTGGAAATGGCGACGGCTCGGGGATGGAATTTGCGCGACTTGGCGGTCTATGGCGATGCCAGCGGAAAGGCGCGGCGTAGCAATTCGAGTGATTCGGATTGGGATATCGTACGGCAGCGGCTCAGGCATCTTTCGCCGCGGATGAATGTGCCGCTGAGCAATCCGAGGGTTAAAGACACGGTGAACGCGGTGAGAGCGGTTCTTCGTTCGGCGGGCGGGGAGACACGGCTGTCAATCGATCCGAAATGCGGTAGGTTGATCCGGGACCTTCGGCAATCGCCCGCATCGAACAACGGGAGCGCGCAGGAGCCTTATCATGCGTTGGCTTGGTTGCGGTATTTCGTTGTGCGGGAATTTCCGATTGAGCGGCCGATGAGGATGGGACGTGGAGGGATTGGGTTTGCCGGGTGAGGGTTAATTTGAATCTATGGTCGTCGCCGAGGTAGAAATCGCAGTCCTACTGGTTTCCATAAGAAATAGGCTATGAAGGCGAAAAAAAGGCCGATGAAAATGCAGGCGCAATTCCCAATTTCGTATAGATAACGAATTCCGACACCAAGGTACAAGGCAGCCAACAAAGTTACAGATGTAGCTAGGATTCCAAGCACCAAACGCAGAGCGAATGGGATCTTTGCTCCTGCTTTTTCTGGCGCGTGGTAGTCGAGAATCGGCGGTTTGCCGTCCATGCCGATAATTCTACCATTCGCCGGTTAAATATCCGCCGAAATAGCGGAGCCCCCCGGCTTCCCCCGAATCGTCGAAGCGAACATTCAGGACAAGATCAATCATGAGCAATACACAACTACCCATCATCTCGCTCGATCCGCGGTCTGATCTGGTGGGTTTGAGCGGAAGGCAAAGCCTCCGCGGCGGCCTTGCGAAGGCGGATGGGAATACGATGCCGAAGGCCGGGGAATTGACAAGCGCGCAATTGGCTCACCCGGCGGCGGGCGGAATTCCCGGATCGAGTGCGGCGGGATTGGCGGGGTTTTTCGCGGCGGCACCGGGGACGTATCAGACGTACCGGCAAATCTCGGCGCATCCGACCAATGCGCTGGTGCGCGGAATCGTGGCGGCGCCGATTGTGGCCAATAGCTGGCGATGGAAGAAATGCCGGGCGGACGTGCCGGAGGAATGGGTTCAATTTGCCCAACAGGTGATTGGTCCCTTGCGGCAAGCGCTGGTGCGAGATGCGCTGCGGGCGCTGGAATTTGGGTGGGCGGGATTTGAAAAGATTTGGGAGATCCGTGGCGGACGGAGAATCCTGGCCCGGCTAAAGCCGTTGCTCTGGGACTGCACAGATATTTTGTTGGACGATCATGGGAATCCGGCGGGGTTGTTGAATCGCCCTTCGACAGGCTCAGGGCAGGCAGTGGTTCTCACGGCGGGGAAGTATTTTCTCTACAGCTACGATGGGGAAGCGGCCAACCCGTACGGGCGGTCGCGTCATGAGAACGTCCGCCAGGCGTGGTCGGAAAGCGAACAGATTCGCCAGCGGCTGGCGCAATATATGAAGAAGGTTTCGGGGATCGTGGTGCAACTGCATTACCCTGAAGGTACGAGCCGGGATACGGCCGGGGCCGAGCGGCCCAATCAATGGCTGGGGCAGCAGGTGCTGGATTCGGTGTCGGCGGGACGAAGCGTGATGTTCCCCAATGGGTTCGCCTCGACGAGCGATCCGAGGATGGCGTATGAGTTGGCGGGGAAGAGTCCTTGGCAGCTTTCGACGCTGGAGGCCCAGGGGGCAGATCATGCGCCGGGGATGAAACTTGTACTGGAGTATTACGACGCCCTGATTTTCCGCGGCTGGCTTCGGCCGGAACGGACCGGCCTGGAATCACGATACGGGAGCAAGGCGGATGCGCAAACGCACACGGACACGGCGACGCTGGACAGCGAATTGATCGACCGCGACATCGCCGATGCGGTGACGCGGGATGTGGTGGATGAATTGCTGATCTTGAATTTCGGGCGGAAGGCGCGCGGGGCGGTTGCCATTGAGCCGGCGCCGATTGAGACGGATTCGCTGGGGGTTCTGCGCGGGGTGCTGAATGAGTTGATCGCGAAGGGTGGGGCGGAGGCGGCGGGGAAGATCGACGTGGGGGGATTGCTGGATCAGCTTTCGGTGCCGAGGGTGGGGTAATGAATTGCGGTAGTGATTCAGCGTCAACGTATTAATTCGCAATAGCTTATCGTTGTTCCACCGGGTTAGAATTGCGTGACATTTTTGGCTTAGAACAACATTGACGAGTCACGGCGTCAGGCCGATAATAGGGATAGGTCGTGGCGCACGGTGGCTCGTTTCGGACGTAAAGATGGACGGTTGAAAGACCATCCTTCGGCCAGATGTCCCCCACGACCTTTATTTTTTCTTGTAGATCGTTTTCACGCTCAATCCCGCGTTAGCCTGAATTTCCTGGACCACGACAATGGTGGAGCGGTCATACCTGCGCTCATATATGATGCGCGGCATTTTCTTGATGAATCTAAAGTTGACTATCCACTTTGGATTCACGATTTCGGGGATGCATACCAAGTCGTCCACGGTGACCGCGACATGACCAGGAACAGTTTCAATTGAATGCCGACTTGTGACGTGAGACATGAACGAGTCGTCAACGAAGTGAAAGTGGCCGACTTCAAAGCCGTAGATCGATTCCTGAATGCTCAAATTCTTGGGGCCGAAGAACTGCGAGAGTTTCGCCAAGAAAGCCTGTCGTTCACCGGCATTGACAACTCGAAAAATGATGGCGCGGCGTTGCCTGCTGCGCGATCGGTTCTGAATTGCATAGGCGTGCAGTTCGCGAATGGCTGCGCGAAGGGTTTCATGGTCGTCAAGAATGGCGACAACGCCGTCCGGCAGGCGACGACGACCGACCGTTCGCAGTCCTTTTTCAAAACTGGGTCCCAACGGAAATCATTATGACTCAACCAACCACACCATTCAAACTTCATGCGCCCGATCTGTCGCCGGATTCGACGGTGACGTCGGGGGGCGATCTTCCGTCAGAAGTGGCGGGGCAGGCGGCCAGCTATTTCTGGAAGGATATGATCCATGCGGGGAATTACCGTCATCCGACGAAGGGGTTTTCACTGGCCGTGAATCGACAACGGTTGCAGCGCTGGGCGGAGACGGGTCAGCAGATGCTGGCGGCGGGGGTGGCGATTCCGATCAACTGCGATCACTCGGATGCGGCCCGCGACGTTGTGGGATATGTCAAGCAGTTCAAGCTGGACGGCGATCGGCTGCTGGGATTGTGCCAGTTCATCGGAGACGACGCGGCGTTGACGGCGGCGCGGAACTCGGTCTCCGTGGGGATCGATCCGGATTTTACGGATGGCCAGGGGCGGAAGTGGGGGGAGGGGGTGGTTCATCTGGCGCTGACGCCGGTGCCGGTGGTTCCGGATCAGGATCAATTCGTGCAAATGCCGAATGCAGAAGGCGTAATGCCGAATGCCGAAGGGCAAATGCCGAATGAAGAGGAAATGCCGATGCTGCCGTGTACGCCGGAGCAATTTGCGACGCTGCGCGATTTGATCGGGAAGGACGTTGCGGCGGAGCAGTGCGTATCGCGGATCATCCAGCGTTTGCAATCGGAGGAAGAACCCGAATCGCCGGATCTCCAGGCGGAGCTGGCGGCGGCGCGGGAGCAGATTTTTCAACTCTCGGCGAAATTGCCGCCGGCGATGGCGGGGGACGTTGAAGCGGCGATGACGGAATCGACGACGGCGAAATTTGACGCGGCGGTGGCGCGCGGATCGCTTTCGCCGGCGGCGAGGGACCGGCTGGTGGCGACGCTGGTTCGCGGCGGGGACGGGAAAGCCAACGTGATCGCTCTGTCACGTTCGGCAAATCCCGGCGGCGACCGGTGCCTGGCGATGGCGGTCGCGGAGATTCTTCTCGACAACGAGCCGATCCAGCTTGGCGAGACCACCGGTTTGCAGGCGATGCCGCGGCAGATTCCGGGGGAGGAATCTTCTTCAATCGAGCAGCTCCGGCAGTACATGACGAAGATCGCAAGCGTGTCGGGGTAGGAAGACAATGCCGAATGCCGATTGCCAAATGCCGAATTGAAGAGCGGCGATCGGGGCGTGCTTTTTCATTCGGCATTCGGCAAGTCTGATTCAGTATTGGGACAAACTTTATCACTGAAAGGGATCACAATGTTTTCGAATCCACAAGGTAAACCGGGCGTGGTGGGCAATTACGATTCTCAGCCGCGCGAGGTGATTTATTCGGGGCGGCAATTCGCGCAGTTCTGGGCGCCGCCGGTCACGGTTGACGGGACGAATTCGAGCAATCCGCTGAATTCGCCATATACGTGGTTGCTGTGGGCGGGCACGCCGATGGGCCGGGTCACGGCCAGCGGCAAATACGCCAACAGCGTGTTGGGCCTGACCGGCGCGGCCGCGGCGAGCGGGGCGACGTCGATCACGACGGACGTGAACACGGCGGCGGAAATCGTGCGGCGGATCGGGGCTTCGGGGACGTTCAAACTGACGGGGCCGCCCGCCGCGGCCGGGACCGTCGCCACGCAGGTGGTCACCTATTCCGCGGTCAACACGACCACGGGCGCCATCACCTGCACGGCGCTTTCGGCGGCGGCGGTGAGCGGGTCGCTGATCCAGCCGACCGACGGCAGCGAAACCATCCTGACTCTTTTGTGCGAGGTCGATGGACTTCAGATCGTCGATCAGACGCACACCAATCGGGTGGACGTTTTCTGCGGCACGCTGCTGGCCGGCGGCGGAACGATCAATACCGGAATGATCGTCAATTATCCGTCCGATCCGAGCCTCAAGGCATATTTGAAGGCGGCGATGCGTGCGACGTGTCCGGGAGTGACGTTTCTGGATGACATCACGGGGTAAGCGGAAAAACTCGAAATTCGAAATTCGAATGACGAATCAAATTCGAAATTCGAAGGGAAGCCATTTCGAGTTTCGTGTTTCGAATTTGATTCGAATTTCGAGTTTCGGATTTCGAATTTGCACCATTTAACCATCCAATTTTTCAAGGACAAATATCATGGCATACGTATCCATCAACGACATTCTGGGCGCACCCAACCTTTGCGGGATCATCCAGAGCACGGTCAGCGGCATTCCCAATCCGTTTCCGCAGGCATTCTTTCAGGTCGATCAGACCGTGGACGGCGACACGGGCGAGTACAAGGTGTTCAGCGGGTCGCGGACCAACGCGACCATTTCGCCCTACGGAGCGCCGTCGAAAAACCGGCAACTTCGCGAGATCGGCGTCAAGGCGGTGAAGTTGCTGCACAGCATCGAGAACATCGTGCTGCCGGTGAAGGATTACATCAACCTTCTGAATTACAACGACCTGGCCAAGCAAAAGATGGGCATCGACGAAGTGAGCCGGCAAATTCGCGAGGCCCGGTTCACGCAAGACAACCTGCGCATCAGCGCGCTGACGTCGATGTTGTTCAAGACGCAGATTTACTACGACGGCCTGGGCAATCTGCTTCCCAGTTCCACCGGCGCGCAGACGACGGTGGATTACGGCGTGCCGGCGGGAAATCAGAATCAGCTTGACGTGTTCGGGACCGGCAGCCCGATCCTGAGCGCGGGATGGGAGACGACCACGACCGCGATCGACAAGCAGATTCAGTCGCTGCATCGCTCGGCGGTGGAATTGACCGGATATGAGCTGAAGCACGCGTTCTACGGCAAGAACGTTCCGAGCTATTTGACCAGCAACGCCAACCTGGGAAATTATTTCTTCCGCGACAACTACGGCCCGGGCGCCTTCGGTCCGCAGTACATCGCGACGGCGGACATTCCGAATCCCCTCCTGGGATTGACGTGGCACAAGGCGTATCAGAGTTTCTTCTACGATCAGAACGGCAACCGGCAGACGCTGGTGGGAGACGACCAGATCGTCTTCACGCCCGAGCCGAGCACGGCGTGGATCGGATTTTTGGAAGGGACGTATCCGGTTCCGTCGAAGGCGGGGATCATCACACCAGCCGAGCCGGCGGTTGTTTCCAGCATGGAGACGCACGCGGGGATGTTCGCGTACGGGATGGCCAGCGCCGATCCGCCGACGGCGAAGATTGTGTACGGGGACACGTTCCTGCCGGTGCTGAAGGTTCCCAGCGCGATTTTCGTGGCCACCGTTAATTTCTAACGTCTTGCCTGGAGGAAGCCTCTTTGGAAATGCGTTACCGCGAAGGCGCGAAGAGGGTCCCGGCGATTAAACGCCGGGTCCCGCGAAGTTACGCGAAGGGAATTCAATTTAATTTTCTGCTTCGCGAACCGTCGCGTGCTTCGCGCCTTCGCGGTGGTCTTTGGGGGGTTGTCCAACCGTCATGAATATGCTCGATCCATTCACACAAGTTTCGCGGGCGATTCTTGGCGCGCTGGCGGCGGATGCCGGGTGGGCGGGGCTGGTGAAGCCGGGGAACGTTGTCGATATGACCGCCGATTCGTTCGAGCGGTTCAGAACGCAGCTTCAGCCGGCCGACGTTCCGGAGGCGATACTGCTTCAGGGGCAGTTCAAGTTGAAGCCGTTCGGGTCAAGCAGCCGAATCGCGGAGATGGAGCAGAGTTTTCAACTCATCGTCACGCACGACTCGCTCAGGGCCAGGCCGGTCAATCAGTTGAAGTACCAGACGCTTATCGCCCTGGCGAAATCGGGTCCGACGCTGGGATTCGACGGTCTGATCCGCGGTTGGGAAATCACCCAGGGCGAAGACGATTGCCTGGGCCAGAAGCAATGGCGGAGAGGGACGCAACGATGGGTGAGCGTGCTGGCGATTTGTGTGAGTATGTACGTGACGCGCGAGAGTTTGATTGTATGAAATGTCATTTGTCATTGGTCATTTGCAAATGCGGCCAATGACAAATGACCAATGACCAATGCCATTTTCCTTTTGGAGTCCGATCAATGTCCACAACCCTTTCCAATCCCATCGTCTCGGTGCAGTTGAAATGCCAGCTTACGGGCGGAGCGGCGCCGGCGGTGGTGACGTCGCAGGTGAACCATCAGCCGGACGTTGCTCTCGGTTCGGGGAATTCCGCGGGGAACGTGGACCGATGTTTTTCCGAGCCGTTCACCGTGAGCGCGGGGTCGCCGCTGACGATCAATCTGTCGTCGGCGACCGATCCGTTGGGCAATGCGCTAACGTTCGTGCACATCAGCTCTGTATTGGTCGAAAACGACGGCACGACGGCGGGCCAGGACTTTACCGTCGGCGGCGGGACTCATCCGGTGCTGGGAACGGACCAGGGCACGGCCCAGGCGAACGGTGGGGCATTCTTCGTTATCAACCCGAATCCCGGATATTCGGTCGTGTCGGGCGCGAGCGACACGCTGCAAATCTCGGTGGCATCGGGGACGAACGTGCCGGGGAAAATTACGGTGTTTGGGCGATCGGCGTAAAAAAAAAAGGCACAGTGAACCCCCGCAAAGCGGGGGGCTAACGGAGAAAAATCTTATGGCAGCCTCAGTATTTCATTCTGGTGCTTTCGGCACGGCGGCATTGGGCACGAACGAACTTTCGGTCGTCGGTTGGTCGGTTCAACCGACGGCGCAATTGGTGGAATTCAAGAACAGCAAGAGCGGGGGATATGTCCTGCGCGAGGCCACGTTCAAGGATTGCAGCGTGACGATCGACGCGGACTTTGATTTTGGGAACAATCCGTTTCAGACGCCGTATTCGATCCAGCCGGGCACGACGCTCACGAACGTCAAGCTGTGCCTGCACCAAAGCGCATCGGGGCAACTCGACGGGCTGGCGTGGACGTTCTCGTCGCTGGTGGTGGATTCGACGCCGCAGAAATTGCAGGTGGATGGCAAGATCACGACCCGGTTTACCGCCAAGGGGAATGGAAGTTACACGCCGGCGTCATAACTAGTCATTGGTCATCAGTCATTTGTCGTTTGTAAATGCGAATGACAAATGACGAATGACAAATGACCATTGACATGAGGTCAACATGAGCGATCTGAAAGACCTCGTCGGTCTGGGCGATTCAGCGACGTTTGCGGGCCACGTTCTTTCACCTCCCCGGCTGATCGAGTTCGCCGAGGCGGAGGAAGAGGCGGCGGCGCAGTACCTGCGCGGGATCGCCAAGGCGTCGGCGGCGCTTCCGGCGACGGTTCGCGATACGTTGCACCAGCGGGCGGTGGACAATCTGCGCGGGCATCCGTTCAGCTATGGATCGGTTGCGTTCGACCAGTGGGCGCTGTCGATGTCGGCGGCGCCGTTTTTGACCTGGCTGCTGCTGAGAATCAAGCATCCGAAGATGACGCTGGCGGAGGCGTCGCAGCTTTTGTGCGAAGGCGAATACGCGGCGAAGGTTGGAGCCGTCTGGTCGATGTGGGGGTATAAGCCGGCAAAAAAATCGGTCTCCCCGCCGGAAAAGGTCCCGGCGAATGCCGGGCCGTCGACTGGCGGGGAATCTTTGCCCGTCTCACGGGGCGCGGTTCAGGCGGGCTAGGACTGACGTATGCGCAGGCGGCGGAACTGACGTGGCCGCAAATCATGCATGCGATGGGGATTAATCCGGAGGCGATCGCGGATGATTCGGCCGCGCGAATCGCGGCTGCGCAGGATGCGATATTCGACAAGATCGTGGCTCGCCGCCGGTACCTGCCGATTGATCTGATGCGCATGCCGGCGAGGGACTTAGAGCTATAACCGAAAGTCGTGGATGGTTGGCGGCTGAATAAAAGCGGCGTACCTTCGGTGGATCGTGCTTAGCGGTTCACCAGCGTCCCACGCGGGACAGAAAAGGATACGCCTCATGGAC
>JBEKEC010000088.1:0-11314 GCA_050014015.1 Tepidisphaeraceae bacterium
AAGCACGGATGGGAGAAGAAATTATCCGTGCAATCCGTGTAATCCGTGGTTCACAAATTCTTTGCGAATCGCGCAAATTCTGATGGTTAGCATTGCAGAGCACGCAGAGGCAAAGAGAAATTCGCCACAGATAAAAATCAGATGCACACGGATAAGAAGCAGAAGTTTCAAGTTTCGAGTTGCAAGCAAGAGCCAGGGTTTTTGGCTTGCTGCTTGTCACTTGCAACTTGCACTCTCCCTCCCATCCGTGTCCATCGGTTTTCATCTGTGGCGAACATGCTTTTCTCTGCGTCCTCCGCGTGCTCTGCGGTGAATAATCCGAGTCGAACTGCTTTGCCCCTACCCCGGCTCGGCCGCGTCGTACACCATCGCCGGCTTCAGGCACGTCATGCAGCGATGATCCGGCGGGCAGGTCCGTTTATGGGCAAATGGCCGTTCGGATTGTTACCATATTCCCACCCGCACCGCGGTTCGGAAGGAACGAACAATGGTCACGATCGTCCCGGGCAAGCCCATGGGCTTGCCGCCCGTTTGGAATGTCTTTCAGCGGCGAAATATCCACTTCGTCGGACGCCAGGAGAATCTCCAGGCTCTTGAGGATGCATTCGCCGGGGCTCATCACCGGCCGCAGGTGCTGGCGGGCGGCGGCGGATGCGGAAAGACGGCGCTGGCCATCGAATATGCCTACAAGAACCGGGAGAAGTACGACGTCGTCTGGTGGATTCGCGCCGAGTCGCAGGCGACGATCGCGGCCGATCTGGCGGCGCTGGCGCCCAAGCTCGCTCGTTCCGGGCAGGTCTTCGACGGGCCCCGCCAGGCGTGCAGCGCGGCGCTAGAGGAATTGCAAAACCGCGACCGCTGGCTGCTGATTTTCGACAATGCGCGCCAGCCGGACGATCTGGCGGGATATCTCCCCGAGAACGGCGCGGGGGACGTGCTGATCACCAGCACGAATTTTCATTGGCATTCGGCGGGGAAACTCCAGGCGGTGAACCCCTGGGCGCGACAGGAGTCGATCGAATTCCTTCGCCGGCGGCTGGGCGGGATCGACGAGCTTCACGCCGCCGATCAGTTGGCCGCGGCGCTGGGCGATCTGCCGCTGGCGCTGGAGCAGGCGGCGGCGTGCATCGAGCAGGCGGACCTCCTGATTGCCCAATATCTCAACGACTATGAAAGTCTCTGGGCCGAGATGCTCGGCCAGGGCAGGCCGCTCGGATCGTATCCCATGCACGTCGCGATGACGTGGGAGCTTTCCTTCCGGCGGGTGGAATCGCTGAACCCGGTGGCGGCGCAATTGCTGACCCTGTGCGGATTTTTCTCGCCGGATGAAATCCCGCTGTCCATGATCGAGAACGGCGCAGGCGAACTCCCGCCCGATCTGGCGTACGGATTGCTCGATCCCGGAATCCGCGGCGAGGCGCTGAACCTTCTCGAGCGGTTCTCGCTGGCCAAGACCGGCGACGGAATCATTTCGATTCATGGCGTGATCGCGGCGATGGCCCAGGATCGACTGCCGCCCGCCGACCGCATGAACTGGGCGACGTTGGCGCTTCGCCTGGCGTCGGCGGCGTTTTCGTTTGACAGCCAGAACCCCAATTCCTGGCACGCCTGCGCCGCGGTTTTGCCGCACGTCTTGTGCTCGACGATGTACGCCCAAAGCGCGGGAATCGTTCCGGCGGAGGTGGTCGACATGCTCAGCCGCATCGGCCGGTTCCTTCTCAAACAGGGGAATTATGCCGAGGCCCGCAGCCTGCTGGAAATGGCCTACACGCTGGTGATGTCGACCTACGGCCCACAGAGCGCACAGGCGGCGGACATCGCCAATAATCTGGCGCGCGTCCGGCATCGTCTGGGCGATCTCGCCGGCGCCAGCACGCTCTATGAAGCCGCGCTGGAAATCGACCGCCTTAATTACGGCCCCGACGATCCGCACCTGGCGACGGTGGCGAACAATTCGGCGATGACCCTCGTCGAGTTGGGCCGGCTTGGGCAGGCCAAGGAGCGATTCGAATGGGCCATCGAGGTCTTTCGCAAGAGTTACCCCAAAAATCATCCCAAGATCGCCAGCGTCATGAACAACCTCGGCTTCGTGCTGACGCAGCTAAAGGACCACGAAACCGCCTGGCAATGGCTTGAACAGTCGCTGACGATCACGGAATCGACGTTCGGCGCGAATCACCCGCAGGTGGCGTGCATCGCGGTGAATCTTGGCGCGGCGCTGCGCGCCCAGGGCCGGCAGGCTCCGGCGCGCAAACTGTTCGATCGCGCCCTGCTGATCGATCAATCCGCTTTCGGCGCGCACCATCCCGCCATCGCGCGCGATCTGCTGAACCTGGCCCAACTGCTCTCCGATCAGGGAAATTTCGACGAGGCCGTGCGGCTGCTGGAGCGCGCCCTGACGATCACCGAGGCCTCGTTCGGATCGCAGCATCGCGAAACCGTGCTGTGCCTGAGGGAACTCGGCCGGGCCCTCAAGGGCACCGGCGACGCCACCCGGGCCGTGGATTGCATGATGCGAGCCTCGGCGATCATGGGCAAGCCGGCCGCCCAGCGATCACACGAAACGGTCGTGGGCGATGAAGGGATGCTGGCGTGAGGCGGCTATTGCCCAGCCAGTTTTTCCCAAAGCTGCCGGGCCTGTGAAAGATTCGGGTCCAGGCGCAGCGCCTCGCGGCATTGCTCGCGCGCTTCGTCGAATCGCCCCACCGCCATCAGGGCCGCGGCCAGATTCGTGCGAATGTCCGCGCGATTCGAGTCGACAGACACGGCCGTCATGTAATGCGGGATCGCCAAATCCGCGCGATTCTTTACCGTCAGCAGCATGTTGGCCAGCTTGAATTGCGCCTCGACATTGTCCGGCCGGCGCGCGGCGGCTTCCAAATACTGCGCGAATGCGCCATCCTTGTCTCCCTGAAACAACAACGCATCCCCGTAATGCACCCGCGCCTCGGCGTAGCCGGGGTCCAACTCGATGGCCCGACGGTAATATCGCATCGCATCGCCGGGGCGGTTTTGCCGCATCAGAAGCATCCCCATGCTGTTCATCGCGATGGTGAAATCGGGGGCCAAGCGAAGGGACGCCGCGAATTCGTCCTTGGCGGCGCCGAGGTCGCCGTCATATTCCTTGACGATGCCCCATTTCAGATGCGCCAGCGGCTGATCGGGCGCCAATTTGTAAAGCGTGGCGTAACACTGCCGCGCCTCGGCGCGATCTTTGTCCCGCTCGGCCCGCGCAAGATCGAAGCGGTTGGACAAATCCGCGTATTCATCGCCGAGATTTCCCCAGGCCATCCAGCTCGTGGGATTGCGTTCGACCGTATCTTTCCAGAGTGCAAGCTGGTTCTGATAGACAGAACCTTGTTGCCAGGTCAGGACGCCGAGGACCGCAAGAACTGCCGCGGCGCCGGCGGCGCGAAGACGTCTCAGCCCGGCCGCCGCCAGCACGATCAGGCCGATGCCGGCGTGATACTGAAAATGATCCGCCACGAAGGAATATCGCATGGGATAAAGATTGATGAACCCCAGCGCCGGCAGCAAAGTTCCGGCGAAGAACAGGACGGCGACCAGCGGTCCCCTGCCGATCCGGCGGCGCAAAAGCGCCAGCGCCGCGATCGCGCCCAGCGCGGCCAGCGGAAACAGAATCAGCCATGGCCGCCGCGAAAAATCCATCGATTCCCATCGCGGATAGATGAAGATCAACGGATGCGGCCAAAGGAGTTTTGCCGCGTAAAACCAAAGCGCCCGGCCGGCGATCAGGCAGCGGTCGGCGAACGTGAAACGCCATTCCGGACCGGATGCGCCGACGTGTTGTTTCTCCAGCATCGCGGTGACGGCGGCCATGACGGCGCCGAGCAGGAAGAACGGGACGAGCGGCCGGACGTCCGCCCGGCGCACTTGCCCATTGCGCCAATAGACGATGAGCAGAATCGCCGCGGGCAGGGAGCAGGTCACCGATTTGCTCAGCAGGGCCGCGATGAAGAACGCCAGCGCGAGCCAACAATCTTTGGCCTTGAATCGATCGGTGAAATTCAGATACGCGTGAAACGACAGGAGATAGAAGACGAGCGACAGGACATTTTTCCGTTCCGTGACCCAGGCGACGGATTCCACCTGCACGGGATGGACGGCGAAGATCGCCGCCGCCAACCACGCGCCCGGCACACGCAGCCGCGCCAGCGCCCGCCACAGCAGGATCGACGCGATGGCGTGCAGCAGAACGTTGTCAACGTGATAGAGCGCCGGATGCAGCCCGGCGAGATGATATTCGATCCAGAAGGTGGTATGGACCAGCGGATAATATTGCGGCGACGCCGAGGGATGAATCCAGATGGCGAGCAATCCGGGCAGCGTGCGGAGAAGCGGATTGCCGGTGACGTATTGCGGGTCGTCCCAGATGAATCCGCCGGTGCGGATGACCGGGACGTAAACGCTCAGCACCAGGGCGATGATCGCGCCGGCGGCCAGGCGGGCGTGGCGGGTTTGGGTCATTGCTATCCGCTAATATCGCATGAACCGTCATCCGCTTCGAGAGGCAACTCCGCGTCGGACTGGGGTCGCGGCGATACGTTCCCGACACGCAACTCATTGCCGCCTGTTGCGAAAGAGTAATCCCCACCGGATAGTGCCCGTTTACTGCATGGCCCAACTCACGATCCAACAAGCGTTCGATCTGGCATTGCAGCACCACCAGGCCGGACGGTTGCAGGAGGCCGAGCAGCTTTACCGGCAGGTCCTAGCCCAGCAGCCGGAGCGTGCCGATGCGATGCATAATCTGGGATTGATTGCCCATCAGGTGGGACGGAATGACGTTGCAGTGGAATTGATCCGTCGGGCCATCGTCCTCAACCCCAACAATGCCGAAGCCTACAACAATCTCGGCAATGTCCTCAAAAACAAAGGAGAATTCGACGACGCCATCGACGCCTATCGCCGGGCCATTGCCCTCAATCCCAACTTTCCCGAAGTCCACAGCAATCTCGGCAATGCCCTGAAGGACAAAGGACAACTGGAGGAAGCCATCGCCGCCTATCGCCAAGCCATCGCCCTCAATCCCAACTTGCCCGGCGTCCACAACAATCTCGGCAATGCCCTGAAAGACAAAGGACAACTGGATGAAGCCATCGCCGCCTATCGCCAAGCCATCGCCCTTAATCCCAACTTTCCCGAAGTCCACAGCAATCTCGGCAATGCCCTGAAGGACAAAGGACAACTGGAGGAAGCCATCGCCGCCTATCGTCGGGCCATCGCCCTCAGGCCCAACTACGCCGAAGCTCACAGCAATCTCGGCAATGCCCTGAAAGAAAGAGGACAACTCGATGAAGCCATCGCCGCCTGTCGCCGGGCCATCGCCCTCAGTCCCAACTACGCCGAAGCCCACAACAATCTCGGCAATGCTCTGGGGGACAACGGACAGCTTGATGAAGCCATCGCCGCCTATCGTCGGGCCATCGCCCTCAGGCCCAACTACGCCGAAGCTCACAGCAATCTCGGCAATGCCCTGAAAGAAAGAGGACAACTCGATGAAGCCATCGCCGCCTATCGCCGGGCCATCGCCCTCAGGCCCAACTACGCCGAAGCCCATAACAATCTCGGCGGTGTGCTTATAGACCAGGGCCGGCTCGATGAGGCGATCGCCGCCTATCGCCGGGCCATTGCCTTCAGACCCGGCTACCCCGAAGCCCACAGCAACCTTTCTCTATCTCTACTGACCAGCGGAGATTTTCAACAGGGCTGGGAAGAGCATGAATGGCGATGGAAATGCAAGGATTTTTCGTCCCCCCGGCGAAACTTTGCTCAAGGGCAATGGGACGGCTGCCCGCTGGAAAACCGCACCATTCTGCTCCATGCCGAGCAGGGCGCGGGGGATGCCATTCAATTCATTCGCTATCTGCCCCTGGTGGCTCAAAGGGGCGGGAGAATCATCATTGAATGTCATACCGAACTCCAGCGTCTCTTCCGGACAATGGCCGGGAGCCACCAAGTCATGGCCCCAACCCAGCCTATGCCGGCCTTTGATCTTCATTGTCCCCTGGTAAGTTTGCCGCGGGTTTTCGGGACGAATTTGGGCAACATTCCCAAAGACGTGCCGTATCTACACCCGGATGCTGAGGATGCCGGAAGGTGGCAACACCGCCCGGGCGAACAAGCACCGGCGGTGAAGGTGGGCCTGGGATGGGCGGGAAACCCACGCCACAAGAATGATCGCAACCGCTCGATCAAGCTGGCGAGGTTGGCGCCGCTGGGGCAGTTGCCTGGCGTGCGATTTTTCAGCCTGCAGAAAGGCGCGGCGGCCGCCGAAGCCAAGACTCCGCCGCCGGGCATGGAGCTGGTCGATTGGACGGAGGAGCTGAAGGATTTTGCCGACACGGCAGCGTTGATCGCCAATCTGGACCTGGTCATCGCCGTGGACACCGCCGTGGTGCATCTGGCCGGCGCCATGGGCAAGCCGGTCTGGACGCTGCTGCCATTTAATTCGGATTGGCGCTGGCTGCTGGAGCGCCAGGATAGCCCCTGGTATCCAACGATGCGATTATTCCGCCAGCCCTCCCGTGGGGATTGGGACGGCGTCATGACGCGAGTGGTCGAGGCGCTATCCCTTTGGATCAAGAATCGCCGCTGACTTTCCGGAATCTCTTTCACAAATGTGCAACGCCCGTGCCGAGATTAACGCTGAATTGTTGGCCAAAGAGCCACGGTGCAGAGGCGATGGCCGATGCGGTCGAGGATTTCGACGCTGCGGACTTGCCGGAACCCCGCGAGCACTTCCTTGCGGGCAAGGATGTTCTCAAAAAGTTCCAGGTCTTTCTCCAAGACCACCGCGGATTCGTTGAACACGACCAGGAGCAACCCCGCTTCGAGAATTCGCGGCTCGGCTTCCATCTTACGCAGATCATCCACGACGGCGTTACGCCATTGTCCGCCGTAGCCGCCGTGACGTATGCCTCCTTCGCGGAATTGGTAGGCGATTTTCACTTCCAACCAAAGCGCTTCTTCCGGGGCGGCGAGGTTGGCCGGATCGAAAAGCGTCGGCGGCGCCGAGTCCAACCGCAGCGGGCGGCCGAGCGGCGTCAGGACCATGTCGCACCGCTGACGATGGGTCAGCTTCCTCCCAACCGTCGATGGATAGTGGACCTCGCGGGCAACCTGGTAATGCCCACCCAGCCGCTGCGCCATCAGCGATTGCAATTCGCGCTCGTCGCGAACGTCCAGGCCATAGACGGCCTGCTCGAGCCGCAATTCATTTTCCGCCGAGAGAAACAGTTGGTGCAACCGGTCGATCAGTTCGACAAAATCCCATCGCAACGGCATGGGGATCGCTCAAAAGAAAACGCGCCAGGCGACGATTCCGGCCAGGTATCCCACGGCGATTCCGCCGAGCACGTCGCTGGGCCAATGGGCATCCATGACATAGCGCAACACCGCGCAAAGCAGCGCCAACGCCCAGAACGTGACGGCCGCGTGCGGGTAGGCCGCCGACAGAACCGCCGCATAAGCCACGGCCGAAGCGCTATGGCTGGAGGGGAAACTCTCGCGATAGTTGGCATGCTTGAAGGACGGACCGAGGAACTTTCCCGCATGCTCGCTCCGCGGCCTCGCCCGGCCAAGGAGGTGTTTGGATATCGTCGCCACGACGGTTGCGCCGATGACCGCGGCAAAGAGCGACTTGCAGATTTGTAATCTCCTATCCGGATCGAGTTGCCAGATGAGAATCGCGGTGAAGACCGTGCAAACAAGCTGGCCGTACTGGGCGAGAAAGCGCGTCTCGCGCTTGACGTCGCCCTTGAAGGAGAGGGTGAGCGTCGTCGCCAACCCGCGGCGTTCCAGCACCATCATCACCGCGGAAAGAGCGGCCAAAACCAGGATGATAAAGATCGGCGGCATGCGCGTGCAAAGTAAATGGCGGAGTTGCAAGATGCAAGAAGAAGTTGCAAGTGACAAGTTGCAAGTGACAAGTTGCAAGTGGCAAGTTGATGGCGTTGGCGTTTTCACTTTCAACTTGCAACTTGCAACCTGCAACTTGTAACTTCCTTTTGCACTTGCGCCGATCCGCGCGTACCTTCCCTCCATGCCGCGCTCGACGAAGTTCTGGCAAATCCTGACGGCAATGCTGTTTGGCGCGGCGCTGCTGTATTTCCTGGGCGCCCATCGCGTGCCGCTTTGGGACCGCGACGAGCCGTGGTACGCCCAGTGCTCGCGGGAGATGCTGCAAAGCGGCGATTGGGTGGTTCCGAGATTCCTTGGCGAATGGCGGAAAGAAAAACCGCCGGTGATCTACTGGTGTCAGCTCGCGGCGATGAAGGTCGCCGGCGACACGCCCGAGGCGGCGAGATTCCCCTCGACGATCGCGGTCCTGGTAACGGCGCTGCTCATCGGGGCGGCCGTCCGCCATTTCACGGGCGACCGCCGGGCGCTGTGGACCGTGTTCATCTTCTGCACCTGCGGCCTGACCATCTCCTGCGCCAAATTCTGCATCACCGACGGCGTGCTGCTTTTGTTCATGGTGATCGGCCAAATCTCGCTGGCGCTGATGTACTCGGCCGGCCGGCGCGGAGAAAATCCGCCCTGGTGGACGGCCCCCGCGTTCTGGATTTCCCTCGGCCTGGCCGGGATCACCAAGGGCCCGCAGGCCCTGGGAATGCATCTTTTCACACTGATTATTCTCCTGGCGATGGACGTGGCCAGGGACGGAATGGGATTTGCCTCCGTTGCGGCATGGAAGAAAAACATTCGCTGGTGGCGGAATTTGAAACCCATCATGGGCCTGCCGATCCTGATCGCAGTGGTGGCGCCTTGGCTGGTGCTTCTCCATGAGCGCGCGCCTGGGTTCATTATGGAGATGTTCCTGACGGCCAGGATGCACTTGGCCCAGAGCATGCAAGGACACGGGAAGCCGCCGGGATACCATGCCCTTCTCATCTTCGGCACGTTTTTTCCCTGGAGCGTGCTGCTGCCGACGACCCTTGTTCTGGCGTGGAGAAACCGCCGGCTGCCGGTGATTCGATTCGCGATCGCCGCGACGGCCGGGCCTTGGCTGATGATGGAGATCGTCTATACCAAACTCCCGTTCTATGTGCTGCCGGCGTTTGGGGGCCTGGCGTTTTTGGCCGCCGACGCGCTGGTGCGATGCGTTCGGGGACAATGCCGGGATCTGCGAAAACCCATTTTCTTCGCGATGCTGACCGCGTGGATTCTGGCCACGCTGGGAATCGGGGCGGCGCTTTGGCTTTCGCTGCTGGTCGCCAAATCCGATCAGTTGCCGATTGACGGGTTCATCGCGTTCAGCGCCGCCGCCGCGATATACGCCGGCCTCGTCTTCCTGCGGTTTTATCAGGGCCGGATCGCCCGCGCCGCGGTGGTCATGGGAATGGGAATGGCCGTCATGATCGCCGTCCTTTACACCCGCGTTCTGCCGGGAATGAATTTTCTGCATCTTCCTGAACGTCTGGCATCCGACCTGACCGCACTGGGGGCGTACGGGGCCGACGTTCACGTCGCCATGATCGGCTACGACGAGCCGAGCCTGGCCTTCTACCAGGGCGGCGGAGCACGGAAATATGACGTAACGGTCCTTCAAATCACCCCGCCAGCCGAGTGGCCCAGATGGATCGTCATGGCCGACGATGATCTCGATTGGAAGCAACTCTCGCCGCAATTGCAGGCTCAATTGGTCCTTCGCGCGGTCGAAACGGGTTTGAATTATTCCCATGACGGCAAAATGGTGCGCGTCCTGATCCTGGAGAACCGGGGTTACAAATCCAAAATTCGAAATCCGAAATCCGAATGACGAATCAAATTCGAAGTCCCAAATTCGAATTTCGAATTTCGAGTTTGATTCGTCATTCGGATTTCGGATTTCGAATTTCCGCCGTTATACTCCCGCCAGATGACCGAGCCTGGCAAAATCCTGGTGGTGCAGCCGAGCTGGGTGGGCGATGCGGTCATGGCCACGCCGTCGCTGCGGGCCATCCGCCAGCTTTATCCACACGCCCACATCGCTTACATGATGAAGCGATACGTCAAGCCGCTGTACACCGGCTTGCCGTGGGTGGATCAGCTCATCACCTATCGGTCGGGAAAGACCGAGAAAAAGGCGGGCAAGGGCCTGTTCGATCTTTCGCGCCGGCTGCGCGGGGCGAAATTCGATCTGGCGATCCTGTTGCCCAACTCGTTTCAGACCGCCCTGGTCTGCAAGATGGCCAACATCCCCCGCGTGGTCGGATACGAGCGCGACGGGCGCGGGTTTCTGCTGTCGGACAAATTGCTGCCGCGCAAGGAGAAGGGGAAATTCGTCCCCACTCCGATCGTCAAGTATTACATGGGCCTGGCCCATTACCTGGGAAGCCAGGCGCGGGACCTTTCGCTGAAGCTGTTCGTCACCGAATCGGAACGGCGGGCGGGGTGCGACGTTCTGGAGCGGGCTGGATTGCCGCGCGACGTGGAACGCCCCGCCGCTGCGGGGAAACCGCCGCTGATCCTGCTCAACCCCGGGGCGCAATTCGGCTCGGCCAAGTGCTGGCCGCCGGAATATTTCGCGGCCCTGGCGGACCGGCTCATCGAAGAATTGTCCGCCACGATCCTCATCAGCGGCGCGCCGCGCGAGCGGAAGATCGTCGAGGCCATCCACCGTTCGATGCGCCATGCTCCGGTTGATCTGCTGTCCAAAGGCTCGACGCTCGGCTCGCTGAAGGAAATCGTCCGCCGGTGCGATCTGATGATCACCAACGACACCGGCCCGCGGCACATCGCCGCGGCCTTCGACGTGCCGGTGATCACGCTGTTCGGACCCACCCATCCCGAATGGACGGAGATCGACTTTCCCAAGGAACGGAAGCTGGCCGTGAAAGTTTTCTGCGGCCCATGTCAAAAAAAGACCTGCCCGCTGGATCATCGCTGCATGACTCGCCTGACGCCGGCGATGGTGTACGACGCCGCGATCGCCCTGCTCCCGCGGCTCGCCGCGGCGGAGCCGGGGTAGGGGCAAGGCAGTTCGACTCGGATTATTCACCGCAGAGCACGCGGAGGACGCAGGGAAAAGCATGTTTGCCACAGGTGAAAACCGATGGACGCGGATGGGAGGGAGAGTGCAAGTTGCAAGTGACAAGTAGCAAGTTAAAAACCCTGGCTTTTGCTTGCAACTCGAAACTTGAAACTTCTGCTTCTTATCCGTGTGCATCTGATTTTTATCCGTGGCAAATTTCTCTTTGCCTCTGCGTGCTCTGCAATGCTAACCATCAGAATTTGCGCGATTCGCAAAGAATTTGTGAACCACGGATTACACGGATTGCACGGATAATTTCTTCTCCCATCCGTGCTT
>JBEKEC010000089.1:0-11295 GCA_050014015.1 Tepidisphaeraceae bacterium
CCCTGCCCATCCGTGCAATCCGTGGTTAAATGATTTCTTCGCGCCCCCGCGGTAATCCGAATTAAGCAATGCCGGCGCAACAATAATCGGACGAAAATCCCGGTCACATTTTCATCAGCCCAGGGTCAGGGTGAGGGGTGATTTTTGAACGTCGAATGCGGCCCCTCACCCTATCCCTCTCCCCGGAGTACCGGGGCGAGGGGAAATTAGCGTGTGCGGGATCACTTGTGCCCTTCGGGCTGATTCTCGCCCAGATATTTCCGCGCGATCGCGGCGGTCAGGTCGATGTCGTTGATGTTCGCCAACGTGCACAGCCAGGCGATCACGTCGGCGAATTCCTCTTCCAGGTTGGCCCGGTCGTCGCTGTTCAGCGCCGTGGCCAGTTCGCCGATCTCCTCGATGAGCCAGAGGAACGTTTTGGGCGTTCCGCGCTGGCGGTCCACTTTTTCGTATCGGTCTGAAATGTATTTTTGAAATCCCGCGATGGTGAGGTTGGTCAGGTCCATGGGGGGATGATAAACCACGATGATGAAATTCGAAACTCGAAATTCGAATGACGAATCAAATTCGAAATTCGAATGTCCAAAACGTCTTCGTTTCGAATTTCGAGTTTTGAATTTGATTCGTCATTCGAATTTCGAGTTTCGAATTTCGCCCCTCGGAGGGTTTCAATTCGGCTGCGTCGTGGCGGCATCCACTGCCGCTTGCCATTGCGATAGCTCCGCGATCACGCGGCGCTCGCGGGCCACGCCATCGGCGTCCCCGAGCTTTTCCTCCACGCCGGCCAGGATTTGATGGGCGTCGGGATCGTACAGATCGGTGAAAACAGCGCGCTTGGCCCAGCGGACGGCTTCGTTTAGGTTTCCGTCGCTCTCGAACGCCCGGGCCGTGGCCTTGGCGTAAACGTTGTTCTGCAATTCCACCGCCGCCAGGATCGCCAGTTGACCGGCGGCTTTCTCCGGCTCGTTGCACACTTTGTACAAACCGGCCAGGCGCTTGTGCGGCAGCAGGTCCATTGGCCGCAGCTTGCCGAGTTCCTCCCACACCGGCAGCGCCAATTGATATTGCCGGCGCTGGATCAACGCTTCGCCTTCGGCTTTGAGAAGATCGGCCTTCTTGCTGGTCGCATCGTCATAGCCCCAACTCGCCACCTGCGATTGGCACCACTGCTGAAATTCAGCCGAGAATTGTGATTCGCTCCGATGCAAAACGGTTTGGAAAACCTCGTCCTCGGTGCGCCCGAGCCGGTATTGTTCCATCATTCCCAGGATGGCCTGATGCCCATAAGTTTGCTCGATGTATTGGCAAATCCAACTCGATTGCGCGTACGCCAATTGCCGGTCGATCGGATGCCGCGGGCGGATAAACGCCCAGGTCAATTCGTCGATTGGGAAGAGCGAATGCTTGTTAACGGCGTTGTAGAGCATCGGCACCCATTCCCAGCGGATGGGCGAATGCTCCTGTTGCACGGCCAGCCCTTCGGTGAACCAGTGGGCGATGCGGTTTTCGGTTGCGCCCAGGGTTACGGTGTGGGTAAATTCGTGCCGCAAAACCTGGCTGAAATTGAACGGCCCGTTGGTGCGTTCCCCCTTGCGCGGGGCGGTCAGCGCGATGATCCGCCCGGTGCTTGCCCCCACCGTCGGCAGCCACGGCGCACCCGTCGTCCTCACCGCGAATTCATCCTGCGTGGGAAACACTTCGATCAGCGTCTTTACCTTGGGCTCATAGCCGAATTGCTTGCAGACGATCGGATACACGCTTTCGAGATAATCGTTGAAATATTCCGGAACGATCGGGTCCTGGGCGGCGTCGAAGGTGACGATGAAATGGGCCGATTCCTTGTGCGCGAATTTGGCCATGACGTCCAGCAGCCGGAGGTAGTTGGTCGTGCTGTAATTGAACGGGTCGAGCGTGTGCGCCGCCTCGAGCACCTTGCGGGCCGAGTCCTCGTCTCCGCTTTGGGCGTAGAGCAATCCGAGCCCGTTGCGCGCCGCCGACCACCACGGGGCGCGGGCGACGGCGATTTTGTACATCTCGGCCGAGCGGGGATATTGCCGCATGGCCGCGAGCTGCTCGGCGACCTCGAAATACGCGACGGCGCTCGCCGGCGCCACCGCGTCGGCCTGCTTGAGGATTTGCGCGCTTTGCGCGTTCTGCAACAGCATGGCGTCGGCTGCGGCGAGCAGGCCGAGGGCTTCGAGGTTCCGCGGTTGCCTGTCCAGGGCGCGATCCAGCGGCGCCAACGCCAGAGTGGGCATCCGCTGCGCCAGCACGTTTCTCGCTTCCAGCAAATTCGCATCCACCGAGTCTTCATTGACCTGGCGGATGGCATTCACCGCCCGGTCCACGCCGTCGAAATTGAATTGCTGAAGCTGCATTTTCCCGAACAACAGCCACGACCGCGCGTTGGCGGGATTGGCCTTGAGCGCCAGCGCCAACTCGTCCGCTGCCGACGGAGGATCGTCGTGCGACAAAAAGCTCTCCGCGGCGGCCAGATGCGCCGGCCAATATCCCTGGTCGATCTGGTCGTAAGCCCGGACGAACATGTTCAACACCACGTTGTGCAGCCGCATTTCGTGCTGATACGCCATGGTCAAGGTCGCCCAGCGGTCGATGGCCCGGCCTAGAAGCGTCACCTGCTCGGCATCGTCGAAGGTCTCGGGATGCGCGATCCATTCCTGGAGATAATTGCGCGGCCCATCGACGAACCAGTCGTATGCCGCGGTCGCCCCGGCCACGTCACCCAGCTTTTCGCGGTATTCGCCCAGGTAATAGCGCGGGGCGAGGAGGTCGGGATTCTTTTGAATTTCGGCCTGGAGAATTGCGATCGCCGGGGCGTAGCCGCCTTGCCCCGCCAAGGCGCGGGCGCGGAGGGTTTGGATCGCCGGGTCATCGGCCAGCGCGGGATTGGCGAATGT
The DNA here is from genome assembly GCA_050014015.1 of Tepidisphaeraceae bacterium. Classification (GTDB taxonomy): domain Bacteria; phylum Planctomycetota; class Phycisphaerae; order Tepidisphaerales; family Tepidisphaeraceae; genus PALSA-1353. The sequence goes on from JBEKEC010000089.1 coordinate 2,919, forward strand.
CGCCAGGGCGTCGTTGCATCGGCCCAGTTCCAGTTGGCATTGGCCGCGAAGCAGCGCGATCTGCCGCGCCCGGCCCTTCTTTGCCGATTCCAGCGTCACCAGCGCTCGGCGATATTGCCCAGCCCAGTATTGGTCCTGGGCCTTGGCCAGGGCGCTGCCCTTGTCGTAATCCGGATACTGCGGTTCTTCCACCTGCTCGGGAAGCAGCGGCCTGAGCCATTTGCCGGGAATGGTCTGATCGTCGAGAATCCCGGCGCGAGCGATCGAACTAATCGCACATACAAACAGGGTCGCTATGATGCTCGCAACTCGCAACTCGCAACTCGCAACCGAAATTTGAAAACTTCTGATACCCAAGAGTGTCTTCGGGTATTATAGGTCGAACAGCCATGAACGCGATCACGGAATTCATCGGTAATGCCGAGCAGTTCCCGGTACTGCGGCAATGGGCGTTTTTCAACCATGCCGGGGTGTCGCCGCTGCCGGCGGCGGCGGCGGATGCCATGCGCGCTTTCGCCGCCCAGGCTGAATCGGCCGCGTATCTTTCTTCCGGCTGGCATCAGGAAATCGAAAAGCTCCGCCAGGAGGTCGCGGCGCTGCTCGATTGCCATCGCGACGAAATCGCCTTCGTGAAAAATACCAGCGAAGGGATCAGCATCGTCGCCAAGGGCATCGACTGGCAATTTGGCGACCGCATCGTCACCACCAACGTCGAATACCCGGCCAATATTTACCCCTGGATGGAAGTCGCCCGCGGCAGGGGGGTCAAGCTGGTCATGGTCGAGGAGGAGGACGGCCACGACGGCATCCGGCACGTCCCGATCGAAAAAATCCTCAAGGCCGCCGCCGAACCCCACACGCGCCTCGTGACCCTCTCCCACGTCGAGTTCGCCAGCGGACAACGCCACGACCTCGCCCGCATCGGCCAGTTCTGCACCGAACGCGAAATTCTCTTTTGCGTCGACGGCATCCAATCCCTCGGCGTCCTGCCGATCGACGTCTCGGACATGTACATCGACTTTCTGTCGGCCGACGGACACAAATGGCTGCTCGGCCCGGAAGGCGCCGGCGTCTTTTATTGCCGCCGCGGACTGATCGAACACACCCGCCCACTGATGGTCGGGTGGATGAACGTCGTCGATGCCCAGAATTTCGGGAGCCACGATTACACCCTCCGCCCCGACGCCGGCCGGTTTGAGTGCGGCAGCTACAACGTCCCCGGCCTCCTGGCGCTCAAGGCCTCCCTGCAACTGATCCAATCCGTCGGCATCCCCCAGATCGCCAATCGCGTCAAGGCCCTGGGCGATCTGCTGATCGCCGGCCTCCGCGCCAAGGGATACCGGATCGTCAGCCCGCGGCTCGGCGAACAATGGAGCGGCAACGTCTGCTTCGTTTCCCCGACATTGAGCCACGAGAAAATATTCCAGGACCTTCGCGCCAAGCGGATCGAGATCGCTCTCCGCGAACACCGCCTCCGCTGCTCGCCGCATTTCTACAACACCGAGGCCCAAATCCAGCAGCTCCTGGCGGCGCTGCCGGGGCATTGATGTTTACGTCATGGGCCGGTCACTGCCTCCAGGCAGCATTTTACCGCTGCCAGTGGTACGATTTCCGGGACAACGTCAAACATGCTGCATTTGAGGAGTAAGATAATTAGGGACAGTCTGCCCTGTGGAAACCATGAGGTATTCCCAAAAGTAGTGGATGGCCGCGACAGCTTAAGCGGCGCGCTTCGTTCCATCTTTGAAGATCACTCCTGCGATGACCTCCGGCAGCAACGCGCTGCCGTTGAACTTTCGCCAATGATTCTGAACTGATTGGATCAGTTTGAAGGCCATCGCCAGACAGGCCGGTTGCGAACGAGCGCTACCCGTGGCCAGCCATTCGGCGACGAGACGTGGGTCAAGGCGACGGCGGACCGACCGGCTTTAGCGCCAACACGCCGGTCCCCTGGCCGGCCGAAAAGCACGGCGGTGAAAGACATCGGATTGCAAGGCACTATTCAGAAGTAACTTATGCGAACGGGTGGCTGGCACCTCATTCGCACGTCGTCGCGGGGTCATTAGCTTCTCACACACGTTGTTACTTGCAGGCCGCCGAATTGTATGCGCCTGACCCGCCAGTTAAAGTAACCTGATCCTCACAGCGGCATTTTCCCTCTATTTCCCTTGACAATTCCCCGGCACGTGGCCATATTTATCCTCCGCCTGTTCAGGCTAGAGGCCCGGAGATGCAGGGAAAGGTATGTCTACCGCATTCTCACCGGCCGTGAAACATTTGTTCAAACTTAGCTGCGGTTCGCTTCGCTGCCGATCGTCGGCATCGATGTCGTAAACGCGGTGGCCCGATGCGCTCTTTAGCCAGGGAGAAACTGCGATGCGCAATTCACGTCCAAATGCTGTTACGTTCATCCTCAGCTCGGCAGCGGCGATAATTGCCACCGGCCAGTGTTCCTCGGTCTTCGCCGGTGCTCAGGCCAACATTCCCGATTTCTACCAGCACCAATTCTGGAGCGCCCTTCCCGCCAACAATCCAGCCAATCCCTCCGAAGACCCTATCGCCGGCTGGGAAGGCAATGCCGGAGCCTACGGCGGCTGGTGCTGGCCGACTGCTATCGCCGATGCCCTCTATTACTGGCAGGTCCAGGCGCCCTACAAAGGCCTGACCACCAAGGCCCTCGGCGCCGGCAATGAGAACGATATCTCCACCGCCGGAAGCTGGCTCGGAGCCTCGGGGAAATGGATTCCCGATATCGTCAACAACGGCGCCTTCAAAGCCGGCGGAATCAATACCTACCTCAATTACACGGGCTTGGGGCCCTCCGCCCCCGCCGGGCAAGCCGCTCTTCAGGACACTCTGTTTGTCGTCGTCGGTGGTGATGTCTATCAGGGCACCGCGGACGGCGGCGTGGAAATCGTCAAGCAAGCCGGCAATCCCGTCACCGCCGTACAGTGGTACGAAACCCAGATCGACAAAGGCGAGTCCACCGTCATCACAGTGGATCAAACCGCCGCTTCCAAGAACAACGGGCTTTGGTGGGGCAACTATCACTGCCTCGCCGGCGCGGGTTACAACAACGCCAACCAGATCCTCGTCGCCGATCCCGATTCCAACCTCGGCAACCAGGCCGCCGACGCCGGCTGGTGGAATCTCACCCCAGGCGGCGCATGGGACCAATCCCCCGCCGGAATGAACGCCGCCATCCATCGCGTCCAGGTCAATCAGTACACCCAGTTCAACGCCGCCGCCTCCCCGCCACTCCCCGGCAACAACGGCGGTGGCTTCAACTACAAAACCTCCGATGTCTACGGAACCTGGAACGTCAACGCCGATGGCTACACCATCGGCTCCAGCGACAACCTCGGCGGCGGCGACAACGGTCGCTATGCCGGCGTCGTCATCGGCAAACTCGACGCAATTTCCCCCCGCATCGCCGCCCCGGCCGCCGCCGCTCCCAAAGGCGGCGGTGCCGTCCAGGAATCCATCGACCTCACCGGCGAAGACGGCAGCCAGATTGATCAAATCCAAATCTTCCCCGTTGATCCCCTGGCTGATCAGCAATTCAGCTACGATCAATCCGGCTGGACCGAAAGCGAAGTCACTACCGACCCTTGGGGTTATTCCCACTCCGGCGGCGGCGAAGACATCACCGATTCCTCCGGGTCCGAACTGACCCCGTCCATGCTCGAGCAGGCCACCCTCGACACCCAAGGCGCCGACACCGGCTTCGACGTCTTCATGCACGACAGCCTGACCGGCGACTGGTTCATGCAGACCATTGGCGCCCCCGACCAAGCCGCCATCGATCTCCAGCAGCAGCTCCCCGAACCGGGCGCCCTGTCCCTGCTAGCCATCGGCGGCCTGACGCTCCTCCGCCGCCGGACGCGGTCCTGAAATATTGCAACCGTAAGTGAGCATGAGCAAATGCCGGGCGACGACACCCGGCATTTCTTTCGCCGATATTTACCTGCGGCTAGGCCCTTCTACCAATGCCAAAATGGACTCGATTTCTGTCCGTAGGTCGGACGCATCCTTGATCGCCATCTGCCAGACCTCGTTCCAGTCGATTCCAAAATAAATAATTAGGGACAGTCACCTATTTCAAGACGTCGAAATAGGTGACTGTCCCTAATTATTTACTGCAATCATTCTGCGGTCCTACTTAAATTCCCGATATATCAAACGGAAGCATGAGCGTATCAAATGCGAACGAAAATGGTACGTCAATTACCAACAGCACGTTCTCCCAGCCCGACTCGCCATAGTATTCAGGGAATGCATGCAGCCCAGGATATATCCGGTCGGAAATCGGGAGCTGGCTCTTTGGTGGGCCACACATCGCCAATTCCGTACGGGCGGCGAGGGAAGTACACGATGTGCCCATACAAAGCACGACGAGCAATCCGCAGGTCAATATATGATTGACGACCTTTTCAGCCTCCATACCGCGACCTCCAAGAGACCGAACGAACCGGGATCAACCGGGACGGCTCCGGATTTCCGAAGGTAATCGCTTCCGATCCAGCGCGCCTCGGCGAGCGTGATGCCCTGACCCTTGGCCAGCGCCCGGCGACTCGGCAAGCAAGCATAGTATCGCCACGGCTTGGCTTGCCGCAATTATTTTGTGGTTGTACGTGCCGAACCAGCGCTCATGGTGGGCAAGCCGCATGCGGGCAGTCGGGGCGCGCCGGGGAGCAGCGAGCGATACGGCGGACCTGATGGCCGTTCATCCGAGACTTCCAACCCCTTCGCCCGGACCAACCAGCGACAAATCCGCCGATCTTTGCATCGCATAAAACGCGCTGCCGCCCGGATTCAAATACTCCGTCAATTCATCACCATCCAACGTCACGCTTCCGGTTGCCGGATAATCAGTCGTTGCAGCTTCGGGCGATTTTTCCGGGCTTCCCCGTTTCGGCGATCTGAACGTCCACACCCGATCCGCCAGATTCTTGCGCAGAAAACTCTCGGCCAAAGTCTGGCCCGGCTCGACGAGCAGATGCGTCAGTCCACGCTTGCCCAACTTGTCGAGCAGATCGCCCAGCGACAGCCGGCCGTCGGACTCCACGCGCAGCGGCAATACCTCCACCTGGCAGCCGTTCATGCGAGAGACCAAATCTGGTTTCTCGTCAAACGCGGATTGTCCGCAACACACCATTGTCGGCGATTGCAAGGCCGTCTTGACGATCTGACTGTCAAGACTGATCCGAAGATGAGTATCCAGCACAATGCGCAAGGGCGCAAGCCGCGGATTGGCAACACGGGCGGTGAGCAGCGGATCATCGGCTCGAACGGTGCCGATTCCGACCAATATCGCGTCGCTACGTGACCGAAGCTGGTGGACCGCGGCGAGGGAGGCGTCGTTGCTGATCGCCAGCCGTTGGCCGCCGGGGCCGGCGACCTTGCCGTCCGCCGTTTGCGCCCACTTCAGCGTCACGTAGGGCCGGCGCTGCAATATGATTTTGAAATAGGCCGCATCGAGTTGCCGGGCCTCATCGGCCAGCAGCCCCACCTCGACGGCGATCCCGGCCGAGCGCAGTTCCGCCAGCCCCTTGCCCGAAACATACGGATTGGGGTCCTGGCACGCCGCCACCACCCGCGACAGCTTCGATCCGATCAACGCTTGCGTGCACGGCGGGCTTTTTTTGTTGGCATATCCGCAACACGGCTCCAGGGAAACGTAGGCCGTCGCGCCCGCCGCATCGGCGCAAGCCGACAGGGCATTGACCTCGGCATGCGGGCCTCCGAATTGCTGGTGATGTCCCTCGGCGATGATCCGGCCCTGGCGGGCGATGACGCATCCGACCATCGGATTCGGCTCGACGCGGCCCCGGCCTCGCATCGCGATCTCGATCGCCCGTCGCATCAGATCGGTGTCAGCCATCGGAACATCGGCCTCAGCCATCGCAAGATCGGCGTTAGCCAGCGGATTTCTGAACCGCGCTCTTCCCTCGGCGATCCGCGAATGTGCTGTATATCACCATCAGCGTCACGCCGACGCAAAGAAAGCTGTCGGCCACGTTGAATACCCAGGGGAACAATTTGGGCCATCCCGGCAGAGCATGAATCATGTCCCGCACGTATCCGAAGGTCACGCGGTCGTACAGGTTGCCCAGCACGCCCGCCATCAGCATTCCCAGGAGGATTTGGTAAACCCAGCGTTTGCCGCTCGTGGCGAAGAGATAGCTCAGGAATACAATCGCCGCCAAGGAGACCGCGACGAACAGGACCCGTCCGCCCTGTCCCAGTCCGAAGACCGCGCCGTGGTTGATGACCGCTTCGAATTCCACCCAGCCGGGGATGAACCGGCACGGCTCGCCGCCGGGCGTTAGTTTTGAAAACGCCAGCCACTTGATCCACAAATCCAGCCCGCACCCCAGCGCGGCGGTGAGGAAAAAACGCAGCAACGCGGCAGGCGAGCGAATTGCGGTAGGCATAGACGGGATTCTAGGCGGAAAAATCCGAAATCCGAAATCCGAATGACGAATCAAGCCCGAATAACGAATGACGAATGACCGAATGTCTTGTTTCGTCATTGGGTCATTGGGATTTGATTCGTCATTCGGATTTCGGATTTCGGGCTTCCGCGCAGCGGCTGGCGTTCCTTTTCCACATCGGCAGCTTCACCCTTTTCATCGCGCTTCCCTTCAATTCCCGCCGATAATCTCCATCGCTCCATCCCAGCACTTGCTCCGGATCGAGCGTCCCGCTGGGCCATCTGGGTTGGAGCGCCGCATCCGCGGCGGCAGGCGGATCGCGGTTCCATGGGCACACCTCCTGGCAAATGTCGCATCCGTACATCCAATTTCCGAATTTCGCGCTCAGTTCCTTGTCGATTTGGCCGCGATGCTCGATCGTCAGGTAAGAAATGCACCGCCGGGCGTCGAGTTGGTACGGCTCGGTGATCGCTTGAGTCGGACACGCTTCGATGCAGCGCCGGCACGAGCCGCATCGGTCCGTCGCCGGCTCATCGGCCGGCAACGCCAGCGTCGTCAGCACTTCCCCCAGCAGAATCCACGATCCGATCTCTTCGTTGATGATGCAGGTATTCTTCCCCATCCATCCGATTCCGGCCCGGGCGGCCAATTCCTTTTCCATTACCGGGGCCGTATCCACGCTGCAACGGGTCTTCGCCTCAGGCGCGATTTGCCGAATCCAATCAGCCAGCCCGTGCAGCCGTTCCTTGATCAGTTCGTGATAATCCTTCCCCAGGGCATACCGCGCAATCCGCCCATGCCCGGCCGGCGGCGGCTCCAGAGGCACAAAATAGTTGATTCCAACGGAGATGACGCTTGCCGCACCCGGCAAATACGCCGCCGGATCGGTCCGCTGCTCAAACCGCTCGGCCAGGTAGCCCATCTCCCCGGCCTGCCCCGAATCCAGCCATCGCCGCAAATACTGCCGATACCCCGTTGCCGTCGCGGCGGCGATTCCCACGAGATCAAACCCCAGTTCCCTCGCCCGCCGCTTGATCCCCGCAGCAATCCCCAGGCTCGCCGTGATGTTTTGGGACAAGTTCATCTACGGGAATAGTATAAACGCATTATGCCGGACGCGCGGCAGTGAATCATTTTCGCAATCCAAAGCCCTGGGAGCTTGCCATCGCTCACCCCTTTGCCTGCGGCTGCGAAGGGGTACAATTGCGGTCGATATATCCAGGTATCGCGCACTTTGCTTCCGATACAGAGGCGGGCAATGACTAGCGGCAATCCAAGTGATTCGCCAATTTCCTGTTTCTCAAGCCAATTCCCATTCGACGACCGAGGATGCGGCGCCGCAGTCGTTCTTTGCAGTGACGGCAGATTCGCCGACCAGGTCAATGATTTCATGCAGAATTGCCTGGGATTATATGGCTACGACCGTCTGGCCATCGCGGGCGGCGCCGCCTGCTTCGCCGGACACTTTGACGCTTATCGTGAAGAGGAAGCGGCCATCTCCCATTTGAAATTCCTCGTCCGCCTGCACGGGCTGACGCGGCTCATCTTGATCTCCCACGAGCGATGTGGCTTCTACAGCGACTTCCTTCGGGTCCACGAAATAGATATGCTCGGTCGTATGAGAAGGGACCTGGCCAGCGCCGTCCGCCGAGTCAGCGCGGCGGCGCCTCAATTGCAAGTCGAAGCCTACCTGGCCCGGCTCAGTGACGCCGAGGTCTGGTTCGAACCGGTCATCGCCTGAATGCCGCTCAGAAGGATGTTGGGCGACGCCGACGGGCAGATCAATCTGCCGGCGGCTTGACCCGCCTCCAGCCCTAACCCAACTTCGTCAGTTAGGGAGCTGAATCGCCCCTGGCAATAGCGCCAGGGCCGATTTTGGTCGAAAGTCTTCACTACATTTCGGGCATCTTTAATCGCTCCGGCAATCTCAGACCCAGCCG
>JBEKEC010000090.1:0-10973 GCA_050014015.1 Tepidisphaeraceae bacterium
GCGAAAACTCAACGGCAGCACGTTGCTGCCGGAGGTGATCGCAGGAGTGGTCTTCAAAGATGGAACGAAGCTCGCCGCTTAAACTGTCGCGGCCATCCACTACTTTTGGGAATATCTCCTTTTGTTGAGAACGCATTGTCGCAAAATACACCTATTACCCGAAGTCGGTCGGATGGGGCTGCGCCCGAATAAAATGACCGGTGGTCGGATTCTCTGATTTGAACGGTCCCTATTTGGCACCGACGACAATTCAAAATAAACGCATATTTCCACACGAACGGTATTGGAGCCTCAAATTCGAGGGAGAAAATGCTGTTGCTCGCTTGGGTCCGTCGTAAAATCCACCCAAATTTCCGTTTTTTATGAGAGCGGGCAAAAGGGGGATTTAGGAGGAAGAATGTCCTTTTTTCGCATCCTGCGGGCCGTTCGGGCCGCGAAATATTTCGCGCCTGCCTTAGTCTTTGGCTATACGACCGATCTTCAATTCCCGAAAGGAAAGGGAAAACCATGAATCGCGAAACCATTCTGCTGATCGCCAGCGGCACGTTCAAATCAAGCCCCGCCTCGAATGTGGCATTTGGAAAAGGGGCGAACACTCTTCACAACTTGGAGGATAGTATGCGTTGTAATTTACTTCATTCCATGACGGTTTGCCTTACAGCAGCGGTCTGTTTCTTGTCGCTTTCCGCAATGCGGGGTTTCGGCGACGTAATTAATCTAAACACAGCGACACCCACAAATTGGGTCATAACTGGCGGAGGGGCAATTGACGCACCCGCCTTTGCTTATGCCCCATTAAGCGGAATTTCCGTCTACAGTAGCACAGGGGCGTTTGTAAACGGAGGTTCGAATGCGCAGTTCAACGGATTTTGGTATGCCGACGCATATTTCCAAATCCCATCCAATGCTTCCTCCGTTGCTCTTGATTTCTCGACTTTGCAGGCAGACGACCGCGTCGTGCTGGAACTGAACGGCACGATTCTCGGAGACTACTTCTTGAACGGTTACGAATCTAATCCGCCGCTTACGGGACTGGGAGTAATGTCTTTCCCACCTGGTCCCCCCGACGTTCCTTATACGTTTACTGGAATTTCATCTGGGATAGTCACGAATGGATTTATACTTGGCGGTGACAATGACCTTCGCATGATCGTGAACAATACAGGGGAAGCACTTTTGACCGCTCCCACGGTAAACGGTGGGCCGACACACGCTCAATTGACTGCTTTCGTTTCCTATTCGGTTCCTGAGCCAAGTTCTCTTGGCATTCTGGGAATTGGTTTGGGCACGCTGTTATACCGTCGGCGCATTGCAAGGCGTTAGAGAGTTGTCAGGAACCTCAAATCGATGTTCGACCCCCCACCCCAACCCTCCCCCTGAGTACAAGGGGAGGGGGAAATTCTTCACAGCAAGCGTCACGCACCCATCACGCGCGGGACGGGGCGTGCCACGGTTGCATTTCGGGCTTGGCCGGTAAATGATTGGCGGGATGACTCGACGGGAGCTTGCGGCGCGGATCGCGGAGGTTTCGCTTTTGCGCGGGGAGTTCATCCTCCGCAGCGGGCGCAAGAGCAATTACTATCTGGACAAGTATCGGTTTGAGACTCAGCCGGATGTGCTGCGGGAGTTGGGGAAGATGTTTGCCGAGAAGGTTTCGGAGAAGGTGGACCGGATCGCGGGGGCGGAGTTGGGTGCGGTGCCGCTGGCGGCGGCGACGGCGATGGCTTGCGGGAAGCCGTTCGTCATCGTGCGAAATCAGAAAAAGGATTACGGGACCGGCAAGCTGGTCGAGGGAATTCTGAATGCGGGGGAAACGGTCATCATTGTGGAGGACGTGCTGACCACGGGCGGGCAGGTGTTGGAAGCAGCCAAGAGCCTCAAGGACGCGGGGGCGAAGATCGATCGCATCGTGGCCGTCATCGACCGGATGGAAGGGGCGAGGCAGAACATCGAATCGGCGGGATACGTTTTCGAATCGCTGTTCACGACCGTGGATTTGGGGATAAGCAAGTAGCCATGGAGGCGTGCAACAACAAAGGCGCAAAAGACCCCCACCCCAGCCCTCCCCCTGAGTACAGGGAGAGGGGGAAAATGCGGAGTTGTTCTTGCACGGCCTCTATGAAACCGTTGGCGATCATCGCGGCGGTGCTTGCTTTGGTCAGCCGGCCCGTTCAGGGGGAAATCAAGACTGACGTTGAATACGGCAAGGCGGGCGATGTCAGCCTGAAGCTGGATGCCAATGTTCCCGACGGGGCCGGGCCGTTTCCGGTGGCGATTCTGGTGCATGGGGGCGGTTGGGCGATCGGCGACAAGGCGGGGCTGTATCACATCCCGACTGATGCGCTGACCAAAGCGCAATTCGCGTGGTTCAGCATTAATTATCGCATGCCTCCGAAAAACCTCTGGCCCGCGTGTTTCGAGGACGTGCAAACGGCGATCCGCTGGGTCAAAGCGCACGCGGCCGAATACAAGGGCGATCCCAACCGAATCGCGTTGGTGGGCTATTCGGCGGGCGGACATCTGGTTTGCCTGGCGGCAACGTTGGCGGAGGAAGACACGCGCGTCCAGGCGGTCGTGGGCATGTCGCCGCCGACGGATCTGGAGTTCGATCTGGCCACGCGCGGGGGATTGAGCACGTCGTTGCAGCACTTGCTCGATCGGCCGAAGGAAGTGACGGATGAGTCCCGGAAGATTCTGCACGAGATGTCGGCGATCAACCACGTGAAGCCGGGGTTGCCGCCGTTTTTGTTGATGCAGGGGGACGCGGACAAAAGCGTGCCGTATCAGGCAACGCTGAATTTTCAGGCGAAGCTGACAGCCAATGGCGTGCCGTGCGATCTGGTGACGCTGAAAGGTGCGCCGCATGACATCAGGAAATGGGATCCGTTCGATCCGAATTTCCAGCAGGAATTGACGGATTGGCTGGTGAAAACACTGGGAGCGACGACTCGGCCGTGAGTGGTTCCTAAAGAGATTTACCGCGAAGGCGCGAAGAAGAAGTGCAAGTAGCAAGTGCAAGTTGGAAGTTGAATTCTTCGCGTAACTTCGCTGCTTCGCTCCTTCGCGGTTAATCTTCTTGGGAGACGTCCTATGGAGCGGAGCGGTCCGGGGTGTGCTGGTTTTCGTGGACGATTTCGTCGATGGCTTCCATTTCGCCGCGCTCGAATACTCCTAATTCCTCCAGGGCCGATAGGGCCGCCTTTTGCTCGGCCGACTTTTTGTTGGGGCCCCAGGCGCTGGGAAATCGGCGGCCGTCGATGACCACGCAGACCTCAAAACATTTGCTGTGATCGGGGCCTTTTTCGTCGAGGAGTTCGTAGCCGGGTGTGGCGGCGAGAATTTTCTGGGCGTGCTGCTGCAAGACGGCCTTGAAATTCTGCTGGTGGGTGTTGGAGGCGATGATCTCGATCTTGGGGGACATGGTGCGCAGAACGTAGTCCTTGACGACGTCGAATCCGCCGTCGAGATAGATGGCCGCGACGATGGACTCGTAGACGGCGGCCGCCAGCGAACTGGGCATGGCGTCGCGGCTGCTGATGCCCTTGCCGATGATGAGCAGGTCGATCAGGCCGGTCTCGATGGAGACCTCGGCACAGGTCCGGCGGGAAACGACGGCGGACTTGATTTTGGTCAGGTCGCCCTCGAGATATTCGGGGAATCGTTTGTAGAGCGCCTCGCAGATGATCAGATCGAGGACGGCATCGCCGAGGAACTCCATCCGCTCGTTGCTTTGAAGGCGGCTGTCGGCGATGGAGGCGTGGGTGAGGGCCTCCTTGAGCAGGTCGGGGTCCTTGAAGGTATACTCGATGATCTTCTCGGCACGCTCGCGGGCTTCGGTGTTCACGCGATCAGGGACGATAAATCAGGGGGATGGGAGTGTCAATTGAAATGATTGCCGATTGCCGATTGCCGATTGCCAATTGCCGATTGAAAGAAGGGACGGCTGCATTTCTTTCAATCGGCAATTGGCAATCGGCAATGGGCATTGGCTTCACTTGCGATGGCGGCCGTGGACACCTAGGATTTGCCGGCTTGCCGAGGCGGTCGTATGGCGAAAACACTCGTATTGACGATCCTGTCGGTGCTGGCGGCGGGAGTTGGCTGGGCGAGGGGGGATGCGCAGCCTCCCACGCTGTTCGATCCGGCGCGGCACATGCACGTTTCCGAGGTCAAGGCGGGGATGAAGGGATACGGACTGACGGTTTTCAGCGGCACGAAAATCGACAGATTCGACGTTGAAGTCGTGGACGTGGTAAAGAATTTCAATCCGAAACACGATGCGATCCTGATCCGGTGTCCGCAGGAATTTTTGAAAAACACGGGTCCGATCGAGGGGATGAGCGGGTCGCCGATTTATCTGTACGACAATGCCGGCCGGGCGCGGCTGGCCGGGGCGTTCGCTTACGGCTGGCCGTTGGAGAAGGATTGTCTGGCCGGTGTACAACCGATTGAGTACATGCTGGAGCTGTCGACCAGCCAATCGCAAGCGGGGCCGGCGGTGAAGAATCCGGCGGCGCTGCACGCAAGTCCGCAGTCGGCGCGGCCGAGGTGGTCGCTGGACGTGGAAGGCTTCGCCTCCACGCAGGTGCCGTTGCGGCCGTGGGGGCATCGGGCGATGGGGGAGAATGCGGGCAATCGGCCGGGGCTGGGGGGAGCGGGGATGAACATGCGGGCGCTGGCGACGCCGCTGATGGTCGGGGGGATCAATGCCCAGACGCTGTCGCGGATCGCTCCGCTGTTCGCCGGTTCTGGGTTGGCGCCGATGCAGGCGGGCGGGGGAAGCGGCTCGGCGAGCGGCGATGCCAAACCGGCCCTGGAGCCGGGATCGGTGCTGGCGGTTCCGCTTCTGACCGGCGACATGGAACTGACGGCGGTGGGGACATGCACGGAAAAGATCGGGGACCGGATTTTCGGGTTCGGACATTCGTTCAACAACGAAGGCCGGATCGAATTGCCAATGGGAAGCGGATCGGTGGCGGCGATCGTGGCGAACCTGGAAACGAGCTTCAAGCTGGGATTCATTTCCGGAACGAGCGGGGCGTTGTTCACGGATCAGACGGTGGGAGTCGCGGGGCGGATCGGGCAATCGGCGCCCATGGCGCCCGTGGAACTGCGGGTGGTTTACGACGACGGGACGTTGGATGAGACGTATCATTTCTCGGCGGCGTTGCATCCGAAGCTGACGCCGCTGATCGCCGCGGCGGCGGTGACGATGGCGTTGACGGGTGAGAAAAACCTTCCGGAATATCACACGGTGAGCTACGACCTGACGGCGGATTTTGCGGACGGGCACAGGGTGCAGGTGAACAACAGCAGCGTGAACGGGGATGGAAGCGAGATCGTGGCGGAGGTGGCATTGCCGCTGATGGCGGCGGCGGACAATCCGTTCGCATACGTGCCGATCTCGCGGATTCAGGGGACGTTCCACGTGAGCGGGGAGGCGCACGCGGCGGAGATTCTGTCGGTGACGATTCCGCGGACGAAATATGAGCCGGGGGAAACGGTGAAGGGATACGTTTCGTATTTGCCGTTCCATGCGGAGGAGGCGATTTTGCCGGTGGAGGTGGATTTGCCGCGGGATTTGCCGGACGGGCAGTATCAGTTGGTCGTGTCGGATTGGGCGCGATATCTGGAGGACGAGCGGACGGCAAATCCGTTCAAGTTCAACGCGGAAACAATCGGCGAGTTGTTCGCGGTGATTCGGGACGTGGAAGCGATCCGGCACGATTCGGTGTTCCTGAGGCTGGTGAGGCAGGCGGACGGGATTGCGGTGGGCCACACGGAGATGCCGCATCTTCCATCGAGCCAGCGGCAGGTGTTGCTGGATTCGGGGCGGAGCGACATCATGCCGTTCGTGGGATCGACGGTGACCAGAGTCCCGGCGGGGCTGGTGATGAGCGGTTCGGCGGAATTCGCGATCACGATCGAGCGCCGGGGCAAAGTGCAAACGCCGACGACGATGAAATAGATCACCGGGAAACTGGAGCAAGCAATGAAATATCTGGCCTCATGGTACGGATCACCGCGAAGGAGCGAAGGAGCGAAGTTGCGCGAAAATAAATTGGGATTTCTTCGCGCAACTTCGCTCCTTCGCTCCTTCGCGGTAAATCTTCACGAAGAAGCTCGGACGCGGGTAAACGCGATTTGGCATTCAATATGCCTGTGCATTTGTTTGGTTGGATGGATGGCGCCGGCGCGGGCGGTGACGACGTCGCATTGGGTGCACGAGAATGAAGCCGATTTCAAAACCGGGACCCTGCATGACGTGGTGGTGACGAACCAGGGGGACGTGAAGCTGTCGCGCGCGGTGAAGACGATCCGGGAGCAGGATGCCAACATTACCACGGTCAACGCGATCGTGCAGGGTCCGGACGGGGTGATTTACGCGGGGACGGGTCCGCGGGGGATTTTGCTGGCGGTGAAGGATGACAACGTAAGCACGGCGGCGAAGATCGACAACACGGTGAACGTTCTGTCGCTAATGGTGGATTCCAAGGGCGGGATCGTGCTGGGAACCGGGGGCGAAAAGGGCCGGGTGCTGCGGCTGGCCAAGCCGGGGGACAAGCCGACGGAGATTTTTTCGGACCCGGACGTGCAATACGTGTGGGCGTTGCAGGAGACGGCGGATGGGAACATTTACGCCGCGACGGGGCCGAACGGGCAGGTCTTCGAGATCAAGCCGGATGGATCGCACAGCGAGTTGTACAAAAGCTCGGAGGACAACGTCACGAGCATGATCAGCGACGGGAAAGACCTGTTGTATCTGGGCACCGATCCGGACGGATTGGTGATTCGGTTGAACCGCAAGACGAAGGAGGCGTTCATCGTTTATAACGCCGGGGAGACGGAAATCACGGCTTTGGCGTTGGATGGGGCGGGGAATTTATATGCGGCGACGGGCCAGGTGAGCGAACACCAGACGGCGCAGCAGCCTGAGGCGGGGGAAAGGACAGCGGGTCGGCCGGAGCAGCCGGGTTCGCCGGCGCCGATTCCGTCAAATCCCGCGCCCGCGCCTCCGCAGCCGCCGCCGATTCCGAATCCGAATCCCGGCGAGCCGCCGCCGATTCCCAAGGGGCATGGGATGCGGATGTCGCCGGCGGACGGGCCGAAGCTGATGGCAATCATGCCGGTGGAAGGCTTCGCCTCCACGGTGGATGGCGGGAACGACCCTGGCGGTGGAGGCGGGGACGAACCGGGCCCAAACGCGCCGGGAGGGCCGGGGCAGAATCCCGCGGCTCCACAACCGGCCCAGACCCATCCGAACGTCAGCGCCAATCCCCCGCCAAGTGCGACCGAGGCCCAACCGCAGGGGCCGGAGGGCAACGCGATTTACAAAATCGACGCCGAGGGATTCGTCACGGAAATCTTCCGCCAGGACGCGGTGATTTATTCCATGTTCCGCCAGGGAGACGTGCTGATCGTGGGAACGGGCGATGACGGAAACGTTTACCAGGTGAACCCCGCGACGGAAGAGACCGAGGTGCTGGCGAAGGTGGATGCCAAGCAGGTCATGTGCCTGCTACCCGTGAAGGACGGGCGGATTTTCATGGGGTTGGCCAATACCGGGAGCATCGCGACGATGACCGGGGGGTATGCATCGGCGGGAACGTATCTGAGTCCCGTTCTGGATGCGACGCAGGTAAGCCGATTCGGAAAGATCCAGCTTCACGGGCAGTTGCCGGCGGGCGCGCGGCTCCAGGTGGCGACGCGCAGCGGGAACGTGAAGGACGCGGATTCGCCGGGATGGTCGGCGTGGTCGGCGGAGGTGGACGCGGCGGAATTTCTGCCGATCAAGTCGCCGTCGGCGCGATTCCTGCAATATCGGCTGACGTTCAGCACGTCAGATCCGTCGCAATCGGCGATGGTGGATCGGGTGGACGTGGCATACCAGATTCCGAACATGGCGCCGGTGATTAAGTCGGTGCGCATCGGGGCGGGCGCGGACACCGGACAAGCCGAGGGCGGCAACGGACCGGCGGAAGCGAACGCCGGCGCACCGGGCGCGGGCGGCGCGGGCCACGCCGGCGAAAATGCGCCCAAAACCCCCGGCGGCACGGGCACGCAGGCCATTACCTGGGACGCTTCGGATCCGAACAACGATGCGCTGACGTATAGTCTCTATTTCCGCCGCGGGCGGCAGGCGCCGTGGGTGCTGCTCAAGGATGGGCTTACGCAGGCGAGTTTTGAATGGGATACGCATGCCGTGGCCGATGGGGAATATCAGGTGAAGGTGGTGGCATCGGATGCGCTGGCGAATCCGCCGGGCGACGGCAAGACCGCCAGCCGGGTCAGCGATTATTTTGTCGTGGACAATACCCCCCCCACCATCGGCGATCTGGATTACAAGGTGGCGGGCGGCGCGGTGACGATATCGCTGCGCGTCCAGGACCAGACCAGCACGGTGGCGAGCGTGGAATACGCGGTGGATTCCGCTGACCAGTGGCAAACCGTGTTGCCGCTGGACGGGATATTCGACTCTCCGGACGAACAGGTGAAATTTTCGGTCAACGGGTTGACGCCGGGCGAGCATCAGGTGACGATCCGCGCCACCGACAGCCATGGCAACCAGTCGCTGCACAGCATCGTGATCAAGGTGAAATCGGCGACGGCCGGCGGTCAATAACCAACAGGAAGAGCAAACATGCATTACCCGCACAAGTCCAGCAACATCAAGCGTGCCCGCAACGTCGGATTCCGGCGGCGGATGAGGACGAAAAAGGGACGGCAGATGATCAACCGCAAGCGGCGAGCGGGAAGGCGCGTGCAGGTGGTGTGAGGAGCGGGGCTTGCGGCGGTCCCGCGGAGCAAGCTCCGCGGGCTTTGGTGGGTTGGCGGTGGAACGCGCCCGTTGGGGGGGCGGGCCAGCGGCTCTTGCTTCGATCAGGTTTCATTTCTATCTTCCTTTCGATATTTACTGAAACGGGAGGAATCAATGGCGACCGTAGCCGAAACGCCGGGAAAGCCGCTGACTCCGGCGGCGCGCGGAGAACTGCTAACTGCCCAGGACCTGTTCATCCGGCGATGGGGGGAAATGGGGCAGACGTGGGGAATCAACCGGACAATGGCGGAAATTCACGCGCTGCTGTACGTGGTGGCCGAGCCGCTTTGCACGGATGACGTGATGGAGCGATTGAACATCAGCCGGGGAAATGCCAGCATGTCGTTGCGGGCATTGTGCGACTGGGGCATCGTGCATCGGCTTCACAAGCGCGGGGAGCGGCGGGAGTTTTTCCAGAGCCTCTCGGACGTGTGGGAGATGTTCAGCCTGATCGCGGCCGAGCGCAAGCGGCGCGAGATGGACCCGGTTTTGGAAACGATCAAGCAATGCCGGAAAATGCTGGACGAGCAATCCCTCGGCAAGCAGGCCGCGCGCAACCGGTCCGTTCAACTGACGCGCCAGCGATTGGCGGGGATGGAAGAATTCATGGAAGTGACGAACAGAATATTCCAGCAGTTCATCGGCAACGCCAGGTCGGGATTGACGCGCGTGGTGCGCGTGTTGTTGAAGGCGTTTTGAAGGCCGCAAGGCGCTGAGTTCATTTGTGGTCGGGCTCGATTCGAATTGAAATCCATTGAAGAAAGATCTCACGCAGAGGCGCAAAGGCGCAGAGAAGTAAGAGAAGCAAAAGGTTTCATTTCTTCATACCTCTGCGCCTTTGCGCCTCTGCGTGAGCTCTTGTTTTTGAACCAGTTCGCGGGCGATAGACATCACTTGCGAGGAGGCTTGACCCGGTCATATTGGCGCGGCCAGGGAACGTCGGCGCCCAACTCGGCGGCGGCGTGAAGCGGCCAATAGGGATCGCGGAGCAATTGCCGGGCCAGGAAAACGGCGTCCGCCTTGTTCTCGGCGATGATTTGCTCGGCCTGTTTGGCGTCGGTAATCAGGCCCACCGCGCCCGTGGCGATATCGGCGTCGCGGCGAATGGCCTGGGCAAAGGGGACTTGGTAGCCGGGCTCGACGGGAACGCGCGCCGTGGGCGAGGTTCCTCCGCTGGAACAATCGATCAGATCGACGCCGATCCGCTTGAATTCCCGGGCTAGAGCGATCGACTGGGCAAGGTCCCAGCCGCCGTCCACCCAATCGGTGGCGGATATGCGGACAAACAGCGGCAGATGCGATGGCCAGGCGGCGCGAACTTCGCGGGCCACGCGCAGGGGCAAACGCATTCGATTGGCCAGCGATCCGCCAAATTCATCCGTGCGTTGATTGGACAGCGGTGAGAGGAATTCGTGCAGGAGATATCCGTGAGCCATGTGAAGCTCGATCAATTCGAAGCCGGCGGAGCGGGCGCGGCCGGCGGCTTGTACGAACTGACCCACCACGGCGTCGATGTCATCGCCCGACATTTGACGCGGCGTCGGCGACGCCGGCGAGAAGGCAATTGGGCTGGGAGCGATCGGTTGCCATCCCCCTTCGGCCGGGGGAACCGCCCTATCTCCGTTCCACGGAGCATCGGTCGAGGCTTTGCGGCCGGCATGGGCAAGCTGAATCCCGGCGACGGCGCCTTGTACTTTGATAAACCGAACGATCGGAGCAAATGCCTGCGCGTGGGCGTCGGACCAGATGCCGCTGTCGAACGGAGAGATTCGCCCGATCGGCGAAACGGCAGTGGCTTCAACCATCACCATCCCCGCCCCACCAACGGCCCGGCTGCCGAGATGGACCAGATGCCAATCGGTCGGCAGGCCTTCATCGCTGCTGTATTGGCACATCGGGGAAACGAAAATTCGGTTGCGGAACGTAATCTCGCGAATCTTAAGCGGCGTAAATAATTTGCTCATCAGAATACCCGGATAAAGGAATTTGCGGCGAATTAACCACAGCGCAGACTGGGCCCGCAACCTAAAGAGTTTTACCGCGAAGCGGCTGTGTCTAATTTCAAGTGGTTTGGAGTTGACATTTTGGACTCCATGTAAGGCCGTCGCGGGCCATGGCGTTGAGAATGGTCAACAATTTTCGCATGCAGGCGGTA
>JBEKEC010000091.1:0-10160 GCA_050014015.1 Tepidisphaeraceae bacterium
TGGCGAAAACTCAACGGCAGCACGTTGCTGCCGGAGGTGATCGCAGGAGTGGTCTTCAAAGATGGAACGAAGCTCGCCGCTTAAACTGTCGCGGCCATCCACTACTTTTGGGAATATCTCGTGCGCCCAGCGATACATAGGCAGCAGTTGCAGTACAAGGCGTAGTTTCGATCCTCACTCCTACCTGTTAACCGGGCGTGCAAATCGAACTCGATGGCATCGTCCCCGGGGGAGGCATCCGGCGGGGGTCAGGGGGTGGGGCCGCCGCAGGCGGTCAAGCCCAGCAGCCAAAACAAAACAATCCGCTTTTGCGGGGTGACGCCGACGATGATTGAACTCGCTCTTTCCTCGGTTTTTTGCCAACCGACTGTGCGATTTATGCCTCCATCACGCGAATGTGGGAAACATGTTTCGCCAACACCAGCTTTAGAAAATCTGGAACAATCTGTCGCGGAGGCAAAGCCATGATTTCCCGGCCATCATCGTTGACAACCTTTGCAATCGCGCCCGGTCCAACAATGATGCTGCCGATTTTGCGAATGACTTCGCGTTGACCCGGACCTAATCGCCTACCCCGTCCAGCAAAGGTGCCTTCCGTAAAGACGTGAACCCAAGAATCACCCTTTATCAACTGGTACCGCATGATCCCTTCCCAAGGCCCCCCATGTGAAAAGCCGAGGTCGCTAATCGTGATTAACGACGAAAAGCCGCCGCACTCACGGTTAGCCCAAGATTTTTTGGCTTGGAACCAAACCTAGGGCAGGATTCGGATAAATCGGCGGATTAGTGTTGCTACGGCGATTCACACACAACGCGAAAACCTATGGTCGGAAGCGAGGTTTCCGGCGGGTATTTCTTTTTCAGCGTTGACGGCGTTAGGCACGCAGAGGCAGGAGTCAAAAAGTCGGCGCCGTCGGCCAACCGCAGAGATTGATCAATTGGGTTAACGCCGGTTGTTGAATTGGAGGACCTGACCGGACCAATGGAGCACCATTGCCGGACGTTCCCAATCATGTCGTACAGGCCCCGACGGTCTGGGCGCTTGGTGGCAACTGGGTGCAAGCGTCTACCGCTATTGCCAGCATACCAAGCCGAGCTATCGAGTTGGTCTTGCGTAAGAGGCTCCGTCAATCCGCTATAAAATGCGTACATCCATTCCGACTGGGTGGGCAGTTGGTAGCTACGGTTTTCTCGCTTGCTGAGTGCGTCGCAAAACGCCGTCGCGTCAGCCCATGTGACCCCTTGCACAGGCAAAGCATGCTCCTTCTGATCCAGATAAGCGTGGTTTGGCCGGGTAACCAGCAGATATTGCTCTTGAGTGACAACGGTTGCAGACATGTAAAACGCGTGGTCGACGCGATAAGAGGGGGTATTACGTAGGTCGCTTTCGCTTGGATCTTTGGGACTGCCGACGAGTGCGGCACCAGCGGGGATCCTCACGAAAGGCATTCCTACCGAGTTTATAAAAGTTGATCTTGAGTTGCCGGCGGAATCGCTTTTGAACCAATACGGCGCGAACACCGGCAGTGGGGCAAGAACCGCCACCAAGCCAAGAATCAGGATCCAACGCTTGGTGCGCGAACGATTTCGCGCGATCAATCTTGGTTTTCCGGCCAGCCAGGCTTCCAGATCGCGCGCCAATAGGCCGGCGGACGCGTATCTCTGGCTCGGGGATTTGGAAAGTGCTTTGCAGACAATTTCTTCAAGCCCCCCCGTGACCGTCATTCCGTTGCGCTGCGCTAGCCGCGTCAGCGACGCAGGCGGGGTGTTCGCCACGTGATGGGTGATTGCTCGGGGACTGCCTTTGACGGGATAGGGAAACTCACCGGCGAGCGTGGCAAACAGCATTACCCCGAGGGCGTAAACGTCGCTCTGGGCATCAACGGCATCGGGCGAGCCGAATACCTGCTCCGGACTGGTCCAAGGCAATGAGCCGAGAACCTGCCCGGTATGAGTCAATGATGCCTGTTCGGTGGCGACCTCCGAAACGCTTCCGAGGTCATACAGAACGCGCGCCATTCCGAAATCCAGAACATGCGGTTCGCCTCGGGAGTCCACTAGGATGTTCATCGGCTTGAGGTCGCGATGGACGATGCCAAGCCGATGGGCTTCGTTCACCGCGCTGGCGACCTTGACGAACAACCTGACGATGGCGGAGGCGTCCTTGCCCAACCGCCGGACAAAAGTATCCAGGTCGAATCCATCTACGAAATCCATCACCAAAAAGAAGGAGCCATCCGCTGTCCTGCCCTTGTCCAAAATGCCGACCACGTTCGGGTGATTCAGACGGGCCAAAATCTTGGATTCGCGCTCAAATCGTTTGCGGCCGCGCGATCCCATAAAGGGCCCGCCGTGCATGATCTTGATTGCCACTGATCGACCGGTTCGTTCCTGAAGGGCCTTGAACACGGTTGCCTGGCCACCAGAGCTGATTTCCCGATCAATGCAATATCCGTCGATCCGTAATCCCTTGTGCGCGTCGGGCTCGATGGGAAATGCGGCTGGCAATTGTGGCTGGCCCAGGACGACGGCCTGGTGAATTGCGTCCAGGGCCAACAATTCGTCGCGCAGGCCCGGCATCAGTTCGGGATGAGAGGCAATTACCTGTTCGACGGAAACACGTTCCCCGCGCGCACGATTTGCGATTACCTCGGAGATCACTTTAGAAACAAGGTCCTGATCCGAAGATGCGTCGGCGCTACTCGGCGTCTCGGCGCCAGAAGAATCCCCTGAAGATGTGGCCGACATCAAATCGGGCTGCGATTCTTTTGCTGCTGAGGATTCCGACATGAGCCAGCCTCGTCTCAATTTGTTCAATGCTTCACGGTCACATATACAGCGACACCGATCGCATCTCCCATCGCAGCGATTTCAGGGCGCGGTTGCAGAGCATGGAGACTGATCCCTCGGTGCGCTTCATACGGTGGGCAATCTCCCGGATCTCCAGGCCCTCCAAGTGTCGAAGTCGTAGCGCCCGCGCCTGGTCGCTGGGCAGCCGCTCGATCGCACTATCCAGGGCCGCAATTAGCTCGTGACTGGCGGCCGACTTGCTGGGCGTTCTATGGTACACCGCCATTTCCTCAAGCAACCGGATGATTGACGCGTTTTCATCCGTTCTTTCCAACGGGACGCGTGTGTTTTTGCGCTTTGCAGTTCGCGCATACTTTACTTGGTCCAGGATGAGATTGCGCGCGATCGTAACGAGCCAGCGATACACCGGATCGGGTCCGTCTGGATGAAAATCGGAAATGGCACGGATTGCCTTCAGCCATGTATCCTGCAACACATCCTGCGGTTCGAGAAAGCCGACCAGTTCCGCCGGGAAGTGCGCTTGCACGTACGCCAGCAGCCGGTTGCGGCATCGAAAAAGCAGCATTTCCAACGCCGCGGAATCACCCGCCACGGCCTCGGTAATTAGGGTTAACTCATCTTCCGTTGAAGACATCGTCACACGTCGCGGCAAAAACGCCCAAATTCGTCAATTGCATGGGAAAGCATAACTTGCAGGTAAATCCGTTCAAGAAAGAAATGGACAGAAGCTAGTCGGCGCCCTCGGAGATCGTCGCGTGAGATTCGACCGACGATGTCGTTAATCCCAGCAGAGGTCAACGCGATGACAGGTTGTTTGATTTCATTTCGGCGCGACTTGGTTGTGGTGGCCATCTTCACCCTTGTGCCCGGCCTTTCGGCATTTCTTTTGGCGCGCCATCACACGAATTCCGAGATCCAAACATTTGGAAGCGTGGACATTGATGGACTGCGGGTCAATCATGCGGTCATTGACATCGGAAAGGTTTGGTCCGGCGGAGTGAGCGTTCAGAGAGAATTCACATTGGAAAATCGAACTGGACACCAAATAAAAATCGAGTCGGTCGAGTCGGATTGTGGTTGCACGGTGGCTAACGCCGTTTCAGGCAAAGTGCAAGACGGAGAGTCGACGAAGATACCAGTCGTTTTTTGGCCGCCCGTCGTGGCAAATGATCGGGGCGGCGAATTCCGACGCACAATCACCGTTGCAGTGGACACCATCAACGGAAGGAAGTCGATGTCTCTTGCGCTCACCGGCTTCGTGGAGCCTGACGCATCGCTCCGGGTATTTCCAGTCAACGTCGACCTCGAAACGCCCACCGCAAAGACAAAATCAACCGCGATTCTTCATTTCAAGGGATCTACCGGACTATTGGCGAGTATTCCCGACACGCTGCTAGTGTCTCCGGGCCGCAACGAGCGGGTACTCGTGCAAACTCCACCCGCCGGCCACATGGAAGCGATCGGAACGAAGGACATCGAAATCAAGCTGAGGCCAAACGCGAGCGTCAAAGGCACTGGCGATTGGGCCG
Organism: Tepidisphaeraceae bacterium; assembly: GCA_050014015.1. Lineage (GTDB taxonomy): Bacteria > Planctomycetota > Phycisphaerae > Tepidisphaerales > Tepidisphaeraceae > PALSA-1353. The sequence goes on from JBEKEC010000091.1 coordinate 4,341, forward strand.
CAGCGATTACTTTTGCCCCAGACCAATCTTCGGATGGTCTGACCATTCACGTGCGCGGGCACGGGCCGCAAACTATCGTGGCCAGTCCGCCAAGCGTCATGCTAACTGACGATTCAGCCGGCCGTGACGCAACGGTGCGTTTCACGAGCAGAGTTGGAGCTTCGCTTTTGCCTGAATCGGTTGAAACGGACCTGCCGTTAGCTTGCGATTTTCTGCCGGAGTCGTCATTCGGCAACGCCGCTCGCACCCTGCGCATCCACGTTAAGAAGCCGATGTCTGAGGACACTGCGGGAAACATTCAAGTCCGCCTGGGGCCGCCCAATGCACCCGCTGAGACGATTACAATTCCAGTTGTCATCCTCCACGGTGGACCGCGAGGACACGCATAGTGAAACGAAGAGTCTTTACTCAACCTCCAAAGGAGAAATCCATGACGCGCCGGCTCAAATTTCCTTTCGTAATTGCTGGGTTCAGCATTCTATCCTTTGTGTTCACCCTTCGCGTTGCCGCGGTTGGGGTGTCGAACTCATCGTGCAACGCGAGCGGTGGATGCTCATTTCCATGCGCAAACGGAACATCCGGAACAAGCTCGCAAATAATTAGTGCCTCACAGATTGCACATTGCAGTCCCGAGTACGGGGCCAATTGTCCCTCGAACGGCGGAGGTGAAAGCGTCTGCGGCGTGTTTTACCATTACACGGGCGCTGATTGTGATGCCGCCACGATCGATGTCTCGTATTACGTCTACGACCTTACTTGCTAGGGCATTTTCTTTTCTCTCGTTGCAAGCTTGCGTTTTCCCTAGCTGTCAAGGAGAGGTGCCGAAATGAATACGGCAGTATGTTGTTCCGCCTTTGCCGCCACATGCATGGTCATGATCGGCGCCGCCTGCAAGTGCCCTGGCGACGCGTTGGACCACGCGGCGCTTGCCGCGCATCAGGACCAGCTTCAAAACATAGTGATGGAGTGCGAAGAGACGCGAGCGTATGACTTTGATCCTGCGGCGGCAGCAAAAGTGCCACCCCATTTCAGACAGCCGCAAGTCGACCTCAAGAGGACAGAAGCGTTCAACCTGTCATTCTCATTTCTAAACGGCAACGCATACTACGACCGGGAAACGGATGCGAGAACCTTGAACTATTGGGCCGCAAAGGGCCTGCCGGCGATCGCGAAGCAGCAGGAATCGATATCGGCGACAGGAAGAATCGAAGAACTCACCACCCAACATCTGGCAAACGGCAAACGCCCTTCGTTTGGCGGGGTGCGACAGCTTAGCGAATTTTCTCCGGACGACACGATCGATGTCGCGATGGGCCTCCGTCTCCTGGGTGGCCGCCAATGGCTCACCAAGGACGACCTCGGCGCCATGGAGGAAATTCAGCAGCCCGACTCTGCGGTCGTCATCCTTCGCACGACAGACGGCGGCGGCGACATCCACGAATTGCGTTTCGATAAGCGCCTCTTATTCGCCCTGGTCTATTACCGCTGTACAAACCCGCACGGAGCGTACGTCGAGATAACGGACTCCGACTTTGGCCGGCAGGGAAACGTGTTCATCCCTGGCAAAATAGTGCGGAACTCGAACAGGATGGATTCGAACGGGCAAGTTCGGCACCCGTTGGTATTTACCATAATTGTCAAACATGCCTCGATAGGCGACACCACGAACACCCCGTCTCGCTATTCCATCGCCTGGCCGGCGCATCTTCAACTTTTTGATGCGAGGACAAATGATCGAATTCAGGTTGGTCCCACGACACGACCGTTGTCGGATGATGACATACGTCAGCAGCTTGCAGAGAAGCGAACTCGGGACTTAATGCTTGAGGACCTGGCGAGGCAACGAATCCGCAGTGCGTTGGACGGTGCGCGCACGACGCAGCCTTAAAAAGTTGGAAAATGCCACAAGCGAATTCCACAAAACGGTTGCAAACTGCGGTGCGGATCGCTCTCGCGGCAATCTTCCTATATGCCGCCGCGACGAAAGCATTGCGCAGTGACGGCGGTCAGGCGCCCTCGACCATATTCGCCGAATGGTCTCGATCGGCGTTCGTCCGCTATGCCGTCATAGGCGGCGAAACAGGCTTGGCTGCGTGGATGCTTACCGGAGTGCAAGTCGATCTGGCCGGTATCGTGGCCATGGCAATTCTGTCGGCGTTCACAAGTTTGGTTATTCTGGAACTCATAAGTGAACAGCCCAAACCTTGTGGTTGCACCGGCATCCACGCCGTCTCGGCCGACTCGGGCGCGATTCGATCATCCCTACGCTTCGATTTGGCCCGCAATGTCTTCATGATGACTGGCGCCGCCTGGCTCTATGTATCCGTGCAAAGACCCAAACGTGCGGCCATCGCGGCTCGGAAGGGCACCAGCCCACAGATGCCAGGCGGAAGACAGGTACCCATCGGCCCTCAAAGCACGACTACCCAGGATGCAAGTTTCAGACGTTTCTTCCCGTTCTAGCTGGAACCGGCTAATGGCAAGCAATCACCCAAGGGGATTCTCGACTTCTGCAAAGTTCGCCGGGGTTGTCCTTTTCCTGTCGGGAGCGCTCTGCTTCTGCGGATATCAACTTTGTCAATTGCATTTCAACGCGAGATTGAATCCGCCTGTTGAGAACGCACCGATGCAGTTTTTGGCGCACGGCAAATATGAATCGGCCTTGGCGGCAGCGAAGAGCTATTACAACGCCGCCGATTTGGCGAAGACAAAAGATGCCGTGAAATTAATGACGGTCGTATTGGCTAAGACGCGAGGCGAGAAAACGGCCGAAGCATTCCGCGAGGGGCAATTGGCCGACCGCCTGACGTTTCCGAATTCCGTCGCTCCGGCGGGCGGCGAGCGCGTTTTGCGAACGATCCGAATTGATCCTGCCGTCTACGACGAACCGATCAAGGAATTGCGGGACAAAACGCAAAGTAGCATGTCTCAAATTCAATGCGGCAATTTGCTTCTCTCGGCCGACCGGCCCGTCGAGGCGCGAACGTGCTTTGAGTTGGCGTTACAGCTTGCGGCAAGATGGAAAAATGGAAACACGCGAGAGGCGCTACTCGCGTTGGACGGGATCGCCCGAAGCATTCGAGACGAAGACGGCTCGGCACTACGCGCTGATGCGTTTGTCCTTTCGATGCGAGCGCGGGCGATCCTCCCCACGACGGCCCCAAGCAGTTCCGTGATGGCGATGCCGGATCCCGTCCGTGCCGCGGCCGCCGAACTGGCCCCGTCCGGTATCTATCTTGGTATTCATGATCTCGCATCGTATCAATCGCCCGAGGATCCGTACGCGAAGGCGGCAGATGATCCGAGTCTGGCCCGTTGGCTCATGGAGTGGCAGCGGACCAAGGGCGACGGCGCCACTTTGTCCGATCGCCGAGCCGAGCTTCAGCAAATATTGAAAAAAACGCCGCTTCCCTGCCTCGCACTGGTTGGAATTGGGAGGGTAATTTCGGTTCAAACGAAGGACGATTGGACCGAGGCGGCCTTCTACACAGCCGCCATTGCGCACGCGGATAAGGAGCTCGCCGGTTTTCCGGTCGGCGCAAACGAAGCACGGCCAATCATCGACGCCTTGAACAGCATTCGGTCAAGACTCTGGGCAATCGTCGATGGAGGCGACCGAACGCTCGTCGATTCTCTCTACGCTTTGAATTGTGATCTGGTCCGCTGGATACCCGTCAATGACGGCGGCTTGCGGGAAGCCAGAGTCCACGGCTTTATTGGCGGGGCGGAATGCCTTTGGGCCATGGGAAAGATCGATGATGCGGTATCAGCCGCCGAATCGATCGACACAACGTCCATGACCCCCGAGGAGAAGCGGGGCGTCGCGTGGATACGCGGCCTGGCCTTCTTTTCAAAAGGCCGGTTTGCCGATGCGGCCGTTCAATTTCAGGCCGTGACGAACGATCCTAATTACAAATACGCTGAGAATGCCTCGCGTTTTTTAATTGTCAGTTTGGCTCGCTCCGCAAGAACTGACGAGGCCAACGCTCGATTTGACGATTGGGTACGACGTTACCACCCGAACGTCGAACAAGCCGCGTCCGTGCTGGGTCGGATGGGAATTACCACTCAATAGATAACTTGCACTGCCCTAAAAAGGTTGCCATAACTGCAAATGGGCGTATATTCTCCCGTTATCGTGCATGGTCGCGGTGCACGTCGGGAGCTCTATGGCCAAACGAGTTATCATGCGCATCGAACTTAGTTCCGATGCGAGGCGAAAATTCGAGAACACGCCGCTGAGCCTCGGCATGACGCAGATCGCGGTTTCCAGCAAGCTAATCGAGTGGTTCGTGGGTCAAGACGAGAACATGCAGGGGTCAATCTTGGGGTGGTATCCTGGATGGGCTCGGCAAGACCTCGCGGCCGCAGTATTGAAGCGAATCATTTCCGACGTTAAGAGACGGACTTATCGAGGGGATTGATCGCCTCCTATTTACGCGGTCATCGCCCAGACGGCACGACCGTCAGTTATCATTTCAAATGCCAGTGGCCAACAGGTTAATTCGGATGCCCTTTGCCGTTGTTTTTGATCCAACACATACCAGAATTAATGACCTTCTATTTGCCCCCGGGGGAGGCATCCGGCGGGGGTCAGGGGGGTGGGGCCGCCGCAGGCGGTCAAGCCCAGCAGCCAAAACAAAACACCCCGCTTTTGGCGGGGTGCTCGTGCAATAGCTCCTATTGCTCCTTTTTCGCCGGCCTTGGGCCTCGAATCGCGATGAGGTGCATCTCGATTCGGCCAAGCCGCTTCCGGATGTCGTTGAGCTTTTCGTCAACTGTCACCGGTTCGACTTTCGGCTTTTCCTGGGTTTCCATGATATTTATGTGTTGGCTGATAATTTCGACCTGAACGCGGGGGGCTTCACCATGAGGCGATGATTTTCACCGGCTGGCCGGTTTTCGCCTCCATTCGCTCGCAAAGCTCAACGAACGCCCTGTAGCTTTGCAACGTCGGCTCGATGTCCTCCGTCGTCTTCGCCCCGTATATCGTCCGCTCCCGCTTCTCGGCGAGCCGGAGCGTTTCCGGCAACCGTTCCCGCAATCTCGTTGCAGGAATTAGGACGCCGTCGCCCTGCTCAAACGCTTCCGGCACAAGGTGGCGGGTGGCATACGGCTCGCCGTGGTAGGCCTCGCGAAGATAGCCGATATCGCCAACTGTTGAATCGAAGCCGGCCTTGTATTGCGCCTCCTCCTCATCGCCCGTCTGGTCACGCCAGCGGGCATAGATGTCAATTCCCATGGGATATGTGTTTGGCTGCTAATTTCGACCTGACGGCGGCTTCCTGCTGCCGCTTACGCGGAGCCGATACAGGCGGGTACCCTGCGGCAGTCAACGCCCCTGCGGCTTGACGGCCGCAGGGTGCCTGTAGGCTCCAAGCGTTGCGGCAGCGGAAGATGATCCTTTTGGCTGCTGGGCGCAGGGGGTCAAAAAGCCGGCGGTTGACGCCGGCGATCATGTGAAAGACGCTCCTCGTTCTCGCCCGTGGCGGCTTTCTCCTTAACCTGTTTAGAGTGGGGGCGCAGCCCCCTCGGTTGTACCCGTTGGTTGCGTTCGCTCCCCGGTTTCAGAGACCCCGTCGAGAACCCGTGCAATGAACCGTGAGGTCAACCCGAGTCCGCCGTGAGGCGGACGAGGAGCCGGACTCTTTCTCGTTTCGAGCGTGAGCGAGAGGGTCGAGGCCCGTGAGGGGCGAGCCCCAGAGAAAAAGGACGGCTGTCGGGGGTATCGGACGAGACGAAAAGTCGCAGAAACCCTTGATACATAAGGCTCAAACGAAACAGCAGGGTATCCCCACGTGGGGATACCCTTGGGGATAC
>JBEKEC010000092.1:0-10061 GCA_050014015.1 Tepidisphaeraceae bacterium
GGCGCCGTCATTGGTGGTTTTGTATAACCCGCCGATGTCGGTCCGCGCGTAGATGGTGTTCTGATTATTGGGGTCGTAGAAAACTCCATCGACGAACCCGCCCCCGCCGATGTTGACGTTTTCCCAGGTGTAAGCGGTCGTGGTCAGATAGAGCCGATTCTCCAGCGGTTCAATAGACGACGCACGGCATACGGCTCGAATGCCCGGTTTTTTGTGAAGAGAATGACCCCGCCAGCGCTCCTTGGGCTTCGAACTCATAACCGCCTCCTCGAACTACCCGGAACAAATAAGGAACTATCTGGCAACGTCCGGATTGCGGCGACTCGCCGATCGACCGTAAATCGACTATACCATCATTTTTTTCGCGTATAAAGCGTTTTCTGAACGGAATAATTCTACTTGCGTCGGAAACAAGCCGGGCAATTCCCGTCTGCGCCCATCAGCTGGGCGGACCATAGCGGCACTATTTCCCCGGGAAATGCCGACCCGATTCATCTTTGGAGCCGTCGGCACACTTTCCCTCGGCGGCACTAACGAACCCCAGTGGCTTGCTGTATGCAATGGGCTATGCCGACGGGAAGGACAGCGTCGTCTCCGGTTGAACTGGGGGCAAATCGACGTGGCTTACACGCTTCCAGGCGACGCCAATCTTGACGGCCTGGCCAACGCCGCCGACTTCCGCCAAGCGAATCAGCCCCGCCCCATCCGGCGGGGCTGATCGGTTAACAACACATCAGAATTATGCACCCGCCAAGCGCTGAGACGGCATCCGCAATCGAAAAACCAATCATATTTTTGTGTCACGTCACAGCAAGCGGTTTCCCACGAAATCGGTCATAATTACTTAATGTGGCAGAATGTTGCACGAAGTCGATCGGATTTCTGCCGAAAAATGCTGCCTCGCCTCAATTTTTTGTTTGACATTCCGACAATAGTGGGTAGATTTGCGTCAGTGCAGCAAGCGGTTGTTGCAGTAGAGGTGGGTCAATTCTTCTGGTTTCCGTGCCCGGCCAGCAGGCCACCACGGAGGAGGCTGGAAATGTGGAAGCATAATTTCAAGGTTAAAACGATTGGTCTTTTGACTAGCCTTGCCGCTCTAGGGTGGGGCGTCGGTCAAGCCGGTGCCGCAGTCATTACGGTAAGCGATTCGGCGCCTATTTCGAGCGCTCTTTCGAATCCCTATAATCCGGCCAACTCCCCGTCTCCGAACGGATACCAAGACTACACGAACAACGGTAGCAGTGGCGGTAGCCCGACCGTCCATGGTGGCATCGGTGAGACCTTCACCATCCCCTCCAGCGGCCTGACGATTAGCTCGATCACCGTTAAGACCACACCGGGTGCCGGCTATTACAATGGCAACACCATTGCCCTCTCGAATTGGTATATCGATATCGGCTCGGTGTTCACCAACAACCCGAACCCCGGGTATCAGAGCTACGATGGTGGTAACACATACCAACCGACGAAAACCACCCCGGTTGACGACGAGTCATCGACCGGAGCCGCGGCGATTCAGAATGATTTCAATAGCGGCGACAACACCGAGTACATCACGTTCACCCTTGCCAATCCCGTCGTTTTGGCCGGTGGCTCTCAAACGGCCTACAACTTTTCAGTTCTCACGGACTATGATGTCTACGTCCCGTTTGCCGTGACCGGAAACAATGCTTATGCCAATGGAGGCGACAGCGTCTCCACCTACAATTCGTACAACGACGGTTCATCCGGCCTTGGGCTTCAGACCGTCGATACAACCAGTCTTGATAAAGTGTTCTACATCAATGCCGCTTTTGCACCCGTTCCAGAGCCCGCCTCGATTAGCCTCTTGGGGCTCGGTGTCCTCGGCCTGCTTCGTCGCCGGCGTAATGCCTGATCGTGGAGGTTCATCCTCCTCGAACTTCGACATCCTATTGCGAATTAGCGGGCGAGTCGGATAATGACTCGCCCGCATTCTTTGTCGCAAGAAGGCACGGTAATGAAGTTTAGTCACGGCGTGTGGAAATGGGCCGAGGGAATTTCGCCGATCTGTGTCCGGAGGGTCACGGAATACAAACTGGAGCGCGATTCGCTTTGGGTCGCCGCCGTCGATCGCAACGGAACCGATCCCTCCGACCGCTTCGAAGGCCTCGTCCTTCAAATCCACGTTACCTCTCCCATGGCCGATGTGATCCGCGTGCGGATCGTGCACCACGACGTGAACGCTCGCCGCGACGTGAAGCCGGAATTGGATTACTCCCTGTCAGCTTCCCACGTCAAGATTGAGGATTTGCCCGATGAGTTGACCTTCACCAGCGGCCGATTGACGCTGCGAATTTGCAAGAGCAAATGGTCGATGCAGTTCGAGGACGGCTCAACGATCATTACCGGAGGCGCGTGGGCCAGCCTGGGACAGATGAGCGACCAGGGCTGCGGCCGATGGCTGATGCAGCGATTGCGAATGGGCGTGGGCGAATGCCTCTACGGCCTGGGCGAGCGGTTTGGCCCGATTGCCAAGAACGGCCAGAGCATCTCCATCTGGAACGAGGACGGGGGCACCGGAAGCGATCTGGCTTACAAGAATATCCCGTTCTTCATTTCCAATCGGGGGTATGGAATCCTGGTCAATTCGAACGCCCGCGTGGATTTCGAAATCGGCACCGAACGGGTCTCGCAGGTCCAGTTCAGTGTCCCGCAGGAAGAGTTGGATTTCTATTTATTCCGCGGACCGGGGCCCAAGGAGGTTCTGGAAAAATATACGCGACTCAGCGGCCGTCCCGCCCTGCCGCCGGCGTGGTCGTTCGGCCTCTGGCTCAGCACGTCCTTCACAACCCATTACGACGAGAAGACGGTCAATGAATTCGTCGATGGCATGGCCAAGCGCGGAATCCCGCTGAGCGTCTTCCATTTCGATTGTTTCTGGATGAAGGAGCGGCACTGGTGCGATTTCGAATGGGATACGGAGGCGTTTCCCGATCCGGCCGGCCTGCTTCGCCGGCTAAAGAGCAAGGGACTGAAGGTTTGCGTTTGGATCAACCCGTACATCTCGCAGCTTTCCAAACTCTTCCGCGAGGGGGCTGACAACGGATATTTCCTGAAAACCCCCGATGGCGCGGTTTTTCAACGCGACGCATGGCAACCCGGCATGGCGTTGGTGGATTTCACGAATCCCCAGGCGGTGGAGTGGTATTGCGGAAAACTTCGCGGACTTCTGGAAATGGGAGTTGACTGTTTCAAGACCGATTTCGGGGAATGGATTCCCGAAAACGTGGTTTATCACGACGGGTCGAACTCGGCGCTAATGCACAACCATTACAGTTACCTCTACAACAAGGCGGTATTTGAGTTGCTGGAGAACTTCCACGGCAAGGGCAACGCCGTTGTGTTCGCACGATCGGCCTCCATTGGAAGCCAAAAATTCCCCGTGCACTGGGGGGGAGATTGCGACGCGACGTGGGAATCGATGGCCGAGGACCTGCGAGGCGGCCTAAGCTTCTGTACATCCGGAGCGGCATTCTGGAGTCACGACATCGGCGGGTTTTCCGGCACCGCCAATGCCGCGCTCTACAAGCGCTGGGTGGCGTTCGGGCTTTTATCCACCCACAGCCGGCTGCATGGAAGCTCTTCTTACCGCGTCCCCTGGCTCTTTGACGAAGAATCAGTCGCGGTCATGCGGCGCTTCACCCAATTGAAGAACAGGCTGTTCCCGTACATTTACTCGGCATCGCATGACGCCCACAACCACGGCTGGCCCGTCATGCGGGCAATGGTATTGGAATTTCCGGACGATCCGGCATGCGCGCACCTGGATCGTCAATACATGCTCGGCTCGTCGCTCCTTGTGGCGCCGGTGTTCCGTCAGGATAACGTCGCCGAATACTACGTGCCGGAGGGACGCTGGACGAACTTTTTCTCCGGCGAGGTCATCGAGGGCGGCAGGTGGCGGCGCGAATCGATCGACTTCATGCACGTGCCTTTGCTGGTGCGCGAAAATACCGTCCTTCCCATGGGCGGCGACGAGGAAAAACCAAACTGGAAACCGAGTGATGAGTTGACCCTGCAATTGTTCCAGATCGCCGATGGCGCTGACGTTTCAGTTTCCGTGGCGGCCAGCGACGGTCCGCATCCGGTGGTCTTCCGATGCCAGCGCACCGGCGCCAAATTCGTGCTGAGTTCCGACGGTCGCGCCAAAGACGTCAAGGTGCTGTTGGCGTCGCGCCGCCTGGTGGGCGAAATCAGCAACGGAAAGCCGAGCGGCTCCGCTGGAGAAGCTCCCCTGATTGGCTGGACCGACACGGGCAAGCCGCTGGCATTTTCACTGAAGGACTGACCAAATCCACGAGCTGTCTTGCTCCCAAATCGCCCGCCAATCCCCTTTTACCCTTCGGCGATCATGGCCGTTAACCGGAGATCAAATGAGGACAGTGTTCAGATTCTGGTGCATGACGGTTTTGCTAATGGGGGCGTCCGTGCAGGCGGCGCAGCAATCTTATGTCTGGCGAAGCGTCAAAGTCGGAGCCGGCGGATTCATTCCGGGAATCGTTTTCAGCCGGCTGGAAAAAGGCCTTGTTTATCTGCGTTCCGACATGGGGGGATGCTATCGCTGGGATGATTCTCAAAAACAATGGATCCCGTTGCAGGATCAGATGGGCGAATCGACCTATTTCGGCGGTGAAAGCATCGCGCCCGATCCGATTGATCCCAACACGGTCTATATCGCCGCCGGAATGTATCACACCGAGCCATCGGCTATTCTGCGGTCACACAACCGCGGCAAGACGTGGGAGGTGTTTCCGGTAAGTTTCCGCATGGGCGGCAACGAAGACGGCCGCGGCGTCGGCGAGCGGCTGGCGATCGATCCTAATGACAACACGATTCTCTTTTTTGGCTCGCGTTACCAGGGTCTGTGGCGCAGCGGGGATTCGGGTCAGACCTGGCAGGAGGCGGCGGCCTTTCCGGTGAAGGGGCAAGGTTTGCCGCGCGATGGCGGGCCGACGAACACGGGCCTGAGTTTTGTCGTTTTCGATCCCCGAAGCGGCACGCGCGGCACGCGGACAGGGCTTCGCCCTCCGCAGGCTACGCCAACCATTTTTGTCGGCTCGACCGATCCGGGCGCGCGACATTTGTTCCGCACCGACGATGCGGGCAAGACGTGGACCGCCGTTGCAGGCGGACCCGCATCGGAAATGCTTCCCGCCCAGGGGCAAATCGATGACCAGGGCGTTTTATACGTCACCTACGGAAAAGGGACGGGGCCCAACGGCGTCAGCAACGGGGCCGTAATGACGTTTGACACCAAGAGCGGTCAATGGACCGATATCACTCCGGATAAGAGCCCCAAGCGACCCCCCGGAGGGTATTGCGGTTTATCCCTCGATCGCCAGCAGCCGGGCACGCTCGGCGTAACCACCATGAACCGTTGGGGGCCGGTCGATACCGTCTGGCGCACAACCGACGGCGGTAAGACGTGGATGGACATCGTTGCCAAGAGCGAACGCGACGTAAGTGCCACGCCATTTCTCTTTTGGGGAACGCCGCAGGCCAAACTCGGATGGTGGATGGCGGCGTTGGCGATCGATCCGTTTGATTCCAATCATGCCGCGTACGGCACCGGCGCGACGATTTACGCCACAGACGATTTTTCCAACGTGAGCGAGGGCCGGACTACGCATTGGCATACCTGGGTGGAAGGGATCGAGCAAACGGCAGTCCTTATACTGATAAGCCCGCCCGAGGGGGCACACCTGCTGAGCGGGTTCGCCGATATCGGCGGATTCGTGCACGATGACCTGAACGTATCCCCGCCCCGAATGTACGAGAATCCACAGATCGGCACGACGGTCTCGCTGGACTACGCGGGAGGTCAGCCGCTCGTGATCGTTCGCGGCGGCCGGGCAGGCGAGGGGCAGGCTCCGCTGGGCTACTCTGAAGACGGCGGGCATTCCTGGAAGCCGATGAGAATCCCGGCCAGCGCGGGCCGGACAGGAAGCGCCCCACCCGCCATCATCGTCTCCGCCGATGGAAAGACATTCATGGTGATGGCGCCGATTCCGCTGATTACGCGGGATCGCGGGAAGACGTGGACTGAAGTGAAGGGCTTGCCCCGAGGCGATCGTCCCGTCGCGGATCGAAACGATCCCCGGGCGTTCTACGCCATTGATTTTAGAACCGGAAGGCTTTTCGTCAGCTCCGACGGCGGGGCGACTTTCGCGGCCTCGACCCCGACGGGGCTTCCCACGTCCGTCGCGGGAGATGAGCCGCCGGCTTGGCGTGAAGAAGACGCGTGGCCGCTTGTCGCCACACTGGGCAAACCGCACGATCTATGGCTCGTCAGCGGCGCGGGTCTTTACCATTCATCCGATGGCGGAAGAGTTTTCGCCAGGGCCGATGGTGCGCTCAGGGCTGAATTAATCAGTTTCGGAAAAGCGGCTGAAGGAACGGATTATCCGTCGATTTTCGCGATCGGGACAATGGACGGAATCAAGGCGGTCTGGCGATCTGACGACAAGGGCTCATCCTGGTCGCGTGTGAACGATGACCAGCATCAATACGGCACGCGCTTTCGCTGCATCGCGGGCGATCCGCGCATTTTCGGACGAGTTTACGTCGGAACCGACGGGCGCGGCGTTCTTTATGGCGAGCCGGTGGGAACCAAAGACTAGACTAACGGCGCCAGCGGCTTATTGGGAGGAAAATATCTCTTTTTTGTGCTTCCTGGCTGCATTCCATGCCAAAGCCAGCATCACCAGGGCGAACAGGATCAGGCACAATCCCCACCAGAGATTGACGTTGATCCCCAGTGAATGGGCCGCGTACATGTCATCGCCGTTGGTCACTGCGCCGTAGCCGGTGATGATGGCCCCGACGATGAAGAACATCAGGCCGATTGGAACACGAATGTCGATTCCGCCGCCGCCCATGGTTTACGCTCCTTAATCCTTCAACGGGTCATCGGAAAATAAGATTCAACGCGACGGTCGCAAGCAGCACGATGATGGCGAGGGTCGCCGGCTGTTTGTACCAGGGAACGCCATGCTCCTTGATTTTTGGGGTGAGGGAATAGACCAATCCCTTGAGCTGCTCATCCGTCTTGGTCCGCCGAGTGAGCAGGGAGATCAGCATGGTCGCCGCGAAGCAGGAGACGAATGCGTAGATCGCCTGCCAGAAATTCTGAGCCATATCGGCGTGGTATTCGTGCACGTGGGCAATCCAGCCTCCGTGGATCCATCCGGTGCTGCCGAGCGCGGTGGTCAGTCCATGGTGGATGACGGCGCCGAGAGTTCCGATGAGGAGGCCGAAAAATGCACCGTGGCCAGTGGCGCGCTTCCAGAACATGCCGAGCATGAACGTGGCGAACAACGGGGCGTTGACGAATGCGAAGACCAACTGAAGCATGTCCATGATGTTGTTGAACCGGGTGGCGACGTAGGCGGCGGCGATGCTGATGGCGATGCCGGCGACGGTTGTCACTCGCCCGACCCAAAGGTAGTGCCGGTCCGATTGGTTCGGCACGAGATAGCTCTGGTAGATGTCGTAGGTGAAGACGGTGTTGAAAGCGGTGACGTTTCCAGCCATGCCGGACATGAACGACGCCATCAGGGCGGTAAGCCCCAGCCCCAGAACTCCCTCGGGGAAATAGCGGGCCAGGATCATGGGCGTGGCCATGCTGTAATCCGGTCCGGACTTGTCTTCGGTGAGAGGCAGGAAGGTTCCGCCGGATTTCTGCTGCAAAATAATGGCGATGATGCCGGGGAGGATGACCAGGGCGGGAAAGAGCATTTTGGGAAAAGCGGCGATGAGGGGCGTGCGCCGGGCGGCGGACATCGAGTCGGCCGCCATGGCTCTCTGCACCACCAGAAAGTCCGTACACCAATATCCAAAGGAGAGCACAAATCCCAGTCCGAAAACCATGCTGAACGCGTCGACGCCCATGGGGTTGTCGGCGGCGGAGGCCATGTGACGCCAGGAGGAGGTGTACGTGCCGGGGGGAAAGTGATTTTTGATGGCGACCAAGTCCAATTGGCCCACAATGGCGTGCCAGCCGCCCATGTCGCGCAAACCGAGATAAACGATGGGCAGAAACCCAAGGACGATCAGGAAGAATTGAAGGACTTCGTTGTAGATCGCGGAAGTTAGACCGCCGAGGGTGATGTAGATCAGCACGATCACCGCGGACCCGAGAAGGGCGGCGTTGAAGTTCCAATTCAAAAGCAGATTAAGGAGCTTGGCCAGGGCGTACATGGAGACGCCGGAGGAAAAGACGGTCATCGCGGCAAAGCTGAAGGCGTTGAATCCGCGGGTCTTTTCGTCGAAGCGCAACTTGAGATATTCCGGCACCGACCGGGCCTTGGAGCCGTAATAGAAGGGCATCATGAAGATACCGATGAACACCATGGCGGGAATGGCGCCCACCCAATAAAAGTGGCTGGTCATGATGCCGTATTTGGCGCCGGACGCGCCCATGCCGATGACTTCCTGCGCGCCAAGGTTTGCGGAGATGAACGCCAGTCCGGTGATCCACGCCGGCACCGATCTTCCCGAGAGAAGGAAGTCGCCGCTGGTTTTCATGAACCGCGTGATGATGAAACCGATCCCAAGCACGAACGCGAAATAGACCAGGAGGATCGCATAATCGACGTGTCCCAGGTGAATCCGCACATCGGCCAAAGGCATGCAATGTACCATTCTCGTTTCCTTCCCAGACTCCCCGATTTTCCCGCCGCGGAGGATTTTACAAAACCCGAATTATTCAGCAAGTTTGAAGCGATCTTTAGCCATTTTTCGATTTTTTAGTGAAGAGCGGGGTTCCACAAAACACAACGCCGCGCCGTCCTGCGACGGCGCGGCGTTGTTTGGGGGCAAAAATCCCCCGGTCGTCAAATGCGGAGAGGCCGGGATTCGAACCCGGGATACGAGTTTGACCCCGTATAACGGTTTAGCAAACCGTCGCCTTCAGCCGCTCGGCCACCTCTCCGGCTGGGGGGAAAGGTAAACGAAATCCGCGAAAAGACAAGCGGAGAAGCCTCGTTGGGCCCGAGGGCGGCCTGTGGCGCCGGCCCGACGTTGACGGCTTTGAAGGCGTCTCTTAACATTTAACGAACGCCGCACGGAACTAGATTTGTTTTTATCGGAGCCTTGATGTTTCCTCGACGCAAGACGCGCAAAGTTGTCATCGGCGATCAGTCGCACGGTTTCGTCGGCATTGGCGGGGACGCCCCGGTCGCGGTGCAGACCATGACATCGGGGTATACCTGGGACATCGATAAATGCGTGGCGGAGATTCATAAGCTGGCGGCGGGCGGGGCGGACATCGTGCGCGTGGCCGTGCCCGAGAAGAAAGACACGCTGGCGCTGAAGGAAATCCTGCCGCGGGTGAACGTGCCGATCGTCGCCGACGTGCATTTCCATTTCCAGCGGGCGTTGGAAGCCGTCGAGGCCGGCATCCACAAGATCCGCCTCAACCCCGGCAACATCAGCGACCGCAGCCAGGTAAAAGACGTGATACAGGCCTGCAAGGCGCGCAAAATCCCCATCCGCGTCGGCGTCAACGAAGGCTCAATCGTCGAACGAAAAGACAAGCAGAAGCGAATGAAGGAACTCGGCGGCGTCTTCTCCAACAACAAGCACGGCCATTTCCTGGCCATCATGATCGCCAAGCTGGAAGAATATCTGGAAATCTTCCACGAGGAGGATTTCCACGACATTGTCATCAGCGCCAAAAGCATCGAACCTGAATTGGTGATCGACGCGTACAAGGAAATCAGCCAGCGCTTCGATTACCCGCTGCACCTGGGCGTGACGCACGCCGGCCCCAAGGAAACGGGGACGATCCGCTCGGTGGTGCCGCTCGGGCACCTGCTGTGCAGCGGGATCGGCGACACCATCCGCATCAGCTATGCCAACGATCCCATCTACGAAGTTGAGGATGGCTTGGAATTGCTGTACGTGCTAGGGCTGCGGACGCGCGTGGGAGCGGAGTTGATCGCCTGCCCCACCTGCGGGCGAATCCAGGTCGATTTGTTCAAACTCGTCCAGGACGTTCGCAAGCAATTGGCCAAGGAAATCAAGCTGCCGATCAAGGT
>JBEKEC010000093.1:0-9916 GCA_050014015.1 Tepidisphaeraceae bacterium
ATCCGGCGCGCAATCCGTTTTGTCGCTGCGTTCCGCATGGCTCAACGACCAATGGGAGGAATTTTGGAGTCAACGCCCTCTGGCGGCGTAAGAACCCACCTACTTTGATGGCTCAGACCCTCGGACCCAGGTTGATTCGACTGGCGTTTGAGGGGCACTGGGACTACAATTCGGCCTCGTTTTTGGCTCTGACGGTCACGACGCTTGCCACGGAAATAGCAACGGCGCATGTACCTGAATTCGCCGCCAATCTCGTCTTCCGGCAACGGCGCGGGAGCTTGCGCTCTCAACGCCAACGTTCTGGTTTTGAATCGGTTCTATCAGGCGATCCGGGTGATCAACGTGCGGCGGGCGTTTTCGCTGCTTTGCCGGCAGTTGGCGGAAGTCATCCACATCGAAACGGACCACGCCGGGCAGAGCCGGTGGCAGAATTTCAACTTCGACGACTGGCGGGAAATCAGCCAGCTCAAGGCTGAATTCGAGCCGGACGAATACGACTGGATTCACACGGTGCGGTTTCAGATCGCCGTGCCGCGGATCATCCGGCTTCTGGCCTACGACAA
Source organism: Tepidisphaeraceae bacterium (assembly GCA_050014015.1). Classification (GTDB taxonomy): domain Bacteria; phylum Planctomycetota; class Phycisphaerae; order Tepidisphaerales; family Tepidisphaeraceae; genus PALSA-1353. The sequence goes on from JBEKEC010000093.1 coordinate 564, forward strand.
GCTTCCGCGGCAGGAGGTGAAATTCAATCGCCGCAACATCTACGCCCGGGACGGCAACCGTTGCCAATACTGCGGCAAGCGGACGAGCACGACCGAGCTTTCGCTGGATCACGTGGTTCCCAAGAGCCAGGGGGGCAAGAGCACGTGGGAGAACATCGTGTGCTGCTGCGTGAGATGCAACGTGAAAAAGGGCGGCCGCACGCCGGACCAGGCGCACATGCACCTGGTGATGCGACCGGTAAAGCCGAAGCGCAGCCCGGTGATCAACATCCGTCTGGCCGATGCGCGGTATTCGAGCTGGAAACAGTTTTTGGATACGGCGTATTGGACGGTGGAGTTGAAGTAGCGAATTAATGGCAACTTTTTCTATCGCGCCATTCCCTCACCTCGTAGCAAAACATCAACTGGCTTTTCGTCGCTTCTTTTTCGCTGGCAACCCGAGTCGCCGCCGAACTTCCTCGATGGGAATGCCGCCTTGGGCTTTGTATCTGGCCCTTGATTTTTCGATGATCGAAACGAACCTCGGATTGTTGGCCAGGGCGATTGATTCGGCGTCCATGCCCTTGGCGGAGCTCAGAACGGCCAGCGGTTTGCCGTTTCGCAGCACCAGCACGGCCCCGCGATCGATTGAATTCGCGTAATCCGCCAACGCCTTGGTCGCCTTTGCCAGCTCAACGGTTTTCATGGCGAACCGCCTATTCGTACACGTCGCGCCGGTGCCCAATATCAATTACAACTACCCGGCTAGCAGAATCATCCACACGATAGATGACTCGCCAGTCGCCTACGCGAAAGCGAAGGAGACCGACGAACTCGCCGGTCAATCGCTTGATATTGTTGTGGCGGTATGGGTCTAAGCGCAGTTGCTGAAAACAACGTTCGAGGCGTTTGCGTAGGGGCGGGTCCGCATTATCGAAGTATCGACCGGCCGGTGGCGAGAGCAGCACCTCGAACATTCAATACTTCCGCTTAAGCTTTTCCCATGGGATTAACTTGCCCGCCGCTTCGGCAGCCTCGGCCTGACGGATGCGCCGCCGCATGCGGATAATTCGCGGGTCCTTTTCCGAAGACGCAGCCCCGTTCTTTTTCCCCAGGTAATCGATGAAGTCCGCCGCCGATCGAAGCCGGCCGCTCGGAAGACCGTCCACCTGCCGTTTGATCTTTCGCCGAAGCTCCACCGTGCTCATGCTATGACTCCTCGCTTTTTATTGTATCAGCAAGCCGGGTCTTTTCTACGCGGCGGCGGCCGGGTAAAATCCTGGTAAATCGAACCAACCCCCGACACGGAGGTCGCATGTCCGACGCCGCTCGACGCAAGGAACGCCAGAGACTCAAGCGCGAAAAAAAGAAAGCCCAGGAACGCCGCGCCATGGCCGGCAGCCCGTACAAGCGGATTGGCCAGGTGGGCAGGATTGAAGCGTGCTACATCAATGCTGATTGGGAAGCCGGCGGCATAGCTTCGATTCATCTGATCCGCCAGAATCCGCAGGGCGGAATGGCGTTGGCGTGCTTTGTGATCGATCTCTGGTGCGCCGGATTGAAAGACGCCTGGGGGGCGATCGACATGACCAGCGATGATACGGACGGACATTTGAAACGTGCAGGCGAATGTTTTGATCTGGTCCGCATTGAACCCGAGGCGGCGCGGCATCTGGTCGCCGGCGCCATCCGCTTTGCCCACCAGAACGGATTCCGTCTTCCTCCGCGTTTTGAGCGCTGGACCAACGTACTAGGCGATCTGCCGGATATCGCCACGGCGGACCTGAGCCCCTTTGGAAAAGATGGCGGATTGCTTTGGGTCGGTTCGTTCGACGATTTGCAAAGTCGCCTCATCGGCTGCTCCGTGGATGAATTCCTCGCCCGGCCAAACGTCCATTTCGTTTCCGAGGTCGAAGATTTTGACGAAGAGGACGAGGATGATGACGAGGATATTGAATGGGAAGACGAGTTTCTCGACGAAGTAATGGATAATCTGATCGAGGAGAAGTACCAAAAAACACACAGGCAATGCTTGGATCGTGGAGAGACGCCGTCACCGCTCATGCGCGATGCAATACAAAATATAGTCGTGCTGGCGGCCCTTACGATTGCAAGTCAACCCGAGCCGAATGATTCGCTCCTGAAAGCGCTTGTGACCAGAGTGAAAGATCGATTCGCTGCCGGGAAATTCGACTGTTCGGCGGAGTTGGAAGAGGCGATGGAGCAGGTCTTTCGCGTACGTGAACTCACGCCCGAACCAGAGCCGGCGGTTGGGGGCGAATTGCCGCAAACGGCCAAAGCCTGACCTCGCCGTTTCACCATCCCCCGTCCCCCGCATCCGCCGCGCGCCAGAGATACCAGGTGGCGATCGTGCGATAGGGCCGCCAGGATTCGCCGAGCTTGGTGATTTGCTTGGCCTTTGGCCAATGCTTCAGGCCATAGGCGGATTTTATGGCGCGTTGCAAGCCGAGATCGTCGAGCGGCAAAACGTCCGGGCGATTCAAGACGAAGATCAGGAACATTTCGGCCGTCCAGCGGCCGATGCCTTTGACGGCGGTCAGGGCGCCGATCACTTCTTCGTCGCTGAGTTGCGAAAGCCGGTGGTTGGGGATGGCGCCGCTTAAGAAGTGTTTGGAGAGGTCGATCAGATATTCCTTTTTCTGCCGGGACAAGCCGCAGCCTTTGAGTTGGGCTTCGCTTCCGTTGCAGAGCAGGTCCAGCACGAGCCGGGGCGTCGGGCGTTTACGGGGGAAATGTTCCCTGAACCTTCCGAAGAGCACGGAGGCGACGACGGCGGAAATCTGCTGGGAATAGATCGACTTGCACAGGAGGACGAAATGGTCGCGTCGCGGCCTGAGCGTGCAGGGTCCGACGGCGGCGATGACGTCGCGCAGGACGGGGTCGCGATCGAGATGCCGGCGGGCGGAGGACCAATCGTCGCTTTTCATGGGCGGATGATGGTAAGAGGGAAGGGGGAAATTCGAAACTCGAAACTCGAAATTCGAATCAAACTCGAAGGTTGAAATTCGAAACATCTGGCCATTCGATCACTCGAATTTCGAATTTGATTCGAATTTCGAGTTTCGGATTTCGAGTTTCGCGTCAGCGCAATGGACACGGGCGTATGCGCGGCCTTACAATCATTGGCATCTCTGGATTTATCCCGAAGGAGCAGGCATGCGTCCGCCGTTGAAATTGAGTGGAATCGATCAGGAACATTTGCAGGAGTTATACAACGAGGCGGGCATCGCGCGCGATGAATTGCCTTATTCCCCGGCCTTTGATGGGCTTTGCCAGGGGTTTCAGGACCGGACGTTCAAAAACGCCCATCCGGAGCAGGTTTTTTGCGCCTTGCTGAAATACGTTAGAAGCGGCACGAATTCCGCGGGTGAGCCGACGGCGGCGGTGGTGACCGAAGAGCAGCTAAAACTGCTCAAGGGCATGCTTCCACGGCACAGCAAGGGTGGAAAACTGATTCCCTACAGCGATGAATTTGAGGCGGCGCAGCGGGAATTCAACAAATTGCAAGGGATGGACCTGGCGGCGGGTGATTTCTGGCGGGCGGTGATGCAGGCGCAAGGTCCCAAGCGCCGCCCTCCGAAGCGCGCCAAAGTCGCCGCCGCACCGGTCGAGGATGACGAAGAGGACGGGGAATAGATCGCAACCAGCTTTGAATAATGTAGTTATATTCTGTTCGTGATTGCTTCCTCTTCTACTTGACTTTATTGCCCTATTTCCTCTATAGATAAATGGGAATTAAGACGGTTCCTGCAAGGCCATTTCAAATGACATCGCTAACGTGGAAAGAGAAGCTGGGGGAGCGCGTTCCCGCCGATTGGGGGCAGGAAATCGATAGCTTTGAGGCGCAGATCGCCTTGCGAAAGCAGGGCAAGATCGAGGAGAAGGTTTTCGCGGAGACCCGGCTTCGCCGGGGGGCTTATGGGCAGCGTTACGACAATGGCCAGCGGCATGATGGGATCAAGACGCAAAAGCTGCCGTACAGTTCGCTGACCAAGGGTCCGGACACGTTTTGGGAAGCGCCGGGGATGCAGCGGATCAAGATTCCATATGGGGGCGTGAATCCGCAGCAGATGATCGTGCTGGCCGAGCTGGCGGAGGAGTATTCCGATGCCATCTGCCATATCACGACCCGGCAGGACATTCAGCTGCATTTCGTCAACATTGAAGACACGCCGGATATTTTTCGCCGGCTGGCGGCGGTCGGGATTACCACGCGCGAGGCGTGCGGGAATTCCGTTCGGAACGTGACGGCATGTCCGTTGGCGGGCGTGTGTAATACCGAGGCGTTTGACGTTACGCCGTATGCGAAAGCGCTGGCGTTTTATCTTTTGGGCCATCGGGACATCCAGGATTTCGGGCGGAAATTCAAGATCGCTCTTTCCGGCTGCCAGGACGAGGCTTGCGCGTTGGTGTCGATGCACGATCTGGGTGGGATCGCGGCGACGAAAGTGGTGGATGGGAAAACCGTGCGGGGATTCAAGATTTTCGTGGGCGGAGGGCTGGGGGCGGTTCCGCATCAGGCGAAGCTTCTGGACGAATTCGTCGCCGAGGAGGAATTGCTGCCGCTGTCGCGGGCGATCGGCCGGGTTTTCGCGCGTCTGGGGGAAAAGAAAAACCGAAACCGGGCGCGGTTGAAATTCCTGGTTCAGAAGCTGGGGATCGAGGAATTCCGGCGGCTGGTGCAGGAAGAGCGGCGGACGATGCCGGAGGATCCGGCCTGGCGCGAGCATTTTGAGCGCATTCCCCGGTACGAGGAAAAACCGGCGCTGGCGGCGGTGCAGCTCAACGGCGCGCGCCGGCCCGCGGGGTACGACCAATGGGCGGCGACGAATCTGTACCAGCAGCGCCAGGCGGGGTATTACGTGGCGACCGTGACGTGCCCGCTGGGGGACCTGACGTCGGACCAGATGCGCGCTTTGGCCGACATTTCCCGGCGTTTTGCCGGTGGAAATGCGCGGACCACCGTCGAGCAGAACATGGTGCTGCGTTGGATCGGACACGATCAAACCATCGCCCTGTACAAGGAGCTTTCGGCGATCGGGCTGGGCGAAGCCGGAGCGGGAACGATTGTGGACGTAGTGGCCTGCCCCGGCACGGATACGTGCAAACTTGGGATTGCATCGTCTCGCGGACTGGCGGGCGAATTGCGGCGCCGGCTGGCGGCGAAAAATGCCACGCTCGATCGGGCGATTCAGGGGCTTCGCATCAAAGTTTCCGGCTGCTTCAATTCCTGCGGGCAGCATCACGTTGCGGACATCGGGTTTTACGGCAACAGCCGCAACGTCAACGGATACACCGTTCCGCATTTTCAGGTGATGCTGGGAGGCCAGTGGTCAAAGAACGCCGGGAGCTATGGGCTGGCGATGGGCTCGGTTCCGTCGCGGCGGGTCCCGGATTTGGTCGAACGCTTGACGGGCCGATACGCCGCGGAGCGAACGGGCGAGGAATCGTTCCAGGCTTTTTGCCAGCGGATCGGCAAGCCGGCGCTCAAGGCGATCGTGAACGAATTCGCGGCGGTTCCGCCGCACAAGGACGATCCATCCTTCTACAGCGATTGGGGCGATCCGCGCGAATTCACCATCGGCGACATGGGAGTGGGGGAATGCGCCGGGGAAATCGTGTCGCTGGCGCAGTTCGGGTTTACACAGGCCGAGAGCGAGGCGTTCGAGGCGCAGCTTTTGCTGGACGGCGGGCAATATCGTCAGGCGGATGAGAAGGCGTATCAGGCGATGGTCACGGCCGCCCGGACGCTGGTGCAGGCCCAATGGCTTGACGCGCCGAATGACCCGGCGGTGATCGTCGAGGAATTCCGCAAGCGATTCGTCGAGCCGAAGATTTTCTGGGACACCTATCATCACGGTCAGTTCGCCAATTACCTTCTGGCGCGGCATGAAGGGGCGGATTCGCGATATACCAAAGATACGGCGCACAAACTGGTGGAGGAGGCCAACCTGTTCATCGACGCGGCTTACAAATGCCATGCGAAGATTCAGGCGAAAGCTGCCAGCGCGGTTCAAATCCCGGCGCCCCAATAGAGCCATGGACGTTTATAAGATAGCGGTGAAGATTTTCGCTTCCGCGCCGGATGGCGTTGGACTTGATTTCGTGCCGATCTTTCACCATTGGATTCAAAATCAATCGGTCCAGGGCCATCGGCTAATCGACGTGGCGGATTACGGCCACGTCGCTGCCGGTCCCGGCACCGTGCTGGTCAGCTCCGAGGCGAATTTCTACTTGGATCGGGGCCAGAACCGCCTGGGACTTTTGTATTCGCGCAAATTGCCGCTGGAAGGATCGTTTGCCGATCGTCTGCGGGCGGTGATTGGCGAGGCGATGAAAGCCGCCGCCAGGCTGGAACAGGAGCCGGAGGTTGCGGGGAAGCTGAAATTCAAAACGGATGAGATTCTGATCCGTCTGAACGACCGCCTGCGGGCGCCGCCGAACGACCAAACCGTCGCGGCCGCCAAGGGCGACGTGCAGGCCGTGGCCAAGCGGCTCTACGGCGATACGGCGGTCGTTGAATCACAATTCACGCCGCAGACCGTGGTCGAATTCACGATTCGGGCAAAGGAAAAGCCGGCGTTGGAGGCATTGTTGAAAAAGATTTGACGCCGCCATCCACAACGCTTCACAGCGCCACTACAAAATCGCAATACTCATAGGCCAGATTCCATCGTGGCCGCCGCGGGTCGTAGAGCACGATGAGCGTGGTCCCCTCCAACGCGATTTGATAGACCCAATTCGTCACGTCGCATTTGCCGGTATATTCCGTTCCCTCCGGCGTGGTGAACGCATAGGACAAACGATAAATCCTCCCACCGCGCCCGGATAATTCTCGCCGCCCGGTGACGATTGCCAAGGCGGGTTGGCCAATTCTGGCAATCCATCGCTCTCGAAGCGGCACCACCCACAGGACATATACAAACACGGAAAGGATGCCATTCCAGAACAGCGCAAACCCCAGCATCCCGAGCGGTCCCGTCTCCTCCCATTCCTCCGGCCCCACGAAAAGCGCATGACCCCACAGCCCCGACGCCCGGCCATTACGATGATCCCCAACGCGCGTCAGATTGTAAGTGCTCTTTCCAACCGACGCCCTTTTGTCATAGCGCCGTCTATCCAACGTATACTGGTAGTAAATATCATATATTACCCCGCCCTTGCGGGTAGGTGTGTTCTCCATCCGATCCACGATTGCCGTCACCGGCGTCCCAAACCGCGCGACAAACAAATGCGCCGGCACCGAGAGCAAAAGAATAACCCCGACACACATATGCGGCAGAATGAATAGCCGCACAAACATGAGTCCACATCCGCCCCTCGTTCGCCGCACAACGCGCGGCGCCGGCGGAATCCCCGCGATCCTTTCGCTCAAACCGCTCGGATGCATGTCCAAGATGTTAATTGCTGGCGATTTTTTTGGAATTAGAATCTTGAACCGGGATTTGACTCACCCATTGCCTCCGCGTCTGGTCGATTAACTCGATGCCAACGCCTTTTCCACAAGCCGGCGTGACTCCGGCGGCAACGGCAGCTTCAGTGCCGCCAAATGCGCGTGCTCGGACATCTTCTTCCACGTTCGGCGAAGAATGACGATCACTTTTTCCTCGTCGTGTTTCGGTGCGAAATCGGCGAAATAGTTTTCCAGAAATACCAGGCAGGCGACGTCCTCGAGCCTCTGCATCTGCGGATCGGAATTCAGTTTCTCCTTGCGCAAAAGCGAGCGGACGCGGGCGATTGCCGCGTCGTCGTAGCCGACCTGGCGGAGGATTTCGGCGGCGGTGTCGGCATGGAAGGAATAGAGGCTGGTTCGCCACTTGTGATATCCCATGCGGGTCATCGGATAACTTGAGCGCGGGATCGTCCAGCGGCGAACGTGCTGGGCGCGGGCGGCAAGCTGAAGAACCTCATCCGCATCAGGATAAAGGCGATTGAGCCAATCGGTCATGCGGCGGGAATACAAAAGCTCGGCCGGAACGCCGGCGACCAGCGTGGGGTCCTGAGCGTTGGCGGCGTCGAATTTAGCAATGGCGGCGGTGAATCGCTCGTTTTCGGGCATGGGGTGATTTTAGCAGGATGGTCGCCCGGCGTGTCCAGAAACCGAAGAGAGTAACCGCAGAATTTTGATGTTCCGAGCCGTTGGTGTATCATCTCAGATAGCGTAGGGAAAAGGGAATGGCCAAGAATAAAAGCCGAAGGAGCGTTCCGCCACTTCTAAGTATCCTACAGAATCCGATCCAAAACCCTGCTCCGAACGGCGTGCCACACCTCGGCCTTCGGCCCCTTCAACGCGCATACGAATCCTATACGTCTGCGCCGTCCGAAATAGTAATTGGATTGGTCGGACCGCTTGGTACCAATAACGCAAAAATTCGGTCTATGATCCAAACCCGTCTTCGCGCCTACGAATATGAGTCCCAAGACATCCATATCAGCAAGACGATTATTCCAATGCTTGCCGGCACAAAAGAAATACCGCCAAAATCCCCGCGGTATGAATATGCAAAAGCGCTAATTGATCTTGGCAACGCGATCCGAAAAGAAACGAAAAACAACGCCGTGCTGGCAATTGCTGCCGCCGCCGAAATTTCTCGCCGCCGTCCCGATCCTCAAGGCCAGGTTCAGAAAAGGGCGTACATCATCAGCTCGCTTAAGAATCCGCAAGAGGTTGAGGAATTGCGGAAGATTTACGGCGGTGGATTTTATCTTTTCGCCGTCCACGCGGATCGGGAGCGACGGGCGAAGCAATTATCCACCGAAGGGGAGGGAATGTCCCTCGATCTGGCTTGGAAACTTCTGCTAAGAGACGAAGATGAAGATTATGAGTATGGTCAACACACCCGCGATACCTTCCATTTGGCAGATTTTTTCGTGGCTGACGAGAATAACGACGACAAGCTACGATACAGCATCACCCGTTGCCTTGATCTGGTTTTTGCAAACCCCAATATAACGCCCACGTTCAACGAATTTGCAATGTTTATGGCTTTCGCCGCTTCTCTGCGAAGTGCCGATCTTTCGCGTCAGGTTGGGGCGGTCGTAACAAGGCGGTCGGAAATTTTATCAACCGGGGCGAACGATTGTCCTCGCGCGGGAGGCGGACTTTATTGGCCTATTTTCATCGGAGACCGAGTTGACGATGAGCCGCGAGGGAGGGATTACAAACGCGGATTTGACAGCAATGCGGAGGAAAGGGCAAAACTCATCCAGAGAATCGTGGGTCGATTCCCGGAGAGATATTCCCAAAAGTAGTGGATGGCCGCGACAGTTTAAGCGGCGAGCTTCGTTCCATCTTTGAAGACCACTCCTGCGATCACCTCCGGCAGCAACGTGCTGCCGTTGAGTTTTCGCCA
>JBEKEC010000094.1:0-9532 GCA_050014015.1 Tepidisphaeraceae bacterium
GGGTCTGAGATTGCCGGAGCGATTAAAGATGCCCGAAATGTAGTGAAGACTTTCGACCAAAATCGGCCCTGGCGCCATTGCCAGGGGCGATTCAGCTCCCTAACTGACGAAGTTGGGTTAGCCTGCGATTCGACCGTCGCACCGCCCGGCTGATGGCGCCCGAACCGATCCTGGCAACCGTCCGATCCACCACGCTGGTGAATTCATCCACCACCGCCAGTTCGGGCATCTCCGCCAACGTCCGAGCCAGGTTCACCCGGAATTGTTCCCCGTTGCTCAGCAGATGAAACGGCCGCAGCCAGGCCGGCGGCGAACTGAATCCCACGCTTCCCAATAACTGCGTGATCTCCCGAATTCCCATCTGCTCCGGGAAACCATCGAGGATGCACCGATCCGCCGGCCAATCCCAGCGATCCACCAATCGCCCGCCGAAAGCCCGCTTCGCAATCGTCGTCTTGCCAGACCCGCTCGGCCCGACAATAGCCCCGATGCTCCACGGTTCATCCACCGACGGAATCTCGACCGAAAACTCTGATCTCGCCCCGGCATCCACCGGCAAATCGAACATTCCCGCGACCTGCCTCACGCGAAAACTTTCCCGCAACGGACTCTCAACTACAGCGTGAACAGTCTGCATGAATACCCTTCGGACCTCAGCCGTTCGTACAGTTGCTTCTGCTGCTCCTCATCGCGGCATTCCGCCACGACCTCAAACGATTCGTGAATTTCGGTCTCGCCGAGGAGGTCTTCGTCCGCCCCCATCTTGCCGACGAACCGCTTCATTTCCTCATCGGTGAATCCCACGTCGCCCAGGTCCGCATCGGACAAAAGCCCCGCCAGCACCTCCGTATCCCACTCGGCCAATTCACCCGTCCGATTGTCCGCAATGGCGAACGCCGTCAGCTCCGTCGGCGGCAAATCCGAGCGAACCACGCGAATCTCCGTCCATCCCAGCAACTTCGCCGCCGCCAATTGCCCATTCCCCGCCCGAACGACACCGCGCGAATCCACCACGATCGGCTTCTGCTGCCCAAACCGCCGCAAGCTCGCCACAATGGCATCCAGGTTCCGCTGCCCGTGCTTGCGCGCGTTGGCGGGATCCGCGCTGAGGCTGCCGATGGCTAACGTTTCGATGGTCATAAAGTGCGATTATCCCCCCGAAACTGCTAAATAGTCTGACTGCCAGCTGTTGTGTGTTTCAATGCACAGCCACCTACCTTCAGCATCGCGAAAATGGAGATTAATGTGCCCTTAACGTACACTGGCGGCCCAAATGTAATTTTGACGAGGGATTCCTATGGCATTCCAAGAGCGGAGATCGCTAATTAGGCGGCTAGAAGAAATTCGTAACTCAAAGGTTTTATGTTTCCTCACCAGCATACGCCCTAACGTCCCATCCGTTATTTCCGAAGACTGCGTCCGTGCGATGTACGATCATCTGCTCTTGTTGCCGAGTCGCCCAATCGAAAAACTCGATCTGTTCCTTTGCAGCAACGGTGGGGTTGGTACCGTCTCTTGGAGAATCGTGGCGCTGCTCCGTGAATTCGCGACGAAAGTCAATGTTCTAATTCCGTATCGCGCATACAGCGCGGCAACGATGATCGCCCTCGGCGCGGATGAAATCGTTATGCATCCATTCGGAGAATTGGGTCCGATCGATCCCACGGTCTCAAACGATTTCAACCCTGTGGAAGGCAATCGCCGGTTGGGGATTAGCGTTGAGGATGTAACGGCCTACGTCGGCTTTATCAAAAACACCGTTGGAATTACGCATGAAGATGAGCTAATCAAGGCCGTAGAGGTTTTGGCGAACAAGGTTCATCCGCTTGCGCTCGGCAACGTCGAGCGATTCCTATCGCAATCACGCATGATCGCACGGAAGATTCTCCGCACGCACATGAACGAGGATCAAGAACATATCATCAATGAAATCGTCGAGAACATGGCTTCGAAGCTGTATTTTCATGGGCACGCAATCAACCGGAGGGAGGCGATCATTGATCTCCACCTAAAGGTGACAGTTGATCTGAGCCCGGAGTTAGAAACAACAATGTGGAATCTGTACAGGGATTTTGAGAATGAATTCAGAAACCTGGAAATTTTCCATCCTGCCGGAGATATTGCAGCAATGGTTACGCCGGCTCAGGTGCCTACGATGCCATCATCCGCATTGCCGCAACCCCAGCCAATTCCGCAATCCGCCCCACCCGCAGAATCGCCCGCCAATTCCCCAGAGAAAGCGCCTAATGAGCAGTCTTCGTCCCCAGAAATCACCCAATCGGGAATGCCCTTTCCTCCCCACCTGATGCAAATGATGCAGCAAGCCCAACCGCAATCGCCAAAACAAAAGCAGTACGAATTATTGCACGTCGTAATCGAGAGCGATGGATTGTCAAGCCAGTTTACAACAACGCGACGATTTACCGAAATGATGGCACCTGGCCCCATGCCACAACGAATCATTCAAGAGGACGTGATTGGCCAAGGGTGGACTCACCAAATCCCACCGCAACCGTCGTCGTCCCCAAGTCCGCGGACAGCCCAATCTCCTGCGGATGCTCAACAGGGCGCGAATCCCTTACAGGATAAGTCGGGGCGGAAAGTCCGACGCCGGAAGGCATAATGCGCGGATCGCCGAGCAGCGCTGCAGACACATAAATGACGCCAATAACCTGCGTTGTCATGTCATCCTCTCCATGCGATGCAAATATCATCGGCCCGGCCCCAGAAAGTGTCAATAATATTTCCGTGTCGGAACGTGTTTTTCGCCTATAAGTTCAGGCATTGTTAGGAAATCAGGCGGTTTTTGCGGGTTAGATCGCAGTTTTTTGCGCGGATCATAGGCCGGTCTTGCCACCCGCTCAATACCCCGCCGGCGCCGTCGCCGCCGGCCACCGCCTGGCGGCGTTCAGCTTTTCGTTTCCCCGATATCGCAGCATCTCCGCATCCACCTGGCCTTGCAACCGCGCAATGTGATCTCCCTGCCCATCATCATCGCGCAGTCCGCGCGACTGATACAGCCACGCCCCGGCGATCACCGCGGCCCATCGCGTCACCAGCGAAACATCCGTACCCATCGGCGCCAGTGGCGTGACGTAGTTGCCGTAATCGGCAAACGTGCTGATGATCTTTCCATCCGCGTAATCCAGCGATTGCTGAATCCGCGACACGTCCGCCGACGTTTGCGTATTGTCCAGTTGAGACCAGACGCGGACGTTATCGATGCCGAACTGCGATTCGACGTCGCTCTGCGCGGCATATCGTCCAGCGGCCGATCCGGCGGTGATTGGGGTTGCGATGATTGCCATAATTCACATCCCAGAAGTTGAACCGCCAAGGGCGCCAAGAAGAAGTCGAATTGCTAATCTCCCGCCTTCTCTTCTTTGCGCCTTTGCGCCTCTGCGTGAGCTTCCTCTTCAAACCGAAAACGCCGCCGATACATCCGGCCCATCGGCCCCGAGTTTCGCGAACACGGCGACGTACGTCCCGCTTTGAACGAACGCCGGCGACAACCAGCGCCCGTCCGACCCGGTAATCGCCGTGGCCTGGACTCGGCTCGGCTGCGACGGCCAATCCGTCGAAAGGTAAATCAGCACGTTGGCTCCCTCGATGCCGTTGCCGGTGCTATCCACGTATCGCAGGTTGTCGGCGCCGCCGGTGTTTTGGTTGATCGGGATCGGCCCATCACCGTTGCCGACGTTGGCGGCATTCACGCTCGGCAATCCGCCGCTAAGCGAGACCGCCGTACCACCCCAGCCGGCCGCGTCCACCCTGAGAAGATTGTTGGTGTCCAGCGAGACCGCCTGCCCGCCGATCTGCGTGACGTTGAGGTTGCCGCCGGAGAACGTGCTGGTCCCGATCGAGCCGGGGAAGGTCACGGCTCCGGCGGCGCTGGCGGTTTGTCCGGCGATCTGAAGCATGTTGGCGTCCAGATTGGCCCCGTTCATCCCCACGTTGGCCGCGTTGGCCGCGCTCGATGCCAGCGGGAATGCTTCGGCCGCTCCCGTCCAGCAAACCAATCCGCCGAGCATGCCGTTATTTTGATCCGTTGCCGCAGGCGATCCGCCCGACTGCTGGCGGAACAGGATCGGATATGCTCCCGCGGTCGTAATGGCGGTTGGAAAGTTACCCGCGTAAACGCCCGTGGTGGACTGCTCGATCATGGTCACGGCATAGTGCGTCCAATCGCCGGCTGTCGGCGGCTCAAAGACGCTGCTGTCCGTCCTCCACGCCTGCCCCGCGCCGTTGAGGACGACCGCGTAAACCGTCGCCCCGGATGTGAATTGTGTTTTAAGTTCACCGGCCATTGGTAATCCAGTTCCAAGTTGCAAGCCGGCCGCATTTGGGCCGGCAGAGTGCAAGTTGCAAGTTAGGAAATCTCTTAACTTGCACTACCAACTTGCAACTTGCACTTGTTACTTGTACTTCTTCACAGTCCATTCACATACCCAATCAAATCCCACTTCGCGTTGTCGGCGTCGTAGGTGAAGTCGAAATACGCCCGCTTGCCGGCGGCGATCGTGCCAATCGTGATTGCGCCGATATTGTAAGTGGGATCGAAACTCAGCGTCATCGCCGTCGATCCGGCATTGACGTTTTTGATTCTGATTCGTTTTGCCTGCCCATCGGAAGGCGCAAATCCGCCCGACGAGTAAAAATTGACGGCGTTGATCGACAGTGTGTCAGGCGCGACCGCGCCCGCGCCCGTCGTCAGCGTCGCCGCGTCCACGGCCACCTCATCGACGCCGCCAAGCGCGGGAGTGACTGCGCACGATGAAACGGTCAGCGCGTTCGGCGTAGTCGGCATTCGCCGACTCGCCAATCCCGTGCTCAGGGTCTCGTTGATCGTGTTTCCATCGCCATTCAGCAAACCGCCGATGCGGACAAAACTCTGCGAGATAAGCGGCGCGTTGATGTTGACGGTGCAGTTCTCCATCTCCGCATGCCCCGTCTTGTCAATGAAATAGGTCAGGCCGCTGGCCGAACTGTTTGTCGTATCGACGAAATTGTAGATGCAGCCTCTCGCCTTGATTAAAACCGCCCCGCTCGTTGAACCCGCCATGCAACGCATCGTGGTTGAGGGCGTACCGTACTGTGATCCGTAGGTGACGTTAAAAGTGCATTGATCGAACCCGACTGAAAAGGTGTACGTGGCGGCGGTGTTGGCCTGAAAATTCGAGGTATCAAACATGCTCGAAAAGCGGCAATTTCTCGCATAAATCGCGGTGGACCCTGCGGCCTGCGTGCTGACGACATTGCAGTACAGGCCGTCGATCGCGCCGATGAAATCCGCATCAAGAAGCGTGAAACCGGATGAAACCGGATCGCCGTACACGCCCAAGAAACCGATTGGCGTTGCCTGCAATCCGGTATTCGTGGCGTCAATCGTCAAGTTCTGGACAACCGAGCCGCTACCGCATACCACCAGGACGTGAGAATTCGTAACGCCCGTGTTTTTGATCGTCGTTATGCCGACTCCGCACCCGATCAGTGAAACCCCGTTGGCAAGGATCACTTGCGCCGCCGCGTTGAAGACGCCGGGGCCGAGGAAAATACATTGCCCGGAGCTTGTGGCGACTGCGGCCGCTTTCGTGACGGTCTGATATGGCGTTGCCGCCGTCCCATTGCCCGTCGCATCACTGCCATTGGTTCCATCGACATAGACAAGTCGCGCCGCGCTGAAACCAGCCGGGACAAATGCCGGCGCTATGACCGGGCCGCTGAGCGTCCCGCCGGCCAATGGAAGAAATTGTCCAATGTATTCGCCGAACATGGTTTTTTAAGAAGATGCAAGTTGCAAGTGACAAGTACAAGTTGCAAACCGGCCGCATTTGGGCCGGCAGAGTGCAAGTTTTGAGTTGATTCCTCTTGCACTGACAACTTGCCATGCCGGCCCAAATACGGTCGGCCACTTGCACTTCTTACTGTTTCGCCTCAAACCCCGCCCCAATCCAGTCGATCACCGCTTGGGCGGTCAGCGCCGGATTCCAGTTACCGCTCCAGTTGTTTTCCGCAGCCGTCAGGAATGCCGGAGCGCCGCCGGTAATCCCGATCGAGGCCGCGTAGGTCGAAACCGTGCGCGCCGGGTCAACATAGTTGGGTTCGATTCCGCTCACCCCAGACGTCCCATTGACGCCGGGAAACACACAGTTCAGATAATTGATCGTCGCCGTCAACGTGGAAGTGGTGCCGCTCACCGAAACCGGGCAAGGCCCGGCTCCGCTCGTCACGTTCGGCCACTGATACCAGTTATGAATCTTCACGTTGTTGAACTTGACGTTGCTCGACGTCGACGGCAAACCCTTGGCGTTGTCCTGTAGGCAAACCTGGATGGCCGGACCGGAGTTGACGCCATCCGGCTTGTCGATGAACAATGTGTTCTCCATCGTGCCCGTTGGGGCACAATCGAAATACAAACCCCAGCCCCGCTCGTATCCCGTCAATGCCCCGGCCACGCCGCAAGGGCCGAGAGACAGTGCATCGCCCGGTTTGCCCGATTGAGTGACCTTGTAGACGCCGCCGCTGTTCGTCCCGCACGTCGTCAGCGGATCGAATTCCAGATTGTCGCCATCAACGACCACGTTGTTGAAGATGGTCTGATAGACGCCGCCGTATCCGCCAATCGGACAGCCAAGGTAAAGTACCGTGTCGAACAAGCCCCCACAGTCTCCCTCGCATCCCTCCGCGTCAGGGGTTGCGAAGATCGTGTCGATGACGCGGTGCTGTGGATCGTTGGTCTCGGTAGAGGGGTTGATCGCAACATAGCTGTCGTGTTCCCTTCCAGCCGGATCGGACTTCGGCGCGTTGACTGCATCCCACCCGCAGTTGGCCAAGACGCAATCGAGCAGCAAGAAGTCCTGAACGTGGGAATGATACTCGCCATAAAACGCCGCGTAACAATGATCCCAGACACACCGGCGGAAGATCAGATGTTCCAGCGGATACGCCACGCCGCTTTGCATGCTCGTGCCCGTGACGAAATGCTCGAACCGGCAATCCTCAACCAGAACGTATGACGACGGCGCACCGCTGTTGCTGTCGAGGAATCCAAGGCATTGTTGCTGCGTAGGCGGGTTTGTCCCCTGGAAATCAAGGCCATCCACGATGATATAGCTGCTTGCCGGATGCCCGGCCCGGCTATCGTTCAGCCCGAACCCGCCTTGGCAGATCGGCCGGGCGCGGCTGTGATCGAGAAAACCGTTCGGGCCGCTCCGCGTCACGATGATCGGATGCGCCGCCGTACCGGCTTGCACCTCCAAGTTCTGATCCCAGAACGCGCGGGGATAAGTGCCTCCGTCTCGAAGTACGATCGCGTATGAGCCATTGGCAGCGCAAGCGGAAACGGCTGAGTTGAAATCGCCACAGTCGCTCGCCAGATGCCCCGGCGTCGCCGCCGTCGAACAATAGATGGCATTCGCCGGAATCGGCGGGATGATGAAACCGTTGGCATCCTTCGGGAAACTCAACAGCCAAAGCGTCGATCCATAAGACTGTCCATTAATGCCCGGCAAGCCCAGGCCATCGAGAAACTCGCCGATGCCGGCGACATAGGCCGCCGCCGTCGGCGTCACCGCAGGCACAACCACGACCGGCGGCGTCGGATTCGTCGTCGGCCCCGTCGTTGGCCCGGTGGCCGCCGGGGGCGTCCACGTTACGGTCGTCACCGAGCCATCCGGATTGCTGATGGTCGTGACCGTCTGGCCCAGCGACAACGCCGCCGCGGAAGGCAAAGCCTCCGCCACGATAGCCGCGACGATCAAACCCAATGCGATCCACTTGTTGCAAGCGTATTTGGCTATGTTCCTCATTGCGGTTGCGCTCCGTGTACGGAGGCGAAGCCTTCCGCGCCCGGCGGCGTGGCCGAGCTTTGGGCGGAAGGCAAAGCCTCCCCATCGGAATGGTTCGTCTGCCACTGTGAACTGATGATGCGATCCAGCTTCCCGCCCATCGTGTCAATCTTCTGATTGATCTGCGCGTGTTGCTCGGCATTCTCCTTATAGCCATCCTTCACATCCCGCTGAATTCCTTGGATGGCGTCACCATGCACGTGAAGCGTGGTGCTTATACTCCCGGCCCACATGCCGCCGCCCAGGATTCCGCCGCCAACCATCAGGGCAAGCGTGAGGAGCGCGGCGATCATTATCCAGTGCGTTGAATCCCTTTCGGAAGTCATCGTTAGCCTTTCATCGGCTGATTATCTCAAGATGTTTTCGCTGCCGTCGGCGTCAGCGACTGCGAAGCCGCCTGCAATCCGGTGGTCACGGCGTTGACCACTTGTTGGGCGCTGTTCTTGGAAACGGTGCTGTGGGCAATGATCCCGGCGATGACGCTGAATGCGCCAAGTATCCCGGCCAGGATTTGCCCCCAGGGCGCCGGCGCCGCGACCGCTATGGTTGGCGCTACAGCACCCGTCACCGCGCCGGCCTCGCCCAGCGCCTGCGTCGTCGGATTATTCGGAACCTGCATCGACGTGCAAGCCGATCCCAGCGCCAAGACTGCCAGCGCCATCGCTAAACTGCCGAAACCCAAAGCTCGACCCGTCATATTGACTCCCATGATTCGTCGATTGATGAAAACGACGGCGGGACCCCGGAATTTCAACGCCGGTTTGGGGCTACGCGGTAAGGAGGTGGACCGCGACACCTCGCCCCGCCATCGAGTGCCAAAGCGCAGGCTTTGCCTTCCGCATCGGAGGCTTTGCCTTCGCCGGGCTGCGCCGACCGCAACAGTGCGTCGAAATCGGCCCTTCCCGATCGTTTTATGCTGTCCCTCTATATTTAGGGCATTAATATATCTCTTGCACTCCCCGCAACAGGTAGCGGTTGGACATGACCGGGTCGATTAATTCCGCTTGCCGGTTTTTCTGCCAGATTTTGATTTGGATTTGTGATGGACCGGGGACTTGAACAACTGACGAGCGGCGGACAGGAATCGGGCGGCGGCCTGCGGCCCTTCGTTGAAGTCTTCCGGGCCGAGATGGGGTTTTTCGCCGCCGGATGATGATTTTGGTGGCATGTTCGGTAGTATACCAGCGTGAAAGCCCCCGAGCGCCGAAAAATCTGGCCCGATAACCAGAGAACCCAAGTCGCGATTGCAGATGAGCAGGAGCGATGCCCGACATTTTATAAGTGGCTGCTCCAATTTATTCACAGGCGGAAGCGGACGCGATGATCGCTATGCCTAAGCGGGTCGAGCCGGAGGCTTGGGAAAAGAGCGATCCTGGCCGTCCTACAATGGGCGAACCATCGCGGAAGATCGAGGCTTTTCCGGAGGACAACGACGACGCTTTTGAATTCAAGATCATCCTCCGTACCAGCGAAAAAACAGAATATTTTTCTGTAACTCTTGAAGGGAAGATGGCTGGAAGAGTTTGGGAGGGATTGTGTCGGTACGACATTCAGGACAACGGCCAGAGATATTCCCAAAAGTAGTGGATGGCCGCGACAGTTTAAGCGGCGAGCTTCGTTCCATCTTTGAAGACCACTCCTGCGATCACCTCCGGCAGCAACGTGCTGCCGTTGAGTTTTCGCCA
>JBEKEC010000095.1:0-9416 GCA_050014015.1 Tepidisphaeraceae bacterium
TGCCTAAGTTCGGCGTTTTTACGCCGCTTATCATCGGGTGGCCTGGTCGCTGGCCGCCGACTTTCGCCGTGCCCGCATTTGGTTGCTTCGCACGGTCTTTCGCATTCAGAAAGCCGGACTCCTTGTCAGGAGCGTTCTCCTTTTTCGCCGGTCACTTTCGTGCCCGACGACGAGGAGGAAATATATCCGCACGCAAGCGAAATCCGTCTATTTTTTCAAGCAAAATTTTCGCCAATCCACTGATTTTCGCGCAACTGCTTGCAGGCAATTGCCGATCGCGGTGCATAATTCGGTGGATAATCTGACCTCACCGCAATGGTTCGCGGATTTCATTGATCGTGCAGCCAGACGATCGATCGGCCCGGGCGGTTGCAGCGGACGTAATTGGGAATGGCCGTCATGGGCGAGCCATCAGCAAAGGATCCCTTGATGACCATTACGCCGCCCAGAAGATCGGGCTTCCACTGGCTGGTCAGGGGAGAATCGCTTTTGAGGGGCAGATCGACATTGGGTTGATCCGCCTGTTCAACGTTGTAGATCAGCGGGCCGTAGCGGAGGGCCACGCGGCCGCGATCGGCGGCAACGCGATCGTCCGCCTTGATGCGCTGGGGACTCAACGGGAGCACGAGATCGATCTTATCTCCGGACGTCCAGGTCCGGGTGATGACCGCATATCCATTCTCAATCGCCGGATTGACGACCGGAGCGCCGTTGACCGCGATGGACGTTATGCCATCCGCTTGCGGAGAGCTGGTATACAAAGTGCTGACGTCGCGATGGGGCAGGCGAAGGCGGATGCTGAAGCTCGCGGGCGTTGCCGGCCGCACCGCGATCGAAACTCTGTCGCTCCAGGGGTAATCGGTGGACTGAACCATCTGGACATTGGTTCCGGCCACGTTCTCGACGGTGGCGCTGCTGCCAATGTAAAGATTGACGTAGAGGGAATCGGCGCTGGTGGAATACATCCAGGTGGGAAGTTGCAGCAGCGTCCGGGGGATGTTCCCGACGCAGCACGGGCAGTCATGCCAGGGGTATCGCGCGCCGCCCTCAGCCGGAGATTCGAGCGGGTTGGCATAGTAAAAGTTTTTGCCTTCCAGATCGAGGTCGCCGAGCACCGCGTTGTAGAGGGTTTGTTCGTAGAGATCGGCGTATTTGGCGTCGTGATAGGCGAGGTTCATCTCATATTGAAAGAAAAGCTCGCCGCAACCGGAGCAGGATTCGCAATAGGAACGGTTGGGCAGCGAATAATCAGCCCCGAATCCTTCGGAGGTTTCGCCGCTGCCGATTCCGCCGGTGACGTAGTATTTCCGGTTGATCAGATTATCCCAGATCGACTTGACCGCGCTTTGATAGTCCACGTCGGAGGTTTCGGCCATGACGTCGGTCATGGCGGTATAGAGATAGGCGGCGCGGACGGCATGGCCGACGGCTTGATATTGCCCGGTGACCGGGGCGTAGGTCTGGTCGTATTCCCCCCCGCTGCCGCGGCAGTCCATGAGGAACTTGGCCAGCTCGACGTACTTCCCGCCCTTTCCCGGCCCTTCGACGCGATTCACAAACCTGCCGAAACGGACGAGCGCCTGTTCCATTTCCTCGTGGCCGTCATACCACGGCTTCTTCGGCGCGGGGCCGATGTTGTCGTACCAACAGTCCGCCAGCTTTTTGGCGGCGTTGTACATGCGCAAGTCCTTGCCCTGGGTCATTTGGTAATCGGCGATGGCCGACTCGATGAAATAACCGGCGACATATCCTTCGTGTTCGCTCCTAGTCCGCGGGCTCCAATGCGGGGGATTGCCGGGGTCCAGTGTGAAGCGGGTTTGGAGATATCCGTCGGACTCTTGAGCGCTGAGGATGATGGGAATCCATTCATCCAGCGTGGCCCGCATTGCGTTCTGGGCATTGACGATGTCCCGGTCGCCCTGAGGATCGACCATCAGGGCCAGGCACATCGCTTCAACCGTGTTGTGGACATAGGCGTTGGCGAACGGGTAACCGACGTGCCGGCCGGCGGGCCGGCCGGCCAGTTTCTTGCCCGCCTGGATAAAGTTATTGATGCCGCCTTCTTTCAGGTTTACGTCCGACAGCTCCGTATAGCAGTGGGGAATCCAGTTGACGATGACGTTCTTGATCCTGGCGTTCCAGAATCGGCTGTTGATCTGATATGTCCCGGTGTAGACCGGTTCCAGGCGGCCGCGCGGGGCGGGCGGATCAACCCGAGCATGCAGGGTGTCGGAAGCGGTCAGTGGTGCGTTGCCGGCGGTCAATGACAACACGTAATCCCCCAGTTCGGAAAAACTGGCGGTGGTGGCCTCGGCGTGGGGATCGGCGAACGTCACCTGGCCGGGACCCGAAATCTTGCTCCAGATCAAATGGGCGGCGCCGTTGCCTTTCACGGATTTGACCGAGCCGTCGAGAAACGTCTTTCCCGTCAGGACGACGACGCGATCGACGCCGGCCGTCACCACCGGCGGAAATTCCGGCGATTTCCCGCTGTCATAGACTTTCCATTGCAGAATGCCGGTGGAAAAGTTCAGACCGTTGGCCGCGGAATCGAACTCCAGCCTGAGCTTCGACGTGGTGATTTCGCCGAACTCGGTGGTGTTGTATTGATCGCGCTTGACGCCCAGGCCCTGTGCGTCCTTCACCGGGACATAGTCGTTTCCGTCCCAATATTTCAGCCGGCAACGTGCGGGAAGCCTGATTCCCCGGCCATCGGCAAACCAGTAGACGTCGATCTTGTTGGTGGTGATGGGCTGGGTCCAATCATATTCGACCCATTGGACGCCGATCCGCGGCCAATTGCCGTACGCACGATGCCTGGTATCCCGGGAGTTACGGGGATCGAAGCCGCTGTTGAGAGCGGCAAGCGTCTGATCTCCGGAAACGTAGGACGTGGAGGCCCTGGCAACCAACGCGAGATTCGCCCCTGCGCCGGCATCCGGGGCGGTCGTTGGATTCTGTTGGGCGAATGCCATTTGGCTGCAGAAATATACCGCGATTGATACAACCGTCACCGCAAAATTGAGAATTCTCGTCACGAAGGCCTTCCTTAAAACCAGATCACCGCGAAGGCGCGAAGCTCGCATCTTCGCGGTTAATCTTCTGGGAAAATCGCAACAAAGCAACGAGGCCCGCAGATTCAAATCCGGCGAGCGGCTGCAAAAAAGTCGCGCCGTTACATGACAATCCGCGATTAATTGCAATGAAACTTTCTGCAAACAGATAAAAGTGTTGCATTCCAACTCCGATGCGGTAGATTGCGCTGGGTTGGATTTGGCGTCTTTCCATCGAGCTGGAGGCAAAAAACGGAGGGAATGCAATCGTGAGGGTCCGCCGCAACTCTATATGTTTGCGCAGCTTATGCGCCGCAGCCGTTCTCGGTCGCGCGGCGTCAGCTTGGGCCGTCGCATGGAATGCGACTAATCCCGGCTATAGCGGGACTTCCACCGCCGGTTTGTCGGACATGCCGACGCTGTTCGTCGATGAGAACGTCATAATCAATTCCAGCAACAGCACGCGTGGGACGGCAACGTATTTGGGCGATGGCTGGTTGCTTTCGGCACGCCACGTCATCCAAGACGGCAGCAATTACGGCGCGCTCGCCTCGCCGAGCCAGATTACTTACACCGTCGACGTCGGCGGTGTTTCCCAAACCTATACCGCCGACACCCTTTCGACGCCCGATGGCAGTTCGGACATTTCGCTTATTCACCTGGCCGGCACAAGCTCCGGCCCGATCGCCACCCTCCCGGGCGTTTTAGCATCGCAGATTTACACCGGTTCGAGCGAAGCGGGCTCGCTGGTGCAAATCGGCGGGTATGGGTATTGGGGAGCGCTCGGTTCGACGTTGAGCACCAGCGCCACTTTTCATCGAGCGTTCAACATCGCCTACCTCAGCGGCGGATTTGTGGACATCTCGGCCAATGCCAGCGCCGAGCTTGTCAACAATGGCTACGTCATGGGCATCGCCGAATCAGGCGATAGCGGTGGCGGCATGTGGATGGATGACGGGCCGGCCTCCGACACAAATCTGTGGGACTATTCCCTGATCGGCGAAACCACAACCAGCAACGGTTCGGCATTCGGCGACACCAATCAGTACGGGCGCGTTTCCAACTATGCCACGAGTTGGATTCTGCCGACCGCGTATGCCGGCCACGCGACCGTCACCTGGGACACGTCGCTGAGCGCCGGAATTCAGGAAGGCAGCGGCACCTGGGACCTCAGCACGCAGAATTTCTCCAACGGCGTGACCAACGTCGCCTGGGACAACTCGACAACCCAAAACGTGCATTTCGGCGCGCACCAGGGCGCCGCGGGCATCGTCACGCTCGGTGCAAACGTCATCGTACAGAACATGATGTTCGATCCGGCGACCTCGGGAACTTATACGATCGCGCCGGGAACGGGCTATTCGATTGCGCTTTCGTCATCGACCATCATCACCACCAATGCCAACGCCACCATCAGCGCCGCGATCTCCGGCGGAGGCGGCACGGTCAGCAAGCTCGGCTCGTCAACCTTGACCCTCTCGGGAAGCAATACGTTCACGGGAACACTGGCCATCGGCGACGGCGCGACCAGCGGTGGAAATATCAACGGGGCACTGTGCGTCGCGTCGAATGCGGCTCTGACCAACGTCTCGACCGTCAAGCTGCTCGACAACAATGCCGCTTACAGCACGTTCCAGCTTTCCGGAAACGTGATTGTTCCGGCGAACGTTGTGTTCGACTGGAACGCCAACAACGCCGGCCCCGCGGCCATGGCGGCGAACGTCATCGAGAACGTCTCGGGTAACAACACCATCGCCGGACCCACAACGTATTTCGTGGGCGGCATCGGCTACGGAATCGTCTCCGACTCGGGTTTGCTCACGCTTAACGGCAACTTCACCGCCAGCGGAACCAGCGGCAAAACCTTCTATTTCCGCGGCGCGGGCAACGGAACCATCGGAGGCGTGATCACCGGAACCGGAGGTAATCTGGTATTTCTCGACTCCGGAACCTGGACGCTCAATAGTGCCAACACCAATACCGGCGTGACCACCATTGCCGCGGGCGTGCTCAGCACGAACCGCCTTACCTCCGAGGGAACCGGCTCAACCGGCACGACGCCCAGCGGAATCGGCCAATCGAATGATAGTGCTTCCAATCTGGTCCTCACTGGTGGGACGCTGAGTTACACCGGAGGCGGCGCGATTACGGATCGCTTGTTCACCATCGGCCCTGGAGGTGGAACGCTGGACAGCTCCGGCGGGGGCGCGCTCATTTTTTCCAATACCGGCGCCGATGTCAGCAGCGACGCAATCGCACACAACGCTTCAACCGTTTCCGGCTCCAACGTCGTCACCATTACCTCCGCCGGCATGGCAGACCTGACGCCCGGCGAACTCGTCACGGGAACCGGCATTCCAACCGGTGACGCCATCGTTTCCGAAAATTTCGATGCGGGAACCATCGCCCTCAATTCCCCCGCGACGGCGACCGGAACGCCAAGCCTCGCCTTTGGGGCCGTCGGCCGAACCTTAACCCTCACCGGAACGAACACCAACGCCAATGGTTTGAATTCCTCGATTTCCAATTCCTCCGGCGGCGGCGTTCTTTCTATTGTCAAAAACGGAACTGGAAACTGGACGCTCGGAGCAGCCGAGACCTACACCGGATCCACTTCCGTCAATGCGGGAATCCTCACGGTCGCCGGCAACGCATCGGTCGGCGGATCTTCCGCTTCGGTGGCATCCGGCGCAACCCTTGCCAACCTCGGCACGTTCATCACGCCCACCGTCACCAACGCCGGCACGGTGACCAGCGGCAAAACATTCAGTATCAGTGGAACGCTATCCAATTCCGGCTCGTTCAGCAGCACGTCGATCTTGTCGGTTGGCACGGTCTTAAACTCGGGAACGTTCAGCGTGTCCGGGACATTGAACGAAACCGGCAACTTCACGAATTCCGGCACGGCCGCCCTCGGCGGAACGCAGAACTGGTCGCCCGGGACCACTTTCACCAATTCCGCCGGCTCAGCCACTTTCCAAACCGACGCCGGTTCGGCCCTGGCATCCCCGTTGTCGCTCAACGTCACCGGGGGAACGATCAGCCTTGGTTCGCCCCAACATTTGGCCGGAATTTCGATCGCCGCGGGCACGACGACCCCGTACGCCGGCACCCTCGATATCGAAAACAATCACGCCATCATCAGCTACAGCGGCCCCAGTCCGATCGCCTCCATCGCCGGCTATATAGCCAGCGGTTACAACGGCGGCAACTGGAACGGAACCGGTATCATTTCGACAACCGCGCAGGTTCCCACAAATGGACTGCTCTATGGAATCGGCTATGCCGATGGGGCTGACGGCGTCGTCTCCGGCCTCTCCTCGGGCCAGATCGAAGTGATGTATACCTTGCTCGGCGACGCCAATCTGGACGGCCTGGTCAACGCCGCCGACTTCACCATCCTGGCGGCGAACTTCAATCAGCCGGTCACCGGCTGGGACCAAGGGGATTTCAACTATGACGGCTTGGTCAACGCCGCCGACTTCACCGACTTGGCCGCGAATTTCAACCAGAGCGCCAGCGGCGCTGACGTGTCCGCCGGCGACGTTGCGGCCCTGGACGCCTTCGCCGCGGCCAACGGCATCAGCCCGGCGAATGTTCCCGAACCAGGCAGTGCGGCGATGATGGTGACGGCTGGATTGGGAATTCTTGGCCGGCGGAGACGGTCCCTGCGCCATGAGTCTCGCGGCCGGGTTTTGCCATAGCTTCTAGCCTCCCATCGCCATTTTGTGCACAATGCCGCCCATCCAGGAGTGCTGCGTGAGGGTCATTGATATCCGCGAGGTCACCAAGCCTATCCAATCGCAAATCCGCAATGCCTGCATCGACTTTTCCAAAATGGACCTGAGCCTCGTGGCGGTCGTCACGGACGTGATGCGCGAAGGTCGGCCGGTTGTCGGATACGGGTTCAACTCCAACGGCCGATACGGCCAGGGGGCCATCATCCGCCAGCGGCTGCGCCCCCGCATCATGGAGGCCAAACCGGAAAGCTTGCTGGATGACAGCGGCGAGAATCTCGACCCCGGCAGGATCTGGTCCTGCATGATGACCAACGAAAAACCGGGCGGGCACGGCGAGCGCTCCGTGGCCGTCGGAACCATCGATATGGCCGTCTGGGATGCCGTTGCGAAGATCGCCGGCAAACCGCTGTTCCAAATCCTGGCCGAGCGATATGGAAATACGCGGCCCAATCGCCGCGTCTTCGTCTACGCCGCCGGTGGATATTATTACCCCGGTAAAAATCTCGACGCACTCAAAGGCGAAATGAAGAGCTACACCGACCGCGGATACACGGTGGTCAAAATGAAAATTGGCGGCGTGTCGCTGGCGGAGGACATCGAGCGCATCGAAGCTGTCCTGGGCATTCTCCAACCAGGCCAGCGGCTGGCCGTGGACGCCAACGGTAAATTCGATCTGCCCACCGCCATTCAATATGCCAGAGCGCTGACGCAATACAATCTATTCTGGTACGAAGAGGCGGGCGATCCACTGGATTTCCAACTACAGGCGGAATTGGCCAGGCATTACGCCGGGAGCATGGCCACGGGGGAGAACCTGTTTTCGATGCAGGACACGCGAAACCTGATCCGCTACGGCGGCATGAGGCCCGATCGCGATTGGCTTCAGTTTGACTGTGCCCTGTCTTACGGATTGGTGGAATACCTGCGGACGCTGACGATGCTGAAAGAAAACGGCTGGTCGGCGGCGCGCTGCATTCCCCACGGCGGGCATCAGATGTCGCTGAACGTCGCCGCAGGTCTCGGTCTGGGCGGCAACGAATCCTATCCCGACCTGTTCCAGCCATACGGCGGATTCCCCGATGGGGTCCATGTCGAGAATGGCCACGTAACCATGCCCCAGCTTGTTGGAATTGGATTTGAAGGCAAAGCGGACCTCTACCGCGAAATGAAAGCCCTGAGCGCGTGATGCGCCTGCTATCCAAGCTGCACGTTCAATTGTTCCTGGCCATTGCCGCGGGGATTCTCTTCGGCGCCGTTCGGCCGGCCTGGGCGGTCCAGCTCAAGCCTCTGGGCGACCTATTCGTCGGGCTGATCCGCGTGCTGCTGGCGCCCATTATATTCGGGACCGTGACGGTGGGGATCGGCAAAATGTCCGACGTCAAATCCATCGGCCGCATCGGAATCAAGGCCATGATTTATTTCGAGCTGGTTTCAGGATTGGCCCTGGTGATCGGTCTGAGCGTCGTCAGCATCTTCCGGCCCGGCGCGGCGATGAACGTCGGCCCGCTTGCCGCGCCTGGCGCGGCGGCGGCCCATGGCGCGCTGGATCGTCTGATCCATCCGAATATTCTGCTGATCGTCCTGGTTTCCATCTGCCTCGGCATCGCGCTGTCGCGCGTTACCGGCAAGCAAGCGATCATTCATTCGCTCGACGCATTCCTGCGCGTCATGTTCCGCATCGTGCGCCTGGTGATGTACTTCGCCCCGCCGGCCGCGTTTGGCGCGATGGCCTACGTTATCGGAAAATACGGCCTGGGAAAGCTTCTCCCCTATGCCAAGCTGCTGGCTTGCGTCTACGGCGCCTGCCTGCTGTTCATCGTCGGCGTGCTCGGCCCGATCGCCCGGCTCAGCGGAATTTCGCTTGGGCGTTTTCTCGGCTACATCCTGGACGAAATTCTCATCGTCTTCGGAACCTGCTCCACCGAATCAGTGCTGCCGCAAATGATCGCCAAGCTGGAGGCCGTGGGCTGCGAAAGTTCCCTGGTCGGGATGGTTTTGCCGGCTGGCTATACGTTCAACGCCGATGGGACGTCGATCTATCTCACGATCGCCGCCCTCTTCATCGCCCAGGCGACGCGAACGCCGCTTACCTGGCGCGACGAACTGACGGTTCTTGCGGTACTGATGGTGACAAGCAAGGGCTCTGCCGGCGTGGCTGGAGCAGGCTTGGTGACGTTGGCCGCGACTCTGGCTTCCACGAACAAGATTCCCGCCGCCGGACTGTCCCTCGTGCTGGGCATTGAAAGCCTGCTGAACCAGGCCAGAGCCGTGACAAACGTCATCGGCAACGGCGTAGCGACCCTGGCGATCGCACGCTGGGAGGGAAAACTCGACCGGGAAAAAGCGTATCATCAATTGGAACATCCAATCACAAAAGGCGAAGAAGGGATTTAGAGCATGTTCAGTTCACCTGTAGCGTCTGCGTCGCCGCCATTTGAGCCACAGGGACCGTTCCCCGTCCAGCACTTTCGCGGTTTGACGCCCTTAACGCGTCGCCGGTACTAACCCAAGTTACGCTATGAACCGCGTTGACGGTGGCGCCAAGTGGGTTTTGGGCTCCTTTTTTTCACTACACGCCGGTAGCGGCGGCGGGGGTCTTTGCCTCCAATCGGTATCGTTTGAT
>JBEKEC010000096.1:0-8184 GCA_050014015.1 Tepidisphaeraceae bacterium
ATCAAACGATACCGATTGGAGGCAAAGACCCCCGCCGCCGCTACCGGCGTGTAGTGAAAAAAAGGAGCCCAAAACCCACTTGGCGCCACCGTCAACGCGGTTCATAGCGTAACTTGGGTTAGCAGCCCGTGGCAAAAGTCGCGCGGGCGGGGCCCCGGCGAAAAAATGCCGGGGACCCCTTGCTTGCGTCCTTGGGCCGGGCTCTACGTTGTCGAGACTTGCTCGTATTTCAGTCAATACTGCTTCGTCTCGACGCCTCGAGCGGGAGGCGAAGCCTTCCCGTCCCGGCCCAATGCCGCGGCGCACCGCCGCGCGGGACTTTTGCCACGGGCTGCTATCCGCCGAGGGGGGAAATCTCCCAGGCCTTGTTGCCTTGGCCAAGGCGGGGATAATCGGATGCGAATCCATGGCTGCTACCGAAATCACCCAACTTCTGATCGGCCTCAAGGACGGGGATCGCGCGGCGGCGGCGGCGAAGCTGATGCCGCTGGTTTATGAGGAGTTCCGGGCGCTGGCGGCGCGGCATCTCAGGCACGAACGGGCCGATCATACCCTTCAGCCCACCGCGCTCGTTCACGAGGCGTATCTTCGGCTGATCGATCAGACGCGAGTGGATTGGCAGGGGCGAACGCATTTCTTTGCCGTCGGAGCGCAGGCTATTCGGCGAATCCTCGTAGATCATGCGCGGCAAAGAAAGCGGCAAAAGCGCGGCGGGGGGGCGGGGCGGGTGGCGCTGGATGAATCGGTTGCGCTGGCCCCCCAGCGCGAGGAGGAAATCCTCGCTCTCGACGAAGCGCTGGAAAAACTCGGCAAGCTCGATCATCGCCAGGCCGAGGTGGTGGAAATGCGCTTTTTCGCCGGGATGAGCGTGGCGGAAGTCGCCGAGGTGCTGGGCGTGTCAAAACGGACGGTCGAGGGGGATTGGACGATGGCCCGTGCGTGGCTGATGCGGGAATTGAGCAGGTGAGGGGTGGAGGAGGTTCAAGGGTTCAAGGGTTCAAGGGTTCAAGGGTTCAAGAGTTCAAGGGTTCAAGGGTTCAAGGTTTGGCGTGGCTGATGCGGGAGTTGAGCAGGTAGTGGCCCAACATCTGAATTTGCTTGACAAGTGTCAACACAGGGATAGGATTATGCCGACGAATAGGCCAAGGCATCCCAAGCCGCCCATTGAAGCGGCAATTAGGTATGCCGAGCAACTTGGCTGGAAAGTGGTTATGTCAAAGGGCCATGCTTGGGGACGGCTTCTTTGTCCGTTGAGCTCACGGGAGGGGTGCATTGTGAGTGTATGGTCAACTCCACGGGTTCCGGAGAATCACGCAAGGCATGTACGCAAGATTATCGATTCGTGTCCTCATCGGATCAGCCCACAAGATAGCGGCGGTGGGGAACTTGGCGAAGGGGGCAATATATGAATCAAACTAATGGCCGAAGCGAATACGATTTCTCCTTAGTGATCGATGGGGTCTGCGAACTTACCACGGAGGTGGAGAACGCTCTTTTTGAAGCGGGCTGTGATGACGCCACTTTCAGTATTCAATATGGGCATCTTTACGCGGAGTTTTCGCGTGAAGCTGGCTCACTTAAGGATGCAATTCTCAGTGCCATCAAAGACGTGCGAAGGGCTGGAGTAGGAGCGGCGGTAATTTGTGTTGACGAAAGCAATCTTGTGACGCAAGCTGAGATTGCTCGCCGAATACGGCGCAGCCGCCAAATGGTGTCACAGTACATTTCCGGGCAGAGAGGGCCGGGAAACTTCCCTCCCCCGGAATGCCATCTCAGCGAAGGCGCGCCCCTTTGGACGTGGTGTGCCGTCAGCCAATGGTTGGCCGAAAATGACATCATTCGCCGCGAGGAGAGTTGGAATGCGGAGGTTGTAGCCGCGATCAATAATTCCTTGGAGGCGGCGCGCCAACAAGCGCGGAATCCCGGACTAGTCAAAGAGATTGCCAAAAAGGTGAAGGCGGCATCGTAAGGATTCTCTCAGGCAAGCATGACAACCGAGCGATATCAGCGCGTGAAGGAAGTGTTTCTGGCGGTGTGCGACCGTCCGGAGGCGGAGCAGGACGCGGAGGCGAATCGTCTGTGCGGGGATGACGAGGAACTCAAGGCGGAGGTGGCGTCGCTGCTGCATTCGCATCGGCAGGCGTCCAAGCCGCAGGGGACGCAGTTTCTGGCTGAAACGGAAGAACCGCAAGAGATGGCGACGGAGCCGGACCCGCCGGCGGCCGGTGAGGATATCAAGGCGGTGGAGCCTGCGCCGGTGCTCAAGAGCACGCCGCCGAGAAAATCGGCGGCATCGCAGTATCGGTCGCATGCTTCGCATAGCGGGACATCGCATGGCGATTCGGGCACTTCAACGCCCAAGGGTCGATTTGAATCGGGGATGGTGATCGCGGAGCGGTATCGGATTATCAGCCTGCTGGGGTTGGGCGGCATGGGCGAGGTGTATCGGGCGGACGATCTGACGCTCGATCAGCCGGTGGCGTTGAAGTTTTTGCCGCCTTCGTTTGAGAACAATCCATCGTGGCTGGAACGATTCCACGAAGAGGTTCGGCTGTCGCGGCAGGTGACGCATCCGAACGTTTGCCGGGTGTTCGATTTGGGGGAGGTGAATGGGGAGCAGTTCATCTCGATGGAATTTGTGGATGGGGAGGATTTGGCGTCGCTGCTGCGGCGGATCGGGCGGTTGCCGCGCGACAAGGCCGTGCAGATCGCCCGGCAGCTTTGCGCCGGGCTGGAGGCGGCGCACGACAAGGGCGTGCTGCATCGCGATCTGAAGCCGGCGAATATCATGCTGGACGGCCGGGGCCAGGTGCGGATCACGGATTTTGGAATCAGCGGGCGGGTGGAGGGCGGCAACGATACCGCGGCGGGCACGCCGGCCTACATGGCGCCGGAGCAATTCGCCAAGGGCGAAGCGACCGTTCGGAGCGATATTTATTCGCTGGGTTTGGTGTTGTACGAGGTTTTCACGGGCCGGCAGGCGTTCTCCGCCCACTCGATGCCGGAATATGCCCGGCTGCACCGGCAGAGTTCTCCGACGCATCCATCGACGTTCATCGAGGACATGGATCCGCTGGCGGAGCGGGTGATCCTGCGATGTTTGGAAAAGGACCCCAGCAAGCGGCCAGGAAGCGCGCTGGCGGTGGCGGCGGCATTGCCGGGGGGCGATCCGCTGGCGGCGATGCTGGCGGCGGGGGAGACGCCGAGCCCGCAGATGGTGGCGGCGGCGGGCGGGGCGGGGCTGAGCAGCGTGCGCGCGGGCATCCTGCTGGGGATGACGGTGGTTGGGATCGTGGCGGTGGTGCTGCTGTCGCGGTGGGCGATGGTCCTGCCGCGGATTCGGGACGGCATCATGCCACCGGCCGTTTTGACGGACCGCGCCCGGCAGATTCTGGTGGATGCCGGGTTGGGCGAGGGACCTGTTCGCGCCCGCGCGCAGGGAATTGGATTGGACGAGCAATACATCGCCTGGGTTCACAACGTGGATCGCACCAGCGGACGTTGGGAAAAGCTGGCGACGGCGCGGCCGGGGCCGATCTATTTCTGGTATCGCCAGAGTCCGCAGTTCATGGTCTCCAAGGACGACATCGGCATGGTGACGCTGGACGAACCGGCTCGCAGCGTGCCGGGAATGCGAACGGTTGTGCTGGATAGTCTGGGGAGGCTCAAGAAACTGGAGGCGCTGCCGGAGTCAAATTTCAGGCAGCCCGCCGCAGCGTCACAGAAGGTTGATTTTTCTCCGTTGTTTCAGGCGGCGGAGTTGCGGCAGCAGGATTTGAAGCCCGTGGAGCCGACGGCCATTCCACCGATGTACGCCAGCGCGCGTTTCGCCTGGGACGGAGCATATCCGGAGAATGGAGGCGCGAAGATTCACGTGGAGGCGGCGGCGCTGGGTGGGATACCGATATTTTTCGACGTCAGGGAATCGTGGCAGGACGATGCCGACCGGATGGGAATCGAGGCCAATCCCGATCTTCCAACCGGCCGAAACATCGCGTTGCAGGCGACGCTGATCATCGCGGCGACGGCGAGCAGCCTGGTGCTGGCGTGGCGCAACGTCCGCGCGGGGCAGATGGATTCCGAAGGGGCGCAAAAGCTGGCCGGACTGATCCTGGCGCTGGGGATGCTGGTTTGGCTGTTGTGCGCCAACCACGTGCCGGAATTGTTCCTGGAGATGCGGTCGTTCTTCCGGGTGCTGGGAACGATTTTCGTACCGGCGGCGATCGTGTGGATGTTTTATCTGGCGTTGGAGCCGTACGTGCGCAAGACCTGGCCGGAGACGGTGATTTCCTGGAGCCGGGCGCTGGCCGGGCGACTGGCCGATCCGCTGGTGGCCTCGCACGTCCTGGTGGGATTGGCGGTGGGAGTGGCGGCGTCGATCCTGGGGGAATTGACCAATGTCCTGCCGATGCACTTCGGTTACGCCGCGGCCATCCCCAACCTGAGCTCCATGATTCGATTTCTCTTCACGCAGAATCCGACGGCGGTTGCACTGTGGGCGCTGCTGGACGCTTTTTACGTTGGGCTGCTGTATTTGCTGGCAATGGTGATATTCCTGATCGTTTTGCGGCGCAAATGGCTGGCGTCGGCGGCGCTGGTGCTGTTCGGGCCGGCCATCATGTTTCAATGGTACAGCCCCGGCTGGGTCCAATGGGGGCAAGAGAGCTTGGTAATGGGCCTGATCCTGCTGCTGCTGGTGCGATACGGGTTGGTTGCGGCCATCGTGGGGATCTGGAGCATGTTTTTCCTGCGATTCCTTCCGATCACGAGCGACATGACGGTTTGGTATGCCGGGCAGACGAGATATGCCGTTGGCCTGATCTGCATCATCGCCATCGCGGCGGCGACGCTGGCGACGGGAAAGTGGAAGAAGAGCGCGGCGATTGGAAATTAGCAAATGCCTTCAGGCTTAATTTTCGCCCCGAATAGTGGAACTGAACTGTCGGTCTATTCGATGATACAATAACGAAAGGTATTTCATGGAATGGCAAGCGTACATCACGGCCGACCCTGCGGTGCTGGTGGGAAAGCCGGTCATCAAGGGAACACGGATTTCTGTTGAGTTGGTGCTGGAATGCCTGGGGCGGGGATGGACCATCGACGACATCCTGGCCCAGTATCCGCATCTGTCCCGCGAGGGCGTGATCGCCTGTGTCGACTACGCCCGCGACTTAGTGAAGTCGGAAACGGTTAGCGCCGTGCGGACCTGAGGCGTGAATCTGCTTGCCGACGAAAACTTCCCCGCCCCCGTCATCGCGGCCATGCGTCAGCGAGGACACGACGTACTGGTGGTCGCAGAAACAATGCCTGGCGCTTCCGACGCCCGCGTGCTGGCCGTCGCCGCCGAAGGACAGCGCGTGCTGCTCACGCTCGACCGGGACTATGGCGATCTGATCTTTCACCGCGGCACTCCAGCGCCAGCGGGAGTCGTTCTCTTCCGGTTGACGGGTCCCCGACCTCAGGACGACAACCGCCGAATGATGGAAGCCCTCGAACGACTGCAAGAGTGGGCCGGGCATTTCACCACCGTCACCGACACGATGATTCGGTCCAGGGCATTTCCGAAAAACGCGGGGGAACAGCATGAGTGAATTGTGAAACAGTTGCGGGGTGAAGACCGCACCGATAAATCGGCCGTGAAGATCTTACTCGAACGGCATTCATCCATGTCTTCCTTCATCGCTTCCATCGATCAGGGAACAACCAGCACGCGCTGCATGATCTTCGATCATGATGGCCCGGTGGCCTGCGTGCAGCAGGAACACCGGCAAATCTTTCCGCGGGCGGGGTGGGTCGAACAGGATCCGGCGGAGATATGGCAAAGGACGCGGGAAGTGGTGGCCGAGGCCGTTTCGGCCTCGGGCGCCAGGGGCGGGCAGATCGCGGCGGTGGGGATCGCCAATCAACGCGAGACGACAATTGTCTGGGATCGAAATACGGGAAACCCGCTTTGCAATGCGATCGTCTGGCAGGATACGCGGACCAAACCGCTGTGCGATGAGCTGGCCGCTGATGGGGGGATCGACCGGTTTCGGGCCGTGACGGGTTTGCCGCTGGCCACTTATTTTTCCGGGCCGAAGGTGCGGTGGATTCTGGAAAACGTCCCATCCGCGCGGGCGGCGGCCAAACGCGGAGATGCGCTGTTCGGCACGATCGATTCATGGCTCATCTGGAACCTCACCGGCGGGTTGCGCGGCGGGCGGCACGTCACCGACGTGACCAACGCGAGCCGGACCATGATGATGAACCTGGCGACGCTTCGATGGGATGATTCGATGATCGATCACCTGGGCGTCGAGCCGAAAATGTTGCCGGAGATAACCCCGTCGATCGATCCGGCCGCGTGGGGGCACACGACGGCGGATGGGCCGTTCGCGGATGAGATTCCGGTCTGCGGCAATCTGGGCGATCAGCAGGCGGCGCTGGTGGGGCAGTGCTGTATCGAGCCGGGCGAATCGAAAAACACTTATGGCACGGGCTGTTTTCTGCTCCTGAACACGGGGACGTCGCCGACGCGATCGGCGCGGGGGCTGATTACCACCGTCGCCTACCAGCGCGCGGGGCAGGCGGCGCGATTCGCTCTGGAAGGCTCGGTGGCCGTGGCCGGTTCGCTGGTGCAGTGGCTGCGCGACAACATGAAGATGATCGGCCGCTCGGCGGAAATCGAATCGCTGGCGGCCGAGGTCGCCGACAGCGGCGGAATGTACGTCGTGCCGGCTTTTTCCGGATTGTTCGCGCCGTATTGGCGATCCGATGCGCGCGGGATCATCGCGGGATTGACGGGGTTTTCAAATCGCCATCACCTTGCCCGGGCCGTTCTGGAAGCGGTGGCGTTTCAAACGCGAGACGTGGTGGATGCGATGACCGCCGATTCCGGAACGGCCCTGGCGGCGATGAAAGTGGACGGCGGGATGACGGCCAACTCGCTGCTCATGCAGTTCCAGGCCGACGTGCTGGGCGTTCCGGTCATCCGTAGCAAGGTGCGCGAAACCACGGCGCTGGGAGCGGCCTACGCGGCGGGGTTGGCCGTGGGATTCTGGCCGGGATTTGACGATCTACGGTTGAGATGGCGCGCCGATCAGACCTGGCAGCCGACGATGACCGACGCCGAACGCCGGCGACGGATGGCGGGATGGCATAAGGCGATAGAGCGGGCGATGGGATGGGAAGAGTGAATGCCGATTGCCGATTTCCAATTGCCGATTGGAAGAAAGAAGGAGCGAGGACTCTGCATTTCAATCGGCAATAGGCAATCGGCAATCGAACTTACGCCGACGCTTTCGCCACCGGCTGAACGATGTGCGGGCGGACCTTTTCCACGATCGCATCGAACACGGCCGGATCGCTGATGGCCAGCTCGCTGAGCATCTTGCGGTTCAATTCGATGCCGGCGGCGAGGAGGGCGGGGATGAATCGGTTGTAATGGATTCCGCGGGCGCGCAGGGCAGCGCCGAGGCGGGTGATCCAGAGGGTGCGGAAATGGCGTTTTTTCTGGCGGCGGTCGCGGTAGGCGTAAACCCCGGCCTTGCGGGTGAACTCAATGGCGGGGCGGTAGAGCGTTCCCGACGCCGCGCGAAATCCGCTGGCGTTCTTCAAAACTCGTTTGCGTTTGCGGGCGTGCGTGGGTCCGCCGGTTGATCGGGCCATGACTTACTTCCTTTCAGCGGTCTTGGGGGCGGCGGTAGCCGTCTTGGGGGCGGCGGTAGCCGACTCGGCGGCGGCAAGCTCGCGTTCGTGGCGAATCTTTCCCGGATGAATACCGCTGACGCCCATGAGTTTTCGCATGTTGCGGGCGTGGCCTTCGAACAGAATCTCGGCGCGGCGCAGTTTCCGCCGCTTGGACGCCGGGCGGGAGCTCATCAGGTGCGACGTGAAGCTGTGATGCCGCTTGAGCTTTCCCGTGGCCGTTAGCCGAAAACGCTTGGCGACGCTCTTGTTGGGCTTGAATTTATACGCCATCGAAAAGTCCTCGGAAAATCCGCAGAAATCCCTCCGGCAGGAGGGGCGGGAAATATAGCAGACGGACGGGCGGATGTCCAACGGGGGTAATCGGAGCATTTTGAATGGGTCTGAGCCATCAAAGTAGGTGGGTTCTTACGCCGCCAGAGGGCGTTGACTCCAAAATTCCTCCCATTGGTCGTTGAGCCATGCGGAACGCAGCGACAAAACGGATTGCGCGCCGGA
>JBEKEC010000097.1:0-7289 GCA_050014015.1 Tepidisphaeraceae bacterium
CCAAGGCAACTTGGTCTTCACTACATTGGGATTTGCGACGAGGAACCCGCGCCCGGAACCAGCCACGCCAATTCCGCCCCTCGAAAAAAACTATTAGCCTCCAACTGACGAAGTTGGGCTAGTGGTCTGCATCCTCATTATCATCCGGCGGAGGCTTCAGGAAGATATAGCGCTTGCCGTTCTTTTGTACGATCAGGGCCGTGGGCGTGTTGATGATCAATGTGCCCTTGCCCACGCGGGGAAGATGCGGCAGCGAGTTGGCGACGGCGTTGGCATTCGCCTGACTCGACGACATCCGCGTCGATGCCGCGTCGAGCGCTTCAATCGCCTGGGTGGTGGCGATGATCGCCTGCGTGGCGGCGATTGAGGCCGCATCCACGGCCACTGCCGTCGCCAGCGCTCCGCCGGTTTCCGCGCAGGCGGCCAGGGCCAAGCCCATCGCCGCGATCGACAACATCGCCATCATTCTCAGCAACATTCACGGGCCTCCGCTTTGGGCGGCGAAATCGCCCTCATTGTGCCAAATCCGCCGCCGGATACAAACAATGCCGTCGCGTTTCGTCAGTTCGTGGGCCAATCGACGTTCGACCCCTCCTCCTGAGTACAAGGGAAGGGGGAATTTCTTTAATTCCCGCCGTTCAGGCCGGGTCCCGGATTGTACTGGCCGGCCGGCTTGCCCTGGCTCGGTTGGGTCGTCGCCTGGCCGCCGGCCGGTTCGATGATCATCGTCACGCGCGTCCCCGGCGGGGGAACCAAATCCGGGTTGTATTCCCACTCCAGCGTCTCGTTGGCGTTGCTGGCCAGTTCCGGAACGTCGATCATCGTCAGATCGAAATTCACGATGCTCACGACGTACCCGGTCAGATCGGCCGCATACCGCCCATCCGGCAGCATGCGCGAGCCGTCGAAAACCCAATCCATCGGCGGCATCTGGCGCTTGGTCTTCACCGAACGCATCATCCGATACGCCGGCACGACCATCGTCTTGCCGTTGAGTTGATACTGGCAGGTGATTTTCAGCGTCGGGCCGGTCGGGGGGAACCAGAGCTTGCGATCCGCGTCCAGATGGGCCGGCTCGCCGGGTTTCAGTCCCAGCGCCAAGAGGCCGAAGTGAATGGTTGAGGGCCTGGCATCGGTGCGCAATACGGTTTCGTGTTCCTGCCCGCCGCGCACAACGCAGAAGAACTCCAGCGGCATGTGAACGTTCAGAGCCTGGCAATCCACGCGGATTTGCCTGTTTTTCAGGTCGATCTGGACATGCCGCAGCAGGCCGACGCCTTCATCCGCCGGCTGCGTCGCCGGCGCGGCGGCATCATCCGCCAGCGCCGCTCCGCAGGCCGCCAGCACAATCATCAGGCTCACCAACCGTCGCGCCATACACCGACCGGGACAGAATCCCCAGCAGTGTACGCGCAACAACCGCCGCGCCAAAGGCTTTTCATTTGTCGTCGTCTGGATCCGGTTCGTCGATGAGAAACTCCGACTGATCGCGATTGAAGTGCACCGCGCCTTCGTACCATCCGGGCGCCGCCATCCGGCATCGATAGAGCGTGCAGGCGATATTCAGGCTCTTGGAGGTCTTTGGACTGGGCAGTCTGAGCATTCCACCATAGCCCAACGGCAGGCGTTCGCGGGTGATGAACCCAACGCCTCGATGACTTGCGTCGCGCGTGTACAAAACCCGCGACCTTGCCGCCGGTGCATCGGCAAACATTCGCAACGTCGCCTTCACGCGATAGGCGGTCCGCCGCTGTCGCCGCTGCTCTTTCTCCCAACCGGCCGACTCCAGCGCGGTCAAGACCATCCGCGCGTCCAGCGGTAAGACCAGTTCATCCTCGCGCATTTCCAGGATTGGCGTCTGCCCACTCATCCAGTTTCTCCTCAGTCATCACCGTACGATACATTTGGCCGGGATGTGAAATGGCCGGCTCAAAAAATGGGAATGCGTCCGATAAAAACGGTGTCTTTAGAGCATGCCGGGGCCTTTGACACCATCGGGGCCCCCTCCTACATTTTGGACATGCGACTCATCGCCTGCCTTGCCCTGCTGATCCTGCCGGGATTGGTCGGTTGTTCCTCACCCGCCGTGCCCCCGCCACGGACCGCCGAGGATAACCAGCTTTTCGGCCCCGTTTCCATGAAGCTGGATACCTTCTCGAAGGTCAAGAATTGGGATGCCAACGGCATCCCCAATGGAATCGAAGCGCTGATCGAATTCGACGATCGCTTCGGCGACCGCACCAAGGCCGCGGGAGTCGTCATCTTCGAGCTTTACGATTACCGGCCCTACTGGCCCGATCCGCGCGGACCCCGCCTGGCCAATCCATGGACGGCCTCCCTTTGCACCTATGACGAGCAAAAGGCCCATTGGGAAACCGCCAGCGGAGCCTACATGTTCCGCCTGGCTTTCGATCAAGCGATTTGGAATCACAGTTATGTTCTGACGGCGACTTATCAGTCGGCGGCTGGAACGCGTCTTTTCTCGCGGATCGTCCTGCGGCCGCAACAACAGGAGAAACGTGAGCCAACCACCACCAGCTCCATCGCCGGTTAATCGTCTTTGGTCTCTGGAGCCGGTCCCCACTCTGCTCAAACGCCTGCAGGCCGAGTTGGCGGTTGATTTCCCGCCGGGCAAGGCGATCCGCCTCAGCCGCGCCCCAGGCCGGCTCGACGTCATGGGCGGTAGCACCGATTACACCGGATCGCTCGTTTGCCAGGCCCCGCTCGACCGCGCCGCCGCCGTCGCCATTCAGTCCCGCCAGGACCGCAACGTACAGGTCTTTTCATTCAACCTCTTGGACGATCATCAGCCGTTCACCGCCCGCATCCCCTTGGACGCCCTGGCCGATTTCTGCATCGACAGCGGAGGGCAAAGCCCTCACCGCTCGCTGTGCGCCGAGTTCAACCAGCCGGGCCGCAGATGGGCCGGATACCTCGCCGGCTGCGTGGCCATCCTCCATCACCACCGGCAAGTCGATCTCAAAAACCCTTCGATTCGCGGCATCAACCTGGCGCTGCTCAGCACCGTTCCCCTGGGCGCCGGCGTGGGCAGCTCGGCCGCCATCGAGGTCGCCGCCATGATCAACGTCATGGATCATTTTCAGATTCGGGGCAGCGACCCCATGGCGCTGGCCTCGCTCTGCCGGGAAGTGGAAAACCGCGTGGTCGGGGCGCCCTGCGGGATCATGGATCAACTCAGCAGTTGCGCCGGCCAAGAAGGCTCGCTTTTGCGCCTGCTCTGTCAGCCGGACGAGGTTCAATCCCCGCTGCATCTTCCGCCCGGCATCCGCATCGTGGGAATAAGCAGCGGCGTCAAACCCGGCGCCGGCGGTGGAATGAACGCCAAAACGCGCTGCGCCGCCTTCATGGGGCACCGCATCATCCTGGAAAAGATGCGCGACCTTGGCCGCGCCGCCGGCGCGACGCTCCAATCCGATCCCATGCGCGGATATCTGGCCAACCTCGAACCCCAAGACTACAAGAAATTCTTCAGGCCCTTCCTCCCTGAGCGCCTCGACGGCAAATCGTTTCTCGCGCAATACGGCCCAATCCACGACACCGCCGCGCCGGTCGATCCGGATCACGCCTATCATGTCGTCCAAGCCACGGACCATCACGTGCTGGAAGCCATGAGGGTCCGGAATTTCGTGCATCATCTGGAAACGGCGGCGGCGATGCCCCGGAATTCTCCCCAACGCAAGCTTCCGCTCGACAAGGCCGGCCATCTCATGTACGCATCGCATTTGTCCTACACCAACGACGCGCTGTTGGGCGCCGAGGAATGCGACGCGCTGGTGCAATTGGTCCGCAACCGCCGAGCCGCCGGCCTCTACGGCGCCAAGATCACGGGTGCCGGCTGCGGAGGAACCGTCGCCGTTCTGACGGACATCGGCCCCCAAACCGACGCCGCCCTGGCCGAAATCATATCCGATTACGAAAAACAAACCGGACGCAAACCCGAAGCGTTCCTCGGCTCCAGCCCGGGGGCATGGGAAGTGGGAACGGTCGGCGTTTCGCTCTAAACCAAGCGACTCGGATATAGTTGGCTTTAATAGCGCAACGTGTTATTAAAGACTTCGGCCTTAAACTATAATAGCATTCTGGCCCCGGAAACCATTCTAATTCATTCGACAACAAGGTCTTATCGACCATTCTGCCGGACGTCTCAATAGCCGCGGGAATGACATTGCTCTCCAACCCCCAATCTATTCTCGACCGCCTCACCGCCTTCCAGCGCACGGTGCGCGACATGATCGTGCGCTCCCGAGTCGAATCGGGCCTGAACGAGATCGGCCGGTCCAGCGCGGCCGACACCATCTACAAAATCGACGCCGAGGTCGATCCCATCCTCGAATCCTTCTGCGAGGAATGGGGGCGGCAAACCCCGATCATCGTCGTCGCCGAGGGTCTGGTGGACGAGGCCGGCAACGAAGTCGATCGCC
Organism: Tepidisphaeraceae bacterium; assembly: GCA_050014015.1. GTDB lineage: Bacteria > Planctomycetota > Phycisphaerae > Tepidisphaerales > Tepidisphaeraceae > PALSA-1353. The sequence goes on from JBEKEC010000097.1 coordinate 4,443, forward strand.
GCACTTTTCCCGCCTCCGCCCGCGAATCCGAGGCCGCCCTCCGCGTCATCTTCGATCCCATCGACGGAACGCGCGGAATCATGTACGACAAGCGGCCGGCCTGGGCGCTGGCCGGCGTCGCGCCCAACAAGGGCCCGAACACACGCCTGAGCGACATCGAAATCGCCGTCATGACCGAATTGCCCACCAGCAAGTCCGGCTTCGCCGACGTGCTGTGGGCGATAAAGGGCCAGGGAGCGAAGGCCGTGCGCGTCGATCTTGCCAACCATGACTCGCGCCCTTTGCCGCTCAACCCTTCCAAGGCCGACACGATCAACCACGGCTTCGCATCGATCACCAATTTCTTTCCCGGGACCAAGGCGCTGGCCGGAGATCTGAGCGAACACCTCGTGAATCAACTCATCGGCCCCGCCGACGTCACCAGGGCCACGGTGTTTGAAGATCAGTACATCTCCACCGGCGGCCAGTTTTACGAGTTGATCGTCGGCCACGACCGCTTCAATGCCGATCTTCGCCCCCTGTTTTACAGAATCCAAAACCAGCCCCAAGGCTTGTGCTGTCACCCCTATGACTGCGCGACGTGGCTGGTGGCCCAGGAGGCCGGCGTCATCCTGACCGACGGGCTCGGCCAACCGCTGGATGGACCGTTGGATGTTACCACTGGAATCTCTTGGGCGGCGTTCGCCAACCCGGCGTTGCGACGGGCCATCGAGCCGATCCTGACGCGGTATCTCACGGAAAAACTGCGAGGCTATCGGCCGGAATTTGATCGCTGACATGCCGCGTAGCCTTGGATATACTGTTTGCCGCTCTAGCCGGAGAAAGCATGAACTCGTTGCTGTGGTGTCTGGGATTGGCGTTGCCGTTGGGAATGGCCGGGTGGGCGGCTGGGGAACCGACCACCGGTCCGTCGACGCAGCCGAGCGCCGACGCGGTTCCCCCGGTGCTGCGGTTTACCATGAAATCGCTGGGAGGCAGGGACGTGAACCTGGCTCAGTATCAGGGGAAGGTGCTGTTGATCGTGAACACCGCCAGCAAGTGCGGAAACACTCCGCAATACGCGCCGCTGGAAGCGCTGTACAAGAAGTATGCCGACCGCGGGTTCATGGTCCTGGGATTTCCGTCCAATGATTTCGGACACCAGGAGCCGGGAACGGACGCGCAGATCACCGAATTCTGCACGAAGAACTACGGGGTGACGTTCGACATGTTCTCCAAGGTGGACGTGAAGGGTTCGAACATTTGCGATCTGTACCAGTTTCTCACGGGGACCGACACCGACAAGCCGTTCGCCGGAACCATCACCTGGAATTTCGAGAAGTTTTTGATCGGTCGTGACGGAAGCGTGGTGGCCAGATTCAAGCCGAAAACCAAGCCGGATACGCCGGAGGTAATCAGCGCGATCGAAGCGGAACTGGCGAAGTAGTCAGGATGAAAACGGCAAAGCCATACACCCAGATGAGTGCGGCCGAATTAGCTGAGGCGACAAAGCAGTATGACGCGATGGTAATTGACAAGACACGGCCGCTGAACTCGAAGGAACGTAAATTGTGGGAGCAGGCCAAGCGGGGCCGCGGGCGCCCTAAAATCGGCAAGGGAGCGAAAAAGGTCAGCATCTCCCTGGAGAACGATCTGCTTCGTAAAGCGGATGCTATAGCGAGAAAACGGGGATTAAACCGTTCGGAATTGATCGCCGGGTTTGTGATGGATGGGCTGAAACGCAAGGCGGTCTGAGGTGATATTCACGGCTTGATTCCCGCCCCCACTGCGTCGCGGAGCAGATTTATCACCCGCGGCGATCCGATCTCGCGTTTTCCGAATCCCGGCAGGGCGCCGGCGTCCGCGGCGGCGGCCTGGGCGTCGGGATAATTGCTCACCAGCATCATCCGCGAATCCGGATGGCTTTGCTTCAAAGCGCGGATCATTTCCACCCCCGTGTCCGGCTCGAAGCCGTAGCCCAATTCACGATTGAACAAAATCAGATCGACGCCTTGCTGGAGGGCGCGATCCATCGCCCCGTTGTCAGCGGCCGAGACGATTTCGGCTTGGCCGAGGGCGGCTCGCACCGCCATGCGAAGGTAGTTTGCATCGGGGCCGCAATGGCCGACAAGCAGAACTCGTTTGGGTTGGGCGGCGGCGTCCATGGCCAATGTTATGCCGGGGAAGGCGGTTCGTCGCCCGGCGGGATTTCGGGTTCGGGCGGGGGCTCCACGAGGTCCTGAGCCACCCGGCTTAGGAAAAACTGCAATTCGTTCTCGGCGACCGGAGAGGGAATCGGATCCCGCAGGTCATATTGATGGCTGTGGTCCTCGGCGCTGTCCTCGCCGCGTTTTTCGCCTTCGGTGATGATGTGGTGCTCGAAGGTGACGCAGTCCTCGTGACTTTGCATGATGACCAGTTCGCCCCATCGCCAGGCCAGGTGGATGCGCAGCGAAAGCTGGTTTCCCCAGGTGCTGACGCGATGGACGATCCCGCTCTTGGCGAGAAATTTGACCAGGTCATCGACGGCGGGGAAAACGGCGCGATTGAGGAATTCGGCGTAGTTCTGGTTGTAATCACCGAGGCGTTCGACGGCCTCCCGCTCGGCCGTGAGTTTGTCCGGCGGAACGTCCCGATACGGCGTGACCCGCGCGAGCCACCATTTGGCGAAGGTCTTGTCGAGCATAGGTACAGGATAGAACACCGGGGCGGCCGATGCCAGCCGACCGGTCACGCTCATTTCCACGGGTGTGAGCCACGAAAGTAGGTGGATTCTTACGCCGCCAGAGGGCGTTGATTCCAAAATTCGTCCCATCGGCCGTTGAGCCATGCCGATCGCAGCGACAGAACCGCTTGCGCGCCTGATTC
>JBEKEC010000098.1:0-6351 GCA_050014015.1 Tepidisphaeraceae bacterium
AATCACTTATGATCGATTTCATGCTTTTCCGCGGCGCGCACACTGCGCGCATCGCGGTTTCGGAACGGTTCTGATTTATCCGTGCTATCCGTGAAATCCGTGGTTCCTCTGAATTATCCGGGCTAAAAACTAGCGGCATCCTCCCGTTTGCGCCCTCGGGGTCGTATGCTTGATGGTTCGGGAGGTGTGCCGATGATTATCATCACACAGATTCGCCGTGTGGCCGCTATCGCGTTGGCGGCCATTGCTGTCTGGAAGTTCTGCCCGGCCCAATCCGCGGCACAGCCCGTCACTCCTTCCCCGCCCGTGGCCGTCGCCGCTGACGCCCGGACTGGCGAAGGGCCTTATGTTCAGGCGATTGGCCTGGTCAAGGAATTGGGGCGCGGGCCTGATGCCAGGCTGATTGATGCCAAAGCTCCGCTCAACGCCGACACGGCTGCGTTCCTCGAACGCAACGCCGCCATTTTTGATCTGGTTCACGCGGGGACCTTGGCCCATAGCACCGACTGGGGCGTCGGTTCGGGTGACAGCGTGAATATGCAGCAGGCGATGAATCAGCTTGGCCCAGTGCGCTCGCTGGCCAGTCTGGACGTCCTGCGGGCGCGGCAAAGATGGAGCGTGCAGGACTCCTTGCACGGCCAGGAGGATTTGCTGGACGCGCTGACTTTGGGCCGCAATGTTGCTCACGATCATCCGATCCTGGTTGTCAATCTGGTTCAGGTGGGCATTGAAGCGATGGTGCTGACGCACTGGGCGCAACTGCTGCCGACGATGCCGGCGGAGCAACTCGCCGCATTGCCCGACCGGCTGAAGCAATTGCCGGACTCGCCGAGCATGGCCGATATGATCCGCGCTGAGCATCTCTATGCGGTCAATTCGTCCAATACCCCGGCTGAGGCCGTGGCGGGTATGGCGCCGTTCTACGACTCCGTGGCCGCGTCATTAGACCAGAATCCAACGCCGACGCCGGAGGCATTCCAGAAAATGCTCGATGATGGGATCGCCAAAATCGACCCGTCCTCCGCGATCAGCCGCCAGATGGCACAAATCCTGGCCCCCTCGCTGGCCAGGGCCTACAACTCAATCTCGGCCGCGCGGGCGGCGGGCGAGATGTTTAAGACGGGGATCGCGGTTGTGCATGATGGAGAAGGCGCGGTTGGCCGCAGTGTGGACCCATTCGGCCAAGGGCCGTTTGAATATGCCCACACATCGCAGGGATTTGAGCTTCGCAGCAAGCTCCAGCGGAACGGCAAGCCGGTCAAACTGGATTTTGGAATGTGATGGCCCGCGATGCGGGGTCCCTCGTCGCTACTAGCAATAAATGAGGTTGCTATGGGGCTGGTACTCCAGACTGTCGTGTTCGAGAGCACGGCGCCTTCACTTTCGCGGATTGTCGAAAAGATAGTCGAGATCGGCGGATTGCCCTTGGATGTACAGGAATCGACCTCTGAGATTCGGGGGGACGTGTACGATCTCCACGCACGCATCGGCTTCGCGTGCTTGCCAAGTCACGGCACCAAGATCTACACCTATCGGACAGGGGCGGCAAAGGAGCATCTCGAGCAAGCCGGCATGAGCGAGAAGATTGTCGCGGAAGCCGTGGATGGAGTTCCCGAGCGCACGGGTACGCAGACCGTGTATCTCCAGGGCTACGTGGGCCAGGATTTGACGATTATGGAGGTAACGATTCTCGCTCTTGAGTCGCTGGGCGGCCGTCCTCGAAACGCTCCTTCGCCCAAGGTGCGGGAGAGGTACGCCAAACCCGTTTCCGCACGGCAGCTATTTCTTCGAAAACAATCTCTGCGTTTACGGGGCGTCCTATCAGCGGTCTGTGCGGTATTGGTGATGCCGTTTGCTTTGATATATGTGGCCTGTTGCGTTGTCGTTTATGCACTGTGGCACGGGCATGGCGGCCAAACTAGGAAACGTTGACGTTACAGAAAACTCCTCTAATGGGTCCGCGACCCTGCAGGCCGCAGCCCAACGTGCGATTGTGTTCGGATCGTGGAAGGAATGCGTTCTTCAATGAAACAGCGCGTAACTGGAATTGGAGGCGTGTTTTTCAGGGCGAAGAATCCTGGAAAACTTAGCGCCTGGTACAAACGGCATCTTGGCCTGCCGATCGAGGATCAGTGGGGCGGATGTTCGTTTCACTGGCGGGAGCTCAAGAATCCAAAGAAGACCGGCTCCACTGTTTGGAGCACTTTCGATTCTGACACGAAATACTTCGGACGGGGTAAACAGGGCCACATGATCAATTATCGCGTCGCCGACCTGAAGAAGATGCTGGCCCAGTTGAAAAGGGAAGGGGTGTGGGTGGATCCGAAAACCGAGGAATCGGAGTTTGGTAAGTTTGGTTGGATCAAAGACGGCGAGGGCAACCGGGTTGAGCTCTGGGAACCACCCCAAATCAAAAATAAATCGTGAATTCATTTTCCTCCGGATGATTCTGTCCGGTCTTGGGCAACGAAACTGGGTGCTGCGTCTCCGTTCACGTCGCATTCACGTCGCAATCCTTCAGTTCAATTCCTTCAGTTCAATCGTTTCTGCCCCGCGGCGGGCGGGGACGGCGTAAAAATCAAACTTGACTTGTACCCTAAAATGACGTACAGTGGAAACCGGCGTGATTAATCGGGTTGAGGTTTCCAAGCGTGCCGAGCGAAGTTTGGCCAAAGCGCCCAGGCAGGTCGCGGCCAAGTTCTTCTACTGGAAACAGCAGATTGAGGAGCACGGGCTTGAGCTTGTCAGGAAGTTCCCGGGCTATCACGACGAACCGCTTCAGGGAAAATTGAAAGGTTACTGTCGATCGGTTCGGATGGCTTTGGGATACCGTGCTTACTATCGCGTGGTCGGGGCCAAGGTTGAATGCGTGCTGGTCGAAGAGGTGAACCGCCATGATTACAAGGAAATCGAGAGGCTCTTCAGACTCTGATCTGGAAGAACGGATATTGGGAAGTCGGCTGACTTTCGGCGCGGCGGTCGAAGGTTTGCGCGTCGGCGACGGAATTTCCCAGGCCGCGTTTGCCAGGAAACTGGGCGTCTCGCGACAATATCTGTGCGACGTGGAAAAAGGTCGCCGCCTGGTAAGCCCCGAGCAGGCCGCTAGATTCGCCAAGGCCTTTGGGCATCCGCCCAATATTTTAGTGCGCCTGTCGCTTCAAGACGCCGTTTCCGCCAGCGGACTCAAACTCCGGGTGAGCGTTGATGCGGCGTAGCGACATTTCATTTCCGAGCAGCCGGACCGCGCAAACTTCGACCCGTGTCCCGTCACTCCGAAAGGACACCATTCGCGCCTGGCAGTCAAGATTGCTTGAGAATCGCCGTGAATCCCGCCTGCTCGAAATGGCGGTCGGCGGTCAGGGCGTCCTGGATCGCATGGTCCTTCATGATGACAAAGGAAATGCAATCGGTCAGGGACCACGGTTTGTCCAGGCGGGCTTCATAAAGTTCCGATCCGCGCTCCAGCAGGTTGGTCGAAGCGGGAACCACGGTCATGCGGCTATCGGAACGGATGGCGCGCAGAAATTGGCCGAACAACCGTCGCGCCGGCACGGGGGAAAGATAATTGCCGACCTCAATGAGAACGTATTCGGAAGTGATCAGCGGAACACGATGGGTTTCTGCCCACCGCCGCGCGATAGGATGGTTGACGTCGGCTGGTATCAGCAAGGCCGGGAAATACGAAGTGTCCGCGAACCCGGTGTTCACTTCTTGGGGGCCCCGTAGAGGTAATGGTCATGATTGACCGAGGAATCAGCGGGTAAGCCTTCCGCTTGGCCAATGACATTGCGGAAAACCTCCGCCCAGGTGGCTTCGGCGGAGATTTGCTCGGAGGCGCAAACTTCCACTTCCGCGCCTTCAGGCAATTGGGCCGGGGGATCCAAAACGATGACGCCTTTTTTGACATATCCACGATACGTCATGGCCTGACTCCTTAAAGAAGGATTGTAGCATGATCCGCGCTGGGCGTCACGACGGGCCATCCACGAAGCCCGCAATCCTCAATGCTGAGCAATCAGCCGCGAATAGAAAGTATGAAAGCCGCGTCTCCCGGTGAGCGGAAGCGGAAATAGGGGAGGCAAAAGCCAATATGTGAATCGGCTTCGCCCCGCGCCTTCAAAAATAAATCGTGAATTCAATCTCTTCCGGATGAATCTGTCCGGTCTTGGGGTCTTTCCGCGGCTCGAACCACCAGGTGTACGCGGCGCGTTGGCAGGGGAGATCGACGTTGTCGCTGCCGCTGGAACGCTCGATCTTCACGTCCGTCACGTTTCCGGTCGTATCGATTTTCAGGACCAGCACGACGTACGGATCGTCCATGGTTTGCAGGTCGGCGTGGGCGGCCAGGCCCAGCTTGGGCAACTCGCGGGTGCGTAATTTCCGCCCGGTGCGGGCCTCGATTTTGCCCGCGATAAACCGGCTGGCGATACGCGTGACCGGATAGGATTCGAAATCGCTGGTGGGGATGGGATTGCCGGCCCCCGGTTCGGGCGCGCCGGCTTTGCCGCCCGCGCCGCCGCCGCTGGCCGACGACGCGCCGCTCTGCTCGGAACCGGTTTGCTGATTCGAAGTCTGGCTATTCGCCGTAGGATTCGTCGGCGATTGTTCGCTGGGCGGAATTGGTTTGGGTGGATTCACCATCGTCTGCGGCCCGCGCGACAGGGGATCGATCGTGTTGCCGGGTGCGTTGGAGTCGGCGCTCGGTTTGGTTTTGTCGGGCAGGGGGGCGGAGATTTTGGGCGACAGTTCGGCCAGGCTCGATTCGCGCGATCCGAAGACGGAAGCGGCGGAGGGCGCGCCGGAATTGGTTCCGCGCGGGGCGTTGTCGCCGTTGTCGCCGCGGAGGGTTTGATCGAGTTGTTGGTTCGATCCCTTGCCGCCGAAGCCGGCCGGATCGCGCTGCAGGGCGGCCTGTTCCTGCCGGGCGTCGGCCAGCGCCGATTCCATCGGCTGCTCGCCGGGGGCAGTGTTGATCGACGTGCCGTTGGTGTCGTGATCCCCGAGGCGCTGCATGGGATCGTTCGGCTGCGGCTCGACGATCGGCATTACCGGAAGCGGACTCGCCCGCGCGGGCGGAGCTTTCAGCCACCATCCCAGATCGCGGCGCGCGGTTTGGACTCCGAAGCCAAGTAAGGCAAGGTGTGCCCCCAAGGCTATCAATAGGGCGATGAGAATCGTCGGATCCCGCCGCGTCATGGTTTACCGGGCTCGGGTGAATGCCCATTTCCTATTGCCTATTTCCTATTGAAATGCACGTGATCGCCGTTGCGTTTCTTTCATTAGGCAATAGGCAATCGGCAATCCGCCAAGCCCCGCCTTCCATCATAGCCAGCTTACGAATCATTTAATATATCGCGTTTCCCGGCGGAATTCGATTGCCTCATCGGGGTTTTTAAGCACGTTCCTTGGTGACGAACGCTATCATGCGGAAGAGATTACCGGCCCGGCACCCGCCGCCGCAATAGTGGCACGGGCGCCCTGCCCGTGGCGTGCGGGCAAGATACTGCGCATCCGGCATAGATCACCACGCTTGAACATTTCTCCCCCCGGCGTCTAACCTCCACTGACAAGAATTACGTTGACTTGGAGGGCGGCAATTACCGATAATCCTTACAGGCGTTTTTCCGCGAATTGACACAATATCGCAGACACGCACAATGTGCGGCCTGTGGCTCGTCGAATCACTAAGAAAATCGTCTATGAGAACCACGCCCTCAAAAGAATGAAGCAGAGAGCGATTGACAAATCGCACGTGGAGGCAGCCATATGCGACCCGTTGACGCGGAAACCCGCCAAACGACGTGGGGCAGTCCGTATCACCTACGAAATCAGCCAACACGAAAAGCTCAACGTAATTATTGAAGAAACTTCGGAATTTATACGCGTCGTAACTACTTGGATTTGAACAATGCCGCAATCGCAAAGGGTAAATTTCGAGATATCTATAAGCGGGCGAAATGACGGTACACTGGAGGCGATGTACATTCAGCTCTTGAATGAGCCCGTTCACCATACCGAAGAGATTAAGGAGGACATCCTTCTGGCGGACTATACGGACGATGGACGACTAGTGGGAATAGAAGTTCTTTCGCCCGTTCGGCTGGCCGACTTGGCCAAATTGATTAAAGAATCAAAGGTCCGAAAGAACTTCAGAAAGTTTGTCGGAAAATCTGCCCCGCGTGATTTGGTTACGGCCTGATTGAGGCGACTCTCACGCGACGTAACCGCCATGTCCTGCGCCCCGAAAATGTCCCAGGTTGATGATATAGAATCGCGGCCCGGAAAGGGCTGTGATGAAGAAGCGATTCACCGAAGAACAGATTGTGGCCATTCTGCGTGATGGCCAGGCAG
>JBEKEC010000099.1:0-5737 GCA_050014015.1 Tepidisphaeraceae bacterium
CGTTGAGGGCGAATCGCCCGGACACATCGGGCAGATTGACGTCTCGATCGCCGGGCATGACGTTGTCGGCCCGGACGGCGGGGCCGGCGGATTGGAAGGATATTTGGGCGTCGCCGCCCTCCGGGCCAATTACGGCCCGGATGTTTCGCCCGCCGTTGCCAAATTCACCGGCGATGAACCGCCGATGCTGGCGCTGGTACGAGCCATCCGCATCGCGCACGCCATCTATCGGCCCGATCATGTTTGTCTCTGCGGAGGAATCGGCATCCGATTGAAACATTTGATCCCCAACTTGCGCGATAAGATTCAAACTCAGTTGACGAGCCTGGCGCGCGCCGGCTGGACGCTGACGGCCGGCGACGACGATTTCCACGCCGCGCGCGGAGCGGCGCGAATGGCCAAGTAAGAGATGGGTGGGTGCGGGCTTTGGCCGCGAGCCCAGCGGAACGGAAGACCGGCCGGAGGACCGGCCGGTCTTCGCCACACGAAGATTTGGGTACCCCCATCCCGATCAATCCTCCCCCTCTTTTGCATTTGGGGCGTATTTCGCCAGAATGCGTCGCAGGGATCGACGGCATGTGGTACTTCGCGTATGGATCGAACTTGAATATCCGGGCGGTGACGGAATGGTGCCGGCACTATGGCCATCGGGCTCCCACGCTCAAGCCCGGCAAACCCGCGGTGCTGGATAATTACCGGCTCTGTTTTCCGATCTTCAGCGAATACTTCGGCGGCGGCATTGCCGACATCGTTTACGATCCGGGCAAATACGTCGCCGGGGCGCTGTTCGATCTCAGCGACGCGGATCTGAAGGTGCTCGACGCCAAGGTTGGCCGGAAGCTCGACCCCGCCACCGAAAAGGAGATTGGAATCTACGCCCGCACCACCGTGAAGGTCTCCCCGTTGGGCAAAGGCGAGCCGATCAACGCCATGACCTACCAGGGCGTCTCGGCCGAAAAATATCACATCCCGCCGACCCAGCATTACATGGAAATGCTGGTTCAGGGCGCCTACAGCTTCGGGCTGTCGATGATGTGGATTTCATATTTGCAGAGCTTCAGCACCCAGGTCGGCCGCAAACCCCGCCCCCCCGGCAGCGGCGACGTGGCGGCGAAGCTGTGACCGGGGCACTGACGCAAGAATTCCATTGAACCGCCAAGACGCCAAGACGCCAAGGTGGGAAAAAAGATTTATTCGCTCAGCACCTTGGCGTGAATCCACCTTGGCGTGCTTGGCGTCTTGGCGGTTCATTCGTTTTTCTTGCGCGCCGTGATCTCCAGATGACTCGCCCTTGCCGCGGCGGTGGAATCTTTGGCCAAATCGATTTCCGCGCGCAACAGCCGTTCGAATGTCGATTCGTCCTTCAGCAGATGCTTGAACGCGCGCACGGGTAAGATCGTTTTGCCCGTCAGCTTCACGACCTCGAATCCGCTTCTTTCAAAAAGTTTGTGCAGTTCGGCGGGCGTGAACGTCGTCAGCTCGAACCGCTCGCGCTCGTCGGCGGTGAGCCATTGCGTCTTGCCGGTCTTCAGGAGCGATTCCAGGCCGTCGATGTCGCCCTTTTCCATGTAATAATCGATGGCCGCCAGCTTGTTGTCGGCGGTGGCGATCACGGTGCCGCCGGGCTTGCAGATTCGCCACATCTCGCGAACGGCCCGCGGCGGATCGGTGCAGATCGACAGCGGATCGCCCATGGCCAGGACCAGATCAAACCGGTCCGACTCAATCTCCGAGAGTTCGACGATGTCCGCAACCAGCAACGTGGCCTTCCGGGCCTTGGCTTCCAGCGCCGGCAGCTTCGCCCGAGTCTGCTCGATCATCGCGGCAGAATGATCGACGAACGTCGTCGCCAAGCCGCTCTTGAGCAACTTCAGCCCCCACTTGCCGGTCCCGCAGCCAAGATCGCAGCATTGGGCCTGCGAATCGCTGGGCAAATACGGCCTGATTGCCTGCCAAGTCAGCCGGTCATGGAATTCCCAATATGGATCGTCATAAATGCCGTCGTATTGGCGGGCAACGCGATCGTGATATCGGCGGGAAGCGTCGTTGGATGAACGGCGATGTTTCATCTGATCGAGGTAATGTAACGCGCGGTGGGGTGCGTGACGCAATCGGTGGGCGGTCTTCTCTTGTTCCCTCTCCCTGTACTCAGGGGGAGGGTTAGGGTGGGGGTCGGAAGGCTTCCAATTCGCGAAGACGTCTGGCAAACGTTCTCGGTCGTGACGTCCGATCGTGCCGTCCGAGCATCATTACAGGATCGTGTACTCCGTCGATGCGTCAAGAACCCCCACCCCGACCCTCCCCCTGATTACAGGGAGAGGGGGAAGGAAATGGGCCGCCGATTGAGTCACGCACCCCGCGCCGTGCGCGCGGGTGCATCGGCATGGCCGGATGGGGTATCATCTGGTGTCATGGACATCGCGAAAAAACTAACGGAATTGGGCTGGGTACTACCGGAAGCGCCCAAGCCCGTGGGCGCTTACGTTCCGGCGGTGGTCACGGGGAATCTTCTTTTCATCAGCGGCCAGCTTCCCACCTGGAGCGGCAAGTTGATCGCTGAGGGAAGAGTTCCCTCGGCCGTGACCGTCGAATCGGCAAAGAAGGCGGCGGCGCAATGCGCGGTCAACGCCCTGGCGATCGCCGGCGGCGAACTGGGCGGCCAATGGGACCGTCTCGTCCGCGTGGTGCGCATCGGTGTTTTCGTTCAATGCGAAGCGGGATTTGGCGAACACGCCAAGGTCGCCAACGGCGCCAGCGAGCTTCTGCAAGCGGTTTTGGGCGAATCGGGCCGCCACGCCCGCGCCGCCGTCGGCGCCAATTCGCTGCCGCTCAACGCCGCGGTCGAGGCGGAATTCCTGTTTGAAATCCGGTAATGCGTCAGCACTTTAGCGCGCCGGCTGCGTCGTCGCGCCCACCTTCCGCGCCAGTGCGGACTGCTCCTTGTATTGGTCCGCATAATTCCGCATGATCGCGATGTTCTGGGGCGGGACGTCCTTGGTCATGCCCTTGGCGGTTTCCGCCAATTTCTTCTGCGACTGGGCCAACTGCGCCTTTTCCAGCTCAAGGGCGCTGATGGATTTCACGGCGGCGGCGATGCCGGCGTCGTTGTCCGATAGGGCCGCGGCCTTGTCATCCTCCGTGACCGGGATTTCAGGATGCGCCGCCCGCTGGCCGGCCGCGTCGGCGCGGGCCTGGGCCTCGGCCTGGGCCTTCTTGGCATCCGCCTCCTCATTGCGGACTTCCTTCGCCGAAGCGCGCGCCGCCCGAGCCTCGTTTTTCTTGTTTTGAATGTATTCCGAACGATCGTCCATGGACACGTCGGCCGGTGGATTGGCGGCCTGATCGTCGGCGCTTTTCGCGTCGGCATCGTGCTGAATGGCCTCGGCCTCGTCGGCGGCGGCGTCATCGGCGTGTTGCTTGGCCTCGTCGGCGGCGGCTTGCTGGTCGGCCCTGGCGGCCTTCACGGCCGCGTCACGGTCCTGGGCGCTCAATACCCGCCAGCCGTTGGTCTTCGCTTCCTGAAACGTCGCCAAGCGGCTGCGCTCCGCCGCCTGGGCCGCGTCTAATTTCCGGGCCTGGGCGTCGAGCCGGTCCTGGGCGTTTTTCAATTCCCCGTCCAGATACGTCACCGCCCCCCAGGCCTCCGCGGCGCGCTGCGACAACCACTCGTATTCGCCCTGGCTGACGTGGTGCCGGTCCAGACACGCCCCGAATCGCTTGTCGATGTCCGCCACCGCCGCCAGTTTCGCCTCCGGGGTCTTGGCAGCCGTGGCTTGCTGAAGAATCGCGGCGCTCTCTTGCAGCCAATCCTTTTGAGCATCCAGGAACGTCTTGAGTTGAGCCTCGGTAAAGTTCTTGGCGGCCGGCGCTTGCCATTGCGCCTTGGCCGAATTGACGAGCAATAGAGCGAGAATAAGCGAAGCGGCTGTCAAGCGTGGGAGCATATTTATGCAGCAAAACGCAAAACCCACGCGGCGTCAAGGCTTGGCGCGGCAGTTGCCAGCAGGGGGAATTTGCGATATTCGTACCCGTATCGTGAAAAGGCTATCGGACATCGCATCGATTCGGCGGAAGCTCAAGGAAATCGGCCAATCTCACGTCTTACGGTATTATGACGCGCTGGACACCGCGATCCGGCAGAACTTCGTCAAACAGCTTCAGTCCGTGGATCTTCACAATCTGGAGGAGTTGGTAGAGCAATTCGTTCGCGCCAAGCCGGCGATTGCAATGCCGGGGGATATCGAACCCGTGCCGGTCTATCCCCGCTTCGCCGACGCCGGCCGGGAGGGCTTATATGATGCTGCCTGCCGCCGTGGCCACGAATTGCTCGCCGAGGGAAAAGTCGGCGCGTTTCTCGTCGCCGGGGGACAGGGAACGCGCCTGGGATACGATGGTCCCAAGGGCGAATATCCCATCACCCCGGTCAAGAACAAGCCGCTGTTCCAGGTCTTCGCCGAGCAGCTTCTGGCCTGGGGCCGCCATGCCGGGCGGGTGATTCCCTGGTACGTCATGACCAGCGATAACAACGACGTTCAGACCCGCGCGTTTTTCCACAAGCATCACTTTTTCGGATACCCGGAAGACGCCGTTTTCTTCTTTCAGCAGGGAATGATGCCGGCCTTTTCCATGGACGGAAAGCTCCTCCTCGCCGAAAAAGATTCGCTGGCCCTGTCTCCCGACGGGCACGGGGGCAGCCTGCGAGCCCTGGAAAAAAGCGGGGCCTTGGAAAACATGCGCCGCCGCGGCGTGGAACATCTCTCCTACTTCCAGGTGGACAACCCGCTGGTCTATTGCATCGACCCGCTGTTTCTCGGCCTGCACGATCTGACCGGAAGCGAAATGTCCAGCAAGACGGTGCCCAAGGCCCATCCGATGGAGCGCATCGGTAATTTCGTGGTCGCCGACGGCAGCCTGCGGGTGATCGAATACTGCGACCTGCCCGAATCGCTCGCCACTCAAACCACCCGCGACGGCTCGCTGCGTTTCAGCGCCGGGTCCATCGCGATTCACGCGCTTCGCGTGACGTTCATCGAACGCCTCAACGAGGGCGGCCGGCTCCGCCTGCCCTGGCACCGCGCTGAAAAGAAGGTTTCCTACGTAGACGACCGCGGCCAGACGGTGAAGCCCGACAAGCCCAACGCCGTCAAGCTGGAGCAATTCGTTTTCGACGCCATTCCATTGGCGAAGAACGCGCTGGTTTACTCCACGGATCGGGCCGAGGAATTTTCGCCGGTCAAGAACGCGGAGGGTTCCGATTCTCCCGAAACCTGCCGCCGCGACCAGATTCGCCGGGCCGCCCGCTGGCTCCGCGAGGCCGGCGTCGAGATCCCCTACCGCGGTCACGAACCCGATGCCAAGATCGAAATCTCCCCGCTTAAAGCCGTCTGCCCGGACGACCTGAAGGGCAAACCGCTTCCCATCCGCCAGATCAAACCCGGCACGTCGGTTTATCTTGCGCAGGAGTGAGACCCAGCGCAGGCTGTGCCCGCAACCCAAAGAATTTTACCGCGAAGGCGCCCAGCGCTGATTGGCCGCAACCAAAAAATATTACCGCGAAGACAGACGGCGCTTGCTGCGCCCGCAACCCAAAGAGTTTCACCGCGAAGGCGCGAAGGTCGCGAAGTTGCGCGAAGCTGGGTCTAGGTCAGGCCATTGCTTCTCTGCGCCTTTGCGCCTCTGCGTGAGATCTTTCTTCAATGGATTTCAAATCGATTCGAGCCGGACTACAAGTAAGCGC
>JBEKEC010000100.1:0-5704 GCA_050014015.1 Tepidisphaeraceae bacterium
CCATGAGGCGTATCCTTTTCTGTCCCGCGTGGGACGCTGGTGAACCGCTAAGCACGATCCACCGAAGGTACGCCGCTTTTATTCAGCCGCCAACCATCCACGACTTTCGGTTATAGCTCATTGTCACTTTGCCGCTGGTGTTGTTGATCGCCAATGCGCTGCCGCCCAAAGTGATCGTTCCCGTCAGCCCAGAGGCAAACGATACGACTTCATTTTGGCCCGTGTCTGCTTCGCCAACGGCCCACTTAATCGCGTATCGCAGTGTGCCGGGAGTGTCGCTGCTAGTGTCAGTGTCTGTCAGGCTCGTCACCGGGAGAATTGATAGTGATAGTAGAACGCGCTGTTCCAGCGGTTCCATCGCCACGCGGACGGCGTTATTCATATAGCTTGAGCGAGCGGCGTTTCGCCCGATGGCCCTTCCGCGTTGTCGACCAGTTGTTGTTCTTGAAAAAAACAGGGATGACCCTGCGCGCAACGTATCTCGAAGCGACATACGTCCTCCTGCCTGTTGATTTGTCTACAACAAATGCCGCAGCCCCGTGTCAGGCACAGCCTACAACCCCTGACATGTCTGTGCCATCAAACTATACAGGTGTAGCTGAATAATCAATGGGAGTTCGCGCTAAATTTCGAAGTGCGACAATTTACCGCAGGGGTGAACAAAGCAACGGCGATAAACGGCCAGATTCATCTATGAGTGCATTGGGGCCGCAACGAAACGGCCACGCCAGCAACCCTCCCCCCCACCGCCTAATTTGTAACGACGCCGATCGATTGTTTCATACGAATGTCATGGCTAACCCCATGATTCGCGTAAAGTTTTCACCAGTATGACCAGAGTCGCCCATCGGTCGGTGGTTTGGATTTTCAACCCCTGGCGAGATCCGCGAGAATCCTTTTGATTGGGCGATAGTCTGCTTCTATCTCGATCTCGTCAGAAAGGACCGACATCGACTTATATAAACGCAAGACGCACCATCGGACCAGCCGTGGCAAATCCTGGCCAGCGGGGCGGCGTCTTTTCGGTATCGTTTCGGCGCTTGGGCGATTGATGCGGCTCGCCCCATGGCAAACAACTTTAGGCGGAGGGATTACCTACCGAGGTGCCAGCATCAGCCGCCAGTTGGCGCAGCTTGGGCGGAACTTGACGGAGCGCCTCATCAGGCAACTCGTAGGTTTCGGCAATTTGTTTTTGATCTTCGTTGAGCACCTCGGGCCAGCGCAAGCCCGTGAGCACTTGCACGGCAAAGATTTCCTGAACGCCGTCGGTAAACTTCACGTATCCGGCGATACGTCCGCTGCGGGTATCCACAGCCCACACACCGCAGCACCGATCCTTCTCGGGCGTCTCTGCAATTGCGATGCCACTGAATACGGCCGACTCGCGAACCTGAGATAGTCCCACGAAGGCGTACGGCCCGGCGAAATCGAATCCGCGGGTGAAACCGGGCAGCCGGCAAATTTCCTCGTAACGCCCCGTCTTGTCGTCCACAACGCCAATTCCGCCGTCACCGCTGTTCAGGAGCCAAAGACGGCCATTGTACCATCTCGGCGAATGCGGCATCGACAATCCGTGCGTGATGATCTGGTTCGACTCCAAATCCATTAGAACTCCGCCCGCGCGTTTATTCTCCCGCCAACCACCGATGCTATCGGCCTCGCCGAGCGCGGTCGCATATCGAACCGCACCATCGCGGACAGCGATGCCATTCAGATGACAGCGATCCTCCGGCGCCAACGCCGTCACGAATGGCGGTTGCCAGCGCGGAATGAAACTGTAAATATCGCAGCGCGTCGCCAAGCATGAAAAGCGTGTGTTGACAAACCACAATTCCGAAAGGTTTTCGGTTGACGAATCAGGGAGAGCCGCCTGTCGAGGAACCCACACCATCTCATGAACCTGCACGTCACCCGTGAAATTGCAATGGCGAGGCAGGAATACGGCATCATTGGGCACGGGCGATTGGGACGCGTCCAGCTTTCGGGCGACGGCCGGAATATTGTGGAATTCCCAAATTTCGGCGTTAGTCCCCACCGCAAAACGCCCCCGCTCGTAGGCAAACCCCATGGGTTTTCGGAAATTGCGAAAGTGCGTGTTGACGACGGGCGATCCGTTTTGGATTTCGGGCCGAAGCAGTACCAACTTTCCGGCCTGGTAGGTGGTAACCGCCACCGAAATATGAAACTGCTGCAAAATCTGTGCAAACGTGTTTGTATGCACGCTACGGAGTGGTGATGGCGCCGCCTCAGGAGGGGCATCGTCGGGAGAATCTGCGGGTTTCGAATCCGCTGACGGGACCGTTTCTGAATTTGCCATGGTTTCATCCTTGCCAAGGCAGAGGATACCAACCCTACGCAATATCTTCACTTTTGCGTGATTCGAATGGCACAAAGCAAGCGTGGGGCGTGGATAATACGACTAAATGCACTTAAGGCCATCGGACGGATCTCTTGAACTTCGATCCCCACTGTCATGATGATCGCGACGGTTTCCAGCGGTTCCTGATTATCAAAGTTCGTTTCCGGCGCGGCGCCTCATTTTTTGTGGCCTGCCGCTGGGCATGGATTGGCATGGAAGCCCGATTGAAAATTCGTGGGGTAAGTAAAATATCGTTGTTGCGAATTCTGTCCCGGACGATACCCGGAGGTCATCATGCGCACTGGCCCCGGCCAAGTTTGGCTGGGGGAAATATACACGGGGGTATACGTCTGAACCGGATACGGTTCCGTGCGGGAATCGGCTGGAAATGAAATATCGTCGCCGGTGGTGGAGCGGGCATCGGAGCGGAGACGTACGAAGGCATCGCAACCCGTCGCACTGGGACGGATACGGCTGCTTGATTCCACCAAGCGGCCAAAGAGCGGCCGGCGACGGCAAGCTCACCCATTCCGACGGTTATCGCGGCCGTAATGCCGATGACCTTGGCCATTACCTTTACTGCACTCCGACCTTCCGTTGTCAGACGCGTGTACATGATGCTCCTTTCCCTTAGCTTCCCCTCGTCTCCCTTCGGGCGCTGATTTCAGCGGCGTCCAGCCGCTCGGCGATCCGTTCTAGGACCGCGTCGCGTTCTTTCCGGCTCAGTTTCCGGAACCGCTCGTCCTTCTTGAGATCGGAAACCTTCCTCCGCTTGGCGAACATCGCTTCCACCATGGCGTCGATGGTTTCCATTTCTTCGGCGATCAAGGCTTCGGCGCCGCTTTGAGTTTTCCGAGGCGCTGGATTCTCAGCATCCTCAAGGCTTCGCCTCGACCGGATGCGCCGAAGTTTTGCTTCAATCAATCTGGCCTCATGCTCGATTTTTACGACTTCATGCTGCTGGAGCATGTCCTGAAGCTCGGACTGGTCCCTTATCCGGCCGAGCGCGACTTTGGCCGAGGGCACGGTTTCGGAAAACCGCAGGACCGACATTTTCTCACCCAGTCCCAGGAACATCTTTTTGTGGAGGACGAACGTGAAGAAGTGGGTGCCTTCTTCCGGCACTTCTTCATGGACCGCATCGTGGTTCGTTTCGATAAAAAGTAGGCCATGCTGGTTGAGATCATCCGGATGCTTGTCGGGGCAGAAATTCGTCCGGCTGCGGAACACGAGGAGGCTGAATCCGCTTTCCCAACACCAAGGTTCCACTTTCCACGCCAAAGAAAGCCGGGGCTCGACACCGAGACTGAGTTGACTGGCGACCACCATGTCCCTGGTTCGGTAGGATTGGGCCGGCAACTGCCGATCACCTTGCTCAATGTTTGAATCTTTCGGAACCCTTCGCACGATGTGGTTCATGGCGATTCCTTTCACCGGAAGCGGATGCGGCCATGCAGGATGTTGCGTAAGATACCAATGCGTGTAACGGACATCAATAGTAGCCGTATATGGCTTTCAAGCCGTCAAGCCGACCGCAGCCACCGATGGATTTTGCCTTCCACGGCCCCTTTGCGAATTGCGTACTCTTCCCTGGACCGGCGAATGACTTTCTCACGCCGCCCCGATCGGATTTCAAGGGGCGCTAGTGTGCGAGCGTGGAACGGTTCGCCGCGCAGTCCGTCCGACAGCAGTCCTACCACCGCCTCGAAATTGCTCAACGACGTGAAGTGATTCGCCGCATACGAGCCGCCAAATTCCTTCGCCAATTCCCTCGCATCCCTTCCGCCAACCCGAAAAGAAATTACCGTCCCAGCATTGCCGAACACGGCATGACGGATGCTCTCTCGCAGTTGATCCAGGTATTGATGCGAGAGCGTGAGATTGAGCAGGTATTTCCTTGCCTCCGACAGAATCGTCGCAAACGAATCCGTGGCGAAATTGTGGAACTCGTCGATGAACAGGAAAAAATCCTGCCGTCTGGATTCCGGCACATCGACTCGCTCCATCGCGGCGAGTTCAAAGCTCGTCACAACAAGTGATCCGAGCAGATTCGCCTTGTCTTCGCCCAGGAGTCCCTTCGACAGATTGGCGATGAGAATCCGCCGGTTGTCCATCATGAACCGGGGATCAATTTTTCGTTTGACTTGGCCCAGGACATTCCGCACCGGCGGTGACATCAAAAGCTGCCCCACCTTGTTCTGAATCGGAGCAATGGCTTCCTGCATGAATTGGCTACTGTAGTGCTCGAATTCCATCGTCCAGAACGATTTGACGATGGGGTCTTTGACCTGCTTCACCACCCAGTAGCGGTAGCGCCGATCGACGAGCATTCTCTGTATGCCCAAGATTGACGTGTTCTGGCAGTCGAGGAGCGCCGCCACGGCCGCATACAAAATGTATTCCATTCTGGCGCCCCAGGAATCTCTCCAAATCGCCTTCATGGCGCCGACGACGCCGGAGGCGATGCGGTGCCGCCTTTCCACCGGAACATTCCGCAGAAGATTGAGGCCGATGGGATATTCCAGATCGGCCGGGTTAAAATACACCACATCGTCGGTTCGCCAGGGCGGAATTTGATCGAGAATGTCTTCGGCCAAGTCGCCGTGGGGATCAATGACCCCGACACCATGGCCGTGTTCAATGTCTTGGAGAATGAGATTACGGAGGAGCGTTGTCTTGCCCGTGCCACTCTTGCCGACGCAATAGACGTGCTGACGACGATCGGGAGGAAGGAGCCCGAATGGAACCATCTGTCCCCACGCCTGCCGGCGGCCGATGAAGTTTATCGGCTTGCCGTTGTGATACATTTCAAAGTGATCGCTCGTCATTCCCGAGCAAGCCCCCGCTCCACGGAACGGCGTTTGTGGCGTTCCGGCAATATGCTGGCAACAACCGTTACGGTTGACGAGCCGCCACGGTAACAGGGGCTTGATCGGAAATCCGAACAGCCCGCGCCAAACGCTGCATGTTTCGGCTTCCGGTTTCAGTATATCTCGAAACGAGATATCCACAGGCATAATTCAGCATGAACGCATCGTTAATGGTACAATATAAACATACAGTCAATCGCTGACGCGAAAGAGAAGAAACGAATTGAGACCCCGTCGAGAACCCGTGGAATGAACCGTGAGGTCAACCCGAGTCCGCCGTGAGGCGGACGAGGAGCCGGACTCTTTCTCTTTTCGAGCGTGAGCGAGAGGGTCGAAGCCCGTGAGGGGCGAGACCCAGAGAAAAAGGACGGCTGTCGGGGGTATCGGACGAGACGAAAAGTCGCAGAAACCCTTGATACATAAGGCTCAAACGAAACAGCAGGGTATCCCCACGTGGGGATACCCTTGGGGATAC
>JBEKEC010000101.1:0-3659 GCA_050014015.1 Tepidisphaeraceae bacterium
CTGCTGGGCGACGCCAATCTGGACGGCATAGTCAATGCCGCCGACTTCACCATCCTGGCCGCGAACTTCAACCAGCCGGTCACCAGCTGGGACCAGGGCGACTTCAACTACGACGGCCTGGTGAACGCCGCCGACTTCACCGACCTGGCGGCGAACTTCAACCAGAGCGACAGCGGCGCCGACGTATCGGCGGGCGACGTTGCGGCGTTGGACGCCTTCGCGGCGGCCTATGGATTGTCCATACCGGCGAGCGTGCCGGAGCCGGCGTCGATGGGACTTATGATCGCCGCAGGTGTCGGACTGCTCAGCCGGCGCGGTCGTCGGCAAAGGCAGCACTGATTTGGTGGTTCGCTACGGATTGCGAATCGTTGGTGTTGCAGTGAAAGGCTTGGTGGCCGATCCGTTGCTGGCGGTTGAAAGGTGCCGCCCGCAACGGTTGAGCCATTATTCGTCATGGCAAGAGTCGGCGCTACATTGTTGCAAGTTGCAAATCGCTGCAACGTCAGTTCATCGACGGCCAGCCGTGTGCTCAACAATTCGACGAAGAGACCCTTCGGAGCATCGTCGGCGCTGCGGGCAAAGCTCATCAGGGCGGCCAAAGAGTTGAACTACCGCCCGAATATGGCCGCCCGGAATATCAGTTCCGCCAAGACCAAACTCGTCGCGGTGTTGGGGCTCGTCGGGATCTCTTCGGAATTCGTGGGTCCCCTGGAGCAGGCTGTCGGCGCGGCATGCAGTTCGGTGGACAAGGCGGGATACGGGATCTGCGTGCAGTTCATAAGCCGTCGTCATGGCCCGTTCGAGGCGCCGCCGTTGCGAGTTGACGGTGCGATCGCGGTTGGAGCGCGAAACATCGAGGAGTTGAAGTTTTTGGACGAGAGGGGAACACCGTATGTCAGCCTCGACGGCGTTGCGGGGCGGTGTGGCGCATTGGTCGTTCCCGATGACGAGGGTGGAATCCGCATGGCGCTGCGGCACTTGATCGAGCTGGGTCATCGGGTGATTGCCTATCTCGATCATCCTTCGTTTGAGGGCGCGCATCATAGCGTGCGCGACCGGCGCACCGCGTTCGCCTCCGCTGCCGAAGAACTTGGATTTGAGACTCCCTCCTGGACGTTGGGGGACCTCAACCGCACCGCTCAGTGGGGGTTATATTACGAACGTTTCCTTCTCCATGCCGTTATCGACGGGAAAGCCACCGCCGTGTTGGCGTATTCGCATTACGGCGCGATGTCTTTGCTGCGAGAAGTGCGTGACATGGGCCTGTCGGTGCCCAGGGATTTCAGTTTGGTCTGTCTTAACAACGATCCTGTGTTGAGTCTGTCAATCCCATCGTTGACGGCCGTCGACGTTCCGTCGGCGGCGATGGGCTGCGCCGCTGCCGAAATATTGTTGGATGCAATGAGCGGAAAGCGGGAAGCATCAGGCCGTAGCCTGAAAATGGAAGAAACCCTGATCGTGAGGGAGTCGAGCAGGCCGCCGTCGCAGCCAATCCATAAAATCACAACATCGAGTGGCTTTGCCGCCGTGGGCTCCGCACTCGCTTGATTCGCGATATGATTTGAAGGAAAATAGACCGGTAGAGGAGCTTTTATGAGCAGCAAACGTTTTCCGAGAGGTTTTACCCTGGTCGAATTGCTGGTGGTGATCGCCATCATCGCCTTGTTGATCTCAATCCTTTTGCCGGCGCTGGGAAAGGCCCGCCAGCAGGCAAATCTGATTGCCTGCGCGTCCAATTTGCGAAACATCGGACAAGCCGTCAATGAATATGTCTCGGACAATAAGGGCTATTATCCATACGGATTTGTGCAGGATACCGGGTCGTCACCCTGGTGGTATTGGTCCGATACGCTCAGCCTGATGCTCGGCCAAGCACCCAATCCCGCAGGCGGCGTTCACGTCAACCAACCACTCGCTTTAGCGGCGATTTTTGACGACCCGGAAGTCAACAGTTATGGAGCGCGCGATCCGCGTTCTTGTGATTATATTGCCAATACCCGAATCTTTGGAAACCAATATTTGGTCATGAATGCTGCGATCCCCTACCAGAAGACGTTTAATATTCGCACCGCCGGGTCGGTTCAGCGACCAGCCGAAGTTGCCATGGTCTGGGACAATCGCATTCAGATGATGGGCGCAGCGTCCATTGGTTCACAAGACTCCGATCTTCCGATAACCTATGCGATGGAGGATTGGACTTACGATTATCCTCAGAATACCTCGGTGGGATTTGCGTTTCCCATACCTTATTATCATGCCTACAGCGGATATGCACGCCGCATTTTGCTTGGCGGCGGTAACACCACCGACGCAGGGGCAACCAGTTCGAGCCTCACTGGCGCATCGCTTAAGGGGGAGATATACGACAACGTCGATTTTACAAATCCCGACTATGGTGGATCAAACGGAGGTGGTCAGTACCAATGTGAAATGCGGTTCAGGCACATGAATAATACAACCTGCAACATCCTGTTTGCCGATGGCCACGTTTCGCCTTACGTAATCGGTACAGTTACCGCAAAAATGCTTAGCGTGAACGTGAACTGGCCGGTCGGCGCTTCGGACTGACAAAAAAACGCGAATGCCGTTCGACAGCGGCGCAGGTTTTATAGGCGTAGTCCCGCGACTCCCGGAGCGTCGGATATGAGCGTTAGAGAAGCGATCAATGCGAGGAAGTCCGTCGGTTTGGGAGTTTCAATCCTTATATTGGCCGTCGCGGCGCTCATTTTGGTTTATAGCCAGATGCCGGCGCACCGGATCAAGGGAGACAAGGCCTATTTCACTGATGACGATGGACAGACCTGGTTTCTGGACTCGAGTTACCAGACCCCTCCGTTCGATCACAACGGCAAACCGGCGGTAAGAGCGATGCTCTACAGCTATGATCACGGCCACGAGACGTTTTGCCCCTTCCTGATGAGATACACGGACTCGGCCAAAAAGCGTCTCGACGACGCGATCGCCGAGGCCGCCAGGCAAGGTAAACCGCCAATCTCCGTTGTGCTGTTCAATGATCCGGAGTTGAACAAAACAGGCGTGGAAGTGAAGCTCCCCGGGCTCGGTCATGCCTGGGTTTTGAAGGACAGCACTGAAGGGATCGACAGTATGAACAAGGGGCTGGCCACGCACGCTGACGATACCTCGGATTTGGTGATCGCTGAATAGCGGTCATTTGGCCAGGCAAAACGCTCTCGAGAGTCAAACCTTGAACGAATGAGCCGGCCATCACGGCCGGCCGGATCGTGCATCCATGTTTTGCATTGTTTTTGGCAAAGCGATCGGATTGAAATGCGAAATTGAACTGGCGGATAATATAACTACGGAGGATTAACGACCTGTAATTGACCTTCTTCACCCGCGGATTTCGCATCGGTTGTATGTCGGAATTTCAACCCGGAGGGTTTATGCGTGCGAAACGGAAACACATTTGTAACTCGAGCTTTCCGTTTGGAGGGCGCAGGAATCGGCATCGTCAGCGGGGGAAGTGCGTTGAGTCATTGGAGCAGAGGGTCTTTTTAAGCGCCTCCTATACCTAGCAAAACGTCAACATCGGCGGGGGCGGGTTCGTCGATGGAGTTTTCTACGACCCCAATAATCAGAACACCATCTACGCGCGGACCGACATCGGCGGGTTATACAAAACCACCAATGACGGCGCC
>JBEKEC010000102.1:0-2819 GCA_050014015.1 Tepidisphaeraceae bacterium
TGCAGCGATTATTAGGATTCCGTCCAAAAGTTCGCCACACCAATGGGCAAGCTCGTGCATTGGCTTCTGCTCTTGCACCCACTTAAGCGCAAGGGCCAACTCTTCCGTTTTCATGTTGCGAATGAGCTGATACGACAGGAAACGGCAGTACGCGCCATGGACCCCATATTCTGCTGGAAGCGTCAGCACTGAAAAAAGTTCGGCGGCGGACATTTGATCGGGCCAACACGCTCTGAGAGCGCAGCCCTTCAATTCGTCGTCAGGGTCTTCTTTCGCGGAAAGATGGACAAGGGGCTTCAATCGCTGCTTTTCTGTCGGTGGACCGAGATCGGCAACAAAGCAGGCCGCACATTCACGAAGCGGTCGAAACTCGGTCGCGTCAAGGGCCACCTCTACCAAGTCAGTGGCCAATCCTGTCAGTTCACAGGCAATAGCGAGATTGATTGCGTTCAAACGAACACTCGATCGCTTCGACTTATCCAGAACGTAACGGCGCAATTGATCTGCCATCTTTGGATGTTTGAGCTTTGGCCATCTCTGACGGGAAGGAAGGTTATCAATAGTTCCATCATCGAGTTGTTTCAACAGAAGTGCCACGAGTCGTTCCTTGTCGTCATCGACGGCTGATGAAATGTCGCTGCGTAGCAGGATTTCCGGCTCGGTTGTAATGATCGCTTCACGGACCGAGTCATCCATCGTCGCCAGCCAGGCCGCGGTTTCATGGAGTTGCGGAACCACTTTTCCCTCGGCATCTCCGTGATAGACCAACAACTTGAGCATTTTCTCAAGCGGTATCTTGCTGTCATGAAGATACTGGGCGGCCAAAAACTCGGCGTACGTTTGATGCGCCCATCCCAATCGGTTTTTTCCGCGAGAGCAGAACAATCCCGTGTCGAGGGTTTCCTTCAGATTTTCGCGGGTGAGGGGAACTCCGGTTTCGGAAAGAGGCCCCGCACATAATTCGTCCACGGTCACGTCTGATTCCAACGGATCGCCACAATTTGCTTCCGTCCAGATCGCGTCCCGCTGGCACAAAATAGTCGCGGCCGCAATTCGAGTTGCGATTTGAAACCGTTGGTCGCGCGTGAGCTTGCAAACTCCTTTCGCCCGTCTTCGGCTTGGGCTTTGCTCCTCGCAGAGGACGCGGCAGCCTTCCGCGTACAGTTGCTTTTGGCTAAAGCCACGCAAAGTGCCTCGTTGGAAGGTTAGAAGCAGGAATTTGAGCGTAATCGGTTTGCAGGCCAAAGGAACCAGGTCATGGTCGTCAATCAAACACTGGAAGGCATTTGCGTCAATACCACTTCTTTTGGCTGCTTCGCTGACATCGTTTCTGGTCAGCGGAGCCAATTCGTACACGCCGAAGTCGGGTTCGGGCCATTTCGATTTCAGGGCTTGCTCCAATTCCGGGGGCCAGTCCGCCGTCCGGCAGGCAACACGGAGAGACAGACCTTTCACTGTGGGGAGTTGGCCGATCTCCTCAGCCAATAATCCGGCGATGGTTTGCTGGCTCAAGAGCGCCTCGTCCAAGCTGTCAAGGAACACTTGCAGTTGATATTCGCCGGTGGACCATCCCCGGAACTCGGGTGAACCAAACAATTCCGATTTCAACCGCTCTTCGCTTCCATACGATTTAAGATCGAGAAAGAGCGCCTTCGCCTTCGTCGCATACATGGAAGCTTGAGCTGCTTTCGCCGCCGCTCTGATTGCATGGCTCTTTCCCATCCCTGGCTCGCCCAACAAGACAAGGCATGGAATGGACGCGATGGACTCATACGGCACCACTTCTGGTCGGGATGCGTCCCATGGAACCGAAGAGAGGTAAGGAAATCCGCCATCCGCGAGGCTGACTCTGCCTCCGCGGACCACCCACAATCGTTGCCAATTAAAGTCCCCGGGCGCCGGCAAGGTCCTTTGCATCGCTTCGATCAGACCGCCGGGTTTTCGCGGCCGAAGGTCAGCGCCGCCTCGGCTGGTGACGGGACGTTTTGGGATCGCCCGCAACAGGTCATTCTCGACCTCGTGGAGGATTTTTTCCTGTTCCGATTCCAAAATGTAGGCCGTTAAATTCTCCTCGCGCATGGCGAAGACACGGCGCCACACGGTGCTTAATGCCCGGGCTTGAGTTCTCCAATCAAACCAGCAAATCCCGTCCTCGGTGGCGCCGAGAAAACGCAACACCCGTTCCGAATCGGCAAAATACTCCTTTGCATTGCCCACATTACGGACCTGAAAGACACCGGCAGATGTCAAGTCCAACAGGGCATCTTGCACACGCCGCTGAGAATAGCCGAATTCGCGGGCGATTCGCGTCGGATTGCCTGCGCCATGCAGCACAATGAAGGTGAAAACATCCGCGCGAATGCTCACTCCAAACAAAGCCCTTGATTTGAACATAAAGTTCGCGGCGCTCCAGTCCGATGCCGGCGACGCCAAGGCGGGTGACGAAAGACCGCGCGTTTCAACAGGTGTGCGGAGCAATCCATAGGACTTGAAAATAGCGTCTTCTTCCGAGCCGGGCAAGAACAACGGCTGGCCGTTCTTACGGAATAACGCTTCAGGCGATTTGTCGTGGAGTGGCTTTGATCTGGCCGCCAAGTTGCGCCATTTGGGTGTCTTGTCGTGCTTCGACAGCGTTGCAGCGACAGCCCCCAATACCTCTGGGGCGCAAATCCTGTCCGCATCAGACAACGCTGAAAGCCGGGCGACATTGATCCATCGGCCGTTTGTCAGAAGCCAATCCAGAACCGCGTCGAAAGTCCGTGGATCGTGCCGGGCGACCTCCAAAGTCAGCAGCAACAACGGCTCCGGGTCTATGACGC
>JBEKEC010000103.1:0-2672 GCA_050014015.1 Tepidisphaeraceae bacterium
AACTTCGCGCTCTTCGCGCCGTGGTTTGTCTCTTGGTTTGGCCGTCTCCACGAGGCGCAACAAATCAGCGACGCTCGCCCAACCCGATCTCAGCGAAAACATCGAGGGTTTTCATCAGCCCAGGGTTGGGGTGGGGGTCGAAGGTCGATGGGTGAAGGGTGAGCGGTCTGATACAATTTCCCACTTGCAAATCCCCGTTCATATTATGTCCGGCTGGTGCGCGGCGAATTGCCTGCCACGCCTTTCGCCTCGGCAACGCCTCATGTCGATGATCGCCGCCAGCATCGCCGATCTGGACGGCCTCAGCATCCTCGGCGGCCAACAATCATATTGGAATTGGCATCATCGCATTTGCCACAACCTTCCGTTCGCCATTCTCACCTCCCTGGTGCTTGCGGCCGTTTCCGGAAAGACGATCCGACTTTTCATTCTCTACCTTGCCTTGTTCCACCTTCACCTGGACATGGACATCTTCGGCTCCGGCCCCGGCTGGGGAATCTTCTACTTCTGGCCATTCTCCAATTGGATGTTCGACAATACGCATCTGTCCTGGGAATTCTATTCGTGGCAGAACCTCACCATCGCCGGCGTACTCCTGGCCTGGACCATCGCCATCGCCGTCCGCGCCAGGCGCACCCCGCTCGAAGCCCTCATGCCCGACCTCGATCGGCAATTGGTGGCGGTTTTGCGCAAACCGTTCGCATAAAGGGGACATTCAAGATTTCCGTCGCCACGGCCCACTTTTGGCCATAAACTGCGGTGATGCCGCGCATAGTTCGTATCGCGCCGGGCGGAGAGGTTCAGCCGGCAACGCCCCAATTGGGATTCCGGCGGGTAACTCGCTGAGAATCTTGCCCACAAAACCCATATTGGGTAATATCAAACCCGTTATGGGTACTCGTCATTCCCTCGCTGATTCCGATGCCGCGGCGGCTCTATTCGGGGCCACCCGGCAGGCGGTGCTGGGATTTTTCTTCGACCATCCGGACGAGCGGTTCTATCAGCGTCAGGTGGTCCGTTCGCTTGCGCTCGGTTCCGGGTCCGTTCAGCGCGAACTTGCCCGGCTGGTCGCCGGCGGCATTTTGACCCGGACGGTCGAGGGACGACAGGCATACTACCAAGTCAACCAGAATGGTTCGATCTACCCGGAACTGCATGGGCTGGTCCGCAAGACGTTGGGAGCGGCTGGAGTGCTGCGTGAAGCAATGCGGCCGCTGGCGGGGAAAGTCCGGGTCGCGTTCATCTTCGGCTCGATGGCCCGGCATCATGAGCGGGCCGAGAGCGACATCGACGTGATGGTCATAGGCGATGAGATTAGTCTGTCCAATATATCTCCGCTGTTGCGACCCGCTCAGGAATCGCTGCGGCGCGAGGTAAACCCGACGGTCTACCGAACCGCGGAGTTCCGTCGGAAATTGTCTGATGGGCATCACTTCATCACCCGCGTGATGGAAGGCGAGAAGGTTTTTCTGATCGGTGGCGAGCATGAGCTTTCAGAATTGGGTGCAGTCCGGGTGGCTGAAACCGCACCGCCCCAGCAAGCAGGAAATCGCTGACCTGTTCGGCGTGGCCGACCGCGATATCTCGGCTTGCCAGACCGCGGGCCTCATTGCGGACTGGCGGCTGAACATCGCGTACAACGCGGCCCTGCAGCTTGCGACCGCCGCCCTGGCTGCGGCGGGCTACCAGGCGGCGCGGGCCGGGCACCACTTCCGCGTGATTCAATCACTCGCCCTAACGCTCCAACTCGACGCCGGCGCGGTCGCCGAGTTTGATGACTATCGCAAGATGCGAAACGCGTCGGACTACGAGCGGGCTGGACTCATCTCCGACACCGAAGCCGATGGCATGCTCAAGTTCGCTCAGCAGCTCCGCAGGGAAGTCAATGCGTGGATACGCGCCAACCATCCGACTCTCGTCTGATCGGTATCGTAAAGGGGACATTCAAGATTTCCGTCGCCACGGCCCATTTTTGCCAATAATGTGCGGTGATGCCACGCATAGTTCGGATGCGAAAACGGGTCAGGTCCAATATATCGGGCACGACCTAATTGGACCTGTCCCGCTTACGGTTTTCCGCTTTGCAGTTCGAATTATTTTACGTTGCGGAAGTCCAAATAGTCCAAAAAAAGCTCGCTGAGCTTCGCTTCCTGCTCAGTAATCCAATTTATCAATTCCTTTTCTTTGTCGGTAAGGGAAATCACGTCGTTGTGGGAGCCGGGTAACATATTTTTCCTGGCACTCTCGATCTCGACACCAAGTTTCCTCCGCGTCAATCTCAGGTCTAACGAGCTTTTCAATAATGCACGGAGAGGATGGGTCACCTTCATCGGAAACAGGAATTCCGCTTCCGTTAATACCCGAATAAAATCAATCCGCGCTTCGTCACTTTCGCCCATTTTTTTGTAGATGCTATTGATGAACGCGAGAACGGCCAAATAGACCTTGAAACGGCGGTCGAAAAGATCGAGGTTCAGCCTGTGTTCTGCCGTTTTCGACTGCCGCCGTGAAATCCAAATAGCAAATGCCCCGATTGCAAGGGGGGTTCCACCGGAGCTATAACCGAAAGTCGTGGATGGTTGGCGGCTGAATAAAAGCGGCGTACCTTCGGTGGATCGTGCTTAGCGGTTCACCAGCGTCCCACGCGGGACAGAAAAGGATACGCCTCATGG
>JBEKEC010000104.1:0-2657 GCA_050014015.1 Tepidisphaeraceae bacterium
TCTGGTGGGTGGACGAGGCGGGACAGCTTTCGGCCCGGTCGATGCACCAGCTTTTCGAGTTGGCGCAAAAGCAGGGCGCCCGGATCGTGTTCTCGGCGGATATCGGCCAGCATCGGGCCGTGGAGCGGGGCGACGCCCTGCGGGTGCTTTACGAGTTTGCGGATTTGAAACCGGCATTCGTGACCAAAATCCTGCGGCAGACGGGGAAGTACCGGGAGAACATGGAATTGCTTTCTCAGGGGCGCGTGCGCGAAGGTTTTCTCAAAATGGATGCCGAGGGGTGCATCCACGAAATTCCTTTTGAAACACGCTACAAGGCGATTGCGCAGATGTATGTGAAGTCGGCGAAGGAGAAAGGGCGTCCGCCGCTGGTGGTGGCGCCGACGCATTTCGAGGGACGGCTGGTGACGGAGGAAATTCGGACCGCCCTGAAGGCGGAAGGGGAACTCAAGGACGAGCGGCCGGTGGAGGTGCTGAAGGAAATCGACATGTCGCCGGCGGACCGTGCCGACTGGCGCACTTATCGGCCGGGTTGGATCATTGAACTTATCCGTGCCACGCCTGGGACACAGGCGGGCACGCGCATGGTGATTGATTCGATTGATTACGAAACGGGCAACATCTATGTGAAGAAGCCAAGTGGGGCCACGCACAATTGGGACGTGCGGATGTATGAAGATCGCTTCCAGGTCTATCAGGCCGATGTTGAAATGCTGGCTGCCGGCGATCGTATTCGCATCACCAAAGGCGGCCGCACGGAGTATGGGCGCAGCAAGGTCTTCCGCGGGAGTGTTTATACGCTGACGGGGTTCGACCAATTCGGCGATCTGAAATTGGACAACGGCATGGTGTTAAGTCGTGACTTTTCGCACCTGGCGCACGGCTACGCGAGAACCTCGCATGGGGCACAGTCAAGAACGGTGAAACACGTGATTGTGGCGGAGAGTTCGGTGTCATTCGGTGCCGCCAGCCGCGAGCAATTCTATGTCTCGACTTCTCGCGGCATAGACCGGATGGACGTCGTCACCAACAACAAGGCGGAACTGTTGGACGCGGTGCAGCCTTCGAGCCAGAGACGTTCGGCGATGGAACTGGTCGAGAAAACGCCGAGCCCGAAACCGCTGCCGGAAGACTATCGGGAGGAATTGCAAAGGGCGCAAAAGCGGGCGGATGAGATGCTCCGGCAAAGGAATGAGGAGCAAGAACGACAGACGCGGGAACCGTCGGCGAAACAACAGCGGGATGAGAAACCGGAGCACTTGAAGCCACATCCAAAGGATGAGGAGCGACTAAAAGCTGAAATGAGCCATGCGGAGCCGCTTAGGGAACGTGTTGAGGAGCAGAAAGAGATTGAGCCGGAAATAGAATTTTGATTATCGCAAGCCGACCAGACTACGTTGCGGCCGCGGTGACTGGCATGGGCCTCAAGGACCATTGATGCGGCGGCCCATGCCGGCACGGTCCTGGCGGAGCCGGGGGAGTGCCGTAGCGTAGGAGTCATGCAGCGGCAAGGGTGGAAAAACTGACGCCGGATGCCGCGGAATGACGGCCCTATACGGGAAAGCTCTGCCGCTGACATGGGGAATCTTCTGCTGGCGGGGCTGGACTTCAACGGACGCGCAAGAAAAACCCGCCCCTTGCGGGGGCGGGCGTGTTCTTGGGTTGGGTGTCAGATGAGATCGCGGGGTTCGTCTTTCGTTCTCGCCTGGAGTCGATTTAGACGAGCACGCGCCACCTTGTCATCACGACACGATTCGACCGCAAGGGCTTTGTCGAGCCTTTGGGGCCTGATGTGCGTCACCTTGCGGAAAACTCTCTTGAGTTGCTCCCTCATCGGAACAAGCTCCGCATCGAGGGCGAGAGCGGATTTAGTGTCCCTCGATGTACTCACGTCGGCAAGCCAAGCCTCTAGCGGCTTGTGGAGCCACTCCAGCAGAATGGCGATTTCATTCGAATGCCAAAGACACTCGATAAACGCGTCGTCGAAACCGAATTTGCGTTTCATGGATTTGGTTTTACTCATTGTTTTCATTGTTCGTTTCATGATGGGATAAGTCAGTTTCATTGTCGATTTCATAGTAGGTGTGGGCGAACCTGCCCCTTACGGGGCAGGCATCACCCGGCTTGCTCAGTATTCGCTCGGCAAGAGCGCGATCTTCGTTTTGCCCTCCGTTCCAATCCAGATTTGAATTTCCGGAAGCGGGAAATCCGTCCACTGAATTTGTTGTGTGACCGCTGGCGGCTCGCCGGAATCCGCGACGCATGTCAGGACGGCGGATTTGTCGGCGTTCACCTTCAAGTTCCAAAACTGCATTCTTTGGATGCGTTCGTCGGGGTGCTTTGCAAGTTCCATCTGATAAGACCCGATTGCGTCAAGGAGCCAATAGCATTTTGCAGTGTCGGCAAGGTATTTCACGCCGTCTGTCAAGTGCGAAATCCCGAACCAGTAGCGGTGATATTGCTCGGTTCCGGTGAATTGCGCGAGGGTTGCGGTTAGCTCCTCGGCGGGGTTATCGCTATTCATGGTTCTCCCCCTCTCTGGCCTTCGCAAGCGCCTTGCACAATACGGGAAGAAGCTCGTTCAACTGGTCTTCTGTCATCTCGTCAAGGAGGGTGAGTCCATCGTGAAGAATGCCGTCAATTTCTTCGGCGGCGAA
>JBEKEC010000105.1:0-2597 GCA_050014015.1 Tepidisphaeraceae bacterium
CCACAGTGCACATCGAACGCGATAAAGTTTGTCCGTCGCATATCCGTCTCCCGGCCAATGGGCCATTCGTGACCGAGAGACAGCGTATCCGATTCAAAGCCCCGCACTTCTTACATCTTCAGTAGACAGGAAGACAAAGGCGAATATCTGGTAACTGGCCAAGTCATGCGGTGCGAACATTACCCTAACTCTGGGTGGCTTGCAAGGAAAAAATTCGGGGCGTTGCGCGGTGAAGCGCTCACGTCCCGGTTCGATTCTCCCAACTTTACGGATGCGACCACGGGAATACCGGCGGCGTTGGAGCCGGCGTGGCATGCGATGCGACATAGCCGCACGACGCCATGAAGAATGCGAATAGGACGAATGCCGTGATCCATGTTGCTACGGCTACTGTGCCGGCTGCGAGGAAGAAGCCGAGTCCTGCGATGTATGCCGTCTTGAATGTGCAGATCAATTCGTGTCTGGATGACTTCGGCGTCTCGGGCGGCGCTTGCTGCTGTGGCGGTGGCTGGGTGCTAAGATAGTCGATTGGCGTGAGCGACGGCTTTGGCGATGCCTGCGCCGCTTTTCTTCTTGCCTGGCCCAGTTCGTTTAGAGGATCGCTCATTTGGGCATTTTAACATTTTCGTGGACGCTCCGCGCCACCGCCGGCCGGACCGGGGAGAACTGAAGGGGCGGCCTGTGGCCGCAGGTCCTTTTCAGGGACTGACCGCCGGGAATGAGGCAACGGCGGTAGGCGAAGCGGAGCGCCCATCACGCGGCATTGGTTCGAGCCATCATCCGTTGAGGGATGTGCTGGTCCAAGCGTTTACCTATGAACGTGCTTTGCAATGCTGGCGTCGCTTGCCGAGCAGCCCGTGGCAAAAGTCGCGCGGGCGTCGCTTGCGTCTTTGGCTCGGGCTCTTCGTTGTCGAAACTCCGCGTATTTCAATCAATACTCGTCGTTTCTCCGCCTCGATCCCGAGCCAAAGCCGCGGCGCGTCGCCGCGCGGGACTTTTGCCACGGGCTGCTAGGATCGCGCCGCATACTGCCAGCATCGACAACGTCCCCGGCTCGGGCACGCCGACGCCGGAGTCCTCGGCGCTGGCGGCAATGTCGATCTGCGCCACGCTCACGCCGTCGGAGAGGAATTGCGTTGGGACGGGCATGTTGGAAAAAACGATGCCGATGTCCAGTTCGTCAGCGAACTGGCCGCTCTGGAAATCGGAGTCGATGGCCGATTCAAGTTGCGAAATACTCATCGGCGTTTGCGTTGGATCGGGCGGGCCGTCGAGAATCGAGCTTTGCAGGTAATAGCTCACGCTGCTGCCCAGCGGGCTGGGCGTGATCGTGGCGTCTCCGGTCGATCCGTCCATCGTCATGTCAAACAAGTCGTAAGACGTCGTGGCGGTCGTGATCGAAACGCTCAGGCCGGTGCTTCCCGTCGGCGAAACCGAATAGCCACTGGGATTATTCGTGTCGGGCGCCATGATCGAGACGGGGACGTATACGTCGGCAGTATCGCCGGAGGCCACGTTGGCGAAGTCGCTTGGGCTCATGTAATCCGGATCGTCGGCGGCCGCCTTGGAGTCAAATGAGGCGCCTTTAACGTTGGCGGCCTTGCCGCCGGCTTGGACGGTCACGGAACATTGCCAGTTGGTGCCGTAAATCAAGCCCTCGGCTTGAAAGCTTGCGCCATAGGCCGATCCGAAGGCGTCGCTGCCCAGAGGTCCGACGTACACATCGCTGAACCCGCTGATATGCGAAATCCCCGCCAACGGGTTGGTCGTGAACTTATTGGCCGGGCCGTAGGTTTTGGCTGCCCAGGTTGCGCCGTCGGCTTCGTAGCCGCCGGAAGTGAAGGTGATCGTTTCGGTCCCCTTGGGGGTTGTGAACGCCCAGACGTTATGCCCGGAATCATAATCATTCACCCACCACCGCGCGGTGCCGTTGTAGGCGGTGGTCGTGGCAAGAGCGGCGGCGGACCACGAAACAACGCACGCGAACGCAATAGTTTTGTGTAACATCTTCGGGCCTCCGATGTTTTGAAGAGGATTCTCGAATCTCAAAATGGGTCAGATATCCGCTACCGAGATCCAAACGGATTAACTCAATGGATACCGACCAGAGTCAACAGTTCTCGAATGCTAACAATGCAGTGAACCCCAAGCAAACAAATAATATCAATATGACCATCTTTGGCCTGACGATTTCCCGCAAATCTCAGAGAAAACACGTTTTTCGGGGAAATATCACAGAACTGACACAAGTCGAATCACGCAAACGCGTCCCCATTTTGCGACAGGGAGCGTCCTCTGGCAACTTCAGTTCGCTCCTTTAGTTCGCTCGGAGGTCACAGAGCACACAGAGACAAAGCTGTCAATTCAGTCTTTTTCTGGCTCTGCTGAAATTCTGCTGAATCGACGGAAGAACCCCCACCCCTGCCCTCCCCCTGAGTACATGGGGAGGGGGAAAAGAGGGGATCGTCACCGGAGTAGCCCAACTTCGTCAGTTGGAGGCTAATAGTTTTTTTCGAGGGGCGGAATTGGCGTGGCTGGTTCCGGGCGCGGGTTCCTCGTCGCAAATCCCAATGTAGTGAAGACCAAGTTGCCTTGGC